>NZ_JABUAE010000018.1 GCF_013314535.1 Bacillus sp. Xin1 | reverse complement strand
AATATATCGACCGTTTCTCACCATATATCGGCGATTCAGCACAACATATCGATCAACCGACAAATTTCGCCATCTCATTCCAACAAAAAAGAGTTTCCTCTCACACTTAAATTATTCACAAAAAATAAAATAATAAGAATAATTAATATAATGTTACTTAAAACCCAATATTAAATAGCATGTTCTCCTACTGAATTTGATTCTACGTTATTTTTAAAATATACTTTTATATATAACTAGAAAAGGAAGTGCATTACATGATCGATACTTTTAGTAAATTTCTTGAAATAACGAATAACATTTTATGGTCATATATTCTTATTGTAATGTTAATCAGTCTCGGACTTTATTTTTCTTTTAAGTTACAATTTGTACAAATTAGCCATTTTGGTGACATGATACGATTAATCAGTAATGGGTTTAACAAAAAGACAAAGAAAAAGGATAGTATATCCCCGTTTCAAGCATTTTGTTTGAGTGCAGCAGCTCGTATTGGTATCGGAAACTTAGCTGGTGTAGCGCTAGCTATTTCAATGGGCGGACCTGGTGCAGTATTTTGGATGTGGTTCATCGCGATTATTGGAGCCGCTACAAGCTTTGTAGAGTGTACACTTGCACAAATTTATAAGGTCAAAGACGGACGTGGATTCCGCGGGGGTCCTGCTTATTATATGGAAAAGGGCTTAAATAAACGCTGGATGGGCGTTTGGTTCTCACTCCTCATTACCGTTACTTACGGATTAATTTTCAACTCTGTACAAGCAAATACAGTAACATTAGCATTTGAAAATGCTTTTGGTTTGGAACGTTACATCGTAGGAATTGTAATGGCTACACTCGTTGCGATTATTATTTTTGGTGGTATTAAAAGCATTGCACGTATTACAGAAACGATTGTTCCGCCAATGGCTATTGTTTATATCGCCGTAGCTGTTTTTGTTGTGATTAAAAACTTCTATATATTACCGGATGTTTTTCTAGAAATCTTTAGAGGTGCATTTGGTTTAGATCAAGCAGTTGCGGGTGGCATTGGGGCAGCAATGAAGTTCGGTATTCAGCGCGGTTTATTCGCAACGGAAGCTGGTATGGGTAGTTCACCAAACGCTGCCGCTACATCGGATGTCTCGCACCCTGTAAAGCAAGGACTTGTTCAAGCGCTCGGCGTTTTCGTTGATACATTTTTAGTATGTACTTCAACAGCATTTATAGTCCTATGTTCCGGAGTATATAAGCAAGCAAATTTAGAAGGAATTGAGTTAACACAAAATGCATTAAGTTCTCAAATTGGCCCATGGGCAAGCAGTTTCTTAGCGATTATTATTTTCTTATTTGCGTTCAGTTCATTACTAGGAAACTACTATTATGGTGAAACAAATATTGCATTCATTAAAGAAAGTAAAGGCTGGTTAATGATTTATCGTGTTGCGGTAGTTGCGATGGTTGTATTCGGATCCGTTGCGACACTTCAAACAGTTTGGAATATGGCCGATTTATTTATGGGTCTGATGGTATTTACAAATTTAATTGCCATTACCCTTCTTGGTAAGTTTGCATACGCCGCTTTAGCAGACTATATAAAACAAAAGAAAGCTGGAAAAACCCCAGTTTTCCAAGCTGATTCTATTCCTAGCTTACAGAACACAGAGTGTTGGGAAAAAGATAATTCAGAAAAAGAAAAACAAGCCGTATAAGAAAACAAATTCAATTTCTTACTATGAAAAATCCCCCTTATTACAATTCCATTTGTAATAAGGGGGATTTTTTTGCTCTCGTTTGAATTAGAGAAAAGTGTGCTGCGTTACTTATTCAATCAAATAATTTTAAAAATTGCAAAAATATATGTTACTTTTCATACATTATGAGTTTTTCACTGCTTCAATTTCTAAAGATTCTTCGTGCCACCAAAGTGCTTCTTCTGGGTCTTGCTTCGCTATTTCGTGTGCTTCTTTTTTTGTTTCTACAGTCGGGTACGAACCTTTCAGTGCACGACCTGACGTTGTTATAAATAGTAGGCTAAATACAAGTAAGCCGATGACGCTGACACCAGTTAAATAAAATGCGGGTGCTAGTGCATTTCCAGTAGCATGAACTAAATATGAACATACGAGCGGTGTTGTTCCACCAAATATGGATACGGAGATATTAAATGATATCGAGAGTGCACGATAACGTACATCTGTGAAAAAGAGAGATGGTAATAAAGAAGGCAGTGTTCCTTCATAAACACTAAGGAAGAAACCTAAAATAATGATACCTATAAAAATTGCTGCAATATGTCCATTGCCGATTAGTAAAAAGGCAGGAATTGAACATAATGTCAAACCGAGTAATCCGAATTGTACTACACGTTTATTACCAACTTTATCGCTTAATTTCCCGAAATAAAGCGCCAGTGGAATCATGAGTGCCATCGTAATTGAAATAATAATTAAACCAGTCGTTTCTTTGACTTTTAATACTTGTGTTAGATAAGAAGGAATATAAGAAAGGATCATATAGTTTGTAATATTAAAGAAGGCAACAATTACTGTGCTTAAAAGAAAGTCTTTTTTATGATATTTCAAAATATCAATAAACGAAAATTGTTCATCTTCTTTAGAATCTTCTTGTGCTTTTTCCATCTCTTGGAATATAGGAGATTCATCTAAATGGCGGCGTAAATATAAACCGACCAAACCAATTGGTGCAGCAATTAAGAACGGGATACGCCATCCCCAGCTAAGCATTTGTTCATCTGTTAACACGACTGTCAAAACAGTAACGATTACCGAAGCGGCGATGTAACCAGAAAGCGTCCCAATTTCAAGGCCACTGCCGAGTATACCACGCTTCTTATCGGGTGAAGATTCAGCGATATATACCATCGCTCCTGAATATTCGCCTCCTGTGGAAAATCCTTGAACCATACGAGCAACTAATAATAAAATCGGTGCCCAAATTCCAATTTGTTCGTATGTTGGTAGTAGCGCGATAAATAATGTGGAAAGTGCCATTAAAATAATCGTTGTACTCAGCACAATCTTTCGGCCATGTTTATCACCAATTCTACCGAAGAAAATACCACCAATCGGTCTAACAAGAAAGGCAGCAGCGAATGTACCAAATGTGAGTACAAGCTGTAAGCCACTATTGTGAACACCAGAGAAGAATAATTGACTTAGTATAACGGCTAAATACGCGTATAATCCAAAGTCAAACCATTCCATCGCATTCCCGATACCAGTAGCAATAACAGCTTTCCTGGCTTGTTTTGGGTTCACTACATTTACATCTTGAGGTCCAAAATCTAAATCATTTTTTGTTTGCATATAATAAAAACAGCTCCTTATTTCATTTAAATCATTAAGCACACTTTCTCTTATAGAATAAATTCAATACGAAGCACTTAAGGAAAAGCACCCTCTCCTTATCTGTTACTATTGTTTCATAAAATCAATTCCCTGTCTAACGATGTGGAATATAGGTTAACGAATAAAGCGCTTTCAACAGAGAAACTACACCTTGTCAATATTTCAATACCATCCGGATACCCCCCTATTTCATATAGAAATATCGAGTATTCCTATCCCATATTAGTTATTTTTCAAATATATCGCTTATTTCTCAAGATATATCCGTAATTCAACAAATTTCATAATTCACCAAAAAAAAATTAAAAAGCTACCTCAAAAAGTAGCTTTTGACAAAGAAATTCGGTCTGAAATTACACCTGGTACTTTCCCCGCAATCTCCTCCCCAATCTTCAAACTCGCTGTTGCCGCTGGGGACGGTGCATTGCAAATATGCATCGAGTTGATGCCTGGGATAATGCAAAAGTCATCTACCATGTTTCCGTTTGATAAGATTGCCTGCGCTCTTACACCGGCATGAGTTGGAACGATATCTTTCTCTGTAAGTTCTGGTATTAAGCGTTGCAAGCTTTTAAGAAACGATTGTTTACTGAAAGAACGAATCATTTCCTTCATGCCTTCTTTCATATTCGGCATTGCCATTTTCCAAAAGCCGGCGTATGTCATTGTTTCCATGAAGTCTTTTATATCAAAGTCTTTTTTCGTGTAACCTTCACGCTTGAAACTTAATACGGCGTTTGGCCCAGCATGTACGTCCCCGTTGATCATTCTTGTGAAGTGAACACCAAGGAACGGGAAGTCTGGGTTTGGGACAGGATAAATTAAGTGTTTGACAAGGTGACGTTTTTCTGGGACGAGTTCGTAATATTCACCTCGGAACGGTACGATTTTCATATCTGTTAGTATTCCTGTTTTTTTAGCGATTCGGTCACTATGTAATCCAGCGCAATTAATGAGAAATTTTGTTTCGAAGACACCTTTGTTTGTTTCGATTGTAACGAAATCTTTGTGTTCAAAAATTTGTTCTGCTTTTGTGCCTAAGTGTACTTCTCCTCCGCTTTCTTCTATAAAACGGGCAAATGCATGACTGACTCCTTTATAATCGGCAATGCCGCAAGACGGAACGCGAATGGCTCCTAACCCTTTTACATGGGGCTCGATTTCTGCTAGTTCCTCTTGATCGATTTTCGAAATATGTAACCCATTTTGTAAGCCTCTTTCATACAAGTTATGTAAAAGAGGGAGTTCTTCTTGTTCTGTCGCAACGATCACCTTGCCGCACATATCATAGGCAATGCCATTTTCTTTGCAGAATTCAACCATCGCTGCGTTTCCTTCTTTCGCAAATTTCGCTTTATAGCTGCCTGGTTTATAGTAAATGCCAGAATGAATGACACCGCTATTATGTCCTGTTTGATGATGCGCAAGTTCGTCTTCTTTTTCGATGACTGCGATTTTCGCATGTGGAAACTTTTTCGTTAAGGCCCTTCCCGTTGAAAGACCGACAATTCCTCCGCCGATAATTAGAAAATCATGCATGTAACTTCCTCCTTATGTTTGTATCCCCTATATTAGGAAAGGCAGGCCTTGTGAAAAGACCCGCCAAATCTATTATTTAGAAAAGCAACCGCGCTGACGCATAAGCTCACGATATAAATCTTTGTTTTTCTCAAAAGCAGCGCGCCCGTGCATCCAAAATAGATTATTTAAAAGAACTAAATCTCCAACTGGTAATTTCAATGCGTGTGTTGCTGGAGAATTCTCCACAGAGTGTGATAATTCCTTCAAATATGTTGCCTGTTCAATGTTATCTGGATAAGCGAATTGATCAATAAAGCAAATGCATGGTGCATTGTTTACATCAAAAAACGTTTCACGATATACAATTTCTTGCATATTTTTACTTGGAGGTGCTTTATACGTAATTTTAACTGATGCGAGTGGGTGCTTTCTAAATCTATCAAGCTCTTCCCAATCATCTAAATGAAGTAAACGTGATTCTCCTCCTACTGCATTCTTTTCTTCTATTTTCATCATCAGAAGCCAGTCTGTCGGTTCGTCAACAAATGTTCCATCTGTATGAAGCGTAAATAATCGATACGCTTGGCGAAGATACGAATCGCTGCTGTCTGTATCTTTCACATTAAATCTTGCATAGTACGTTCCTGTCATCGCATCAAAGTTCGATGTCCCGATTAAATGCGTTAATGCCGTTGCGAATTTCACATAGTCTCCTGCGTCTGTTGTTTCGCCTTGTACCCCAATTGTAAATCCGCCTGTTTCCCGGTCGTGAATAATACCTCGAACATTTTCCATAAATGAATCACCAAATAGTTTTTTCATTTGATCTGCGATAATAAAGCGGGAATACGGAATGTATTGCAGTGATTGCTCCGAATGATCTTTTACCTCTTGGAAAAATTGCTGAAGCAATTGCCCGTCTAACACAATATGATACAAACGTTTATGTTCTGGATGAGGAACAATTTCATACCCCTCATATTTCTTTGCGAACTTCATCTTCACTTCTTGCTTCGTAATCACTGACATGTTATTTCCTCCTTTAGTTTAAATAAACAAAAAAGCCAGTCATACGCATCTACAATACAAATTGTAGAAAACGTACAACTGGCTTTAAATTACGAGTGTTCTTTAATCTCTTAAAGTACAGTAATAATAGACAGTTTATTATTTTAATATGGGCAGACAGAAAATGAAGATCGGATATAGAGAAGGCTAATTTCTCATATGGATCTTATCACTTACAATTAAATGATAATTCAAAATATTCACACTGTCAATATGTTTCTTTCGTCAATTTTAATTTTTTCTCATGTTGTAGTTCCTTTACCACTGTACACGCTTTACACATCTTACAAGCTTTCACCACACCATTTTCCGTACATCTTCTTTTTTGTTTTCCACCCTGATTTAATTTTGACATTTTTTTAGCCTCCTCATTCATTTAAAAATAAAAAGCCAGTTATATTCCGCTCACCAAATAAGCTGAAATATAACTGGCTCTCGTTTATGAATGTACTTTAGGAAATAAAGTACGATAAACTGGGCAGTTTGTTATAGATTTGTTTCTTCATATTCTTCTTGTGGTTTTTCGCCGTTTACATAGCTTGTATATTGTCGGTACAAGTCTTTTAACGCACTAATAATCGCATTTTGTGCTTTTCCTTGATAATGGTGCGAGATTTCTTGCGTGATCTCTTCAATACCATCTCGCAAACTATGTCCTCTTAACATTTGAGCAATAAAGTCTCTCCCATGTTCTGTAGCAAGGGTACATGACGCTTCAATAATAACGTGATATTTATGATCTGCTTCTATTGTAATTGTTAATGTTTCATAGACACTGCGCACAGCCATCCCTTTCGGAAGTCTTGAGTGTCCTGCCATGAAAAAAGTACCTTTACGCATGTTCATCCCCCATTATTATGTGTTTATTCTATAACTCATACTTGATCGATATATACCGTTTTGACTCTTGTATAAAATTCTGAAGCTGTTTTTCCTTGTTCTCTTGGTCCCGCGCTAGAATTTTTCATACCACCAAACGGAACTTGCGGCTCTGCTCCTGCTGTTTCTGAGTTAACATGAACCATCCCAACTTCCATATCATCAATGAATTGCTGGGCTAGACTGAGATTATTTGTACAAACAGATGCGCTCAGTCCGTATTCTGTATCATCCGCTACATGAATCGCTTCTTGATAATTGTTCACCTTAAATAAACAGATAACAGGACCAAAGATTTCTTCTTTCGCAATTCGTGCATCTTGTGGTACGTCTTCAAAAATCGTCGGCAGGACATAATATCCTTGTTTTAACTCATCTTCTTCTGGTACACTGCCTCCGCAAAGTAAAGAAGCTTCTTTCTTTCCTACTTCAATCATCGATAAAACTGAGTGCTGTTGGCTCTCGGATACGCATGGTCCCATAAATGTATCTTGCTCAAATGGATTGCCCACCTTTAATGCCTTTGTGCGTAATAAGAGCTCATTTCGAAACTCTTCATAAATAGCTTCTTCAACAATGACACGACTTGTCGCTGTACATTTTTGTCCTGTTGACACGAATGCACCTTTGATTGTAATATCAATTGCTTTCCCGATATCAGCATCCTTTAATACGACTAATGGGTTTTTCCCTCCCATTTCTAACTGCACTTTCTTTCCGCTTGCAACCGCTGTTTGCTGAATCGTTTTTCCAACGCCATTTGAACCTGTAAAAGAAATCGCTTTTATATCCGGGTTTTCTGTTAATTCCGTTCCAACGACGGAACCTTTCCCAAATACACAATTGATCACTCCTGGTGGAATTCCTGCCTCATGAAAAGCATTCACAAGATGATAGACTGATTTTGGCGTAATTTCAGCCGGTTTTATGACAACCGTATTCCCGTAAATAAGCGCCGGTGCCATTTTCCAAGCTGGAATCGCAATTGGGAAATTCCACGGTGTAATGAGTCCGACCGGCCCAACTGCGACGCGTTTACTGTAAAGCATCGTATTCGCATTCACCGAAGGAATCATTTCTCCAATCGGCTGATTTGCTTCTCCTGCATAATATTCCAAAATGCTGATCGCTCGATTCGTCTCGCCGATTCCTTCGGCAAGTGTCTTCCCTTCTTCACTCGTTAAATCTTGGCCAATCTCCGTCACTCGTTCTTTTAAAATCTGAGCTGCTTTCCATAAGTAACTAGCGCGCTCATGAAACGATAACCGTTGCCAACTTTGAAACGCTTCTTTCGCTGATGCAATCGCAGATTGTGTATCTTCCTTTGAGCTTAACGGAAATTCACCTAATACTTCTCCGTTATGCGGATTGTAGTTTTTCGAATATTGATCGGTAGATGGCTCTTTCCACTGGCCGTTTATATAATTTAAAAACTTCATTGCTCTGCCTCCATCATCGTTTCCTATTTTGATAGTTTTGCAATTGCCGTTTCAAGAATATGAAGTCCTTCTTCCAGCTGTTCATCTGTTATAACAAGCGGCGGTAAGAAGCGTAGGACATTTCCATAAATACCAGCGCTTATTGTGATTACACCTTTGCTATGTGTTTCTTGCATAATCGCTTTTACTTCTTCTGTTGCCGGTTCTTTCGTATTGCGATCTTTGACAAGTTCAATCGCCGTCATCGCTCCAAGGCCTCTGGCATCTCCAATGCACTCATATTTTTCCTTCCAACTATTGAACACTTCCATCATACGGCTGCCGATTATTCTAGCACGTTCTACTAGCTGCTCTTCTTCAATTACATCTAAAACAGCGAGTGCAGCTGCGCAAGCAACTGGACTTCCTGAGAACGTACCACCAAGTTGTCCCGGGCCAGGTGTATCCATCAATTCCGCTCTTCCTGTCACTGCGCTAAGCGGCATACCTGCAGCAATCGATTTTGAAAATGTCATTAAATCAGGAGCAACGCCAAAATGATCCATTGCAAACAAACTTCCTGTACGAGCAAAGCCCGTTTGAATTTCGTCTGCGATCATAATGATTCTATATTTATCACAAAGGTTTCTGACGCCCCTCATAAACGTAGTGCTTGGAACGATAAATCCACCTTCCCCTTGAAGCGGTTCTAAAATGATGGCAGCGATATTGTCACTTGCTACTTCTTCTAACATAAAGCGTTCGAAATACGCTAAAATTTGCCCATCTACTTCTTCTTGCGTCAAACCGTTTTCCGCGCGGTAATAATATGGATAAGGAAGTTTGTACACATCTGATGCAAATGGACCAAATCCATGTTTATAAGGCTTTACTTTACTCGTAAGCGACATTGTCATCAGTGTACGGCCATGATACGCACGCTCAAACGAAACAACAGCACTCCGTCCAGTCGCTTTTCTCGCGATTTTGATCGCATTTTCTACCGCTTCTGCCCCGCTATTAGCGAACATCGTTTTTTTCTTGAAATCTCCTGGCGTTAATTCGTTCATTCTCTCAGCTAGCTCAATATAGCTTTCATACGGCGCTACGTGAAAACAACTATGAATAGAAGATGCCACTTGGCTTTGAATAGCTTGTACAACTTTCGGATGACAGTGCCCGACATTTTGCATACCAATCCCGCCAGCAAAATCGATTAATTCATTGCCATCTACATCTGTAATAATCGCTCCTTTTGCCGACCCGACATACAACGGTGTAATATTATAGGGACCTTGAGGAACCGCATTGTTTCTTCTTTCATGTAAACTATTAGATTTTGTCGTTACAATATTTTGCTTTTCTTTTAACATGGAATATACCCCTTTCTTACTCCTTCTCTAAGCTAACTTCTGAATCTTTTATTATTGTAAAATCTTTGTTTATCGGTACGCGCTTATTTCTATCTCTTATAAAATAGATTGCGATTACGATAGCAGTCGCTAAAATTGTCATATAAAATTGCATACGCATATCCGCGATAAATGCTTGTGCAACAAATATCGTAATAATCATCGCAAGCGTTACATATGTGAGATACGGGAACAACCACATTTTCACCTTTAATTTCCCTGGGTCTTCTCTTTCAGCTTTTTTTCTTAACCGAATATGTGAAACGGCAACAAACATATACATCAGCATCGTAACCCCGCCTGAGCTATTCGCTAAAAAAGCAAATAGTTTATCAGGAGAGATAAACTTCAGCATGGCGCAAATGAATGCAAATACGATACTTGCATAGATCGCCCAAACCGGTGTCCCGCGACTATTTAACTTAGAAAACACATCTGGTGCGTCCCCTTTTTTCGCAAGTGAAAATAACATACGAGAACTCGTGTATATTCCGGAATTCATAACCGAAAGGAGCGACAGAAATACAACCCCATTCATGATTTCCGCAGCCGCAGGAATCCCTGCCATCTGAAATAAACTTGCATAAGGCAGTTTCAATAATTCTGCATTGTTCCACGGCATAAAAAGAACCAAAATTGATACAGAACCTACGAAGAAAATCATAAGGCGCCATACAACGCTGTTAATTGCTCGTATTACATTCTTCTCTGGATTGTCAGATTCCCCAGCCGCAATCGCTGCGACTTCACTCCCCGATAAAGAGAAAGAAATAAACACAACACTAAGTAGTACTGGCATAATCCCTTTTGGGAAAAAGCCTCCGTTTTCAGTAATAATCGAAAGACTTGGCCTGTCTACACTAGGAACAATTCCAAAAATCATCCCAATTCCTAACGCTAAAAATGCTAGAATCGCAACAACTTTAATAAACGCTAACCAATATTCAAACTCGCCGTATAACTTTACCGAATAAATATTTGTCATTGTCATAATGATCAAAACAAGCAAACTCGCAATCCATGTCGGTATGGACGGGAACCAATTGTTAAGCATCACCCCTAATAGCACTGCTTCAATTGCGATAATGATGAGCCAATTGAACCAATATAACCAGCCAATTGTATACCCTGCCCAAGGTCCAATCGCTTTATGAGCATATGTCGAAAAAGAACCACTATCAGGATTTACCGCAGCCATCTCCCCAAGCATCCGCATCACAAGTACAACCATTAAAGCTCCGATAATATAGGACAAAATAGCAGCTGGACCTGTTGATTGAATAATTGCCCCACTTCCTACAAACAATCCGCCCCCGATTACCCCGCCAATTGAAATCATCGTGATATGTCTGGTTTTCAAGTCTTTTTGCAATTCTTGTTTTTCTTTCGCCAAAAAGATCACCAACCTATACGTATTTATTTTCACAAACCCTCTGAGTGAGCATATATAAGGTTGAAATATCACTATGATTGATAACGCTTTCTTTGAATTCTTCGACAAATGAGCCACCTGCCCAGCACACGCCACACTCAACCTTTTCCTGTTTAAAGGAAAAATAAAAAGAGCCAGAAAAGCAATGTAAAGAATTACATTGGATTTTACTGTCTCTATCCCTACGGCTCGTCTTCCTGCTAAGGAAGTTCAAGTGGAAAGAAGCCAATCATCTTCTATGAAATTAAACGAAATTGTATCCGGGCATGCAGAGAGGCTAATCACTGTCATCGGATAATAAGATAATATTAATACAAATAGACTGAATATTCAACATTTATTTTAAATTCAGTTATATATCATAAAAAGCGAAATTTATCAATTCTAAAACATATACTGTTCAAAAGCAAAAAGGAAGTGATCTCCATGTATTTCGGATCAAAAGGGTGGTACGTAGCGGAACTAAAAAAATTAGGCGTCCGTTATTTGGAAGGAAGAAAATTAGAAAGCTATCGAGGCCATGTTTTACGTAACTTATTAGCTGCAAAACAAGAAGAACTTAAAGAAAAGTAATCTATGTATACATCAATAAAACGATATCGATCGTTCTTTCAAATATATCGGCGATTCGACATAGGATATCGACCGCTCGACAAAGTTCACGCCGCTACGCACACAAGAAGAAGCTATCCTATAAAAGGATAGCCTCTCTATCTATTATAAACGGTAAGCCGAAACGTCATTACCTTTCCACTCATAGTAATCTAAAATTCCAGAGTAAATCGCTTCTGCAGCACGTTGTCTCCATTCTGGGGAGGATAGTTTTTCACCATCGATCTGGTTGTCAACGAATCCTAATTCTGTTAATACAGCAGGCATCGTGTTTTCTCTAACAACGTAGAAGTCGCCTTCTTTTACGCCTCTGTCACGTGTTCCAAGTGCGTCCACAAGACGATCTTGAATTTTTTCTGCTAGCATGCGGCTTTCGTCTACATATGGGTTTGTTTGGCTTGTTGCTGATCTATAGTAGTATGTTTCTGTGCCACTAGCGCTTCCATCAAAGCCATTGCCGTGAATACTTACAAAGACATCACCATGATTTTCTTGTGCAAATTCTACACGTTCTTGTAAAGAGTCTTTTGCATCCGTTCCTGGTCTTACGTCAGTTTCACGTGTTAACAATACAGTGAATGGTGTTTTTTGTTCAAATAATTTTTGTACTCGTAAAGATGTGTCCAGTACAATTTGACTTTCATCCACGTTTACGCCTTCATGGCCTGGATCTACACCACCATGACCTGGATCAATAATAATTGCTTTTCCTTCTAAGAAGTTGACTTGGTTTAATTGATTTTTATCAAGCCATTGGAAACCAGCGTTTGTACGAATACGAATCCAGCTTCCTTTTTCTTCAATGACTGTTACAGTTTGCGGGCCATATTTTCCTAATACTTTAGAAGAATGTGATGCTTCTTGATATGTAGTAAATGCTTTATCGATATGCTCTGTTTTTTCTTTTAACGGCGTCCATTTGTCACCGTTATCCGTTACGATCTTTAACCAACCATCTGCACGTTGTTCTTTCACTACAATAATTTGCGGATTATGTTGATTAGATGTAATACCTGATGATAGTGATGGCTCATGATATGTAATAAAGTTTCTATTCATGTACATTCTTTTCGATGTATCTGCTTTTCCCATATCTGTTTGTGCGATAAATTGAGCTGCTTCGGCACGCGTTACAATCCCATCAGGTTTCCAGCCGTTATCAGTTCCGTTAGAAATTCCTAAACCCACTAAAATATTAGCTAGTTTTTCACCCCAATGACCTTTTAAATCATTAAACTGTGTCGGTAATTCCCCAATGATTTTGTTTTCTAATCCATAAGCATTCACAAGCATAGATGCCATAGAAGCACGATCGATATTGCCGGACGGATTAAAATTCCCTTTATCATCACCTTGAATGACACCTGCTTTTTCTACAGCTGCGATGTATGATGCTGCCCAGTGAGTTTGTGAATCTTTGAAAGTTGGTTTTGCGCTTTGATTAATCTCTAATCCTAGTACCATCGCCATTAGTTTTGCAGCTGAACCTCTATCAATCGTTTCAGTTGGCCCAAAAGTGCCGTCGGGCTTTCCATGAAGCGCTCCTTTATCAACTAAATAGTTCACCGAGTTTTCGGCCCAGTTTGGAACATCCGGAAATGTTTGAGTTGCGGCTGAACTACTTAATGGGGCAGATAGTAAATTTACTGCTAGAATTCCTGCTGCGATTACTCCGTATTTCATTAAAACTTTTCTCCTCTCAAATCTTTTCAACAATTTTTTCTATTAAACAATAAAAAATTGAAGGGATCATTTCCCTTCTACTAATCTACTATTCAATAGCAACTCAATTAGTTTATGCCATTACTATCCTAGAGTAAATACGTATATTGATAACAATTATTAAGTATTTATTACAGGTAAATTACGGTAATATATTAGGAGATATTGATGTTACAGTAATTTCGTTAGGAGGTTAATGTAAGGATATACATTAAGTGGTTTTTGCTGTTATAGAAAAAAGTGATTGGCTTATACCAATCACTTTTTATTCTAAAATATAAAATTTCTCTCTATTATTCCCCAATCAACACAGACATCACATAAGCAAACACAAGCGCCTCTGTATGCGCAATCGAGCTTTCATGCGTACGTTCAAATGCATGAGAAGAATCAATTCCCGCACCGATTAGGGCGTGTTTTACATCAAAACCTGCGTGGATTGCGGCAGATGCATCTGATCCGTAGTATGGATAAATATCTACTTTATATTCGATATTGTTTGCTTTCGCAAGCTCTACTAAGTGTTTACGTAAAGCGTAGTGGTATGGACCGCTAGAGTCTTTCGCGCAAATAGATACTGTGTATTCATCTGATGCTTGCCCGTCTCCCAGTGCTCCCATATCAACAGCTAAGTATTCTACTGTTTCTTCTGGAATATTTGAGTTACCACCATAGCCGATTTCTTCATTATTAGAGATCAAGAAATGAGTTGTATATGGCAATTTGATATTTTCGTCTTGTAATCTTTTAATTAATTTTAATAGGATTGCTACGCTTACTTTGTCGTCTAAGTGACGTGATTTTATGTAGCCGCTCTCTGTAATTTGGACGCGTGGGTCGAATGAAACAAAGTCCCCTACTTCAATTCCGAGTTCACGAACTTCATCTGCTGAAGATACGCGCTCATCAATGCGAACTTCAATATTTTTTTCATCGCGTTTTGCTTCACCTGCGTCTTTGTAAACGTGGACAGATGTTTGGTGCATTAAGATTGTACCTGTATATGTTTTTCCGCTTGCTGTTTCAATTTCGCAATATTCCCCTTCAACAGAGTTCCAGCGAAATCCGCCGATCATCGATAAGCGAAGGCGACCATCAGATTTAATTTCTTTTACCATTGCACCTAATGTATCAACGTGAGCAGTTAGTAAGCGGTGCTGCTCGTCGTTTTGTCCTTTTAATGTTAAGATAAGCGCACCTTTATTGTTACGCTTCGTTTCTACATTCCATTCTTTTACGTAGTTTGCAATAAAGTTAATGATTTTCCCTGTGTTTCCAGATGGACTTGGAATGGAAACAAGCTGTTTAATAAGTTCCATTGTTTCTTTTGCATGATGTGCCAATGTTGGTCCCTCCACTTCGTTTTTCTAATATTCAGTATAACGGAATTGTCATAAAACCACTACTAATAACGTTGGGGATTTATATATATTTCACCTTTACAATTACATAATTATGGTAAAATATTTTATAGTACATTTGAATAACAAAGGGGATTGATTGTAATGAAATTAACAAAAAAACATGTAGAAATTGCATTCATTTGGTTTTTAGCATCTTTGTTTTGTTTACAAGTTTCTTATGCTCTTCATACCTCTACTGCAATTATAATTGGATGGGTGCTAACAGGAGTGTTTTTTATCATTAGTCTTTTTGTAATTAAAATAAAGTGAAACTTTAATCAGTGGGGATTTTCTTCATCCCCCACTGATTATTAGTTGAACCAATCGGGCTTTTACGGGCAGTTTATCTCCCACCTAACTTCTTTGCTCTCGCCGAATTTTGAGGTGGGAGTATTACTGCCCGTTAATGCGGGATAAAACTAGCAAAAGCCAAATAACAAAAAGCTCAACCTTTCTAGAAAAGGGTGAGCTTTTCATCTATATATACTTAATTACTTATTTTCCTGCTCTACTGGCTTGCTGAAAAAGTCATTTAATAGCCGCTCGTACAATTTCGTATTCTTCGGTATGTTGTACAATTCTCTATTCCCGTCAAGTTTCATTTGCAAGGCTCCTGTTTCAGTGTTTAGCCATAGACGATAGTCCCCAACCTGATACAAGTGTTTGCTGTTTTCCATATCATTCTCTCCCTATCTAAAATAGATCCCCTCTATCAAACTACTCCTCCGAAACATCCAGCAAATAGATTCCTCTTTCAAACCCACCGCGCTCTTCTTCTTTTTGCTTACGAAGACGTTCAATATCTTCCAATGTTGCACCTTCTGCACGCGCTAGTGAGATAATAATTTCTAGTGCATCCGCAAGTGAATCTAATGCGTGTTCTCGCTCTTTCATTGAAGCGAATTCACGGATTTCTTCTGTTCCGATTTTCGCTAATGCTTCTATGTATGCTTGACCTGTTAATTTTTTCGACGTATATGTTTTTCCAGACATTAAAATCTTTTCTGGAACACGATCTCTAACTAGCTTGTTATAAGTTGACATAGCCTCTCTGTCGCTCCTCTCATTCCTTACAATTTACCTAATTCTGCATTGTACATAAACCATACCTTCTTTACGTACGCGCTTCCCAAGTCTCGCCCTTTTTCCTTCGCATATGGACTAGGGAAATAATATACATCATAATCCTCTTGCTTCTCTCCATATATCACTCGCAGTGATTCTGGTATCGCTTCTTGATATGGATTCGGCCTCTTTTGAATTTCTCCCTGAAAAGCAATAGTAGGATGTCCCGAAAGAAAAATCGCCGTTCGGACTGCCAAATACGGAGTGCTATGCAACGTAATGTACATAACAAATAAAAGTATAATCACAGTAACCCTTTTTCTCATCTATATCTCCCAATAAAAAAGTGCTAACACAATTATACTAAAATGTGTTAACACTTTCTTCCCTTTTATTCTCCTTTAAACGCTGGCGGACGCTTTTCTAAAAATGCAGCAATTCCCTCTCTATGATCAGCCGTTTTTCTCATTGCGTATTGTCCACGTTTTTCTAGTTGCAGTGTTTGTTCTAAATTTGAACGATTGACTTCACATAAAATTTGTTTCGTCTGAATCATTGCTTTAATTGGTTTTTGAAGCCATTCATTAATTTTTTGTTTCACAGCACCTTGGAAGTTTTCTCCGATAACTTCGTCAATTAATCCAAGTTCTAGCGCTTCTGTTGAAGATAACTTTTTACCTTCCCAAATGATTTGTTTTGCCATATTTTCACCGAGGCGTTTTTGTAAGAAGAAATGCCCTCCGCCGTCTGGTATTAAAGCGATTCCAATAAAGTTCATCGCAATGATCGATGAAATGTCTGCCAATACATAATCAGCTGTTAGAGCGATACTTAAGCCAAGTCCTGCAGTCGGGCCATGAATAGCGCTAATCACAAGCTTCGGCATCGTATATAATGTAACAACTATTTCAGAAATGGTATTCATGATACTTTCAAACTTGCTTTCATCATTACTGGAAAGCATAGATTTAATATCTCCACCCGCAGAAAAACCGCGTCCATTTCCGCATAGTACGACAATATGAACGGAGCTCTCAGCTACTTCTTTCAGTTTTGCTAACAATTCTTTGAGCGTAGGTTCATCTAATGCATTTAATACTTCTGGGCGATTCATCATAATCGTTGCTACTCGTCCTTCATATTTCACAACTACTGACTCTGCTTTACTTTTTACTTCCATTATATATCCCTCTTTCTTCCCTAAAGATTATACTTATATAATTAAAGAAAAGAGGTAGAAAACCCTTCTTTTTTCGTAATTTTCTGTCTAATTTAGCCGAAAATTTAGGAATCTTACCATTATCATGTAAAAAAGAAACTGAATTAAAACATATTTTTCGCATATCTGCTTCTATTTACCGTTATAATAAAATGGTGTATTCTTATTTTGATGTATGAACATTATCATGTAAAAATGAAGAAATGGAGGAAACCATGGTTAACAAGTTGAACCAGACGAATAACTACTTCCCACATTTCCTGTTACTATTCATTGTGTTGCAACCAATTTTAGATTTATTAACATCTTTTTCTATCTACACATTACACATGAGTGCGACAGTCGGAATTGTAGTAAGATTTGCCTTTATGACTCTCGCTCTAGCATATCTACTTTTCAATTGGAAACAACCTGGTAATAAGAAATACGTTATATACATATTCTTACTAGGCGTAACGATAGCAGCTAGTTTCATAAACAATATGTTCGTGAAGTCTCCTTTTTATATAGGAGAAGAAATTAAATTTATCGCAAAAAGTATATACCCAATCTGTTTATTATTCGGATATATACTCGCATTCAAAGCTTTGAAAGATTTACAATACTCTTACCATAAGTTAATGACATATTTCTTATATACAACATTAATTTTAAGTATGGTTATGTTTGTCTCGATTGTATCTGATACGGATTTCCAAAGCTATCCGCATTCAAAACTCGGTTCTAGAGGATGGTTCTTTGCTGGAAATGAATTAAGTTCCATTTTCGCAATTACGTTCCCGGTGGTTGTACTTTACTCTATACATAAAACGACGTCGTTTTCAAAAGTATACTACTGGATTCCAACAATTTTTGCGATGTACGCGAGCATTATGGTTGGAACGAAGGTTGGTTACGGGGCAATTGTGATTACACTAGGCGTTGCGCTTCTGTTCTCTTTTATTGAATATATGATGAATCGTAAAAAAGAAGGGAAGGGTTTCGCGAAACTTGTAAATACAGTCGTTGCTCTCGTTGTACTAGGGGGTTTAATTGTCGTAACACCACTTACCCCTATTGCGAAAAATATGGGCATTCACTTACAGATGTATGAGTATAAGAAATCAGTAAGAGACGATGAAGCAAGAAAACAAGGAAAAGTCGTTAAAGAAGATCCTGAAGACGCAAAAAGAGAAGCGGAAGGAAAGCTAACCGCTGGAGAAATGAACAGTTTAATTTATAGTGACCGTGATAGATTTTTAAAAGTATATAAAAAATCTTATAAAGAAGCTCCAATGTCACAAAAGTTACTCGGTATGGGCTATGCAGGAAACTATAAAGATAAAGATAAAATTAAACTAGTTGAAATGGACTTCCATGACTTATTCTTCTCCTTTGGAATAATTGGTTTTCTGGTGTATTTGTTACCATTTCTCTACTTTGGAATTCGATTACTCATTCGTGTCATTACAAATTTCAAATCAATTCTAACTGTAAAATATATGCTGCTTGCTAGCGCATTAGCGCTATCACTCGGCATCGGCTTTACGGCTGGACATGTATTAACTGCACCGGCTGTTAGTATTTTCTTTGTTGTCATATTAGCTTATCTCATTGTTGATTTGAAAGCAGACTAAAAAGCAACATCCGGGAATCCGGATGTTGCTTTTTTAATGTTGAACAGATGCATAAATATTTTGCAATACATCATCTATATTCTCTTTCGTTATAACGATACCAAAGTCTTTCGGAATTGCATGATCTTCTTGTTTTACAACTTTATGTGCAATCATTTTTCCAATCTCCGGCCTAAAATGATGCCCATCCATATAGTTGTCCAAATTCGTTGTAACAGAATTCACATACATGAAATGATGTACTTCTCCAAATACATCTACCGCATCATGAAGCCACCTTTTGTAATCATTCCATCTTCCTTCTTTTATCATCGTTTGGAACAATGGCTCTGAAACTGGTGTTGTAAAAATATAAAATTTTGTATTCGGATTATGAGCCTTTACATTCTCTAATATTTCTTTCATATTTTGATATTCATAATTCCCGCCGTATATTTCCTTGCTAAACTTATCAACTTGCGCTTTAACTTGCGCATCTCTTTCTTCTTTCGTATACTCACGCATTTTCTTTATATTGTCTCGATTATAACGATCTACATCTGTACCACCATGAGTAGACCTCTCAATTGTATTCCGGGAATACGTAATCTCATCCATGCTCACATATGATTTTATCGGATATAACCAGCTTCGTGCATTATTAATATACACTTCCGGTTTATCGAAAGCTATCTCACGGTTTTTGTTTGTCCCAAGAAAATCTAAGCCCAGCACAATAGATGACAAACTACCTCCCTTTTTTTCTTTTGCATACTCAATATACGCATCATATTCACGAGGATCCATACTACTTACTGCATAGTTAAATGCGTGTAGTCCAACAAAATCATTTTCATTTATAAATGTCGTTCGACTACTCCCTAATATGACACCATCGTAATGAAAAGGCCGATGCGATATATAATTTGTTTTCTGCTGTCTTTCATTAAAACCAAACTGAACATCATTCCACTTATTTTTATGAGGAAATATCCAAAGGGAATCTATATAACTATTAAATAGTCCTACACCTGTAAGCGGAATAAACACACATACGAAAACGATGATAAGCCAATGTTTGTTTTTCATATTCTCCACCTAGAAATTAAAATATAAAAACTCACTAATACTTGTTAAATGTAGTACACTGTACACGAGTAATGCCGCTGTAAATAAGGCCGTCCATACATTCGGACGGAATGTATCCTTTAATTGAATGGAGTTTTTGAAGAAGAAACTAATACATAGTGCTCCTAAAATGTAAGCAACCATTTTGGAATCTAATAATGCCATATGATAATTTTCAGTAAATGAAACACCGTATGGGATTAAAAATTGTAGTTTCTGTAATAGAACCGCTGGAAATACACTGTTCGCAAATTCAAATCCGTTCAATCCAAGCATTCCTTTTAACACTTTAATCGCATTATGCCAAGATGTCGCACGGAAAAATACCCATGCCGTATTAATAAATAGAAACGTGATGAGCCAACCAGCCCATGCCGGCATACGTCCCCCCGCTTTACGCCATAAGCGATGAATAACTGAAGCAACGCCGTGCAAGAATCCCCAAAATATAAATGTCCAACCAGCCCCATGCCAAAGTCCACTTATTAAAAATACAATCATGATATTTACATATACGCGAATCGTCCCTTTTCGATTTCCACCGAGTGAAATATACACATATTTCGTTAAAAACTGACTAAGTGTCATATGCCAACGATGCCAAAACTCTTGGATATTCACTGCTTTATATGGCGAATTAAAGTTTTGTGGTAATGTAATATTAAACATTAAAGCAATCCCAATTGCCATATCAGAGTATCCGGAAAAGTCAAAATACAACTGAAATGTATATGCCAAAGATGAAATCCATGCCTCCACAAATGTTAACGATGGTTGTACATCAAATCCTTCATGTACAAGTGGAGATAAAACATCCGCAATTCCTACTTTCTTGAAAATCCCCATTCCAAAGACAAATATTCCAAGAACAATATACTTTGATTGCCAGCGTTTGTTACTATTATCCGCAAACTGCGGCATAATTTGAGCATGATGAACAATTGGCCCTGCGATAAGCTGCGGGAAAAATGTTACAAACAATGCATAATCAAGAAAATGACACGCTTCCGTCTCCCCGCGATATGTATCTACTAAAAAGGCAATCTTTTGAAACGTATAAAAACTAATTGCAAGCGGTAACATTAATGATAATAACGTAAAATGTGTTCCAAATAACTCATTCACATTTTGCACAAAAAAGTCGTAATACTTAAAATAACTAAGCATTCCAATATTAAATACTAATCCGATTGTTAATAGGAATTTACTCTTATGACGGACGAGCCGTATACCAATATAGTAATTCACAACTAAAGACACTAACATAAGAGGTAAATATTTCACATTCCAATAACTATAAAAGAACAACGAAGCAGCAACAAGCCATGCTTTTGCACCTGTTACATACCCTAGTTTATTTAATAGAAAATATACGAAAAATGCTATCGGTAAAAATAAAAAAATAAACTCAAATGAGTTAAATAACACTCCATCTCTTCCCTTCTAAACAGATCGCACTTCATCATCTTATCGTATCCAAATAGTGGGTGTCAAAGGTATTCCGATTCCTTCCATTATATTCTATCAATGCGGATTTTCTATTCTCCCAGTTACCTTCAGCTTCTAAAAATAAAGATTTTAAACCTTCCAAACTATCAAGAATATTTACGGGTCATGGGACTAAAAAAGGCTTAACCTCTTCTATGCATGAGTGGATCCTCTCCCCCATCTAAAAATTTTATATGTATATACTTTCCTTCCAATAAAGTGAAACTTTAATCAGTGGGGGTTTTCTTCATCCCCCACTGATTATTAGCCCTCACCAATCGGGCTTTTACGGGCAGTTGATCCCCCACCTATCTTCCTCGTTTCTCTCTGAATCTTGAGGTGGGGGTCTTACTGCCCGTTAATGCGGGATAAAAATTTTGCGTTCCTATTATTGAATTTTTTCATCCATAAATACACGATTCAGAAAAAGATTATATAATAGATATGTTGTGTCACGAGAGAGTATAAACAATTTGAAAGACGAATACACCATCTAGCAACTGGGGGATTATTACAATTATTTAGATAGGGATACATTTTCGCAAAAAGTGAGGAGAGTCTTTTGGTATTTAGTAGTTCCGTTTTTTTATTTATCTTTTTACCTATTGTATTATTTTTTTATTTTATCGTACCAACAAAGTTACGTAACTTTGTACTACTAACATCTAGTTTAATTTTCTATGCATGGGGAGAACCACGTTTTGTATTGTTAATGCTCTTTTCCATCGTATTAAACTATGTATTTGGCTTACTTGTACATTACTATGATACACGTAAAAATATGAAATTTACGTTTTTAATTATGGCTGTTATCGGCAATATATTGCTTCTTTCATATTTTAAATACATTACGTTTTTCATTGATATTTTAAATCAAACATTGCACCTATCGCTTCATGTAGAGCCGATTCCGTTACCAATCGGAATTTCATTCTATACATTCCAAGCAATGTCTTATGTTATTGATATTTATCGTAAAGATGGCGACGTACAAAAGAATCCGCTGAACTTAGCACTCTATATTTCGATTTTCCCGCAGCTGATTGCTGGACCAATCGTCCGCTATAATATCGTTGCGGAACAAATTAAGAAGCGTGTTCATTCTTTTGAACGTTTTGCAGAAGGAATTCAAATTTTTATTATCGGACTTGCTAAAAAAATATTAATTGCGAACCAAGTTGGATTTGTGGCAGACAAAATTTTCGCTATGCCTCCTTCTGAACTTAGCGTCGGTACAGCTTGGATTGGAATTATTGCCTATACGCTTCAAATTTACTTTGATTTCTCAGGTTACTCGGACATGGCGATTGGTTTAGGAAAAATATTTGGATTTGATTTTCCACGTAACTTCCATTATCCATACATCGCAAAATCGGTTTCTGAATTTTGGAGAAGATGGCATATTACACTTGGATCATGGTTTCGCGATTATGTCTATATTCCGCTCGGTGGAAATCGCGTCTCAAAACTAGCTAACTACCGAAATTTATTTATCGTTTGGGGACTCACAGGTTTATGGCACGGAGCAAGCTGGACCTTTATTGCCTGGGGGTTGTACTACGGACTATTGATTTCACTAGAAAAAGCAGGCTTAGAAAAAGTATTAAGTAAATTATGGTGGCCACTGCAACATATGTATGTACTCATCATCGTTATGATTGGCTGGGTCTTTTTCCGTGCCGATAACTTTGCGTACTCTTTTAACTACTTAAAAGCCCTGTTCGGTTTGCAGCAGCAACCGCTCATAGACGCAAATACAACGCTTTATATACACGAATACGGCGCTATATTTATCATCGCCTTTTTAGCAGCAACACCAATTATAAATTGGATCAAACACGTGATAGAACTTTCACAGAAAGTACATGTCGTTACTATTCAATTTGTACGTCCATTATTGTTACTGGCATTATTTATGATTTCAATTATGTACCTTGTCAATGCAACATATAATCCATTTATTTATTTCAGATTCTAACCCGATAAGGAAGGAAAAGCATTATGAAAAAAATAGGAAATATACTTCTATGCATCGGTTTTCTCTCCATTATCTTTTCGTTTGGTATACTTTCTTACCTAAAAACAGATCGGACGGTTTCAGCTGTTGAAAATCGTCCTCTTGCTCAAAAACCTGATTTAACAATGCAAGCCGTTAAATCAGGAAGCTTTTTCAAAGATTTCGAAACATATACAAACGATCAATTAATCGGAAGAGATGAGCTCATTAAAGACTATACACTTGCTCAAATTTCTATGAACAAGTCGCTCATTAACGATATTATCTTAACCAATGATCAATGGTTATTAAAAAACCCAGCATGGTCACCAAAATATACTGAAATTGATCAATCTATGCCTGCGGTAGAAGAACTGTCGCGATTTCTAAAAGAACAAAACATTGAGTTTTACTTTGCTTTACCACCATCAAAAACAAATGCATTATCATTTAAGTTACCTTCTCATATTCAAACATATGCGAAGGAAAATTTAGATTACTTTCTCAAAAAACTACCAGCAAGCGTAACACCAATTAAAATGATGGAATATTTCGAGCAAAACTATACGCAAAAAGAAATACAAAATATGTACTTTAAAACCGACCATCACTGGAATATGGACGGTGCCTTTCAAGGTTATCAATATATTATGAATACAATTAACCAAGAATCTTCTATATATAAAGGAAAAGAAGTAAAAGCGGAAGATTATACACGAACATGTGCAAAAAACAAACATCTCATTGGCAGCTTTAACAATCAATTGTATCAACTCATTGACGCAACTGGAGAAAAACTTTGTCATTACACACCGAAAGACGGATTTCATTTTACAAGCGTAACTGCTAAAGACCCAACCGGTGCAGTCTACCATTCGTTAGATGAAATATACGGTGTAGATAAGCAAAAAGACACGACGTCGTATGCAGGATATTACGCAAGCGATTATCAAGAAATTGTTTTTGAAAATAATAAAGCACCTAATGATGTTCACGCACTCATTTTAAAAGATTCATTTGCAAATGCGATTGCACCGCACCTTGCTCAAAATTTCAAACGAACATCAATCCTTGACTTGCGTCACTATCATGAAAAAGATATATACCAATATATTAAAGACAATCACATCAACATGGTATTGTTTGTGTATAGTGATTCTATTTTACATGGCGAAATGTATAAATTTAAAAAGTAAGAATGCAAGAAACCCTTTCAAAAAATACGAAAGGGTTTCTTTTTATATAAAGTGAAACTTTAATCAGTGGGGGTTTTCTTCATTCCCCACTGATTATTAGCCCTCACCAATCGGGCTTTTACGAGCAGTTGATCCCCCACCTATCTTCCTCGTTTCTCTCTGAATCTTGAGGTGGGGGTCTTACTGCCCGTTAATGCGGGATAAATCCATTTTGATTTTCCAACATATAAATCGCGGCTATGGAAACAAAAGCGAATCTCCACTCGTTTGCTCACTTTGTTTTAACATGGCATGGGACAGGAAAAGGACCTGACCGCTTCTATGCATGGCCGGATGCTCTTTCCCACTTAAAGAGAAAGGTTTTATGTCGATTTTTCAATTTGTCTTTATATAATCAGAAAGAAGCCCCGTGTAAATAATTTACACGAGGCTTCTTGTTATAAACCTATAATCGACTTATAGATTTTTGTTGTTAAGAACGTTAACTGTTACAGCTTTTGAACCGTACTCAGTTGTTGGTTGGTTTTTATCTTTTAATACTTTGAAGACAATTGTACCTTTATCAGTGTATTGAGTCGTTAAAGTATTATAGATATCACTGCTGAAGTTATTAAACTTAGAATCGCTTGTTGCAGAAGCAGTTACATAACCAAGTGATACATCACCTTGATCGAATCCAGCGTTTGCGTTTCTATCAAGGTAAACTTTACCTTGTTCTGCTCCAGCTTTCACAACGCGTACTTTATGTTGTGATTCTTTCGTTAAGTTGATGCCATTAACAATATCATCAGCATCACTTGCTGTTAAATCTAATACAGTGTTGATGTTAATTTTCTTATTCACGAAGTTTTCTACTTCTACAGGCTTGAAGTTAACAGAATCGATAGCAATTGTTTCTTGAACAACTTCGATTGTTGCTTTTCCAGCTGTTGCACCATCCTTAGTTAAGTGTACATCCACTTTACCTGGTTTTTTAGCTGTTACGATAAATGATTTTTTATCTTGGCTAAATGCAACTGTTGCTACATCTTCATTTTTAGATTCTACTTCATAACCAGTTAAATCTTCTGCATCAGAGTATACGCGCTCTGAAGTGTATTTAGATAATTGGTATGCAACTGTATTTGAAACATTTAGGTCAACTGTAGTGTTTGGTGATGCACCGTAGTTACCATAGTTTGAAACAAGTTCTAAGTTTTTGAAGCCAACGTTACCTTCTTTAACATTTACGTATAGTGATCCTAATGTGTCACCATTCGCATTTTGGAAGTGAATTGTGCCTTCGCCAACTTTGTTACCTGTAATAGATACAGTTTTCTTACCAACTGAACCTTCATCAGTTGTTACAACGTCTAATTGGCTAACAACATCTGTTTTTGGAAGAATTTCTTTAATTACACTAGAGTTTGCACCAAATGGATCGCCGTATTGGTCAGTTGTTACAAATGTTACAGGTAATGCTTTATCTTGAACAACTTGTAATTTATCTGGATTTGCTTTTACGCTTGCAAGTTTACGAGAATCCGTTGTTACAGTGAAGTCGAATGTTTTTGTTACATCGCCCACTTTAACTGTAATTGTTGCTTTACCAGCTGCTTCAGCTGTAATGTAGTTGTTTACAACAGAGATAATTCCAGGATTTGAAGATTTTACTTCAACTGAAAGTGGGTCAACAACTTTGTCTTCACCAGCAATTGTCGCAACAACGCTTTGAAGCGATGCTTTCTCACCAGCAACTAATGTTTTGCTGTTTAGTGCGAAGTCTTTTCCTGTAAGTCCATTACCGTAGACGACACCATTTTTATCAGCATCTACTGCAAATACAACATTTTTAATTGCAGTAGCTTGTGCATCAAGGTTTTTCACTTTCACGATGCCAGTGTTAGAAACTGTTAAGCCGCCTTTTTTCGTAACTTGTACTTCTACTTTGTAACTACCGTGTGGAATATTCACACCAAGTTTACCAGTAGTTGAAGTAGCGTTTCCACCTTCAAAGATGTATGCTGGTGTACCGTCTAATTTGTTTGCAACAAATTTAACGTCATGACCAGCTAAGTTTAAGTACTCAACATCAGCGTTACCTTTTTCGTCATTTAATTTGAAGACAACTGCTTGATTAGCGCGATCGTCATCAAATGTAAGTTCTTCTACAGCTAATTTCTTAACTTCGTATACGAATTTCACTTTAAATGATTGATCTTTTACTTTTACAGTAAGATCTTTGTTTGGAGCTACTTTACCGCCAAGTGTTACAACTGCAGATGTACCGTCTGTAGTTGCTTCAATTCCAGTCGCTTTGTCTCCTTCAAGAGTTACATCGCTAGCTGAAAGGTTATTTAAACCAGTACCTGTTAATGTTAATTTTGTAGGTTCAGAAACAGTCACGCTTTGTACGTTTGCCTTGCTGTTATCTGGTTTTGCATATTTGCTATCAGTTAGTGCAAGGAATTGAGCAGCTTCTGCACGAGTTACAGATTTATTTGGCTCCCAACCATTAGGAGTACCTTTAGAGATACCTAGGTTGATTAAGATATTAGCTTTTTCTTCTCCCCAATGTCCTCTAATGTCATCAAAAGTTGTAACTAATGGGCCGTTTACTTTCTCTTTTAAGCTATAAGCATTTACAAGCATTGATGCGAAAGAAGCACGGTCAATTTTTCCTCCTGGGTAGAAGTTTTCTTTACCGTCACCTTTAATAATGCCAGCTTTTTCTACAGCTGCAATATATTTTGAAGCCCAATGATTTTTAGAATCTTTGAAAGATGGTTGGGCATTTTCGTCAACTGGTAAATCTAAAAGTAACGCGAAAACTGTTGCTGCAGATGCACGATCAATTGTTTGAGTAGGACCAAATGTACCATCTGGTAAACCAGTAATAGCGCCTTTACCTACTAAATAATCAATAGATTCAGCAGCCCAGTGATTTGATGGTACGTCTGGGAACGATTTGCCTGCTGCTGCAACCGGAGATACAACTCCTGCTACCATTGCTGCTGTCATTGTACCTGCGATTAATTTTTTGTAAGAATTATTCTTTGCCATCCTGTTATTTCCCCCTTTAGGAATATACACTAGTTTCATAATATGTAGTTTGAAAACTAGTTACTCACAAACTATCAAGCCGTAAACCCAAGAAAACAAATAGGAATGCTCATATTAATGAACAAGTTTAATATGGAACAAAATAACTATTATAGTAATAAAAGTATTTTTTACCATATTGTTGAAACATGTTCATAATACTACATTCATTTGTTTTGTTACAAGCGTTTTATCAAAAGAAAATTCGACAGATTCTTATGATTCTGTTAATTGAATACGTTTTTTTAACATTTTTTTACTTTAATTTAGGGATATATTAACATTTTATCTTCACAATGGAAATTATAGCATAAAAAACCTTTATGAATTCCAACTGATTTTCTACAATACATGTAATTTTCAGACTAGTTTTGACATTCTTTCTTTGCTTTCGACATAATTTTCCATTTTTTACGGTTTACACCGAAAAATATTTTAAGTTTACACAAAATTTACATTGTAACCAAAATGAAAAACAGGTAGTTACAACTACCTGTTTTTAGTGGTTTACATATTCAACATTTTCTTTGGCAATATACGCATCTGCTACGGAAGGGTCATCTGAAATGACTTTTATCCATGCTTGTCCATTTCTAATTTCTTCACCAATAACCGTTATAACTGCACCTTGGCGAACTTGATAAAGTTTGCTACCATCAGTACTTGGCAGTCGTTTTACTTCTGCATTTTTTACGATGCGTGCAAGTTTATATTTATTATAATCTTTCTTACCTAAAGAAGAATCAAAACGGGACATATGCCCAGCTACTTTCGCTCCCCAATATTGATCGGAGGCATACTTCGAGTTAATGCCAAATGCTTTATTCCCTGTATATGCCGCATCATAACGCCAGTGCGACGGATTTAAATATCCTTCATTCATATACACTTTCGCTACATATTCGATACAATCTTCTTTACTATTAAACTGTAACCCGTTACCAAACGGATTATCATCTGTTGCTCGTAATCCGAATAAATTATTCTTTTCCCTCGCTAATTCACTTGTTCCATAATTACTCTCATGTATTGCTAAAGCATATAAGAATAGAGCATTTACATGATATTTACTTTCAACTTCTTTAAATTTCGCTCCTAAACCAATCAATGAAGAATCGGGTTTTATTGATTTTACATATTGATCAAGTTCTTCTGCTGTATAGCTCGTTTTACTTCTTAACGATAGATAATTGAAATATTGGTAGAATGTTTCATTCCCAAAAGTCTTACCGTCTACACTATACATTTGCTCGCCAGGCTTCATAAATGATGGTGCTTTTCCGTATCTATAATCTATGTAACTAGGGGTAGCAGAATAGTAGGAATAATATTTATGATATAAGTAACCATCTGATTTCACATAATAATAAGATGGCTTCATCGTTCCAGTAGGATATAATGTAACTTCATTTTTCTTTACATAATAGCCATTATAATCAGAGGTTTGTACTTTTATCCAATCCCCCTCAACTTGCAATACTTTAAATTCAGTACCGTACTGGAAATAATTCACATAAGCTTTACTGCTATTATATAAACTAATCGTATTTCCCTCTATCTTCTTCGCTACTGCAAATCCATCTTTGATCCAGACAAACTCGCCTTTATGCTTTACAGCCGTTACACCTGTATTTTGTGCCTGCTTTACTGCTTCAGCATAAGATTGATAACGCCCAGCTTCACGCTCTTCACCATTTTGATTTACATTTGTAAGTATGAATGCTTCATTTGTATCTGTCACTTTCCCATTTTCAATCACTTGCATCATGCGGTTAATAAATGCCGCCGCTGTTCCTCTTGTCGCAGGAAGACTTGGGCGGAATGTGTGATCCTCATATCCTGCAATGATTCCTGCACCTACGACAAATTGAACAAATTCTGGATACATAATTTGTTCTTTATCTACAAATGTTAACGGTGCTAATGGCACTTTAATATTTTTGTAGACTAATGCATTTTTTACCATAATTGCCATTTCTTCACGAGTTACATTCGCATCTGGATCAAATGTATTATCTCCGCGACCATGAATAATTTTTGCACCAGCCGCTTTGCTTACTCCATCATATAAAATGTATGTTGCTGGTACGTCATCGAAATGTGAATCAGCTTTCGGAAGTTGTAATGCTCTTGCCAAAAACGCCGCAAATTCTGCTCTCGTCACATTTTTATCTGGTAAATATGTATCATTTCCATATCCGGCCATCACACCTTTATCAATTAAAACACGTATGTCCCTCTCAAAGAAATGGCCCGTTATATCATCTGTTGCTGCATAACTAGATATCGGATAGCTAAGTAGCGATCCTACCAATCCGAAAGTAATCATATGTTTTGAAACTCGCTTCACTGTTATCCTCCTCTTTCTTATAAACTATCAAACTCATATATCTATTGACTTATAAATTATATACTAACTACATTCTCAAAATAAACGAAAATCGAAACGCTATATATTGCTATAACGTTTGCGAAACGACATTCATTTGTGAATAAAAAAAGAGGATGCCCTCTAAGAGTTGGCTTTCACCTTTCTTTTCGGGCATTCTCTTTCTTTTAAATTCTGAATAATATGTTTAGATGCTTTTGAAATTTGCACACGCAGTTCGATTACTCGTTGCTCTAATGCAAACTTCACAGCTTCTTTTTGATGCAATTGTTTTGCTGCCATGTTATATAAGGTTTCTTCGCTCCAATCTCCATCAACACTACCGATAATCGGTTGATTTACTTGCTGTAAGAAGGAGTCTATCTTTGGATCATATGAAATACCAATCATCGGTGTGTTTGCTACTGCAGATAAAATAAGAGCATGAAGCCTCATCCCAATTAGAAGAGAGCACTCCGATAAAATCGCTATTTTTTCATGAACGTCCATTTTATATGGGAGCATATGTGCCTCTGTTCCCATCAAATTAATAATATCTCGTGATGCACTTTGATCAAATGGTCCATGCATAGGTACAAATAAAATATCATACCCTTCTTGCTTAAACTTTTTCAACGTTTCAGCTAATTTTCTCATATAGTCTTCCTTGGCATCCCAGTACCGTACGCTAACTGCAATTACTTTCCCTTGCACAGAATGCTTTTGCAACCAGTTTGATTTCACATCACAATTACAAGCTAGTACTGGATCTGGAACAACTTCAACATCTTTCTTTATACCGATTTCTTTTAAATATAAAAAAGAGTCTTCGTCACGTACAGATATATATTGCGCTTTCGATACATGCCATTTTACTAATAGGCGGTTCTGCCTCTTTGTAATCGGACCAATTCCTTGTGCATAAATATAATATGGTTTCTTCAGAAAGCGCGCCAGACGCATTATACCCGTATAATAAAAAATACTTTTAATACTAGTCTTATCTTGAAGAAGACTTCCGCCCCCACTGATCAACCCATCACTCTTTTTTATCTCTTTATAAATCGCTCTTATATCCCAGCGGTTTACTGCTTCGACACCGTACATTTTCTTTGTATAGTCAGGGTCATTTGAAAGTACAACAAGTTCAAGGTTAGGCTCCTCATCATGCAATGCTTTAATAATTGATTGCAAAATTGCTTCGTCCCCAACATTATAAAAACCATAATATCCTGATAAAACTAACCGCACGCTTAATCTCCTCCAACATTTCGCAATCAACTTACAAATTGCCAACAATCTCTCATTACAAGAGATTGGGTAACTTACAACTTTTCTCTCTATAACATAAAAGAATTGAAATACTTCTCTATAATAAATCCGTTCCAATTTACTGCTACGCTATCACTTACATTACTATTTCCATTGCATATTCCTTACTTTCACTTTATTTACGCAAAAATGGAATTCGCTCTCTTGATATCCAGTTTAATTTCAGCGCACAAATCATATATAAAAGTGATACAACACTTAATGCAATGAAACTATACAGCAATGCGATAAAACGCGAAGTTGTTACATTTATTATAGTAGCTAATTCATACAATCCTATTCCAAATATACAAGATATAATGATTACGGATAAAAATCCCCCAATTTTTATCGAATAAGTAAGATACTTTCTAATATAGGCGTAATTTATAGTGCAAATCATTATATATATGATAAGCGTGCTGTATGCCGCCCCATCTATTCCAAACTTTCCAACGAGTACAAGGTTTAACAATCCCTTCACAACGCTTGCCCCAATGACAATCCATGCAGCCTGCATAGAACGATTGATGCCTTGTAAAATGCCTATTGATAGTACCATAAAAGAGGTGAAATACGAACTTCCAATTATAACAGCTAACATGCCGCTTCCTTTTGCATCTGTAAACAAACCAATATTGAGTGGTACTGTTAATGCAATAAGCCATACTGTCATTGGCGTTGTTATAACGTGCGCAAGTTTATTTGTTTGCTGCACCGCCTCTTTCGCTAATTTCATATCTTTCTTTGTTAAAGCAGATGTTAATAACGGGATTAGTGGAAATACAATCGCACTAGAAAATACAACAATTAATTGTGTAAATGCAAAGCCGCGACTATAAATACCGTACTGCGTTTGAATCGTACTTGCAGTTCCATCAAGCGCATGTGGAATCGTTACAGAATCAATCAAATTTAACAGCGGCATTGATAATGCTCCAATAGCAATTGGAATCGATACACTGAGTATCTTTTTTCCATCTCTTTTTAAATCTTGAAGTGAATACGTTATTTTCTTATAATAATACGAGCTTTTTATATATTTCACTCTTAAATAAATGAGCGAACTAATAACTCCTAGAAAAGAACCCACCATCGCTCCACCAGTTATAACACTGCTACTTTTATTCCAAGTCACAAATAGATAGGCAATTGTCAGCATAAAGAATACGCGAACAAATTGTTCAATTACTTGTGAAACTCCAGTTGGAACCATGTCACCAAACCCTTGAAAATACCCACGATATACTGCCATATACGGAGCAATTAGAAGTGCAAATGATGTAATAACTAATGCTAATCTTGTCTCTTGTCCCCCCAGCATCTCTGCGATTGAACTTGAGCATAGTAAAATAATCACACAGCCTAACGCTCCAAATATAACACCTATAATAGAAGCAGACTTAAATAATTTAGCGATTCCTTCTCGATCATTTTGTTCATTACGTTCTGCGATTAACTTTGATATTGCAAGAGGCACTCCTGCTACTGATAAAGTTAGGGCTATCATATACACAGGAAAAACGAGCCTGAAAATACCAAGCACCTCATCTCCTGCGATATTTTGCAAAGGAATTTGAAAGAAGCTTCCTAACAGTTTCGATAGAAAGGTTGTAATCGTTAAAATGGCTGCCCCTTTTACAAATTTTTTATTCATATTTCTTCTCTTTTCTTTCTATACGTATATTCTAAATTCATGTAGAACCATATTGGAATCTGAAATATATTTTATTCCTTCTTCGTATATATTCACAAAAACTATCTATCCATCTTGATTTGCAGGCATATACATCACCGCCATAGAAACAAAAGCGGATTTCCATTCGTTTTATCTCTTTATTTTAATATGACATGGGGCTAACAAAGACCCTGACCATAGCTCTAGATCCTCTCTCTAACCTAAAAAAGAGGGTATGCCGGTTTCACTATATATCCATCTCGACTTTCCAACATATAAATCGCGGCTATAAAAACAAAAACAGATCTCCACTCGTTCTCTCCTTCTGGTTTCACACGGCATGGAACTAAAAAATGCTCTGACCGCTTCTATCCATGGCTGGATCCTCTCTCCAACCCAAAAAGAAATGTTTTATGCCATTTTTTCATTATCTCATTAAATTATCATAACAAATTTATTATATATTGAATACTCTCTTTCTTTTTTATACATCAAAAATAAAAAATCAATTTAAAAGTGCAATATTTACATTTAATGATGTTAATTACCATATTTTTCTTCTATTTACTACTTCTACTTATTCCTTAGGAACATGTGCTATAATGAAGCTATTGTCAGTAAGAGGGGTGTAATAGCATGCTGAATTCGTTCAAAAAAATATTAGGGGATTCACAAAAACGTAAGCTAAAAAAATATGAACTACTTGTTGATGAAATTAATGCACTTGAACCGCAAATAGAAGCACTATCTGACGAGGCATTACGCCAAAAAACTACTAGTTTCAAAGAGATGCTTCAAAATGGGAAAACAATTGATGATATAAAAGTAGAAGCATTTGCCATCGTTCGTGAAGCAGCGAAGCGTGTGCTCGGATTACGCCATTATGACGTACAACTTATTGGTGGACTTGTATTATTAGAGGGAAATATTGCAGAAATGCCTACGGGAGAAGGTAAAACACTTGTCTCTTCCTTGCCATCTTATGTACGTGCTCTAGAAGGAAAAGGTGTGCACGTTATTACAGTGAATGACTACTTAGCAAAACGTGATAAAGAACTAATCGGCCAAGTCCATGAATTTCTCGGCTTACAAGTCGGATTAAATATTCCAGATATTGAGCCTATCCAAAAGAAACGTTCCTATGAGGCTGATATTACATACGGCATCGGAACAGAATTTGGCTTTGATTATCTAAGAGATAATATGGAAGCTTCATCATCCTCACAAGTACAGCGCCCTTATCATTTCGCAATTATTGATGAAATTGATAGTGTCTTAATTGATGAAGCAAAAACACCTCTAATTATCGCCGGCAAAAAATCCAGCAGTTCTGGATTACATTATTTATGTGCGAAAGTAATTAAGTCGTTTCAAGACACTGTTCACTATACGTACGATGCAGAGACGAAATCATCTAGCTTTACAGATGAAGGTATTACAAAAATTGAAGATTTATTTGATATTGATAACTTATATGACATTGAGCATCAAACTTTATATCACTATATGATTCAATCATTACGTGCACATGTTACGTTCCAACGTGATGTTGACTATATCGTACATGATAACAAAATTATGCTCGTTGATATTTTTACAGGCCGCGTGATGGATGGCCGTTCATTAAGTGATGGTTTACACCAAGCAATTGAAGCGAAAGAAGGTTTGGAAATCACCGAAGAAAACCAAACATATGCATCCATTACAATCCAAAATTTCTTCCGTATGTACCCTGCCCTATCTGGAATGACAGGCACAGCAAAAACGGAAGAAAAAGAGTTTAATCGTGTATACGGAATGGATGTTATACCGATTCCAACGAACCGCCCTGTCATCCGTGAAGATTTAAAAGACCTAGTCTATATGACTACTGATCATAAATATACAGCAGTACGTGAAGAAGTTATAAAGCGACATACAAAAGGACAACCAATTTTAATTGGAACGATGTCCATCTTGCAGTCTGAACTGGCAGCTCGTTATTTAGATGAAGCAAACTTATCCTATCAGTTACTAAATGCAAAAAGCGCAGAGCAAGAAGCCGATTTAATTGCGAAAGCTGGACAGAAAGGCCAAATTACAATCGCTACAAATATGGCTGGTCGTGGTACCGATATTTTATTAGAAGACGGTGTTCCAGAACTTGGAGGTCTACATGTTATCGGGACAGAACGTCATGAATCCCGGCGCGTTGATAACCAATTAAAAGGTCGGGCTGGTAGACAAGGTGACCCTGGTAGTTCACAATTTTTCCTTTCATTAGAAGATGATATGCTTCAGCGCTTTGCTCAGGAAGATGTGGAAAAATTAAAGAAATCATTAAAAACAGATGATAAAGGACTTATCCTTACTCCGAAAGTACATGATTTTATAAACCGTACGCAACTGCTTTGTGAGGGAAGTCATTTTTCAATTCGTGAATACAATTTAAAACTAGATGATGTGATTAATGATCAGCGAAATGTAATCTATAAACTTCGCAATCATTTCTTACATGAAGAAACAAATATGATAGAAATTACAACTCCAATGATAGAGCATACAATCGATTCGATCGGAAAAAAACATCTGCTAGAAGGTATGGTTCCAGAAGAATGGAATTTCATTGCATTAACAGAAGAATTACAATCTATTATGCCAACAGAAGAACTACCACTATTATCAGAAAACACCGTTAATTCGATCGAAGAATTAAACAATCTATTAAAAGATTCGATTTCAAGTTATCTGGATAAAGTGCGTGCACTAAATGATCATACAGAACTGCAGCAAGCATTGCGCCAAGTAGGATTACACTACATCGATCAAAACTGGGTAAATCATTTAGATGCGATGCATAATTTAAAAGAAGGCATCGGATTACGACAATATCAACAAGAAGATCCAACACGTATTTATCAAAAGGAAGGTCTCGACATTTTCTTATACACATACAGCAATTTTGAAAAAGAAATGTGCCTATATGTTGCCCGGCATTTAACCGTTCCACAAAACGTATAATGAGGTGAACTTTCATGTTATCATTCTTCAAAAAAGCAAAGAAAAAAGGAAAAGATACAGTCATTTCTGGAGATCAATTATTTGGACAAGAAGAGACAACTTCTCAGCATACAAATGTAAAACCTACATTATACTTCCATCCCTCTTGGGGAGAAGTTACAATCGAACACAAATATATCTATCAGTTTTTACATAAAGATTTACCTAGTTTAAAAGAAAATCAAATTTCTTTATCTGGAATTGACGTGGAAAAACGCGATGGTGCCTATCATGTAGCTGCTTTTCTGCGAAGCACCATTTCCAAACCGATTAACTTTGAAAAAGTTGCATTACTTCTATTTAATAATGAAGAACAATTATGTGCACGGAAAACATTTGATCTTTCTGCACTTGGTAATATACCCGCAAACACCAATATGCCATGGGTATTTCAATTTGAAGAAGAAACAATAACAGAGGCCCCCCTCTCCCAAGCAGATTGGCAATTAGCATTTGATTTAGGAGAACTACATCGATTCGAATTGGATCCAACATGGGAACAACAATTATCTAAAGAAAGCAAAGACGAACTACGAGATTTTGCAGAAGGGTTAACACCTCCTGCTGAAGACGAAATCAATTTCTTAGGGTTACAAGCAACGCATCAAGAAAATGGTGACCTGAGTGTAACAATCCTAATCCGAAATGGATTTTCCCATAGCATAGAACTTGAGCAGCTTCCTCTTCAAATTCTAGATGCTTCTGAAGAAGTTATTGCAAATGGGGCATTTACATTACCAAACCTTGAAGTAAAAGCAAATACAACAAAGCCATGGGCATTTGTATTCCCAGCCTCTTCTGTTTTAAAGAAAGAGATAGATATAACTACTTGGTCTGTGGTTGTCCCACAAGGATAATATAGTAATCTATATAAAGTGAAACTTTAATCAGTGGGGGTTTTCTTCATCCCCCACTGATTATTAGCCCTCACCAATCGGGCTTTTACGGGCAGTTGATTCCCTACCTACCTTCCTCGTTTCTCTCTGAATCTTGAGGTGGGAGTCTTACTGCCCGTTAATGCGGGATAAATCCAAATTAAAAAACTAACATCAAACCATTTTTTTAGATGGGAGAGAGCATCCGACCATGCATAGAAGCGGTCAGTGCCTTTTTTAGCCCCATGCCAAGTGAGAACAAAAGGAGCAAGCGAGTGGAGATCTTCTTTTGTTTTCATAGTCGCGACTTAGGTACTTGAAAAGCAAAATGGATATATGTTGGAAAATCAAGTTGAATATATATATTAACAAAAGAGCCTGTTTGGTAAAGTGATAGCACCTTACCAAACAGGCTCTTTTTCATATGTAAAATTTCATTTCGCTACTAAACGATCAATTTGATACTGTGCTTCTAATTTACAAAGTGATTCTTTAATTTGCACATGCTGCACCTGAAGCACTTGTAGTTGCTCATCTGTCGGTTCTTCTTGAAGTAATTGACTAATTTTTTCATTTATCCGATTTGCTAACTCTTGATGAAAACTTGGATCTTCTTTTACATCATCATTAATTTGCTTAATCCACTTTGATTTTGTATACAAATACTGTTTCCACTGTTCAACAAATTGTTGCATATCAAATTTCTCTACATCCCACTCGATTGATTTCATGTATTCTGTAAAAGAAGTAGTAATTGAACGTGTAATCCCGATCTTCACACTGTGTGGTAACTGTTTGTACATCAAACTCTCTCCTAACTTTAAAAAATAGTCCCCACTTTTATGATAGCACATCGTGTTTCAAAATATGGATATATTGCTAAAAAAATACATTCTTCTTACTATGCACTGCATACAAAAAAGCGCCTTCCTTTTCGGAATGACGCTTTACAATTCTATTGTTCTTTTACCATGTTTAACTTTTCTCTTTGCTGATCATTTGCCAAGCTGAGCAGTGTCTTTTCAATATGTGGTTGTACATGTTCAAGCGTTACACTCGCACCTATTTTCTCCGTATGATCCATAAAGTTTAATAGTGCCATCGCCCCCGAAGTATCCATATAGTGCACATGATTCAAGCGTAACGTCAAATGAGACTTCACTTCTTGTAAAGAAGAAAAAATATGATCAACAGATAAGAAGGACAGTGGTCCCTGAATCATATACGTGTCATCTTCTCCTTTTACAATAGAAGCTTCTCGTTCCTTGCATTGCACCATATATAAAAGGAAAGAAAGGATTATACCAAACGCAACCGCAATCATTAAATCAAATTTCACTGTAATCACCATTGTTAAAAGCATGACAACAACGTCACCTTTTGGCGCTACATGCATCTTTTTCATACTATCCCAATCAAACATTCCGATACCTGTTAAAATTAAAATACCTGATAGTACTGCAAGTGGAATATATTGTACAACTGCACCAAGCCCCATAATGAAAATAAATAAAATAACGCTATGCATACAAGCCGATAGTGCTGTTTTCCCGCCGCTTCTTATATTCACAATAGACCGAACCGTCGCACCTGCTCCTGCTAATCCTCCAAACAATCCACTCACAATATTCCCTAATCCTTGGCCAATCAATTCTTTATTACTTTTATGCCTTGTACCTGTTACATTATCCATCACAACGGATGTTAATAGCGAGTCAATTGACCCTAATAATGCAATACTAAGTGCTGGCAAAATAAGTTCTAGTATTGCCAGCCCACTAAAGACAGGTAAATGAGGAGAAGGCATCGCTTCTGGTATTGTTCCAATCTTTTCAATCATCTTGTTTAATGGGATCGTTCCCACAAAAGGTAATTGAATCGTAAGCCCTTGTAAAAGTTGAGAAAATAACGGCAATGTCGCCGTAACACCAACTAACGCAATTAAACTTGCCGGAATCGCTTTAATCCACTTCCCTGCGACAAGCATAACAAGTATCGTTAACAAAACAAGTAAAAAGCTATTTTTCACATGCTTCATCTCGCCTAAAATAATAATAAGTGCAATTCCATTCATAAACCCTGAAACGACAGAATATGGAATGGAATGTAACGTATATACGAACCGAGCTTACATACCCCAAATAAAATTTGAAATAGCCCAGCCATCATAAATGCAATAAAACTCGCCTCAAGCCCATGACTTGCAATAATACCTGTCGCAATCACGGTAATTGGACCGGTAGGACCCGTTACTTGCCCTGCTGTACCACCAAACAATGCTGCAAATAACCCAGCAAAAATCGCACCATACAACCCAACTAGCGCACCTTCCGACGTTCCTGTCGCCGCAATCCCGAATGCAATCGCAAGTGGCAATGCAACAATTGCTACGGTAAAACCCGCTAAACACTCTTTTGCTATTCCTTGAATCATAAAAAAATCACCTCTATTAAAAGTCCACGTTTTATTGTAACGCGAGAAATATGTATTCGTCAGTGGTTTTTAGAAGAAACTCTTTACAGTCTCGTGAAGTAACCGTATTCATGTATTCTATCTTTGGAAAGATAAGCGACTATGCTATAATGAACAGATTAAATCTTTTACTATATATTTGGAGGCATTATGCTAACTTTTGAAGAAAAATTATCGATTATCGAATCTTTCCCACAATTAGAAAGAAAGAACGTATCATTAAAACGTGTGAACTTTCACTTTGAAGAAAGCCGCTTAGATAAAAAGAACGTTGTGTATCATTTACACCCAAATGGTAACGGCTTTGTATATGCAGGCGGCATTAAAGGTTATAAAACAGACGATAAAGGCATGGTTAACATCCGTGAATTTTCAGCAGACGAACTACGCTCATTAATTCAAAAATCAATTGAACTTCTATCTCAAGAGCCAGAAGAAATCGTTGTACAAGCTGAACCTGCTAAAGAAGAAGAATGGCAGAGTGAAGAAGGACATATCCTTACTCTTATCCACGAAGATGATATGTGGAACGTGTACGCTGGCGTGAATTTAGATGGAACATTTAATTCTTATCCAGAAGCTGCAGAATACCTTGATGAAGAAGGTTTCTCGCGCAAATAATAAGAGAGTTTGTTGATATACAATAGTGAATGAAATTTTATCGGCGATTCGACAAAGGATATCGACCAACCGCCAAAGAACGACACAAAAACAAGTTAGAAAAAGCATAGCCATCTATGACTATGCTTTTTCTTTATGATTTCTGAGCGCCTTTTAAACTTTCTCTCAACACAAACTTCTGTAATTTTCCACTCGCGTTACGAGGAAGTTCATCTGCAAATATATAATGACGCGGACGTTTATAGTCAGCTAGTTCATCACTTTCTTTACAGTAACTTTCTAAATCAGCTGCTGTAATATGCTCATCTTTTTTAACTACTACCGCAACAACACGTTCCCCCCATAGCTCATCCGGTTCACCAAGTACAGCCACATCTAATACACTAGGATGACTATGCAAGAAATCTTCAACTTCACGCGGATAAATATTTACCCCACCACTAATCACCATATCGTCAACACGATCTGCTACATATAAATAACCATCCTTATCAAAATAACCTAGATCTCCCGAATGGTACCAACCTTTATACATAGACTTTGCGTTCGCTTCTGCGCGATTATGATATCCTGCCATCATAGTTGGCCCACGTGAAATAATTTCTCCCACTTCATACGGTGGCAGTACATCATCTGGTTCTGCCGGCCCCTCTTCGTTCGGCTTTACAATTCGAATTTCGTGACTAAAGCAAGGAGTTCCCGCTGAACCAGCTTTCGTAATTTGATCTTCTTCTACTAAGAATGCAATAACCGGCCCCATCTCTGTCATTCCGTAAATTTGGACAAGATCAATATGTAGACGCTCTTTACATTCTTTTACAAGTGCAGGTGCCATTGCAGCCCCACCGTATACCCCAATTTTCATCGAGCAAAGTTCATATTGTGATAAATCCTCCTGTAACAGCATATTCCACATCGTTGGCGCCGCAAAGAATGTTGTGATTTTTTCTTTTTGAATCGTATGTAAAACTGTCTTTGTATCAAATTGGTGTAAAATGATATTTTTCCCGCCAACTTGAATTCGTGGTATAATACCAGCGTTTAATTCCCCGCAATGGTACAGTGGTGCTACAACAAGCCCGATACTGTCACGGTTATATTTTAAGAAATACGTACAAATCATACTATGTTCTGCCATATCACGGTGACGGTGCAGCACCCCTTTTGGATGCCCTGTTGTACCACTTGTATAAAGCATCGAGCAATAATCTGTTTCCTCAACGACAATATCTACAGCCTCAGATGAAGCGGCATTTACTTTTTCATGATAAGATGCAGCATATGCAGGCGCATCATCTTCTATGTACCAAAAAGAACTGTTTGGGAAATCTCTTTCAACCATCGCGACTGTTTGTTCAACCGCCTTTTCAAATACAACCACTTTTGAAGACGCATCGTGGAGAATGTAAGCTACTTCTTTTGCTTTTAAACGGAAATTAATCGGATTGAAGATTGCACCGATTTTCGCGCAAGCGAGGTAAACGTTTACAAATTCACGACAGTTATATAAATAGACAGATACGGTATCTCCTTTTCTCACACCTTCTGCAAGCAAAGCATGCGCCGTTTTATTCACCTGTTCATCCCACTCTTTATATGTCCAGCGAATATTCTTTTCCGGTTCTACTAACGCTTCTTTATTCGGATACTTGCTAACCGTTAAATCAAAAATCCTCCCAATCGTCATATACATGTCAAACTATGCCCCCTTTTAACTTTCATAAATCTATCATTTCGTCTATAAGTAGACATTTCCTCTACATTTTTACCTTCTTTTTCTGATCATTCTCGACACTGTTTTACAAATATGTATTCATTTTTGATGTTCTAACATGCAAATCGTGGCTATGAAAACAAAAGCAGATTCCCACTCATTTTCCACCTTTCTTTTTACTTAGTATGTGGCTAAGCACTTCTATCCATGGCCGGATTCTCTCTTCCATCCAAAAAGATAAATTTTATACCGGGGTTTCACCATATATCCATCTTGATTTTCAACATACAACTCGCGGCTATAAAAACAAAAAGAGATATCTACTCGCTTTCTCCTTTTGTTTTAACATGGCATGGGGCTAAAAAAGGCACTGACCGCTTCTATGCATGGGTGGACGCTCTCTCCTACCCAAAAGAAATGGTTTTTTTATAAAAAAAAGACTGAAACCTAAAGCCTCGCAACATGCGAACCTTTAGGCCAGCCTCTTCTCTTAAGAAAATAGCTCTTTTAAAATCTCAAGCTTATCTTCTGTATATTTCATATAACCATCATTATATGACTTTGGATCTTTTGGATTTGCGAAGTGCGTAATTGCCCCCGTTTTTGGATGTACAAATTTACTTGATGCACCGCAGCCAAGACCGATAATCGATTGTACTTCTTCCATAATCACGATATTATAAATGCTTTCTTGGGAAGGCATTGCGTAGCCAACATTTTCTAAGTTACCTAAAATGTTCTTTTGGCGGTATAAATAATAAGGTACGTAATTATGATTCTTCGTCCACTCTTCTGCTTCGTGCATCATCGCTGTAATTTCTTCACGACCTGCCACTTTATATTTACGCTTGTTTTGCGTCATTTCAGAAGCACGCTTAAATGATAATGTGTGAACTGTTAATGATTCTGGCATTAACTTTTCTGTCTCATCTAACGTATGTTTGAATATTTCTAATCCTTCACCAGGAAGACCAATAATTAAATCCATATTAATATTGTTCATTCCCATTTGACGTGCTAAGTGATACTTCTCAATCGTTTCTTCCACCGTATGGTGACGTCCGATTGCTTTTAACGTTTCTTGATGGTACGACTGCGGATTAATACTAATGCGGTCAATGTTCCATTTATTTAATACTTCTAGCTTTTCTGGCGTAATCGTATCTGGACGACCTGCCTCAACCGTTACTTCACGTACTTTTGTTACATCTGGGAACGATTGATACATTTCTTCATACAACATGTCCATCTCTTCTGCTGTAATACTTGTTGGCGTACCACCGCCGTAATAAATCGTTGTAACCTTAACACCTTTTTCTTTTAGGAACTTACCAATTTCACGAACTTCATAATGCAGACCACCTAAGAAAGAATCGACAGATCCTTGACGTCCATTAATTGCATAAGCCGGGAATGTACAATATGCACATTTCGTCGGACAGAACGGAATACCGATATAAATACTTACCTCTTCTTTTAAACGATATAAATCTGGAACAACTGCTAATTGGCAATCAACAATGCGCTGCAGAAGTTCAATTTTTTCTTCATGAATTAAATAGCTTTCACGAAGTTCTTTATGCGCTTCTTCTTTTGACATACCATTTTGAAGCATCTTATGAAGAAGTTTCGTTGGACGTACACCTGTTAAAATCCCCCAGCTCTGTTCAATTCCAGTTAGCTGCTGTAAAACAGAAAGATATACATAAGAAACGACATGCTTTACCTGTTTCATACGTTCTTTTTCTTCTGTAAAAGAAGATAAATCTTTTGAAAATGTTTCTTCATATACATCACCAGTCTGGGCGTCTGTTAAACGCGCTGAAGCTGTCACGTTTCCTTCTATCTGTATTTCAACAATAAGATTTGCATCTTCCTGCTCAAATCCTATCGTGCTTTCTTCAAAAAATAAGCCGCTAATATTTTGTAGCGGACGTAAAAAACGATCATCTTGTAACGTTTTTATTGAAATTAACAACACTTATCACCTTTTCATTTGTAAACTCTCTTTAGTTTACTTGAAGGGCGTGTACAGGTCAATACAGAAGCTTTTACCTCATTTTCCCGAAAAATCCTCACAAAACTGCGGAATAAAGACACTAAAAAACGTAGCTGTTAAACTACGTTTTTTAAAAGCCCTATCATCGCTTATGAACTTGCGAATGGTTTTTCAAAAATGGAATTGGAAATTGCTTTCGGAAATGTTCCTTAATCATATATTCCACTCCGTTTTCACCATTGGAACGCGTAATCCAGTCCGCTGCTTGCTTCACTGGAATAGGTGCATCTCCCATTGCGACTCCTAATCCAACACTCGCAATGACATCTAAATCTTCCAAACTATCTCCAATTGCCACCATTTCATTCAGTTCTACTCCAAGATGTTCTCCTAATAATTGCAACCCTCTTAATTTTGATACATGCAGCGGAAGAATTTCTATCCTTCCCCCACCAGATTCTATATACTCCACATTTTCAAATGCTTTTTTCAATGTTTTGAGCGCACGGTCTTTTTCTCCTCTACTTGAAAAAACAACATCAATTTTCGGAGCTGCAACAGGCTGATCACGGAGTGTGTCACCTAATGAATCTACAAATTGAACAGGATAAAATAGTGGTTCTGTGCTTGATAATACAGTACGTGCAATTAAATTCGGTGTATTGCGCTCACGGTTACCGATAGAAAAACGTTCATGTGAAATCCGGACATTACATTCAAAATGTTCCAGTACTTGCACAATATTAAACGTCTTTTCTTCTGATAATCGTTTTTGAACGAGCGGTTTATCTAATGAAGCAGAAATAAAAGCGCCGCTATGCGTAACTAATATGGAATCTAGTTTTAATGACTTCGCTATTTTATGAGCAGATTGAAAGTGCCTGCTTGTAAACAGCGTAACATATACACCTTTTCGCTTTACAAAATCAATAGCTTCTCGTGTTCCTTTTGGTATCTTCCCATTTTTCTGCACGAGTGTCCCGTCTATATTAAGAGCCAACAAGCGATAAATCATGTCGTATCCCCTCCTCTTAGCTGCTTTTACCCTATCCATAATTTATGAAAGAAATTTATTAATTAGAACGAGTTAGAATCTCGCACACAAATTTGGTTTAATATATACGTAAATCATCAGTAAAGGAGATACCAATATGAAAGCACCTCCTTCTTTTTATGAGGGCGATACACTAGAAGTTGCTAAAAAGCTACTTGGTCATAAGCTTGTACATATAGTCGATGGGATAAAACGAAGTGGATTCATTGTAGAAGTCGAAGCATATAAAGGGCCAGATGATAAAGCGGCACATAGTTATGGGGGAAGACGAACGGAGCGGACAGAAGTTATGTTTGGCGCACCAGGACATGCTTATGTTTATCTTATTTATGGCATGTACCATTGTTTTAATGTCATCACTGCTCCAGTTGGCACCCCGCAAGGTGTTCTTATTCGTGCAATAGAGCCCCTTGATGGAATAGAAGAAATGAAAATGGCACGTTTCGGCAAAACAGAGCTTACGAAATCACAATCCAAAAATGTCACGAACGGACCTGGAAAGCTATGCCGCGCACTTGGCATTACGTTAGAAGAGCGCGGATTATCCTTACAAGGTGATGAATTATATATTGAATTAGTCCCTGAAGAAGAACATCTATCTTCTCAATATGAGGTCGTTGCTGGCCCCCGCATTAATATTGACTATGCGGAAGAAGCGGTTCATTATCCTTGGCGGTTTTATTTTGATAAACATCCGTTTGTATCTAAATAGGGTACATACTACAACACCCAAAATATTCTTTATATCAAAATGAAAGAGCATTTATTTCCAATGTGAAACGAATGCTCTTTTCTTGTATCTATGTAGAATAACTCTCATTACCATTCATTATAATGCCCTAAAGGCAGGTGATTTGATGAAAAAAACATTCATTATGATTCTGTCCCTATCTATATTTCTACTGTTAGCAGGGTGCAAGACACCTTCAGTAGATGAAATTTTAGGAGTTGGAACATCTACAACTCACAACGAAGTAAGATTTGAGCATACAACGAATAAGAAAAAAATAAAAACTGTATCCAATGTATTTCACACAAAAAAATGGATTGCCAATACAGAATTTGATCCAATCGGAAAAGATCCAGACGTTGTGTTTCTTATCACCAATGCAGAGGAAGGCAGCCCATTATTATACGTCAGCATATATTATAATGACCACGGGGCAGATGTAGTAAATATGAGAGGAGAGTATACCTCTTTAAGTAAACAAGAAGCAGATATTCTAAAGAAAATTACAATATAAATCAAAAGAAAACTACCGATATTGCGAAAACAACTCCGGTAGTTTCTTTTGATTTATATATTCCTGTAGCGATTATCGCACATACAGTAGACATGAATTGTTTTCTTTTTCCTCCGCACCTTCCGCGGTCGCAATATCATTTTCAAGATTTTCTCTTGATAAATCCGCTGCCATAAAATCTGCTGTTTCTGGGAGTGCTAAATGCATATGTGCCTTTTGACAAATTTGAATTGTACAATTGTCTACCACAAAGTCAAAAACATGTCCGCCTCCGCTTCGTTCGTTATCAATATAGTGTAAATGGAAACCAGCTACCCCAATACCTTGCGCATAATCTGGTGTCCAAAATCCGGCCATTGTTCCTTTTGTATGAGAGAAAGAAAAAATTGGCTGTGATTTTGTTACTTCTACAAGCGGTGTATATGGTTTTTCCTGACGGGGAACCGTTCTTGTTCTTACTTCACGGAATGTTCCATCCATGGAATACCATAAAATAAATTTTTACTTGGCATTAATTCCTGTAATAAAGCTTCCACTTCTTCACGATTCATCGGACGTTCAATTGTATAACTCATTTCTTTTTCGAAAAATGTTACAGTGGAAAACGGCGTTGTTTCTTCTGGTGCTACCATTTCCGCTGAATCATCGGAACGTAAAAATTTCTATTCGTATCACATATTTTTCAAGCGCACTTCCTTCCTTATCTCCTATCTAACTTTACTTTTCTACCGTTAGTTAAGAAATGGTCCTTCTATCAAAGTATTGATGAATTCCATAGAAAAAAGACGCCTCCCTCTCAGGAAACGTCTTTTTTTATATTAAGCTTGGTATGCAGTATATAATTCTTCAAGTGGCTTCATGATAATTTTGTTAATATCGCCAATTACAACGTTTAGGCGTTGCTCTGCTTCCATTAACTTAACGATTTTTGGATCTTGTTGAATAAGCGCTACAACTTCTTGTGCTTTTTGATTATCTTCTTCAGTAATCTCTTGTCCTTGCATCATTTTTTGTTGTAACTCTAATTGCATTGTACGGAACTGTTCAAATAATTGTTTTGAAGCTGCGTCTCCTTGTACTTCTGCATAGCTTGCTTTTAAAGCTTGGAAATCTGTATTTTCTGCGATTGCATTTTGTAATTCATATGCAACATCATGAATATTTTTTGTCATTGTATTTTTCCTCCTTTAGCGAGCTTGGTCTAATGTCCTTGCTCTTTGAGTACCTTTTGATACGCACCCTTTTACAATAACAAACTATGCACTATATGTGAAGAAATTTCACTTTATTTATCAATTTATAAAATCGATAAGACGATTGAAAACCTCTCTTTTTTGGTTGGAAGAGATCATCCAGCCATGGATAGAAACGATCAGAGCCTTTTTTAGCCCCATGCCGTATGAAACCAAAATGAGGTAGCGAGAGTAGGGCTTCTTTTACTTTCATAGCCTTAATTGAGATGGTGAGAAAGCACACGTTCATGCACCCCATGCTATGTAAAAAGAACAGGAGAACATAAGTGAATATCTCCTGTTCTTTTCATGGCTGGATTCTATCTTCTCTCTAAAAAAAAAGTTTGTTCAATTCATTTCATTACATTAAGAGAAGCAACAACACACCTTGAACCAATCCAATGGTCCCTCCTAATAACGCTCCTAAATAAGTAATCATCTTCAGTTCACTCTTCGTAATCGATAATACAAGGTCTTCTAATCTCTCTGTTGAGAATGTAGCTACTTCTTGTTGTACGATTTCAGCAAGACGGAAATTTTTCAAAATCTGTTCGGTATTGTTTATCCCCCATGCTAAACCTTTTTTCACTACATTCGGAATCATTGTTTGTACAACCCGTTCCCGAACTGGTTCACACACTTTTTGAACAGATTGATTGAAAAACCCTCTTACCGTTTCCTCTATTTTAATTGTTGATAAGATTGACTTTACAACCGTTTCTTTCTCAATAAAGGACTCCAGTTCCTTCACTTCTCTTCCTTTTAATTTCCCCCACTCTTTTTGCAGGACATCACTTAAAAGCTGTTTCGTTCCTTCTTGTCCTAAAAACTTAATCACTTCTGGCTGCAGACGATCCACTAAACTTACATTCCCTAAAAACATCCCTACTAAATTTAACAATGTGCCTCGGGAAGCAAAAAAGTCATCAATCATTTTAGCAAGCCGTTCTTTTCCTTCTTCACTTTCAAAAAAGCTTATCCCTCTTTCTAAAATAAATGATGCTACATTCGGAATCATTTGTTCCACTTTTTCATGAACAGAACGAGGCAAAGCTTGTTCCCACGTATATGTATCATATTTTGATAAAAACGTATCAATTTTTTCGACAATCATACTTTTAATTTTTTTGATTGTCTCCCCTTCCACATGCTCCAAATCCCATTTCCCTAAAACCTCTCGCAGCGATTGCTCATTCACCAAAATTTTATCTATTTCTACTTGCGCCCACTGAATAAGCTCTTGCTGAAATTTCTCATCTGTTAATTTCTTTCCGATTCCCTCTGGTGTTAACAAATGATCTACAACCATTTTTCCTAATTGAACAGCAAGTTCATCACGACGTTTCGGAATTAATCCTGGTGTAAATGGTACACGAAACTTCCCAATATAAATCGGGCGATGCGGACGAAATAACATTTTTATCGCTAAATGATTTGTATATCCACCAATTATTGCTCCTAATCCTGTTGTCGTTAACATATTTAACCACATATTCATTACACTACCAACTTTCCATTTCTCCAAGTATATACACATCTTACTACAACCTATTACAAAAATAATACGTGAAAAGCTCCTATCAGTGGCGCTTTCGTTTTCGCTACAATCCAATCACGGCTATAAAGAACAAAAGGAGATCCCCACTCTCGTGTTCTCCGTTGGGTTTCATTTGGCATGGGGCGAACCGCTTCTATGCATCATCGGATCCTCTCTTCCCTCTAAAAAGAAAGGTTTTCCCTTTGTATTCTCTCGCCCTAAAACATTGATCATCCAAAAATAGAATATCGTTATACGGACAACAGTATAATGATATGGAAGCATATTTGCAATGTATTGAAGCCACTATCGCGCAACTTCACAATAGAAACAAAAAATAATGGAGTATTTCTCTTTTCTCTTTCTACATAATGGATAAAATAGAGCACTTGAGATTATACATGCTAATGAGAAAACAGCATGATTATTTACTGGCCGGAGAAGTTTTTCACGGCCAATTACGGTTTAACTCATTTACACCGTAACTGAAAAAGGAGTGACGACGATATTGAAAGATTATATTTACACATTACAAATTTCTACCGATCATCCAAGGTCGCTAACATTGCCTTATATATTTTCTAGCACTTCTTCCCTTACATTTCTTTCCTTCGGCACACGACATACGGCATGTGAAAACATTGAAATTCATTATACTTATGCCCACCAAATTATAATAGGCGAACAGATTGCGAAAGAACTCTTGCTTCCATCTTCAACTGCCATGCATGCTTTCATTCAAAATCAAACCCTTATACTTGGGCCACTGATCGGTATTTTCACAACAGGTTTTACAGAATCCGCTTCCCATCCCGTCGGCAATCGTTCTATCAGTTTCAAAGATTTATTAATCCCGCCCGATCCTTTACATCCATTCGTTTTCTTATTTGGTGCACAACATATAAACTGGGATGAAGAAACGATTGATGGCTACTTTTTTAAAGAGGAAAGCTGGGTGCAATGTAAAGTTCCTTTTCCAAACGTTATTTACGATCGGTTACCTAATCGGCAAGCAGAGAGTTATAAACCTATTATTCGGGCAAAAAAACGATTACAAACAAAGTACGCCATTCCATGGTTCAATCCAGGATTTTTCAACAAATGGAATATACATGAGCTTCTTATAAATGAAAAAACAGTTGCTTCTCTGTTACCTCAAACAGAAACATTTCAGCACTTCGAACAAGTAGAACGTTTCTTATCATCATACAAACACGTTTATATGAAATCTGTGCATGGTAGTTTTGGACGAAGCATTTATCAAATTCTTTATTCTACTACAGAAAGCTGTTATTATTGCCGTTACCATGAGGGGAAACAAAATAAATTTCGAAAGTATCACTCTTTAGAAACATTAATTAATCACGTTATGCAAGGGCAAGATTTAAAAGAATTTATCGTCCAGCAAGGAATTGTTTTATTACGTATAGGTGGGCAACCGGTAGATTTTCGAATTCATACAAATAAAAATCGTTTTGGTAATTGGAGAATTAGTGCCATCGTTGCGAAAATCGCTGGAAAAGGCAGTATGACAACTCATATAAATAGCGGCGGAGAAGTAAAACTACTCCAAGATATTTTCCCTGACGCAACGGAGCGTATTCGAATCACGAATAAATTAACAGATGTAGCCATGCAATTAAGTTCTACTTTAGATCGGTGCATGAAAGGAAATATTGGAGAAATTGGTTTTGATTTAGGGTTAGATAAAAATGAGAAGGTTTGGTTATTTGAAGCCAATTCCAAACCTGGAAGAACTGTCTTTCAATCCGAAGAATTACAAGAATATGATGAATTGACGAAACAGTTATTTTACGAGTATGCCATATATTTAACAGAAAGCAGTCTTTCTCGTTCGAAAAGGCAATTACCAAAGGACGAAACTTCCACCCGATAATAGGTGGAAGTTTTTTTATTATATCAATTCCACTGTTAATTCAGTTTGTGTCCCGCATGTCCCACAATAAAAAATATGAACACAATATTGCTCCGAATTCTCCCTCGTTAAACCGTCTACTGCTGTTAATAAATCTTGATCCATATACGCACTATAATCATCTATATAATCGACAACTTTTCCATAATCTTGGAGTACATTCGTACAAACCCGGCAAGAATATGTTTGAGATTCCAATGCATTACAAAGTGGACATATTGCCATTACAACTCCTCCAATCATAGAGGTTTCATATTTATGATTAGTGTGACCTTATTTTAGGAAAATACAAATTAAAAAACCTTTTTTTAGACGGGAGAGAGCATCCAGCTATGCATAGAAGCGATAAGTGCCTTTTTTCACTCCATGCCATGTTAAAACAGAAAGAGAAAGCGAGTGGAAATCTGCTTTTGTTTTCATAACCATGATTAATGTGTGGAAAGATCGAAATGGATGGGTATAAATACAATTTGAAAAACCTTTCTTTTTAAAAGGGGAGAGAGTATCCGGTCATGCATAGAAGCGATAAGATTCTTTTCCTGCCCCATGCCACGTGAAAACAGATAGAGAAAAAGAATGCAGATTATCTTTTATTGTCCATAACGGCGGTTTATACATTTACAAAATTTACAAATTATTATTTCGCATATCTTTCTAGGTAACACCCATACTATGAGTACACTCACCACAAACGATGGATTGGCGCCAAACGGGGCGATCATCTGGTTCAACTCCAGCTAATCCAACCAAAAAAACTTTTATACTCTAAGGAGGATATATTCCTATGGCAAACCAAAATTCTTCAAATCCATTAGTAGTACCAGGTGCATCAGCTGCAATCGATCAAATGAAATACGAAATCGCTCAAGAATTTGGTGTACAATTAGGAGCAGATTCTACAGCTCGTGCAAACGGATCTGTTGGTGGCGAAATTACAAAACGTTTAGTAGCAATGGCTGAGCAAAGCCTTGGCGGATTCCAAAAATAAATATATATGGCAAAAAAGGTCTCAGGGCATTCGCCTTGAGACCTTTCTATTTACTGAAGCATTTGTAAAAATTTCTTTGTGCGTTCTTCTTTCGGAGTAGTAAATACTTCTTCTGGCGTACCTTGTTCCACAACAACGCCACCATCCATAAAGATAACACGATTCGCAATTTGATGAGCAAAGCGCATCTCATGCGTTACAATCACCATTGTCATTCCTTCTTTTGCAAGTTCCTTCATGACTTTTAGGACCTCTTGCACAAGTTCTGGATCTAGCGCTGACGTTGGTTCATCAAATAATAAAACCTCTGGTTCCATCGCTAGCGCACGAGCGATTCCTACGCGTTGCTGTTGCCCGCCTGACAACTGGAATGGATATAAATCCATTTTGTCACCAAGTCCAACCTTTTCAAGGAAATATGTCGATTTCTTCTTCGCTTGTTCTTTCCCCATCTTTTTCACTGTAACAAGCCCTTCCATTACATTTTGAATCGCTGTTAAGTGAGGAAATAAATTATGATGCTGGAATACCATACCCGTTTGCGTACGAAGATTTACAATATCGCTCTTCGTTATTTTCTTTGAGAAATCCAATTCCTTATTACCAATACGAACAACACCCTCATTTGGTGTTTCTAACACATTTAGGCAACGTAAAAATGTTGTCTTACCAGAACCAGATGGCCCAATAATTACGACTACCTCGCCTTTTTCAACTGATAAGTCTATATGTTTTAGTACTGTATTATCTCCGAAACTTTTCTGTAAATGTTGAATTGAAATCATAAAAACAAAAACTCCTTTTATGAAAGGATTATTTTAAAGTATAACGTTCTGAACGTTTTTCTAATATTTGTTGCACGATAGATAGTAAGAAACAAATTACCCAATAAATAAGGCCTGCTTCAAAATAAACAATTAAAAACTCATAGTTCATCGATGCGATTTCTTGTGCCTTTCGGAACATCTCTGTCACTAAAATTAACGATGCTAATGAAGTATCCTTCACTAAGCTGATAAACGTATTGGAAAGCGGTGGAATCGATACACGTGTTGCTTGTGGTAAAATAATACGTTTTAGCGCTTGTGGATATGTCATCCCAATTGTATAAGCTGCTTCCCACTGCCCTTTTGGAATAGATAAAATGGATGCACGAATAATTTCAGATGCATACGCACCAACATTTAATGAAAATCCAATAACAGCTGCTGGATATGGATCAATCTCAATTTTTAAAGTTGGAAGTCCATAAAAAATGATAAATAATTGTACAAGAAGTGGTGTTCCGCGAATAATAGATACATAGATACGAGCGATCCATTGCAGAGTGCGACTATTTGAAATACGTGCTAAAGCCGTTAAAGTCGCTAATATAATACCGATCACAAATGTGATAAGCGTTAATGGAATCGTCGTGAAAAGAGCACCCTCCAGCATAGGCATGAAGGATGTTTGCATAATATCTATCCATGTAGATAATCGATCTGTAACGACTGCACTACTTAGATACATTTTCACCGAACCATTTTTTCGTTATTTTGTCATACGTACCATCTTTTTTCATCTCTTCTAACGCTTTATCTACTTCTTGTACTAATGTATCGCTACCTTTACGGAATAAGAACCCACTTTGTGATGCTTCTTTTTCTGTTGCTGCAATTTTAATGTTTGCATCTTTTTTCGTTTCTAAATAGTTTAATACTGATAATTTGTCATTGATTGTGAAATCAACGCGTCCTGAGTTAAGTAATTCTACTGCTTGGCTAAATCCTTCTACGCCCTCAATTTTTGCGCCATTTTTCTTTGCAATGTCTGCGTAATTACTTGTTAAAGACTGTGCTGCTTTTAAACCTTTAATATCTGTAAATGAAGCTGGCTTATCTTTATCTTTTCGAACAACAAGTGCTGCTGAAGAAGAAATATATGGTTTAGAGAAGTCATATTTCTTTTGACGATCTTCACGAATTCCAACTTCATTCGCAACCATATCGAAACGTTTTGCATCTAGTCCAGCAAGTAAGCTGTCCCATTGCGTTTCTTTAAATACTGGCTTCACACCTAGACGTTTTGCAACTTCTTCTGTTAACTCAACGTCAAATCCAGTTAATTTTCCACTTCCATCGTGGAATGTAAACGGTGGATATGTACCCTCTGTACCAACAACAATTTCACCGCTCTTTTTAATTTGTTGTAATGCATCTTGACTAGCTGTATCTTTTTTCTCTTCTTTGCCACAGCCCGCCACAATACCGACTGCTAGTGTAGCTACTGTAAGCACTGAAAATAATTTCTTCATAATGTTGATCCTCCAAGTATTCAGATAGGAATTTAAAAACTATATTGATTGTATGCAATCTTGAACAATTTTTCAATGAAAATGTTCGTGATTAGTGTATCCTTTTTTTTCATAATCAAACAAAACACCACTAATTACATACAAAAAATAAGTAACACGTTTTAATATAGTATTTATAAAAGAAAAGGTAAAACAATACCTACTTTATCTATATGAATATAAATTGAAAACCATTCTTTTTTAGATGGGAGAGAAGATCCAATCATGCACAGATGCGACCAGGGCCTTTTTTAGCCCCAGGCCAAGTGAAAACAAAGGGAGAAAGTAAGTAGGAGTCTTTTTTTCTCCTTCATAGTCATAACTGGGCTGTAGAAAAATCAATATGGATTTTTCTATACAAAAAAAGAGCTTGCCACATAAACAAGCTCTCTCAAGACTCTAATACACAATATCCAATCATCCCGTACAATAATAAAAAGAAAGCAATGTTAAATGTTACTGATAACTCTTCCATCCCTATCTCCCCCTTTATTCAAAAATATCACATGGATAAAGGGAGAAGAGGTCCTATTTGTAAACATTGCTTTAAAGTTTTCTGAACATTTCGTGAAAGTTAAGCACTTTGACTTCCCTCCATTTGTGTTTTGTACATGTCATAATAGCGACCCTTTTTCGCCATTAGTTCGTCGTGAGATCCCTTTTCAAGAATCGTTCCTCGGTCAAGCACAATAATTTGATCTGCGCTCTTAATAGTAGAAAGGCGATGTGCAATAATAAATGTTGTTCGCCCCTTCTTCACAACTTCTAACGCTTTTTGAATCATCGCTTCTGTCTCTGTATCAATACTTGAAGTCGCTTCATCTAACACTAAAATGGCAGGATCAAATGCTAACGCACGTGCAAAAGAGATAAGTTGACGCTCTCCTGTGGAAAGCGTGCTTCCTTTTTCCGTAATTTCTTCTTCTATATTATTAGCAAATCGCTCTGCTCCCACATCGTGCAGTGCTTTTACAATTTTAGCCTTTGAAATCCTCGGATGTTCTAAGCTTACATTCGATGCGACTGTACCACTAAATAGAAACGGATCTTGCAGTACAATTCCCATATGCTCTCGGAGCGCTTGCTTCGGTATATCTTTCACGTCATGTTCATCGATTGTCAGTTTTCCTTTTTGAAACTCATAAAATTGGAAAAGCACATTCATAATCGAACTTTTCCCAGAACCAGTATGCCCAACAAGAGCTACTGTTTCTCCTTTTTTCGCCTCAAAAGAAATGTTTTTTAACACTTCATCTTTCCCGTTATAAGAAAATGAAACATCATCAAATCGAACATTTCCATTCAGACGTGGGATACGTTCCTCCTCAACTACTTCTCCCTTTTCATCTAACAGTTCAAATACACGTTCCGATGCAACGCGCGCTTGCTCTAAATTCGCAAGCTGATTCACCATATTGGTAATGGGTGAGAAGAGCCTTGTTAAATAATCGACAAATGCATACAGCACCCCTAAAGAAATAATTCCCGTAGCACTCAAAGAGGCGCCGCCAAAGTACCAAATAACTCCCGTAAAGGCAATATTACGCAAGACACCTACTAAGTTATGGGATGTCGCTGCATTTAAATTTAAAATTTTATTTTGGTACTTGAAGTAATCTTCATTTAATTCTTCAAATTCTTTCTTCGTTGTACGTTCTTGACGAAATGCCTGAATAATCGGCATTCCTTGAATGGATTCATTCACTGTTCCATTAATATCTGATAGTCGTGAGCGCATTTTATGATTATACACAGACGCATATTTTCGATATACAATAGCCCAAACGATTAAAATTGGGATGATGATTAAACAAAGAAGTGCTAATTTTATATCCAGTAAAAATAACGCAATAAAAATTCCGATAATGTAAATAAAACTAGAAACAAATGTCGCTAAAACTGTTACATATAACTCCCGAATTGCCTCTGTATCATTCGTTACACGCGATACAATTTTCCCTGCTGGTAAATGATCGAAATAACGAATCCGCAGAGTTTGAATATGGGAAAAGACATCTTCACGCATAATTTGAATGATTTTATTAGATGCTTTCTGTAAGAAGAACTGTTTACCATATGCAAATAAAGATACAACTAATAATAATGCAAAATACCCTCCGCCAAGTAAGAGTAATCGTTTCATCTCCGGTTCATAAAACGAATATACTTCTTTTCCTGTTAACATTTTCGCTTTATACACTTGCGTTGCTTTCCCGCTTTGAATTGTAATCATATCTCCCTTTACAGAACGTGTTCCCTCTATTGCGACTTTATTAGGTACAAAATAATAAGTGAAACCGACTTGTATAATACGAACTTCTTTTCCTTTTTGTTCCCCTTGTTCAAAACGGTCGCTTCGTTTATACCAAGCTCCGTTATAAAGTACGGCATCCTCACCTTGCACCGTTTCATGCCACGGCTTCTCAATTCCGACAATATGATCATCAATCATTATCTTTGCTACAAATGGGCCTGCCAGCTCTGCAATAACGAAAATAAATAACATTGCTAGTGCCGTAAAAATAGTCCCTTTTACTTTCATAGCATACTGAAATAACCTCTTTCCTACATTCATATTTTCACCTCACCCTCGGCCTTTTCGCCCTGCTGTCTTTCAAACTGCTCCGCATACCAGCCACCATTCAGCACGAGCCTATCATGCGTTCCTTCTTCTATGATTTCACCATTATCCATAACGAGAATCCAATCCGCATGCTGCACAGCTGACAGACGGTGCGTTGTAATAATGGTTGTTTTTCCGCTTCTTTCTCTTCGTATATTTTCAATAATCGCTGCTTCCGTTCTGGCATCTACAGCTGATAATGAATCATCTAAAATTAAAATTTCTGGATTTTGAATAACCGCTCGCGCAATCGAAATCCGCTGTTTTTGTCCGCCAGATAAAGAAACACCTTTCTCTCCAACAAGCGTCTCTAACCCTTCTGGAAGGAACTCTAAATCTTTTTTGAATGCTGCAATTTCAATCGCCTTTTCAAGTTCCTCTTCGCTTGCTTCTCTGTTTCCAAATAAAATATTTTCGCGTGCTGTTTTTGAAAATAGAATATGCTCTTGTGGTACATACCCAATCCAGCCTCGTACGTTCTCAGTTGAAATTGAACCAAGCGTAACGTCTGACACTGTAATGTCTCCTTCTCCAAGTGGATACTGACGAAGAAGTTGACGAACAAGGGTCGTTTTACCACTCCCTGTTTTCCCAACAATGCCAAGTGTTTCTCCTTGTTTTAATAAAAAAGACACATTTTTCAAATTCATATCTGGTGAAGCTGGATATGAAAAGGAAACTTTATCAAAGTCGATATACTCTGGTTCGTGTACACGCTTCGGCTTTTTCACATTCTTCACGTCAGGCTCATACGCTAACGTTTCATGAACGCGGTCTAGCGAAGCATTTCCACGCTGCATCACATTGATTAATTCACCAATCGCAAACATCGGCCAAATCATCATTCCAAGGTAAACGTTAAAGGAAACAAGTTCACCGAGTGTCACCTTCGACTGGAATACTAAAAATGCTCCATATACAAGACCAATCAAATAACTAAGACCAACTAGCATCTTCACAGTCGGCTGGAACAGCGCATCAATTCTTGCTACTTTCATATTTTTTTCATATACATCTGTTCCTAATCTATGAAACCTTTCTTCATCCGCTTTTTCCTGTACATATGCACGAATCACACGCACGCCTGCAATCGATTCAAGCACTTTATCATTCATATCTCCAAACGCATCTTGCGCAATTGTAAAGCGTTCATGTAACTTCTTCCCATATATATTCATCGCATATGCCATAACCGGCAAAGGAAGCAGTGCCGCAATTGTAAGTTCCCAACTAATTGAAAATCCCATCATAAAAACAATCGTTAACATATATAAGCTAGAATCGACGAGTGTCAAAATCCCAAAACCAGCAGTCATAGAAATCGCCTTTAAATCATTTGTCGCCCTTGCCATTAAATCACCAGTACGATTTTTGTGATAAAAGGTCGGTGTCATCTTCAGCAAGTGCCCCATAAATTTTGAACGCATCGTTTTTTCAAGGACAAATGAACCACCAAATAATTGGTGCTGCCATACATACGTGAGTATATATCCAATGATCGTCGTCACTATTAAAATCCAAATATATTTCATAATGACTTCGCTTGTTAAAGACCCTATTTTTATATGATCAATTGTTAAGCCGATTACTTTTGGAGGAATAATTTCTACTACATTTACAATGAGAAGCGCTCCAATTGCGATACTATACCTCTTCCAATGTTCTTTAAAAAACCATGTTAGCTTTTGTAATACTGAAAACAATGAAATCTCTCCCTTCTCAATCTTGTTTCAATCCACTTCCGATTTATCCGCTATCAAAAGCTCCTACTTTTACACCGTACCAATTATGCTCATTCCTCATCACTTCTCACCTTCCATATATTGTTTTTATCGAAACCATACAAAGTATGGAAACAACCAAAGATAGAGACAAAAAAGCGCATACCGCCGCTTGACGATATGCGCAAAAACGCATAAAAGCGTACGTTACGAAATACGCAACGTACGCTTTTTTAAAGACAAAAAAGCACTATCTTTCCGTACGGGTTGCGTAATGATATGAACGTTTTCCAACATGTATTCCAGCTAAGCCAGTCATATTTACAATTACAATCATTACGCACACCTCCTTCATTTATTTTCCATTTTTAATTTTATAACTTTATGAACTTTTCTGTCAATTGTTTTTTTTATTATTTTACAAAACAAACTTTTATCACAAAAAATGAAAGATATATAATCCCCTTTCAATACTCAAGAAAAATTATCTATCGATATTATTATGGATTATCCTATATTCCCCTTACAAATAAGGTAAACCCCTTTAAGAAAGGGTATACAAAATAAAAATCACATAAGAAATCGTTTTCAAAAACATTTTGTTTGAAAAACATTCTCACCCCCCTACAATCACCGTATACTCACTCTTACAAGTTGCTATTTTAGGAGGACGAATCATGACAACGATAACTAGCAATACGTACAAATTTTATTTAAACGGTGAATGGAGAGAAAGCTCTTCAGGGCAAACAATTGATATTCCATCACCATACTTACATGAAGTAATTGGACAAGTACAAGCGATTACTCGCGAAGAAGTTGACGAAGCAATTGCATCAGCAAAAGAAGCTCAAAAAGAATGGGCTGAAGCTTCACTTCAAGATCGCGCAAAATATTTATATAAATGGGCTGATGAGCTTGTAAATATGCAAGATGAAATTGCCGATATCGTAATGAAAGAAGTCGGTAAAGGTTATAAAGATGCGAAAAAAGAAGTTGTTCGTACAGCAGATCTTATTCGTTACACTGTAGACGAAGCATTACATATGCATGGCGAAAGCATGATGGGAGATAGCTTCCCGGGCGGATCTAAATCGAAACTTGCAATCGTTCAACGTGCACCACGTGGTGTCATTTTAGCGATTGCACCATTTAACTACCCTGTAAACTTATCTGCTGCAAAACTTGCACCAGCTCTTATTATGGGTAACGCTGTTATCTTTAAGCCAGCAACACAAGGCGCAATTAGCGGTATTAAAATGGTAGAGGCACTTCATAAAGCAGGTCTTCCAAACGGACTTGTAAACGTAGTAACTGGACGCGGTTCAGTTATCGGTGACTACTTAGTAGAACATCCTGGCGTAAATATGGTATCGTTCACAGGCGGTACAAACACAGGCGCTCACTTAGCGAAAAAAGCTGCTATGATTCCACTTGTATTAGAACTTGGCGGTAAAGACCCTGGTATCGTTCGTGAAGATGCTGATTTACAAGAAGCAGCAAATCATATCGTAAGCGGTGTGTTCTCATACTCTGGTCAACGTTGTACTGCAATCAAGCGCGTACTTGTACATGAAAATGTAGCAGACGAGCTTGTTAGCTTATTAAAAGATCAAGTGGCTGAATTAACTGTTGGTTCTCCAGAACAAAACAGCACAATCGTGCCATTAATCGACGATAAATCTGCTGATTTCGTTCAAGGATTAGTTGACGATGCGGTAGAAAAAGGCGCAACAATCGTGATCGGTAACAAGCGCGAGCGCAACTTAATCTATCCAACAATCATTGATAACGTAACAGAAGATATGAAAGTTGCTTGGGAAGAGCCATTCGGCCCAATCCTTCCAATCATCCGCGTTTCTTCTGATGAGCAAGCAATTGAAATTGCGAACAAATCAGATTTCGGCTTACAAGCAAGTGTCTTCACAAAAGACATTAACAAAGCATTTGCAATTGCGAACAAAATCGACACTGGTTCTGTTCAAATTAACGGACGTACAGAACGTGGCCCTGACCACTTCCCATTCATCGGTGTAAAAGGTTCTGGTATGGGAGCACAAGGTATTCGTAAGAGCCTTGAGTCTATGACACGTGAGAAAGTGACTGTATTAAACTTAATGTAAATTTTAGAAGCTAGTCTACGGTTGTAGATTAGCTTCTTTTTATATAAATACAGATAGAAGCGATCAATTCCTTTTTGGCCCCATGCCAAGTGAGAACAAAAAGAGAAAGCGAGTGGAGATTTCCTTTTATTTCCATAGCCGCGACTTAAGTGCCTGAAAATAAAAATGGATATATGTTAGAAAATCAAGTTGGATATATATTCTTTTATTCACCTATTCACTTATCTCATATGTTTTAGGGCTACTATTCATTACCCAATCCATTACATTCTCTAATAAAGGTACATCATAATGATGTTGTTTTTCATTGTTCAAGTTAGACAAAATCTCAAAAATATTTTTTACATTTTCTTCAATACTAACTGCATCTACAAAATGGATTCCATAAGGAGAAACAGTATTCATATATTGAAAATACTGCTTTTGTGGTTCTATAAGACTTAGATGTTTTTCAAAGTTACTTCGTCTTCGAGTAGTATCCTTTTCTTTCCTTTTTCTTAATTCTGTTTCACTTGTAGAAAGATGAATGTAGACATTCGGAAATCCTATATGTTTTCGTTTCATTCGATTTACATAAAACTCTTTCAAAAACGGTAAAGTTTGTGGAAATTCCCCCTGATAAATCCAGTTATACCAAATGGGCTGAAAAATATCTCCATCAAATAGAACTACATCATACGATTTTAGTTTTTCTTGTGCGATTTGCCACCTTTCAACTTGCCTTTCGAGATACCAATTTTCCGGTTCAGGATTAGGACGCTGAAATAAGAAATTCACCTCTGGAATCACATAAGCATTGTACAATTCTGCAATCCTTCTACACGTTGTCGTTTTGCCAACACCACTTGCACCCTCCAAACAAATTAACGTCATACCGCACCTCCATTCTTCTTTATAAAACACGATTTCAATATTCTGCTTTATCAATGTAACACAACTATCAACAAGATTCTTCAAAAGAACCTATTTCGAAAAAACTCTCTCTTCTTATATAAAGTGAAACTTTAATCAGTGGGGGTTTTCTTCATCCTCCACTGATTATTAGTTGAACCAATCGGGCTTTTACGGGCAGTTGATCCCCTACCTATCTTCCTCGTTTCTCTCTGAATCTTGAGGTGGGGGTCTTACTGCCCGTTAATGCGGGATAAATCCATTTTGATTTTTCAGCATATAAGCCACTGCTATGAAAGAGAAAAGGTGACTTGCACTCGCCTGCTTTCTCTGTTTTAACTTGGCATGGGGCAGGAAGAGGATCTGACCGCTTCTATACACGGCCGGATGCTCTCTCCCGTCTAAAAAGAAAGGGTTTATGTCAGTTTTTAATTTGGATCTATATATAATGACAAATTCTTCACTATAATCTGATTATTAACATAGCCATTGACGTATAAAAATTCATTTGTTACCCTTGATTATGTGAATTTAATACATAAATCCTCATTCGTATCTCGGTGAGGTAGAGGTTGCAGTCATTAAGAGTATCATTTCGGGAGATGTAGTGGCATCGATGAACGAATGGGAAAGGAATGATTGCCGAAGTAAGAAATGTCCACCATGCATTCTTGCTGGGTCTGCTACTTAATAAGTACAGAACTGTCACAAGCATTTTGTTTGTGGAGAGCTATCGAGAGGTATGTCGTGGGTTTCTTATAGGATAGAAAGTACGTAGCGACAATGACACGTGCTTTTTTTGTTTTGTACGAAGCTTACCTCTCTTCCATTTCGGAAGACATACATATCTCCTCGCTTGACTTGGTTATACTAACTTTGGAGGTATTTTTTATGCAACAAAAAAAATGGGGCTTTTGGGTACTGACAGCATTCGTTGTCGGCAACATGGTTGGCGCTGGTATTTTCATGGTGCCAAGTACGTTAGCACAAACAGCAAGCCCTCTCGGTGTTACTTTAGCTTGGTTAACAACAGGGTTTGGTGTTTTAATGCTAGCTCTTGTTTTTGGTAATTTAGCAATTCGTCGTCCTGATTTAACAACAGGACCACAAAGTCATGCATATGCGTTATTCTCATCACCAAAAAAGAAAAAAATGGCTGGTTTCAGCATAGTTTGGGGCTACTGGGTCGCAAACTGGGCCAGTAATGTTGCGATTATTACATCTTTTGCAGGTTATTTATCACTCTTCTTCCCAATTATGAAAGATACACGCATCTTATTTTCAATTGGCACTTTCGATGTGGAAGTTGGAAAACTAATTACATTTTGCATCTGTTCTTGTTTACTATGGGGAACACATATGATTTTAACAAACGGTGTAAACGGAGCTGGTAAATTAAACTTCCTCGCAACAACAACGAAGGTGACTGGATTCCTTCTATTTATCGTTGTTACTTTGTTTGCATTTCAAGCTTCTAAATTTGGACAATGGTACACACCAATAGTTGATAAAGAAGGCGTATCACATGGTCTACTTTCACAAGTGAATTTAGCTGCACTTACAACACTTTGGGCATTTATCGGTATTGAATCAGCTGTTCTTTTATCAAACCGAGCGAAATCTCCAAAAACGGTAAAACATGCAACTGTAGCTGGATTATTAATAACTGTTGCCATTTATTTAGGAATTACCATTTTAACAATGGGTGTTCTTCATATGGATAAACTACAAGCGTCTGAACGTCCATTAGCTGATGCATTAAATGCTGCAATGGGTCATGGCGGCGGGAAATTAATGGCCTTGCTTGCCCTTACTTCCCTATTCGGCTCAATCCTAGGCTGGATTTTATTAAGTTCAGAGGTACCGTATCAAGCAGCAAAAGAAGGATTCTTCCCTTCCTTCTTTGCAAAAACAAACAAAAATGGAAGCCCAATTTATTCATTAAGACTAACAAATATTATGTCGCAAGTCTTCCTTTTCTCAACACTATCAGGAACAATTGCTGAGGCCTATACATTCGTTATTACTGTCTCAACTTTAGCTTACTTAATCCCTTATCTCGTTTCACCAATCTTCCAATTAAAACTCGTTGCAACTGGTGAAACATATAAAAATGAAATGGGTTCACGAATTATGGACGGCATTATCGCATTCATTGCCCTTTGTTATGCACTATGGGTAATTAAAACAGGATCTTCAGATATAAAAACATTTCTTCTTGGAATCGGCTTATTTGTAATTGGTTTCGCCTTTTACCCATTAATGAATCGTGATCAAAAACGAAATGAAAAAAATAAAAACGAGCAAGTTGCTTAAAGCAATTTGTTCGTTTTTATTTTGGTGCAAGAAAGAAACCTTTATAATAGATGATAGAGGTGAAAAACATGTCAATTGAAACGCTATGGCGTGATCGTTTCCAAAAACATATACAAAACAGTCTTACATATTTTTTTCGAATGATTAGTGGTTTATTATATAGCTTCATCTTTATCTCATGTATCGGTGCATATTATTACGCCAAGTTTTTAAAAACAGCTCCTTCTAAAGGAATCTCATTATTACTCATCATAACTGCACTTACAATCGTTATAACAAGATGTAACATTCGTACGTTTACCCAAAAGCCTGACGCTGTCTATTTACTGGCTCTTGAAGAGAAATTAACATCTTATTTCAAACAATCTCTTCTTTATAATTATGTCATACAGTTATTTCCATTACTATTTACGTTTCTAATCATTACACCACTGGCAATACAAACATTACAGACAACTGTTCCATTCTTATGTACAATCTTTTTCATTTTAATGTTACTAAAAGGTTGGAACTTATATATCAATTGGATATGGCGTGATCATGATAGCAGCCACATCTGGTTTATTATTCGATTCGCTTGCACTTCACTAATTCTTTACATGCTTTTTCAATCCGTACCAGTTCTTCTATTAGGTGCTGTTCTCTTACTTCCAGCATTTATACTTATTTATACAGTAAAGCAACCGACAAAACGAATTAGCTGGGAATATATCATTGAACAAGAAGAAAAAATGGACATGCACTTTTACCAATTTGCAAACTTTTTCACCGATGTCCCACAGCTGAAAAAACAAGTAAAACAAAGAAAGTGGCTAACGAGTTGGCTAGAACCTATATTACATAAAAAACAATCTACTTTTTTATATTTGAACGCTTTATCATTTTTACGTGCAAATGATTATTTTGGTATATATATTCGATTAACTATCATCGGTTCTTTCATTTTATATTTCGTACCAAATGTATTTGCAAAAGGTGCTATTACTTGTTGTCTCTTATATATGACCTCTATGCAATTGCGTGCCTTGTGGAAATATTTTTTGGGAAATAATATCGTGACATTATATCCTATTTCACACGCCACACGAATAGATCAATTTCTCACTCTTGTATTTTCATTAGCAATCATTCAACTAGCGGTATTTTCCATGATTATATTTGCTTCAGTGCAGCAGTTTTTACCGATACTTTCAACTAGTATAGTCAGCATATTTTTCATCAAATTTATTATCGTCCCAAAAACAAAAAAACGAATTTCTTTGCCGAGAATTTAAATTAGGGCCTTAACAGCTTGTTAGTCATTTAGAATCATGATTTATACTTCTTTTATTTTAAAAATTAAAAGAGAGCATTTGAATGTGCTCTCTTTCTTTGCATGAGTAACAATAGATAATTTTATCCGCTCATTGATTAATTGCTTCCCAATAAGAGTATACAGCTGCTTTCGCTTGCATCAATTTCATAAGCTATTCCTTTCACCTATTTCTCCTTGTGGTAAACTACCTCTCCTTGCAAAACAGTCATTAAAACTTTTGCATCTGGAATTTTATCCTTACTCATTTCAGTTATATCCTCATCAAGTACTATCATATCAGCGGATTTACCTACTTCAATAGAACCAGTTATATGATCAAGTTCTAATGATTTTGCAGGCTTAATTGTATACGCATCAATAGCTGCGTATACATCAGGTAAACCTTTTTCACCAATGCTTAGTGAATTCGAAATAGTGAAAAGTGGATTCAGTTCATTTACATCCCAATCGCTACTAAGCGAGACATTTGCTCCTGTTTTCCAAATTCGCCCTAACGGCATAATTCGTTTCATCTGTTGGTCTGAAAAATACATACTTGCTCAGCTTTGCTTAGGATCTTCTACAAAATCATGGCCTACCTGAAAATCAGCGCTAACACCTAAATCAGCAAAACGGTTAATATCACTATCTTCTACCATTTCCACATGAGTAAGAGTATATGGATGAGTTGCCCCATCATTCTTTGCTGCTTCAATCGCATTTAAGCTCTCTCTTGCCCCACCGTCTCCAATCGTATGAATCAGTGCACCATAACCAATTTTATCGAGTTCGGTCAACCACCATTTCATTTTTTGTTCTGGAATATAGTTCAAACCATATGGAGTTCCTTTAAACCACTCAAATTTATATTTTTCCAGTGTTTTAGCTGTGCTGTTGATGCTAATTCCATCACTATACATTTTCACTTGATTAATAAGCATTCGAGACGATGAATCATCACGCTTAATTTTTTTGAAATACTCAATTTGTTCCGCTTCATTTAAATTTGGATACACCCACGGACGAAGTACTACTCGTGATGTTAACTTTTTCTCATCATACACTTTATTCCAGACATCTAACCAACCTCGTTTCCAATATAGACGTCCATCACCAACTGTAGTAATACCATTCTTCGCAACCTCATCTAAGCCATCCAACAAAGCTTCGTAATTTTTTTCAAACAGATCTGGTTGTGAACTCCATGCTTTTTCCATCACAATATCACCAGCTGAGTCATAAAGAATACCAAAAGGCTCTCCTGTTTCTGGGTCCCGAATAATTCTTCCCCCTTGTGGATCTTTCGTCTCTTTATTCATTCCAGCCAACTCCATTGCTTTGGAGTTAACCCATACAGAATGAGCGGTTCTTTCCATAATTACTACAGGATTATTAGGAAACAGCTCATCAAGGAGTTGTAATGGCGTTTGTTCTTCTGATTCTTCATCCATATCTTCTAACAAACTTTCCAAACTAAATCCTGATCCGCTTATCCATTCCCCTTCTTTTACATCTTTTTGGCAAGCCTTTAAATAGGAACGTTGGTCTTGTAATGAAGCATCTGGTGACACACTACAATCCCCTGCCGCTGGTGATTTCGCTTCAAATATATGATTATGATTGTCCACAAAACCAGGAAGGACGGAACGCCATTGTAAATCTATGACTTTCGTATCTGTATCTATAAATTCTTCTACATCCTTGTTAGAACCAACGAATGTAATTTTACCACCTTTAATGGCTACAGCTTCTGCCATATCTTGTTTTTGATTAGAAGTATAGATTGCACCATTTTTAAATACCACATTGTCTGGCAAATGGCTAGGAAGGACAGTACTGTCTTGCTTGGCTCCCCCTACTTCAGGAGTGCATGCTGAAATCAACATCATATTAAAAATCAGGCAAATGGCCATTATTGCTTTCTTCGGAATTTTTTTCATACTTTTGCTCCTTATATTAAAATAAACTGCTTTTGAAAATAGAATAGACGTTAACATCGTCTCAAGCTCAACTCGTATTGATGTTACATTTTAAAAAGATCCCAAATAGAAAATTCATTCTCCCGATTTTTCATTCTTTTGAATTTTTGAGGTAACAAATGAATGGGACAATACCATGTTAAACAATTCATTGCGCCTCCCATTGTTGATATATCTCCTACATGAACTGGAATCGCATGTTTATCAGTATGTTTTTGGATGTATCGTAAGACTTCCTGATCTTTAGATAATCCAAACCTAGAAACATAGATGAAATCACTTGTTTCTAATATATTTATATATAAACCTTTAGCTGATGCTATTTCTTGATCATATTGTCCTTTCTCTGTATAAGAAGAAGGAACAACTACAAATTCAGCTTCTGGCATCTGTTCTTGAATTATTTCTTGAATGCTATGCCTAAATTCGGAATCTCCTAGAAAGTCACTAATAAACATGGTATGTTCATCAATAAATTTAATCATACCGTCTGCATGCGCAAGTACATCTCCTGGTTCAGAAGGAATTATAATAACACGACTGACATCTAAATCCCATTCCAGTTGCTCTATAATTTCTTTTTCTGTCCAATCATAATTATCGTCAAGTACACGATCCGTTAGTATAATTGTATCTTTTTTATTCCAAATGAGATTACCGCCATCTAATATCAATGGGGAAGTAATATATTCAAAGTCATTTTTCTTCAGCCATTTATTGAATTGTTGATTTAAATATCGACTTTGACTTTCAGGTAAGTAATCTGGTTGCTATTTAAATTTAACGAGGTGATTTGTTACAACTGGTGCAACGTCTCTCAACCAAATGTCATCATACTCAAAAAAGTTTGTATCAAAGTCTTGTTCTTCAACAGTTAAAGATATAAGTTGATCGGTACATGCTTTATTTTCATTTAGGTTCTCATTAAAATAAATAAGATCCTCATAAAATGGTCGATAATATTGGTTCGATTTATGTGGTATTGCAGTAAAAATAATTCCATTGTGCATTTGATTCATATTGTTTACCTCACTATTTTTACGGTTATTGAGTAACTGATTGACACAAGTTATTATCAAAATAAAGTGAAACTTTAATCAGTGGGGATGCTTCATCCCTCACCAATCGGACTTTTCCGAGCAGCCCGGCCCCCACCTAATTTCTTTTCTTTTAGACGGGTTCTTGCTACCCGCAAATAGCGGGATACATACAACTACTCCCCAATTCAATTCTCTTATAGTTATATATTTTAGAAACGTGCACATTTCATAGGTGGATTATAGCACGGAGAAATATTATATATTTATATAAAAAATATAAAGCCGTGGTTAAGCGAAAAATTCTCTCTTGACAAGATTTTTATAATAATTTTTTTATTTATTTCCTAAATACAGTATGATAAATCGGTTTGAAAATAAACCATCTTAAAAATAACTTCCACTTTCTCTTTAAAGGACTGTTCTTTTATAAAATCGCTACTTAAGAATATAATAAAACCTTGATCTCCTACTTAACGTAAGGGAACCAAGGTTTTATTTTCCACAAAATACATTACCATATATACGCATTTTGACATCAGAACTATTAGAGGAAGCTTATAAGTATGAACTGAAAGTCTCTATTTTTAATCACTTTTTTTAGGCATCTCTCATATAGTGAAAATGACTAGAACTTTCCTGATCGTATGCGTCATCCATAAGCTAAAATGTTTAATCATATATAAAAGATGGGAGCCTTCCTATGAACAACAAGCACACTTCAACGCCCCCAAATCACTCCGAAGAAAACAAAAGAGAAATTAGCTTGCAAACATTAAGGGTCATTGGACTCATTGTACTAATTAGTGGCTATATCCTTGTCGCTCTCTCTGAAGTTGGTGAACTGAAAAATCTTTTAATGAATCCTCGCGCTAACAATACATTAGCTGAAGAAGATGTTTTTTAAAAAAGTAATACTATATAAAAGCGAATCATTATACGAACGATTCGCTTTTTGTATATTCTCTTATCCTATATGAGATATATTTTCTTCACGGTATTTTGTCCTATTAATTGCTTTCATAAATAACAAAATACTACTTATACCAACTAACAAATAAACAATGCTCATCCGCCATGACGCTATAAAAGAGCCTAACATAATCCCTAATGCCCCATTCATTTTTGCTACTTGAAAGACCATACCATTGATTGCCATATAAGAGCTCCGTGCATCATCCGGAACCATATCAGCCATAATCGATTGCCGAACTGGCACATACATCATCTCTCCAACTGTTTGGAAAAGCCCTGCAATTAATAAAATCCACAAGCTATTACTTGATCCCAGTATTGTAAATCCAATTGTATAAATGAACAAACCCACATATAACAGTTTTAAATCATTAAAACGCTTCGTCATTTTAATTACAAGAGCTGAAAATAAAACAATCAAAATCGTATTCTCTGCAGAAATCCAACTTAGCATGCGGATACCTGTTAAATCAAAAGTGACGTTATTCCCAAATGCAAATTGAATTATTTCGAACTCCTTTTGCAAGCGTACACCTAAATAATTATTAAGCTGAAATTCTAATGATAACGTACATATACTTGCCAAACAGAATATCAAAAATGATCGGTCTGTCATAACAACTTTATAACTTTCAACCATTTCCTTTAGTACATGCTTCTTTTTTATAATTGACCGAACAACATATACTTCTTCCATATATACAGTAATCAAATATAATGTCAGCAGTGCCACTACTGTTAACAATATAAATAGTTGAAAACGGTAATGTTCAAATAATAATCCCCCAAAGATTGCTCCAATCGCAATAGACAAGTTGATTGCCCAATAATTGATACTATACATGACCTTTCGATTCTCAGGTGTACTCACATCAATTAGCATTGCCTCTGTTGCTGGGTTCATAAGCCCTGAACCCAGACTATTCGTTAACATAAAAACGAAAGTTAACCAAGGCGAATCTACATAATCTGAATTCGCGATTCCCATACAAGCGATAGAAACGACTTGTATCACTTGCCCTATAATCATAACCTTTTTTCGTCCTAATCGATCTCCAATATAACCACCATAAAGCCCAATGACTAGCGCTGCCATTACATTTATTAGTAATAAAACACCTGCAAGGGCACTGCCTAGCTTTACTGAAAAATAAATCGCCATAAACGGGAAAATCATTGTTGATACCGTACGTGTTAAAAATGATGTTATAATTCTAATCTTTATATTTCGATGCATACTCCAAAATCCCATATTCTCTCCCCCTTATGTGTATTCATTTTACTTTGAAAAAGTGGAAGAAAAAGGTTAGAATATTCTAAAGAATTTCCCCTTTTACTAAGAAGGAGTCGTTAAAACATGAAAGTGATGGACTACTATATTCAGCTGCGATTGCATGATCCAGAAAAACAGCACATGCAAAATAGCTTGCAAGAATTAGCCGATATTTTATATTGCAGTACAAAAACCGTGAAAATTTTACTTAGAAAAATGACTGAAGAAAAATTAATTGCGTGGACACCAGGGCGAGGACGAGGAAATAAAAGTGAACTTCTCTTTCTCCATACCATTTCCGAAGTGGTTATGCCCTATGCTGAGTCTCTTTTACAACAAGATAAATTAAAGGAAGTATTTCTTCTTTTAAAACAACCATTTCCTGCTGCTCTTCGAAAAAACCTAGAAGACAAACTACAACAACATTTTGGATACCAACCTTTAAATGATATGTATGACGTGCTAAAGATACCTTGTTCACGAAAAATATTACCGCTTGATCCAGCATTTGCAGCTGTCACAACAGAGAGTCATCTCATTCGCCAAATTTTCGATACGTTAGTTCATTATAACTACGTCACAGAAGAAATTGAGCCGCACCTCGCTCATACATGGGAGGTGCGTAAGGATCAACTTACATGGACTTTTTATTTACGAAAAGGAATCCAGTTTCACCATGGAACAACTTTATCTTCCAAAGATGTGCAATTTTCATTTGAAAGACTACGCCGTGTACAATCTCCTTATGCCTGGCTAACTGAAGAGATTGTACAGATTGAAACACCATCACCGTTACAAATCAGCTTTCACTTACGAAAGCCTAATTTGTTTTTCCTGCGTTATGTAAGTTCGATGCAATTAGCCATTCTACCTCATGATGTAGAAGTGCAAAATCACCATTATATCGGAACGGGAGCTTTTACATTACATTGTTATGATGAAGATCAAGTTATATTAGAAGCATTTACGGATTATTTTAAAGAACGTGCGTTACTTGATCGTATCGAATTTTGGCGTATTCCAGAACATACACAAATACATACCCATTATGAACTACCAAACACTGAATATACAAAAGAACGCGAAGTACAAATAGAAGAAACCGGGTGTATATATGCTGCATTCAACTTTACAAAACCCGGTCCACATCATGATATTTATTTTCGAAAAGCTTGGAGAGAACTATATGATGTTGAACCTATCATTCGTGATTTAAAAGGTACGCGTACTATTTCCGCATCAAGCTTCTTTCCAGAGAGAAGTCGGATAGCGGAAAAACAATCCTACTCCTTACAGAAGGCGAAAAATTACTTACAGAAGAGTACCTATCAAGGTGAAACGATACATATTTATTTTTTCTCTTTTAAAGATAGTGCTCATGATGCTATTTGGCTAAAAGAACGTTGCCAGGACTTAGGCATACAAGTAGAACTACACCCTTTTCCAGTCTCAAGTTACTCGGATTGTTCTATTGATCAAAACGCCGATATTATTTTAATGGGAGAAGTTTTTGATTCTGATTTAGAAATCGCCTTTTTAAATGTATTCAAAAATAAAAGCTGTTTTATCAATCGTTTCATGCACCCTCACTATCAAAAACAGATCGATTGTTTACTAGATACATTCTTAGCAGAAGAAAACAAAGAAAATCGTTATAAACTTATATACGAAATTGAAAAATTTCTTCAATCGGAATATATTATCCTATTTAACTATCATGTTTTGAAAAAGAAAACATATCCATCTTCTTTAAAGAACGTAACCATTGATTCTTTTGGATGGACAGACTTTTCGAAGCTATGGATTCACCCAACATAAAAACTTCCTCTTCTAAATTTACATACTTTAGAGGAGGAGTTTTAACTAATATACTTAATCATCGCAACCTCATCACAGCAATCAAATTTTGGACAATGTCGACAATCGACCCAAACCTTTTCAGGTAGCGATTCCCTACCAACAAAGTCAAATCCGCACTTTTGAAAAAATACAGTTTGATATGTTAAAGAAATGACCCTTTTCACATTTATTTTAGAAGCTTCACTTATTACATGATTGACTAACATACGTCCTAATCCTTTACCTGCATATGTATCCGATACAACTAATGATCGTATTTCCGCAAGATCTTCACCTAAAACATGCAAACCAGCAACTCCCAAAATCTCCTCGCCCTCTTTCACAACATACAAACACTGTAAGTACTGGTAAAGAGACAAAAGTGAACGCGGTAGAACAACCCCCTCTTTCGAATATATTTCTATTAAGTTATATATATCTTTCACATCACTTGTAATTGCGTTAGAAATTTGCATGACCTATCTCCTTATATTAAATATTTATAACTTTAAATGTATATTAATTCATAAATTTATATAATAATACACCCACTCTGTAATCGCGTCAATTATTATTCTGAATTTTTTATATAAAAATAAGAACCTATCTCTTCTATGATACCCATTTCAATCTCTCGCTTTTTTCTTATGGTACAAAATGCACAACAAAAAACCTCCAAAACGGGAGGTCACTTTGAAACTATAACTCAATTTCACTCTTTCTTTTGACTAGAAACAAAAACCACGATACAACTAAAAAAGAATAGTTTTTATTCAGTTCTCGCCTCCAACTCCCGTATCGGCAATACCGTAGAAGATTTAATCTCCCTTAGCGCTAAACTCGTCTGTATTCGCGTAATCCCAAGCTTATTTAACTTTCTAATAAAACGCTCTAACTCTTTGCGATCTCTGTTTGCAACTTTTAATAAGTAATCATACTCACCTGTTAAACAATGACACTCTAATACTTCAGGCATAGATTCTAGTTCTCGTTCCAGCACTTCAAGTTTTTCAGATTGATGAATATTTGTACTCATAAAAATAAAGCATAATAAATCAAATCCAAGCTTTTCTTGATTTAAAATCGCAACTTGCTTATCAATGAAACCTTCCCCTTCTAGCCTTTTTATTCGTGCATGCATCGCAGCCGGTGATAAATTAACACGACGTGCAAGTTCAGCATTACTCACTTGTGACTCCTTTTGTAAAATATCTAAAATTTGTACGTCCAAATCATCTAATACTTTAATAACAGACGACTCCATAAAAATCCCCCTTTTTTCTTACCGACGATTCTTCGAAAAAATGTATAACAACACTAGTTAAACCGAATGAAATTTTGTATTTATAACCTAAAACAAAACATTTTATCTAATTTCCACTATTATACGAAATAATATATTAGATAACAAAGAAAAATGCTAAAATTATTTACAATCCACATGATATAAATCCATTTTTGGTTTTCAACACATAAATTACTGCTATGAAAACAAAACAGGACCTGCTCTCGTTTTTTCTTTTTGTTTTTACTCGGCATGGGGCCAAAAAGGGCTCTGACCGCTTCTATGCATGGCCGGATCCTCTCTTCCCCCAAAAAAGAAAGGGTTTTGTCGTTTTTTTATTTACACACTACTTAAAAGGAGTTCCAAACTATGCCTTATTTTTATGTCTTTTTACTACTGCTAACAAGCTTACTATGGGGAGGAAACTTTGTCGTTGGAAAATCACTCGTAGGTCATGCTTCTCCTATGACGCTTACAAGTTTAAGGTGGATGATTGCCGTTCTTTGCTTATTCCCAATTGTTTGGTTTAAAGAGAAGAAGCTATTCCCGCCGCGCACCGCAATTCTGCCCTTACTACTAATGGGAATCACCGGCGTTGTTCTCTTTAACATTTTTCAGTTTTTAGCATTAGAACACACATCCGCAACAAACGTTGGACTCATTTCTACACTAAATGCAATTTCAATCGCATTATTTTCATCTTTATTCTTAAAAGAAAAAATAAATGGCCTTCAAATTCTTTCTATGATTCTTTCTTTTTTCGGTGTTCTTCTCGTTCTTTCAAAAGGACATATCGCGCTTTTATTTTCATTACATTTTAATAGCGGAGATTTATGGATGATTGCGGCGGTTTGCATTTGGGGCATTTATTCTGTTTGTAGTAAATGGGCAACAAAAACGACCTCGCCAATGATGGCAACCTTATATTCTGGAATTTTCGGTGTTATTATATTACTTCCATTTAACATACCAAACTTTACTGTTTCCCATATTAATGCTTCATTTATCACTTCACTACTGTACACAGGTTTAGTTTCAACTGTAGTCTGTATGGTATTTTGGAATATTGGCGTTCAAAAATTAGGCGCTACTACGTCAGGGATTTTCCTAAATTTCAATCCGATTTTCACCGCTATGTTAGCGTTTTTATTCTTAGGCGAAGAGTTAACGTGGGTACAAATTTTAGGAACTGCCATTGTCGTTACTGGTTGTTATTTATTTTCTCATTTTAAAACAGCGACTGTACAACCGAGTACAAATTTAGCACGTAGTCACTAACAAAAAAATCGTCGATATCATATTATCGACGATTTTTTTGTTATTTTTCAGATATAAGTTGAAACTTCTGTCCCGCTCCTACATAAGACAATAATGGAAGATCCTCTTCAATCACGCTCCCAATTACGTTCACCTTTTCACTCTCAGGTAAATCATTCATTGTAATTTGCATCTCTCCGGCATATCGACCATACAGTACATTATCGATTGTAATCGACCCTACTTTTCTTTCTACTGTATTCATAGGTTGTAAGGCTAATGAGGATTCTTCTCTTGATTCCACAGAACGAATGACATCACGTGCTGGATCAAGTCGATTCGTATGGACTCGCTCTATATTTTCTAACACTTGCTTCTCTTTCACAAACGCTGTATACCGAATCGAAATCACTCCTTCTTTCACAGTAGAAACCTCACTTATGCTTTGCAGCGTTGCACTTATATCTCCAATTAACACTTTATCAACGAAGCAATCTTGCACAAGTTCCAAATATGCCTCAAGCGGGCGCATATACCGATGCTTTTCTAATGTAGGAAGTCCTTCATATAAAGGTCCTCTTTTGTCACTATCACCTGGAATAAATGCCATTGTCTTTATTCCGCACTCATGCAAAAATTGATTTTGTTTTTGTAAAAATGATTTAGCCAATCCTGTTTCTGGACGTGGATAAAAGTTATGCCAAGCTTCTACATGTTCTACTTTCACATGTTCCTTAAGAAGCTCATTCCAAAATGATTCAGTAATTGTACTCGCATTTAAAGCAATCTTCATTTTATGTGATACATACGCAATTTGTTTCGGATCTATCCCATAGTCCATACGTAAACCAGTAATTCCCCACTTTAATAGTGGCTCCACATTTTCATATGTAACCCCTAAATATTGCAGTGACTTTGGTGAAACATCAACCATGAGTTCCATTTCATGTTTTTTTGCTTGCTTTCCAAGTACTTGTATGAGCTCTTTATAAGTTGTAGGGTCATCTTCCGGAATATGAAGGGAGGTGAAAATAGAAGAAAATCCGTACTTCCTCACCGTCTCCAACCATTTTTCCTGCGCCTCCATTTGATCTTTTGAAAGATATATAGAAACTCCGATCATCGTAATCCCTCCTTCTATAAAAAAAGAGAAAGGAATCCCTTTCTCTATATATTCTCTGCCATTTCTTCTTTAAATCCGAAGAAATACGTAAAGATAAATCCAAATACATAAGCAATTACAAGCCCAAGAAAATATAGTAAATATTTATTATCAGCAATTAATGGAAGTAATGAAAGTCCCGATACACCAATTCCTAATGAAGCCGTTTTCATAACTGCTTGGAATGCACCGCCAACTGCTGCTCCTAAGCAAGCCGTAATAAACGGTTTACCAAGTGGCAATGTAACCCCGTATAATAACGGTTCTCCAATTCCTAAGAAACCAACTGGTAGTGCTCCTTGAATTACATTGCGAAGACGTTTGTTTTTTGTTTTTACAAAAATCGCAATAGCTGCGCCTACTTGTCCAGCTCCTGCCATTGCTAAAACAGTTAATAATGGAGTTACATGTGTTTGATTAATAAACTCCATATGAATTGGTGTTAAACCATGATGCAGCCCTACCATAACAAGTGGTAAAAATGTTCCTGCAAGCACTGCTCCTGCAAATGCTCCACCAACATTTAAAATAGCGTTAATACCATTTGTAATTCCGTCAGATAATAAACCAGCCACTGGCTGAATTGCTAACATCGTTACTAAACTTACAACTAATACGGTAATAAGCGGAGTCACAATAATATCAACTGCATTTGGTACTGCTTTTCGCACTTGTCTCTCCACAACAACCATCAGCCATGCTGCAAAAATAACGGCAAATAATCCACCGCGTCCCGGCACCATTGCTTCACCAAATATCTTCACGTTTGCCATAGCCGGGTTGAAGATTAAAATACCCGCAATGGCGCCGAGAACTGGGGGCCCACCAAATTCTTTCGCTGTATTCAAGCCCACCAGAATACCGAGGAATGTAAAAATACCACCGCCAATTAAAAGCAACATTTGCAGCCAAGTGGCATTGGGATCTGCCCCTGCATTTTTCGCAAAGTTGGCAACACCATTAATAATTCCTGATGCGACAAGACCTGGAATTAATGGAATGAAAATATTACCGATTTTTCGCAATAGATTTTTAACAGGCGTATTATTTTTCTTCTTAATTGCTGCTTTCATATCTTGACCACGCTCTTCAAGAGGTTGTTCAGCAACCTCACCCATTCGTAATCCCGTTAAGCCTTCCATTTCCGCAGCTACTTTATTCACAGTTCCTGGTCCAACGACAACTTGCAATGTTTCATCTTCAATCACACCCATGACACCGTCTACTTTTTTCAAAAGTTCCATATTCACTTTACTTTCATCATGAAGTGTTAAACGTAGACGCGTCATACAATGAGCAATACCACGAATATTTTTTATTCCCCCGAGTTGCTCCGTAATTTCATTGGCCATCCTTTGTTCTTTCTTCATTACAAAATCCCCCTCCCTATATTTTATAGTGCCTTTTTCACAAATCCTTTCGCATCTTTTAATTTTTCAAGTGCTTCCCCATATTCGCACTGCAGTAATATCATAACAATCGCAGCTTTCACATTACGATTTGCTTTCTCGTAATATGCCTCTGCTTCCTTGTAATCTGCCCCTGTCGCCTCCATAATAATTCGCTTAGAGCGTTCGACTAACTTTTCATTTGTTGATTGCACATCAACCATTAAATTTTTATAAACCTTTCCTACGCCAATCATAGAGGCAGTTGAAATCATATTCAGCACTAATTTCTGCGCCGTTCCAGCTTTTAAACGAGTAGAACCTGTTAACACCTCTGCACCTGTTTCTACTTCTACGCTAATTTTGGCAAATTTACTTATCTCAGCACCCTTATTACATGAAATGCTAGCTGTACTTGCTCCCACGGAATTTGCATATTTCAATCCACCAATTACATAAGGTGTTCTGCCACTTGCAGCAATTCCAATAACAGTATCCTTATCATTCAACCCAATACTCTTTAAATCTTCTACCGCAAGATCCTCTCGATCTTCAGCGCCTTCTACCGCTTTCGTAAACGCTTTCAATCCACCTGCGATAAATCCTTGTACCTGTTGCTCATCTGTCCCAAATGTCGGTGGACACTCGACAGCATCTAAAATTCCTAAACGTCCGCTCGTACCAGCGCCAATATATATTAACCGGCCACCATTTTGAAAGGATGAAACAACGCTTCGAACAATTTTTTCAATTTGTTCTATTTCACTTTCGACCGCTACAGCCACTTTATAATCTTCTCGATTCATCGTTTGTAAAATCTCTTTTATGCTCATCTCATCTAAGTTCATCGTATTTTCATTTCGGTGTTCTGTTGATAAATTTTCTAGCATATTCTCACCTTCTTTGAAATTTTATTTCACACCTTCATTATATCTTTATGAAATTAAAAATCAATATTTCTATTTTATTTTATGAAATAAAATTTCTCTTCATAACAACTTTGTGTCTATTTAATCAAAATAAAAAAGAAGATATCAACCTACTGTAGGTGATAATCCTCTTTCCACTTACTTCAATTTCCGCAATCGAATTGCTTCTTCTCTCGTTGTTGTAAATTTATCCAATACTTGATTCCCTATTCTGTTAAAGGTAATCACATACAATGCATCGATTATATTCAGCTGCGTCATTCTCGAAGCAATACTTGCAATGCGATGATCTTGTTCTACATCTGGCATACAAAGACGGATATGTGATTCTTTATATAACGGAGATGATTGATCGAGCGTTGTAATCGCAATAACAGTTGCCCCTTGTTTATTCGCATACTGCGCCATTTCTAGTACATCTTTCGTCCGGCCAGAAGTAGAAATGGCGACAAAAATATCCCCTTCTTCTAAATTCGTTACAAGCGGCAGCATCATATGGAAATCAGATAGCATCATCGCCGTAAAGCCTAAACGAGTAAACTTATACGCTCCATCCATCGCTGGCGTTGCTGACCCACCCACTCCATAAAATAATAGTTTTTTTGCCCCTAAAATGGCATCTGCTGCTTTTTCTAACTCTTTTTTATCAATCGCAGTAATGCTCGCTTCAATCGCGGCCTTATTTACATATGTAACTTTATTAAATAAATCAAACGGTCCATCCTCTGTATTCATCACCGAAAAATCGTTAATATTATAGTCGGCAATTGTTAATTCTCTAACGAGTGCCAACTTAAACGCTTTAAAACTTCCAATTCCAATTGTTTTACAAAAACGAACGACACTGGCTTCACTGGATCCTGCATGATTAGAAACTTCTTTTGTCGTTAAATTAGGAACGATCTCTGCATGATTCATGATATACTCGGCAACCTTTTTTTCAGCTGGTGAAAATTGATTCATATGATTTTCTATTTTAGATAGTAGCGTTGATGCTTTCATATTTCACCCTCCATTCCTTACGGTTGCTTTTATTTTAGCGTAATAATCCGCTTTATTCCAAATGGTTTAGATAAATACACTCAAACTGAAAAGGAATTGCATATCTAATTTGGTTCTTTTTAGGTGGGTTCGGTGGTCGTCGCTACTATGCTCGTGATTTTGGTATGGCAATCGCAATGACCTTTACTCTAGGCGGATTAGGGATTTGGGCATTAATCAATGTCTTTTTTATTAGACGTCGTATTGGAAAGAAAAATGAAGAGTTAGAGCGAAATATTATTATGAATGTAAAAGCAATGTCTTCTAATACACATTTGTCTTCATAAGAAAAGAGGGACTTTTCAAGAAAGTCCCTCTTTTCTATATATCATAGATCCGCTTTTCACCTTTACACAAAATACTTCTTCAACAATGGCGGCGTAATAATCGTCGTAAGTATCACAACAATCACAATCGCAGTGAAATTTTCTTTCGCCAATAAATTCGCTGTTAATCCATTCGCCGCAATAATGAGCGCTACCTCTCCGCGCGATACCATCCCAGCCCCAATACTAATCGAGGATTTCAAATTAAACCCTGTTAACCTTGCACCTAATCCAGATCCCACTAATTTCGTAAGGATCGCGATAATTGTCAGGATAACGATAAACCAAATTTGGTTCCCAATCCCTTGAAACGTAATCTCCATCCCAATACTTACAAAAAAGACCGGCACAAAAATCGCATACGCAATCGGCTCTATTTTATGTTCTACCTCATGTTTATATGTTGTTTGTGAAATGGCAATCCCCGCAGCAAATGCACCGATGATACCAGCAATCCCCATTTGTTCACTATAGTACGCAAATGAAAAACAAATAATAAGTGCTGCACTAATTAACGCCTCCGACACGCGAAGCGGCACCAACATTTTCATAATCCACGGTACAACTTTCCAGCCAATGAAAACGATACTAACGAAGAAGATAATTTTCTTCGCGATAACAAGTGTAATGCTTACATCTTGTGTACCTAAAAAGCTCATTACAAACGCTAACAAAATGACTACAATAACGTCATCGAACACAGCAGCTCCTAAGATTGTCGTACTTTCTCTTGTATTCATTTTCCCTAAGTCACGTAATGTTTGAACAGAAATACTCACCGATGTTGCGCAGAGTAACAATCCTAGAAAAATGGCATGTGATTGCAACATTCCAAATGCGAGTCCCGCCAAATATCCACCGAGAAAAGGAAAAATGATACCTCCCATTGCTACTGCGAATGAAGATTTTAAATTACGATTTAATTCTTCTAAATCTGTTTCTAACCCTGCCATAAACATAAGTAATAAAACACCGATCTCACTAAGTTCATCAATCAGTTCAGAACTATTAATAATTCCAAAAACAGCTGGTCCAATAATAATCCCAACAATTAATTTACCTAATACCGATGGCTGGCCAAGCCGAACACTAATATCACCGGCCAACTTCGTACAAAGTAAAATCACGACAAGTTCAAAATAAAACAGCATAATATCTTCTCCTACTTTATAAAGTGCATCTATTTCTGATGGTAGTTTTTCCTTACACCTACGATTTTATTTGTCATATTTTTATTTGACAAAATATTCTGAATTATAATAAAATAACTACAGCAATTCTATATGTTTTATACTCACACAACTGTGCCTCTATTCACTTACATACTCTTTTACAATGGGCTCATACTATTTTTGCAGTTGTGAAAATTGAAGAATGAGAGGAGAGTCCAAGTGAAGTCTTTATTACGAAAGAAACCACTTACGACTGAAGCACCACGGCAATTACAAAGAACATTAACCGCATTAGATTTAACTTTTTTAGGCATTGGTGCTGTAATTGGGACAGGCATTTTCGTCTTAACAGGTATTGTTGCGGCCAAACATTCTGGTCCTGGTATTATGTTATCTTTTCTTATTGCTGCATTTACTTGTGCATGTGTTGCCTTCTGCTATGCAGAATTTGCTTCTTCAATCCCTATGTCAGGAAGTGTTTATACGTATGCCTATATGACAGTTGGAGAAGTCGTTGCCTTTATCGTTGGTTGGTGTTTAATGCTAGAGTACTTGTTAGCCGTTGCAGCAGTAGCTGTTGGATGGTCCGGATATTTACAATCCTTACTTTCGGGATTTAATATTCACCTGCCCGCCATCATCGCCTCAGCCCCTGGGACGGGAAAGGGCGGAATCATTGATTTACCCGCTGTATGTATTTTACTTTTAATTACAGCTCTTCTTAGCTTTGGTGTACGAGAAAGTGCTCGCATTAATAATGTTATGGTACTAATTAAATTAGCGGTTATTATCGCTTTTATCGTAGCAGGTGCAAAATACGTTAAACCGGAAAACTGGACACCGTTTTTACCATTTGGATATGATGGGATTATTACAGGTGCAGCAACTGTATTCTTTGCTTTCTTAGGATTTGATGCGATCGCAACAGCCGCGGAGGAAACGAAGAAACCACAGCGCGATTTACCAATTGGTATCATCGGTTCCCTTCTCATTTGTACGGCACTCTATATGATTGTATCCTTTGTGTTAACAGGAATGGTACCTTACACACAACTAGATGTTTCTGATCCAGTTGCTTTTGCACTTCATTTCGTTGGTGAAGATACAATCGCTGGCTTATTAGCCGTCGGAGCCATGACAGGAATGACGACTGTTCTTTTAGTTGTTATGTACGGACAAGTTCGCGTTTCTTATGCGATGAGCCGTGACGGTCTACTTCCAAAAGCGTTATCTCGCGTCAATCAAAGAGTTAAAATCCCACTATTGAATACATGGATTACTGGAATCGCAGCAGCTTTATTAGCAGGCCTACTCGATTTACACTTACTTGCAAACTTAGTGAACATCGGCACATTAACAGCCTTTGTATTTGTTTGCTGCGCTGTACTTATCTTACGCAAAACACATCCAAATTTACAAAGAGGCTTCCGTGCTCCATTCGTCCCTATATTACCAATCGTTGCAATTTGTTGTTGTCTCTATTTAATGATTAACCTTTCTGCAACAACGTGGAAAAGTTTTGCTGTTTGGCTAATCATAGGACTATGTGTATATTTCTTCTACTCTAGACGTAATAGCCACTTACTGACTGAAAAAAATAGTGATGAACAAAAAGAAGCATAAAGAAAACAGCTCGCCATATTTGCGAGCTGTTTTCTTTTCCAGTTGGTTTCTCTGTTAACATTTGTATATACCGATGCAAGGTATACTAGATCCAGCCACCTTTATTATTTTGTTTCCTTCTTCTTCTTTTTCCATACAGCTAGACTATCAAAGAAAAAGTTAATAAATAGCGTGCCAAGTCCCGCTAATAAAAAAGTCATTAAAAATAGAATCCAGATACTTTTGTCTTTCAAAAAATAATATCCAACAAGGAGCACAACTGCAATCCATACGTATTCAAGAATTCTTTTTAGCTTTTTCTCTTCCAAATTATTCGCTCCCTTATCCTGTCTTTCTACTTTTAGTATAACAAAAAAGAAGCTTGCCATGACAAGCTTCTTTTTTGTTTTATTGATTTACACTCTTTTCTACAAGCTGAATCGCATATTCTAATGTACGATTCATTGTTTCTACGTACTGATCTTTTACCTTTGCGTCTTTTACTACAGATTCTGCTACTTTAATTTTTCCTTCTAGTGCTTTAACTGGCCCCTCTTTATATTGCCCTAGTTCTTGTCCTACTTGAACTTTCGCTAATAAAGCTTTTGCTACATCAATTGTTTTTTGTAAATTTTCTTTCGGTGTTTCTGGTTTTGGATCAACTACTTTTGATTGTAAAAATGCTTGATGCGCTGTTTTTAAATCATGATATGCTCCAATTGCTTGTTCTCCTGTAGTTGCCATATTTTCAAATGCTAATTTTGCTCCGTTATAGCTCTTTTGTAATTCTGTAAACGCCCATTGTGAATATTGACCTGGCTTTTCACCAAATTCATATGAACCCGCTAATGTTTCTTTCGCTTTACCGATTTCTTCATATAAAGCGTTTAGCTCTTCTAATTTTGTACGATTTGAAAATTCGTTATATGCCGCTAATACTTCAGATGAAGTAAGTGCTTTACTATATAATTTCGCAAGTGCGACTTGTCCATTCAGTGGAACTCCACCGTTACCGTTACTTGTTGGATCTGCCCCAATCGCAAATGGTACATTCGGATGATACACTTTACCTGTCACTGGCTGACTATTTACTTTTTTTCCATCTACATAAATCGCTAATTCATTCCCGTTATATGTTCCTGTTAGGTGATATGTTTTATTGGCTTCTAATTGTGTACCTATCCGTTTATAGCTACCACCAACGTGAGCCCATAATTCTACATATCCATTTCCTGTAGATTCAAATCCAATTCCGCCGCTCTCTGTATTTTCCATAATAGCTTGACCGCGAATTTCATTCATAGAAAATGCCGCTTCTAATGTAAATGTATCCACTACTTTTGCTTTTTGTGCTGCAGAGAATGGGATATAACCAAATGTATTTGCCCCGCCATTTAATTTCATTACATGTTTTTTCAATGCTTCATCATATTCAATTGATACATTTCCTTTTACATCACCTTTACTTTCAAATGATGAATTGTCTTTAAACGTACCATCTAAGAAATTAACATCAAACACATCCGCTTTTGGTACTTTTACATTTGGATCAATAATTTCTTTTTTCGTTGTTACTTCTGCCTGTAATGGCTGTTCACTTTCGTTTTCAAATGAATCGATGGCAACTGCTTCCAGTGTATACGTTTTACCATCATCTAGTCCGCCTAATGTAAACGTAAGTTCTTTCGGCACTGGATCGCGATAAAACTCTGAGAATGCTAATAATTTATTTTTGATTTCTCCTGTTTCTTTATCTCGTGCTTGCAGGCGATAAGAATGAACAAGTAGGTTATCCACTGCTTGCGGGAAAGTCGCAGTTACTGAACTTTCAGTTACATTTGAAGCTTTTAACTTTGCATGTTTCTCAAAAGATGGTTTTTCTTTATCCCGGTTTTCCACATGTTTAAACGATTCTTTTTTCGCTGGTAATTGAATCTTCCACGGTTCACCTGTCCAAGAGTTTGTATGGAAATCACGACGGTTAATTGTTACTTCTTTATCATCGGCTTCTACTAATAAACCTTGGCTTAATTCGCTTGCACCTGGCGGAATATTTCCTTGCACTTTCCCGCCCTCTACTTCCATGTAACTTACTGAAGATGTTCCAACAGATGTAAAGTCTTTTTGATGAATTGACCTTGGATCATCTAATGGATAATGCGAATGACCAGAGAATGTAATTGCTTGTGGGTAATCTTTTAATACTTCATTAATTTTAGCACTGTCCTTCGTTCCCCACTCATGACTACCATACACAGTTTCTTTAATGTGCTGGTGTAAGAACACGAAAATTGGCTTTTCCGGATCATCAGCTTTTGCCTTTGCAATTTCTTCCTTCAACCAATTAATTTGTTTATCAGAATAATACCCATGTGTCGTCCCATCTTCTGGTGACATAACAAGGAAATGATATCCCTTCACTACCTTATGATAATAAATAGATTCCATTCCTGTCTTTTCTAAAAAGCGTTTTTGCGCCCCCTCTACCGATAAACCATTCCAGTAATCATGGTTTCCAAGTGAATTCATTCTTACTGCATCTTTATTGGCATATTGATTATACACTTGCATAAAACGATCATATTGCTGATTCGAACCTGAATCGGTAAAATCACCAACGATAACAAATGCATCTTGCTTTGGCGCAAGTGTATTCAACTGTTCAATCGCTCTTTGCCAACGAAACGTATCATCTGTTCCGCTATTTTTAATATGTACGTCACTTACAACCGGAAAGACAAATTTTTTCTCCTCCGGCTTTTTCTCTTGTGGCTTCTCTTCTGCTTGTACAGAAGTATTCCAAGGAAATGATACAAATGCTAAAATAAAAACTGCTAATAAACCTATAAGACGTTTTACCTTCTGAAACATGTTCCTGCTCACGTAAATCCTCCTCGTATGTTTAATTCAGTACAAGGATTATTGTAGCTGACACATATTAACCCCGTTTAAATGAATAATGAAATATATTACATCTTTGTAAAGATACAGTCAGTTTCCTGTAAAGTTCCACAGCATCTTTTTTAACGCAAAAAACGCCACTTATAGGCGCTTTTTACATTGATTCCACTTTATTTTTCTTTTTCACAAACTTAAAAATGAATATTCCTATTACAATTAAACAAACCACTCCTAGTATTGGTAATGTATATTGTTCGACAATTGCACCTGCCTTTTTCCAATGAGGGCCTAACTTCAATCCAATATATATATATAGCGCCGTGAGCGGTAACATCGCGACAAATGTGTATATACTAAATTGCCAAATGTTCATTTTGGCAATTCCACACGGAACTGAAATAAGTGTACGGACCCCTGGAATAAAACGTCCAAGAAACGCCACTGCTGGTCCATATTTTTCAAAGAAATCATCCGCTTTTTGAATCTGTTCTTCTTTTATAAAAAAGTATTTTCCATATTTCAGCAACAATGGGCGACCACCATAATAACCGAGTGCGTATAAGGTTAATGGTCCCGTTGTCCCTCCGATTGTTCCAGCTAATACCGCGAGCCAAAAGTTCATATCTCCCTCATATACCCAATACCCAACAAGGGGTAAAACGATTTCTGCTGGGATAAATTCGAATGTTAATGCTAGAACGACCCCAAAATATGAAAACTGCTTTAAATAGTCAATTACATCTAAAATAAACTGCTCCATTTATTCACTCCTATCCTTTATTTAAATTATATTTTTCTTGTAAGTGCCTCGGTGCCATTTTCACAATTCGCTGCAAAATAAATAGGACAACAGCAATATCATCTAATCCCCCAAAGAATAGCAAAAAATCAGGGATAATATCAAATGGAAATACGACATACCCGATTAAAAATACAATCGATAATAATTTCTTTTTCATAGCGACTTCTTTTGATGTAAAAAAGTCATATAGAAATGGACCAAACTGGCGAAGATGAAGCATAAATCGAAATCGATTTATAAACTTTTTCACTTTTTACCTCTCCTTTTTTGCATACAAAAAGGACCTTTACCAAATATAGTAAAGGTCCTAAAAAAGACAATAAGGGGCCTTTACCATTGCTGGTAAAGGTCTCACTAACAACAAAACTGTTGCCAATAAAGCCGAGGGTTTCTCCCTGTAATGACGACTTTATTGCGACAAGTTACTCCCCTTTGTATACGCAATCTTATAAAATCACCTTAAAATATTTGATAGAACTTGTCAATCTTTTTCGATTATCCTTCATTCATAGGCTGATACATACTTGCTATTGCTTGCATTTCAGAACTCGGTGCTGGCGATAACTGATAATATCCCTTTTTCACCATATACTGCCAAATGTCAAAAGCGTGGTGACTACTATTTAAAAATGTATTTTCTAAAAGCGTTCTTAACTCTGGGTTCGCAATCTCTAATAAAGAACCTGCACAATTAAATGCAGACGACTTTTGATTCAGTAAATACCCGAGTGCAATAGATCGATCATTAGGAGGCTGCGCCGTTACACTTGGCGTAACTGGCAAGTACTCTTGTGAAGGTGCCTTTGTATAAGAAGATAAAACCGGATTTAACTTGGATGGCTGAAACCTCGAAATATTGGGAGTTGATTCTTTTTGTACAAATTCTACCTTCAAATTGTAAGCCTGTACATGAAGAGTAAGATGCTTCTGTAACATTTGTTTCAGCTCAGGATCCTGTGCTTGTTGTATATATGTAGACATCGTATTAATCGTGTTATAATCCCCAGCAATCAATTCACTTAAATCACGTAATTCATGCGTAGCTAATTGCATTTACTATTCCCCTTTCTATAATTCTTTTCTAGCATCTCCTAACAAAACAAAAATACTATATAAAAATCCACATCACTGCGAATTTTTATATAGTATGACTTAAAGCGGATTACACTTCGGCATCTCTAATCCAGAAGATTGTGCTAATTTCATTAAATAATAACATTCTTCTCTAGCCATATGGTCTGCCATTCTTCCAGATATTAAGCTTAATACTTGATTAGATAACTCTAATTCCTCTAATTCGTGAAGGAAACGTGAGAATAGTGTTAGTTCTAATGAAACATCTTTTGTAAATTTCTTTAGGGCTGGAAAAGAATGTAGTTCCGTCCGTAAATAACCCGTCATTTCCACAGCTTTCAAGTAAAATTGTTCAAAGTGCTTTTCATATTCCTCACACTTTTCTTTCAGTCGTTTTTCGACAAGATCTAGCCCACCTGAAATGGAACCTGCATGCCCTGCTGCATCTGTTAACCAAGCAAGATGATAATGTAATTCATGGAAAATAGGTGGCACTTCACCTTTCATTAAATACTCTAGTACTGTTATATACTCTTCCACTTCGTTCACCATATGATTAAGAAAAGTTGGCGTAAAATGAATTTTGATTTTTCCTTCTAGCTGCCTTTGTATCATACTTAACTTAAATTTCCTAATTCCCTCTGCGGCTTCATGTGCATCTTTCGCAAATGCAATCAAATTTACTGTATGAATATTATTGAGAAATCTATCAAATATTTGAACAAAATACATCGCTTTTTGAATATCTTCTTTTTCATTTGGAGCTAAAGCATCTAAAAGAAACTGAGCATGATCCCCAAGAACCTTGAGCCAAAATTTATGTTCAAACAATGCACTTTCTTTATATGTGCTATTCATCCGATTAACCCCTCCTTATATAGTCTTAACTACTCCCTCGGCTCAATTAAAATTCTATACTGGTCAGGATCATGCACAACAATACCCCTTTTCTCCGTTTTACAGCCCTTTAATTCTTCAAATGGCACATGATAGAATTCTAGTTTTTTCCGCACTTTTTCTATCTCACAAAATGACAAATTAAAATTTATATAAGAAGATAATACCCCACTGACATCCTTAGCTTTGTCCCGATTTAAAACGAAACAAATCCTCGTTGTTCCAACATCATACCAAACACCAGGCACATGTAATTGTGGTCGGTGTTTGCTCGGCTTAATTCCTAAAATCCCTTCATAAAAGTATAATGTGTCCTTTAAATTCTTTACTTCTAATACAATGCTATTTGTAATCGTCTCCACATACATTTCCTCCTTGGCCCTACTAGTTTTTCTATATGAGTCATAAATGACAATTATGTCTGAATACAATACGTAGTGATGAATGTTTCACTTGTAAAGGAGGCTTATGTGATGGACAAATTTATGAGATCTTACACACCTTTCCATGGTCCAAACGATCCTTGTCCGCCGATTGGAAAGAAATTTTATTCAACTCCTCCTCATTTATTCATGGGATTCCAGCCACCAAACTTGCCTCAATTCCCGCCTAACGAAGCGTTAAGGAAGGGCACTTTATGGCCTGCTTTCTATGATTTTTATGAAAATCCCTATAAGAAAGGAAGGTGAGGAAATCCGTGGCTCAAACATTGCCAGCTGAATATTATAAGTGGATAGAAGAACTGCAAGAACTCGATTTTGTATTAGTTGAACTCACGCTTTATTTAGATACTCATCCAGATGATGTCGCAGCTATCAACCAATTTAATGATTTTTCCTACAAAAGAAGATTGCAAAAGCAAAAAATTGAGGAAAAATATGGTCCACTCCAACAGTTTGGAAATAGTTACTCTAAGGCTCCGTGGGAATGGAGCAAAGGTCCGTGGCCATGGCAAATATGAAGTGAAACTTGAATCAGCGGGGCTGCATCCCCCACCTAACTTCTTTTCTTTTGCTGAAATTTAAGGTCGGAGTATTACTACCCGCAAATAACAGGATAAAGGAGATAAAATATGTGGATCTATGAAAAAAAATTGCAGTATCCTGTGAAAGTAAGTACTTGTAATCCAGCACTTGCTAAATTATTAATAGAGCAGTATGGTGGTGCAGATGGCGAATTGGCTGCGGCTCTCCGCTATTTAAACCAGCGTTACACCATTCCTGATAAAGTAGTCGGTTTATTAACAGATATCGGTACAGAAGAATTTGCACATCTTGAGATGATTGCCACAATGGTGTATAAATTAACAAAAGATGCAACACCTGAACAGATGAAAGCAGCTGGACTAGATGCTCAGTATGCCAATCACGATAGCGCACTATTTTATCACAATGCAGGCGGTGTTCCATTTACAGCCACATACATACAAGCAAAAGGTGATCCAATTGCAGATTTATATGAAGACATTGCTGCAGAAGAAAAAGCAAGAGCGACTTACCAGTGGCTAATTGATCTATCAGACGATCCAGATATAAATGATAGCCTTCGTTTTTTACGCGAACGTGAAATCGTTCATTCCCAACGGTTCCGCGAAGCTGTAGAGATTTTAAAAGAAGAACGCGATCGAAAAATATACTTTTAAATATTTCGTGCACATACCGAAACGGTATGTGCACGTTTAATACTAATATTTTTGAATAAAAAGGCTCCCTTCTTTACTCCACTCCGCATAACATACTTCTGTCAATTCTGTTCTCTGCTTCTTTAGCTCTTTCTGCAACCATACTTCCTGTAACCCAAACTTTTTTAAATTGTATGTAATAAACTCCCCATCGCTATTAAACGTATAATTATCCAACTTAACGCATTATTTTTAAAATTATTTAAAATTTCCTGTTGCTTTCTAGTCATCAGACGATTAAAATTATAACAGTTACTCGACAAATTATTTGAATTTTCGACAAAAAAGATTATTAGGAGGATTTTCTATATATGCGTACAACGTTAAAGCCATCGCAAATTCTCTCGATTAGCTTATTGCTATTTGCAGTGTTTTTCGGCGCTGGTAATATGATTTTCCCGCCCCTTCTCGGACTTTCTTCAGGAGAAAACATGTGGGTTTCTATTTCAGGATTTATCATTACAGATGTAGGTTTATCATTATTATCAATCGTTGCTGTCGCCCTTGCAGGTGGTAGTTTTAAAAACTTAGCGAGCCGTGTTCATCCAAAATTCGCAGCAATATTAGCTATCATTATCTACCTTTCAATCGGCCCACTATTTGTTATTCCACGAACTGGATCTGTTTCTTATGAGATTGGAATCGCACCACTGTTTCAAGATCAATGGTATTCTATGTTACTATTTAGCTTAATTTTCTTTACGGTTGTTTACTTCCTATCATTAAATCCATCCAAATTAGTTGATCATATTGGAAAGATATTAACACCGATCTTACTTGGAATTATTGCAGTTATGGCAACAAAAGCAATTCTTTCTCCAACAGGCTCATTTGCGACTCCTGTCGGGGACTATAAAGAGATTCCGTTTTTCAAAGGGTTTTTAGAAGGATTTTTAACATTAGATGCGATTGGCGCTCTCGTTTTGTCGACAATTGTCGTAAATGCAATTCGTCAAAATGGTGTAACAGAAAAAGCTTCTATCGCAAAATACACAATTATTTGCGGAAGCATCGCTGCTTTCTTTTTAACAATCGTTTATTTCTTACTTGGATATATCGGAGCATCAAATGGAAACTTAGGACAATTTGAAAATGGTGGTCAATTATTAGCAACTGTTATGTACCAATTATTTGGGACAAGCGGTAACATCATGCTAAGCATCGCAATTATATTTGCTTGCTTAACAACAGCTATTGGTGTAGTGAGTGCATTTGCCAACTATTTCACAAATGTATTAACAAACGTTTCTTATAAAAAACTTGTATTATATGTTTGTATGTTTAGCTTTATCATTTCAAACTTAGGACTAAGCTTACTAATCAAAATTACATTACCTGTATTAATTATTCTGTACCCAATTACAATCATTTTAATTTTCGTATCATTCCTTGATAAATATACGAATCGTAAACCATCTGTATACATCGGTGCTATGATTGCTGCATTTGTCATTAGCTGTATTCACGCACTTGATAATGTGGGAATGATGCCACATGCTATTACATCTATCGCAAGTACAATTCCTTTTTACAAATTAGGAATTGGTTGGATTGTCCCAGCAATCATTGGAGGTATTATCGGATACTTAATTCCGCAAACAGAAACAGAAGGCGAAGTTTCTACCAAATAAAGAAAGAAGCAAGCATTGGCGAATGCTTGCTTCTTTTTCATTTTCTATCGCTTTATACAATGTTTGTATACGAACGAACCGTTAACATATAGTAGCCAAAATCAATGAAGAAAGAGCCTAGTTTT
>NZ_JABUAE010000017.1 GCF_013314535.1 Bacillus sp. Xin1 | reverse complement strand
GTTTATTCTTTCCCTCCCGACTTTTAATCAAATACTCATTGTCTTCTCTTTCTTCAGTGTACCAACGTAGTTCTCTTTTTAGTGCTGGAGTCAATTGAATCCGTTTCTGCTTGCCTGTCTTTTTTTCTCGCATTGAAATATGACTACCTTTTAAATCACTAACTCTTAGTTTTAAAATATCACTAATCCGTAAGCCTGTATTAATTCCCATTACAAAAAGAATATAATTACGCTCATTCTTTTCCTTGAGGTGCTCTTTAATTTGTTGTATTTGCTCTGGATCTCGGATAGGTTGGACAAAGTTCATAGATCATCCCCTCCGTGATGCTCTTCTGTCTCATATATTTCTAATCTAAGAGCAAAAGCTAGTTTATAAAAAGCGTTGGACTTATTGCGTCTATATGTACGCTCACTCATGCCAATCTCGTTATAGACCATGTAATCAAAGACCTCTTCACCTTCTAAATATCGTTTTACAATAATGTCTCTTTGATTCTTACTGAAACGACTTAACACCTTATCAATCTGAAAAGATAGACGCTTTAATCTCTCTTCTCGTTTATTCAATTCTAAATTAGCCAAAGCAACATCCTCAGCTGGTTTGCCTACAACGTTTGTTGGGCCATGATATCTTACTTCACAAGAAGCTGTAACCTTCATCTCATGTCTAATCATCCCAAACTGTCTATAAATACGAACGTCTTCAAGAATCTTTTCTAAACGAGCCTGTGTTGCTTTACGATCAATCTTTGGCAAGAAAGTTAATTGAGTCATATATAAACACTCCTTGTCTATTTTATTAATGAAATAAAAAAAGCAGACATCAAACTACAGAGCAATATTATTAATGCTCTTTATAGTTTGATGTCCGCTGGTTCTTCCAGTAGGACTGATAATTCAATTGTATTTATTATACCATTTTCTTCTTTTTTGGTAATTTATAAAAGGATTATTTTATTAAGTTTTGTTCCCTTAACTGAAACCAAGTTTCCATGCCTCTTATATCTTTCTTATACAACGGCATTACATATATCTCTTCATTGATTAACAGTTGCAACTCTACACATTGTTTTTCTTTATTCCACCCATAAGATGCCATAGGTACCATTTTCCGCTCTTTTTGCTCTACCATTTCCCTCTACCTCCCTATTCCCAGCTATAAACACAATCCCAACAAAATACATCTTCTTCATGTAATAAACCGGTTGTTATTTCTTTTCCACATTCTTTATCCATACCTCTACCCCCTGAATAAAACTCAATATTCCGTCAATAATGTAGATACCCATTTCTCTATTACCCATGACCTGAGCAGTTAGCTTTTGCTAGCTGCTCTTTTAGTTTTTCCGAATAAAAATCCAAGTCTCGGCTACACTATAAACGGGCTGGTGAATATCCATAATCCATTTTTGCAGTACCAAAGCTCTTTCTTCCTATTCCCTTGGGCTGAGCAGTTAGCTTTTGCTAGCTGCTCTTTTACTGCTTCACGACATCTTTTGGGCAAACACGTAAAATGTATGGTAATTCTCCTGTTTTAGATAACCCAAAATCCCCCAACCTCGATACCATTACCACTGTATATTCTTCTCCTTTATAGAGAACCTTGTCCCCTTTTATGATCCCGTTATAACCGACTATTCTGTTGTACCCATACATCGTTATACCTTTTAATTTTTTATCAATTTCAATCATTGCTATTGTTTTGATTCCATCATTATTATCATCAGCTTCATGCCATTCTACATTACCCATATCAATCACCCCTTGAATAAACTCAACATCTTGGCATATAATGTCTATGCATCGAATCATCATTTTTGGAGAGAGCAGTTAGCTTTTGCTAGCTGCTCCTTTTGGTTACATTTACCATTAGTAACCATATCGATTACACCTTATAATGTAGAGGCTTGATTAAATCGAGTTGTTATACCCATTACCCTAGGAAACTAGGGTTTTGTTTTGTATAAAATGAAATTTTTATTAATTTCTCTAACATTCGTGAATACTTATTCAAATATCGTGCAAATTATAGATAGGCTACCAGCCATAATTCTATTCCCGTGAAATCGCGCTAAACTCTAACTCCTTAAGAGACAGTTGTGACAACCGAGCAGTTGGTTTATTGAGCCAGCTGCTTTGTTGTATAGATTTTCAATGTAAGTACATACTACCTTTGTAGGGCTTGATTAATTGTCATCTGAGAGGCTCTCTGGTTTACCCCACTTCTGTTTAGGAGAATAGCTTTAAAAACTGTTCTTCTCTATTTAGTGGGACAAAGTTTTTGTTCTCAAGTGAAATTTTATTAGGTTCTTTCAATCCCGTATAATATTTCAAATCCCGTTTAAACTATAGCTGTAACTTTAGGTTACAAACCATTGCTGTAAGCGCGGCGCTTCTTTTATGCAACAAATAGTTAGCTAATTGAGCTAGCTGCTTTGTTGCATAAAACTCCATTACTAGTACATACTATTTCTGGGATGCTTAATTGATTGTCATTTGAGATGTTATTTAACTTCGATGCTCCTGCTCCTTGGGAGAACAGTTTATACAACTGTTCTCCTATTTTTATTTAATTTTCACCTTTCAATAAAAAAATATATACTATCATGAAGTTACCTCTTACTATTAGGATGCATCTTAGCAAGAGCACTATTTGAAGGTGCTCTTTTTTCTTTAGCGAATAAATATTTTGTCTGCCTTTACATATTTTTAGGAAAAATACACACGCTATCCATAAGCCATTCGAACTAGTGGCTTCACTCTTCTTGTAATAAGAATGCGATTCATTACAATTAGATAACTCATTCAACTCACAGGCAGGCAACTCAAAATGTTGTCTGCCAATCATTAACAAATTTTGTATAATTAGCACTGATTTTGTACATACTCTTTAAAGAGCTATTGACATTTCCATAATTTCTCCAACGGACTCCCCTCCGTTATCCGAGAGCTTTAATAACAGACAAGTGAAAAAAGTTGTCTGTTATTTTTTTGTATAATTCTTTTCCGTTCACACATACTATCCATGAGCCAGTTTACCAATACGAGTCATTTTGGTGATTTTAAAATCTTCCTAAGTTATTTTACTCCTCATAGGACAAGCAATTTAGCTTGTCCTATTCGCAATAAAAGTTTTATATTTCTTTTCCCTATTCTCTATTCAAATGAAGTATTTATTAAGTTATCGTTTCATTCCGCATAATATTTCCAAACTCGTTTATACTAAAACTGTAACTTCAAGTTACAAATCATTGCTTGTAGGGCCTAGTTTCTTTTGTACAACAAACAGCTAGCTAATTAAGCTAGCTGCTTTGTTGTGCAAAATAGCGTGTTTGTTCAAAATGATAGGTCTTATTCATTTGGACACATTTACCAATATCATTTCCAAAAAGTTCATGTTATGGTTAATTAGTCGAGTACGTCATTACTTGACGATTACCCTTAGAAGCCCCGTAGATAACGGGGTCTCTTTTGTTTAAATAACTATTTTGTTATAAAGTCACTGCTTCTGCTGCAGGTTTATTTTTCTCTAATTGCTCAATGGCCATTTGTAGCCCCAACCAGTAGCCAATTAAACGACGCGGTAACCTTTCACCGAAATTCCAAACATCTTCCATCGTGTCAGAATCTAATGAGCTATTATGATAAACATCACTTAACCAAAAGTGGTAACTTTCCATAGATGAACTCTCATCAATCGCTGAAATAATGCCATCATATACTTCTTGTCCGCTTTCTGTTGTTTCATTCATATCGTATTCTTTCCAATATTCATCAAGTTCCCTTTTAGCCTTTTCTTCATCGAAATTCCAACGTTCTTCACAAAAAGCCGTTAACTTTCCAGTAAAATACCCTAAATCGAATCCTTTGATATTTTCTAATGTTGCTGGACATGTAAGGTTGTACACCGCTTCACCAATATCACCAGAAACAAACACGTTATATCCTGAAAGAACAAATTTAGTGCGATACATATTCGTCCCAGGCTTGCCCCAATAAATAACCTGTAATCCTTCTTCACCTTGAATTTCAGCCACATGTTCTTCAAACCAATTCTCTTTAATGTCTTTAGTTGCTTTTTCAATATATTCCATCTCTCATTCCCCTTTACGAATAATCTTTTTTGTATTACACATACTACCTCTGAGCCGGCTTCCCTACGGCTGTACTCTTTCAAAACGGAGCTCTCTCCTCCGTGTCGTTTAAGAACAGGCGGGTAACTTAATTAGTTGCCTGCCTTTTTGTGTATAGACGTAAAAATATTGTCCATACTTATTGGTGAAGACATTGTTAGCTATTCGTAGCGACCTCCAACAAATGCTTCTTTCAGGACCGTTCTCATAAAAGGAGCGGTCTTATTTCATCTCCGCATCCCCCATTTCGATTAAAATAACGCTTTTGTTATAAATCAATCATTTTGAAAAGTCTTTTATTTTACTATTATTAGAAAATCAGGAAGCATTTCCCCTTTGTTTTTTCTGAATAATCATGATACTATTCGGTTGCTGGCGTTCATCATCTCACGAACTCAGTAACTTCATCCAAGGACCCTGCTCTCATTATTGAGAGCAGGGTCTTTATTTATAGAATTATCCCACTCCCTTACTTTTCTATAAAATTCAAATTTGGTATTAAATCAACTGCGTCTTCCGTTCATCCATACGAGTTACTTTTCCACTTTTATATACAAAGGACTGTTCCCCGTGACCACTTGTGGGTGGCTCTATTGGATGAACTTGTCCATCTTTCACAACATAAATCATATTTTCTGCTAATGAAATTTCAGCCTTCATTTCTGCAATGTTTTCCTTAATAATTGCCACCGGAACCACTCCTATTTGTGTTATAATTACTTTGCCGAATAATTATGTCGGGAGTGATCCCGGCTTTTTTATTTGCCTATAAATATTGCACAACATTCTCTGGAATGAACGGTTGCTCAATAGATAAGTGAAGCCGTATCGAAATTGGCTTTTTACTATCCCTTGCTCGCTTACACATTTCTTCCGCTTCTTCCCACTCAAATTGTTTATCCTCCGCTCGTTTATAACGCCAAACCCCAATTGCGTACTCTTCAAATAATTCATAACGATCATCTGGTGCTGTCGTTGGTTTCAATTCATCAATTGCTTTGGCTTGACGAGGTATTTGTACAACTACATCAGCAAAACGTAATTTTGAATTCAATCGATGAACATTCGCTTTATTGAGATCAAATGAAACAACAGGCTCAACATCAAAAATCGTTAGCTGCTTCATAATCTTCACTCTTTTCTTTTCTCATCATTACAACATAACAAGTATCAGCATCCGTTTGTTTAAAGCTATAATTAGCTGTACTAATCTTTCCGTTCGTTCGCTTATGAATGAATTCTCTCTGCCACTGCACTAACGATCTAATCGGATGAACACATGAATATCCTCTTTTTTCTAAATCCTGTACGGCATGTAGGATATCTTTAAATTTTTTACGTTTGAGATGAATCGTATCTCCATTACGCCAATTTCTTGTTAGAATCATTTTTTGTTCCCTCCAGCACTTGCAAGCTTGCTGCTAAAATCCCTTCAAGCTGCGTTAACGTTAATTGGTCTAATGTTTGTCCGTTTATTTCAGATAATCCTAAATCTAGTAATTTACGAATAATAAATAACTTTCTTCTTTCAACTTCCCGTCGTAATAACATTACCGTGCCTCCTGTTGGTTATCGTATCTTCTCTCTAAATTAATGAATTTGCTAAACTCTTTAATGAATGCAAGCTCTACTGTACCGACAGGCCCATTTCTCTGCTTGGCCAGAATAATTTCAGTTATGTTTTTGTTCGCTGTTTCTGCATCGTAATAATCTTCACGATATAAAAATGCAATCAAGTCAGCATCTTGCTCAATTTGCCCTGTCTCACGTAAATCAGATAACAGAGGACGTTTATCTTGTCTGCTCTCAACAGCACGACTTAATTGTGATAAAGCAACTACACATACATCTAATTCCCTGGCCATCAATTTCAACTTACGACTAATCTCACCAATCTCTTGCATACGATTGCCTCGATGCTTTAGATCACCAACAATAAGCTGTAAATAATCAATCGCTATTAATACCTTTTTATCTGGATGTTTACGTTTTAGTTTTCTGGTTTTTGCATAAATTTCTTGCATTGTTACATTTGCTTTATCGTATATTTCCAGCGGTAAATTATTTATCAGCCCCATCGCTTGACTAATATTTTCCCAATCTTTGATATTGCAAAGCTTCTTAGGATTTTTCATTTTGGTTGCATCAACATTACCAGCACTAGAAATCATTCGCTTGAGCAATTGTTCTTCTCCCATCTCTAAAGAAAAGATTCCAACTGCTGTATCCGAGCTTGCCGCATGATAAGCAACGTTCAGTACAAATGCTGTTTTACCCATTGCTGGACGTGCACCAACGATGATTAAATCTCCTGCTTGTAATCCAGAAGTCATTCGATTCAAGTCGCTGTATCCTGTATCGATGCCTGTTAAATCACCAACATCGATTTGCATTTTCTTATATAGATCAACAAGCGTTCCCTTTAAATCAAACTCACCTGAATAACCTGTTTCCTCTATCGCATTTAATTCATCAATTGTATTGCTGATTACACTAATATCTTTGTCCTTCTGAAGACGCTTATATAAATCACCAGCAACCTCTTGAGCATGTCGCATTTTCCATGCTTCTATCACAAGACCCTCGTGATACGAAAAGTTTTTTGTTGTTGAAACGCCCTCAGCTAAATTAACTAAAAACTGAATGCCACCAATTTGATTTATAAAACTATCTAATTTTTCAACTACAGTCACAAGATCTATAGGACTTTCAGCATCTTCAAGTTCTCTCATCGCTTTAAAAATGGCTTGATGTGTTGGAAGAGAAAACTGATTTTGTTTTAACTGACAATCTTTTATCAAATCCCCTTCGATGATGATGCTACCTAAAACACTTTGTTCGGCTTCTACATTGCGAATGATTTCGTTACTCATTGCATCATCCATCCATTCTGTTGGTTAAGTGCTGCAAGTTCCTCGTCTGTAGGAATGTTTTGTTTCCATGATTCTTGCTGCTGTAACACTTGCTTAGTAGATTCAGACATAGCTGCCGATTGATATACAGGTTGTTGCTTTGCTTGTGCTGTTCGTTTATCACGAAATGCTTTATCAGCTGCCTCAACATCACCTACTGTTTTCAAGCCTTTAAGATGCCAATCTCGTAAAATCGTATTTACGTAAGACATGTTTCTAGTATTTTTTTCTAAAGCAATCTCCATTGCCTTAACAACTAACTCTGCATTTAAGTCATCTACCCATGCGTTAATGCCTTCTGCGATAAAAGGTGTAATGAATCCGAAGTTTTGTTCGTAAAAAGAAATTGGATTAACAACAACCTCTTCCGCATTCGCACGTTCTTCTTGTTGTTGTTCTTCTTTTTCTTTTTCTTCTTCTTTTTCCCCACTTATCGTGGGCGTATCGTGGCACGTATCGTTAACAGCAAGAAATTCTTCAAAAATAGTACGGATTTTATCATTTTTAACTTTTGGAGCGACTAAACTAACAAGACTAATATCAACTACCCCATCCAGTTCTTTGCGAACACAATCCTCAATTGGTTTACCTCCTCTATTAAGGTTGTATTTCCCCCAGTTGATAATCGCTAGTTCGCGTGTTTCTGGATTATACTTAACTAATTTATGATGGTTTTCAAAACGATCTAAGAGTGAATTAACACTTTCCATGGAGTAACCTAAATCAAAAGCCATTTGCTTTTTGGTGATTTGGTATACACCTATTTGAGTAGTACATGGGTTTGTAAGAAGATACAGATTAAATAATTTATCTTCTGGAGTCATCTCCTCAATAACTTTTGCATCCTGCCAAAATGAAACTTGTACTGGTCTAAAAACTGCCATGCTATTCATCCTCCCGTTTACATATCGCAACCCCGTCCTCTACACGTAATAAGCGATAATTTTTATAACCTTTTTTAAGATATTACTGTACTAAATAAGTAAGGTGTTGTTTTGGCTTTACCTTTTGAACAATCTTGGGGTTTAACAACACTCTATGTAATGTTTTGTCTAAAAGCATGCAATACACTCCATTGTTATACCGTTTATGATTTGGTATAATTAACCTAACCAAAATTTACCTACCACTATTTATCTATCACTCGGCAAAGTGATAGATTTTTTATTTCCTACGACTTACCAGTGAAGCGTTAACGTCTTTAGAACGAGGTCCTTTAATAATCACACTATAACTTTTAGATACTTCATGTTCTTCCTTTTCTTCACGAAGCATCTTAAACTCTTTTACACATCGATTAAGCTCTTCTTCCCAATAATTCGCTTCCTTATGAGATTTAGCGTTGAACATGTTGTAAATGCATGTATTCATGCAATCATGAAGTTCATTTGCAAACGAAAAGTCTCCTAGAAGAACAAGATTATGCAGACAATTGTATTCAGTTGTCATGGTTTTCACCTCTTTACTATGTAAATTAATGCTGTACGCATCGTTACAACCAGAAAGGGATATCTTTAAAGGGGATGGAGGGGTAACAATCCTTTCTGGTCATAACGACAAGCACAACGGCTTGTCCAAACAAATAATAAAGTGTTATAATTGCTTCATCATATTTTTTCAGAGCTACTGTTTCCTAGGCGGTAGCTTTTTCTTTTGCCCATTTATGTTTTAACGTAAATGACGCTTCAATAATTTTTATACGAATTCCCACTAACTTCTTTTCCCTTTGTAACGCTTCAAGTTTTTTTGCATCGTTAAATGTTTTAGCTATTTTTATCTCACCATCTAGCTTTGCCTCGTAACGAATTAAACTCTTATAATCGTTTAAATTAGGATTCTTATAATCTACTGTCATATGTATTCCCCCTTACAACACTTTTGTTAAATTCATTAAACTGTCCACGGTTTGTACAACAACGTTTTCCGAAATCGCCTTTTGCAACCAACTTCTTTGTATTTGGTCCATAATTCCAAAATGAATTTGATCTAACGCTTGTACTACACATTGTGTGGCTTGCATCATATCGAATATTTCTTTTGCGTGCCTTGCATATTCATGTTTTTGTTTTTCATCTAGCTGCCAAGAACGGTTTGTAACTTGTAATTTCATGATTTCCTTCGCGGCCGCAATACCCTCTTCAGCTTGCTTGATGTAATTCATAAGCTGTAAGTTCACATCGCTTGTTAAACGTGGATCTGTAGGTGGTAACCCTACACCATAAATATGTTTGATTGCTTGTTTGTTTATCGGTGCTTCCGTTGCATCACACCAATCCATTGCTAATTCAAAAGGCACTTTAGAAAAACCAGATTCAATATTTTTCAAACGTTCGTAAGTGATGCCGAGGTATTCTGCTAGACCTTTCTTTGTTCGATAATGTGCATTTCCACAACGTTCTCTCGCATTACGTAATAATGTTCCTACTGATGAATTGCAATATATACTTGTTCCCATATTTGTTCGCCTCCGTATTCATCTTTCAAAGGATTACAATAAAGTATAAAGAATATATAACTTGTCTATTCTTTATGTAAGAAGAGAGGAATTAATCCTCGATACTTTCTTTTGCTTGCATTTCTTTGATGATGGCCCAACCAGCCTCGTAATATGCTCGAAGGATTTTATCAATTTCCTTTTGCGATTTTGGTTCAGGAGCCACAACATGGACTTTCGTTTTTCCGAATTCATAAGTCGCTGCATATTCTTCTTGTTGGCTCATGGTGTCACCTCTTGAAGTGCTTTTTACATTTGTATGCTGCTGATCTGTTGGTACTGCCATTTGAATTGCTGTCATTTTCCCACCTTCTTTCTAACTAGTTTATACGTGCGTTTTTCGAACTTTATATTTAAAAATTTTTTCTACAGTACTTTCTAATGCTTCTGCGATTTTTAAGGCTACATCTAAAGATGGTTTATGCTTTCCATTTTCTAGATTTGATAAGTAAGCTCTTGTTATTCCGATTTTTACAGCTAACTCTTCTTGGGTTATTCCTTTTTCTTTTCTTAAGTTTGTGATCTTATTCAATTTTTCACCACCTTACGTGCGTTTTTCGAACTTTATAAATACATAATATGTTCTTAAAACGAACATGCCAATAGGTTTGTTCGTTTTTCGCACTGTTTTTTCCACGAACATATCATGTTAAAATCTTATTTATAAAGGAGGGATAAATTTGTCATTTTCTACAAAATTAAGAGAACTCAGGGAATCTAAAGGACTTTCGCAAGAAGAATTAGCAGCTAAACTAAATATCCCTCGTTCTTCTATCACGCATTATGAAAATAGTGACGATCGTTTACCAAGAAAATCACGTTTACTCGAAATCGCAAACTTTTTTGGTGTTTCTGTAGATTTTCTTCTTAATGAAGAATCCATCCTTCCGAAAGAAAACGAGATAGATCATAATTTAGAAAAAACACTTAACGATCCTGAACTTGGTCTTTGGTTTAAAGATATAAAGGATGCTTCTCCTGAAAAACAAGAAGAGCTTAGACAGTTTTGGGAATTTATTAAAAATAAAGAAAAAAATCGTAAACCTGGGGATAAACAAAGCTAATTAAATAAGATACATAATAAATTACACGCTAAATTGCGTGTATTTATTTGGTCAATGAATGGTTAATTGTTCCTATATTATTAGATTTTAGAAAAATGGAGAAATCACCTTAGATACTTGGAGTTATATTTTTAGCCCCTTCACGGGCTTTTCTTTTTACAGTAAAATAAGAACGTACGTTTGTATTTTTTTGACAATGGAGTGAAATGATATGCATAAAACACAGCCTTACTACACAACACAAATCGAAGATTATATTAAAAATTTGTATCATTCTTTATCTATTTTTATTCCAGAACAAATTGATATGATAACAATTACCCAAAAACTAAATATTTGGTTACATTTTGCTCCATTTGGAAGTCGTGCTATTTGTAGAAATAATTTGCCCAGTATTATTATTGATAATCGAAACATGGCTTATCAACAATGGGAGGACTTTGGTCATGAGCTTTGTCATATTCTATTCCATGTAGGAAATCAGCTATACATACCGAAATTATTTTTAGACTACCAAGGAGCAAAAGCAAACAATTTCAAGCTACATTTTTGTATTCCTACTTTTATGTTAAGGACACTAACCCTCCCCGAAACCAGAAAAGAATCGATTTACCTCATTGCAAAAACTTTCAATGTTTCATTTCATACTGCGGAGCAACGCTTGTTGCATTATGAAAATCAGCTGCTAGCTAGTCATTTGCAAAACGTTTTTTCACAAACATATTTAATTATGCAGTAAAAACTATAGATTCTACTTGAATGCACTTAATGACTAACTCACTTAACTTTTTATAATTTATACCACTTGCTTTTCGTATAATTAATACTACTCAAAGGAGGATTCTCTATGAAAACCGCAATCTACCTACGTAAATCCCGTGCCGACCTTGAAGCGGAAGCACGCGGTGAAGGCGAAACTTTAGCAAAGCACCGTACTACCCTGCTGAAAATCGCTAGGGAGAAAAACTTAAATGTTTTAGCTGTCCGTGAGGAAATCGTTTCTGGTGAGAGCTTAGTGAAACGTCCTGAAATGTTGGCGCTTCTTGAAGAAATTGAAGATAACAAATATGATGTTGTTCTTTGTATGGATATGGATCGTCTAGGTCGTGGTGGTATGAAAGAACAAGGAATCATCTTAGAGACGTTCAAACGCTCGAATACGAAGATTATGACACCAAGGAAGACTTATGATCTTAATGATGAGTGGGACGAAGAATACAGCGAATTTGAAGCGTTTATGGCACGTAAGGAATTAAAGATTATTACACGTCGTATGCAACGTGGGCGTATTGCAAGTGTAGAAGCTGGTAATTACCTTGGTACACATGCACCATACGGATATGATATCCATCGTCTAAATAAGCGTGAACGTACATTAACGATTAATTCAGAAGAAGCTTCTGTTGTCAGAATGATATTTGAATGGTATGCCAATGAGGATATGGGTGCAAATGCAATTATGCGAAAACTAAACGAACTTGGCTACAAAAGTAAGTTAGGTAACGCTTGGAATCCATATAGTATATTAGATATGTTAAAAAATCACGTCTACATTGGAAAAGTAACATGGCAAAAGAGAAAAGAAGTAAAGCGTCCAGATGCTACGAAGCGTAGTTGTACAAGGCAAGATAAGTCAGATTGGATTATCGCGGACGGAAAGCATGATCCGATTATCCCAGAAAGCCTATTTGAAAAAGTACAGGAGAAATTAAACACGAGGTATCATATTCCCTATAATACAAATGGATTAACGAATCCACTAGCTGGAATTATTAAATGCGGGAAATGCGGCTATAGTATGGTACAACGATATCCAAAGAATCGAAAGAATACAATGGATTGTAAACATCGCGGTTGTGAAAACAAATCCAGTTATACAGAATTAATTGAAAAACGTTTACTCGAAGCATTAAAAGAGTGGTACATCAATTATAAAGCTGATTTTGAAAAACATAAGCAAGATGAAAATACAAAAGAAACGCAAATTATCCAAATGAACGAGGCTGCATTACGAAAACTTGAAAAAGAGTTAGTGGATGTCCAAAAGCAAAAAAATAATTTACATGATTTATTAGAGCGTGGTGTTTATACTGTCGATATGTTTTTAGAACGTTCTAATGTTGTTTCTAATCGTATTAATGAAATTACTGAAACGATGGAAAATCTCAAGAAAGAAATTAAAATAGAAATCAAAAAGGAAAAAGTAAAGAAAGATACAATTCCCCAAGTCGAGCATGTTCTTGATCTGTACTTCAAAACAGATGATCCGAAAAAGAAAAACAGCCTCCTAAAGTCGGTTTTAGAAAAGGCTGTTTATAAGAAGGAAAAGTGGCAAAGACTCGATGATTTCGAACTTGTGCTTTACCCTAAGCTCCCTAAAGATGGCGACAAATAAGCGTTCGCGCTTTGTTGCCATCTTGTTGGTGTAATTAGGTTTACGCCATTTAAACCAAGAGCATCATTTGTAGAAACAGCTAATACAACCGGTTTTCCATTTCGAAGCGTTGCCTTCGCTGCCATTAATACTGGAGAATCTGTCATTGCATTTGCAAATTTACTCATTGAATTTCCTGTTAAAGGAGCGATAACCATACAATCTAGCGGAATCTTTGGACCAAGAGGTTCTGCTCCAACGATTGAATTAATTACTTTATGTCCCGTTACTTCTTCAATCTTTTTAATCCACTCTGCCCCTTCACCAAATCTAGTATTTGTCGATTGTACAGTATAGGAAACAACCGGTCTCACTTCCGCTCCTTCTGCAACTAACTTTTCTAAATGTGGCATAACTTCTTCATACGTACAATGAGAACCTGTAAACCCAAACCCAATTCGTTTCCCTTTTAAACTCATCTTCCATTCTCCTCCTTCGCAATCATATCTGCTGTTAATAACTGAGAAAGAACATTTGCTAAAATTTGTCCTGCTGTTTTTGGCGCAACAATCCCTGGAAGACCAGGTGCTAACAAAGCTTTAATCCCCCGCTTCTCTGCATAACGAAAATCCGTACCACCAGGCTTAGATGCCAAATCAATGATCAATGTATGAGCTGGCATCCGCGAGATAACACTTGCCGTTACAACAAGATGTGGAATTGTATTAATGACAATATCAACATCACTTGCTTCTTTCTCAATATCCTGCATATAAAAAGGAGAGAACATCATTTCCGAAATACGAGCAATATGTTCTGAGCGTCGTGCTCCTACTTTGACATGAGCTCCTAGTGATTGAAAAGCTCTCGCTACACTCATTCCTGTTCTACCAAACCCTAAAACCATGACATTTGAACCATGAATTGTATAATCTGTATGTTGAATAACCATCATTAATGTTCCTTCTACCGTTGGGATTGAATTGTAGATTGCCACATCATCACGATCGAATAGTTTTACAAGTTTTCGATTTGTAGTAGATACAATGCTCTCTAAATACGGCGTACCAATTCCTGAATATATAGTAAAGTTTGCTGGTGTTTTTTCAATCTGTTCTTTCGTTAGCATAACTTTTTCGTTTGAAAAAATAGTATCTACTTCTCCTTTTGCATTTGTTCCTGCTACCGGCAAAATAATTGCATCTAAAGAAGTGAAATCTAGATTTTGCATACTCTCTTTTGCTGCCCCTGTAAAACCATGATCCAGTTGATCAAATCCTACTAATGAAAGTTTCGCATCAAGTTCAACCAACTTACGAATCACTTCTAGCTGCCTTGCATCTCCTCCTATGACAGCAATGTGCATCTCAGTCAACATTCCCTACTTCACCTTCTTTTTTCTTTCATTTATAAGAAAAGTGCCTACTTTTTCTTTTTCCTCCACATCATATGTACTGTATAAGCTTTGGGTGATTGAATTCAAACGGAAAGGTGTACTATTTTAAAATATAATATTAAGATAAACAAATTTATTAATGACACTTGTCCAAAAAGGAAAAAATTAATATAAAACCCTTCGCCAGCTTCTACATATAGTATCAGTGTATTGACAATCAAGAACGAGCTGTTGCACTGACAAAATTAGCTCTTTTTAGCTTACTTCCATTACTAGCTGTATTGTTAAAACTTTTGGTAGTATTGGGAAGTTTATTTTTGTATAGAGTGGAGGGGAGATCTCTTGGCTGAACAAATAGGATATGGATGCGGTGGTTACGGAGGATTTGCTTTACTAGTCGTGTTGTTTATTCTCCTTATTATTATTGGAGCAAGCTGTTGGAGTGGCGGATTTAATGGTGGTTAAGTAACACCTTTCGCATCTTTTTAAAGTCACATAATGGATTGCTTCACATTGTGTGAAGCAATCCTTAATTCATATATCATATGTTTAAGATAATCTATATGTTCATTTTTAATCATTTACGTTACCTTAAATTATAAATTTCTACTGTATTTGCTACTATTCCAAATCAAAAATAATCATATCATGTCCAACCTTCTTAATCCTGCTCCACTCTACCTTTACTTCTTGCTGTTCTCTTTTGAATCCACCCCATTTTCCAACTGGTATGATGAGGGCTTGAATCTTCCCGTCTTTTTCATTAATTTCTAAATCAGCGTGACCTAAAACCCCCATTTTTTCTGCCCGCTCTAGGTCCACAATTTCTTTTCCACTTAATTCACTTAAACGCATATGACTCTCTCCTTTCTAAACATCTTTCATACAGTATCCTCAAATCCCATCCTATAATAAGTACGTATTCTGCATGTCTGTAAAAAATACCAAAAAATGCGCTCCACTCCCCCTATTCAAAAGTTTTATAATTGCAAAAGCTTTGTACACAAAAAACCGCATCTCCTCGTAAGAGATACGGTTTTTCTCCCTATTTCATTCCTTTTGGAAGCTCTCCATTTGGACTAATAAGCGCTGCAGAAAATTCAGTTGTAAACATACTGCGAATCAGTGAATCTACATCTGATTTCGTAACGCTGTTTACACTCTCAATAATTTCATCAAGAGAACGATGCTTTCTAAGAAGCAATTCATTTTTACCATTACGGCTCATACGGCTATTCGTGCTTTCTAAACTTAACATCAGATTTCCTTTAAGCTGCTCTTTACTATTCACAAGTTCCTTCTCTGTGATACCTGTATTTTTTAACGTCTCTAAAGTTTCTTGCATTGTATCATATAAAGTATCCAATTGTTGGCTTCCTGTACCACCATAAAGTGTTAGCATTCCTGTATCTTCATAAGAAGAATGATAAGAGAACACTGAGTATGCTAAACCACGTTGTTCACGCACTTCTTGGAACAAACGGCTACTCATACTACCACCTAATATATTATTTAATACAATTAAGTTATAAATATCATCATGACCCATTTGCAAACCTTGGAATCCTAAACATAAATGAGCTTGTTCTGTTTCCTTTTTGCGGGCCACTTTGTTAAAATGAAAAATCGGGCTATGTACTTGTTCACGATTTGTTGTTCCCTCGTAGTTACCAAAATATTGTTCCACTGTTTGCACAAATGCTTCATCAATATTTCCAGCAATCGAAACGACAACATTTTCAGGTGTATAATGATCTTTTATATATTGACGCAGTGTATCCCCTGTAAATGTTTCAAGTGTTTCTTCTGTACCTAAAATTGGGTATCCCAATGGATGCGTTTCATAGGTCGCTTTTGTTAACATGTCATGTACGATATCATCTGGTGTGTCCTCGTACATTTTAATTTCTTCAAATACAACGTTCTTCTCTTTTTTCAATTCTTCCTCATCAAATGTGGAGTTAAAGAACATGTCAGCTAACACATCAAGCGCATATTTTGCATGTTCATCAAGTACCTTTGCATAATAGCACGTGTATTCTTTTGAGGTAAATGCATTCACTTGACCACCAATGCTATCAAATGACTCTGCAATTTCTCTTGCACTACGTGTCTCTGTCCCCTTAAAAAACATGTGTTCTAAAAAGTGTGAAACCCCATTATTTTTTTCATTTTCATTTCTTGAACCTGCATGAATCCATATACCAATTGCAACAGAACGAACAGTTGGTATATTCTCCATAACAATTCTTACACCATTTTTACAAGTATATTTTTTAATCAAAAACTTTCCTCCTAATGCCAGTTTATCTAAATAATTGCTATTATTTAATGATAACAAGTTTGCACATGAATGTCATGCAAATGTATTTAATCAATACGTTTTTCATCTAGTAATTCTGTAATATTTCCTACTTTATACCCTTGTTTTTTTAACTGTGCAATCATCGTATCTAATGCCTCAGCTGTTGGAGATGTCGGATGCATCAATACAATTGCACCTGGGTGCACTTTCCCCATCACACGCTGGAGAATCACTTCAGGCTCCGGACGTTTCCAATCGATTGTATCTACTGTCCACATAATAGTCCCCATCTTTAATCCATCCGCCACTTCTACAACTTCATCGCGGAAACTTCCACTTGGTGGTGCAAACCATCGTACTTTTTGATTTGTAGCTGCCTCAATCATTTGATTTGTCTTTTGTAATTGCTCTAGTATTTGATTTTTAGACAGCGTTTTCATATCTGGATGTGTATAAGAATGATTTCCTACTTCTTGCTTTGCATCTACAATCATTTTTGCGAATCTTAAATTTTCTTTTACCCAGCGTCCTTCTAAAAAAAAGGTTGCCTTTACATCATGCTTTTTCAACGTTTCTAATATACGCGGAAGATACTCATTTCCCCATGCCACATTTATTGTTAATCCCACCATCTTTTTATGTGGATGTCCACGATAAATGGGAGAAGGCGATAAATCTTCTAAATGCGTGTTTGGTGAAACTTCCCGATATACAAATTGCTTCTCATCAAATTTCCCTATTTTCTTCATGTTATTATATGACGCTTCAATATCAACCTCTTTACCATTATATCCTGGCGTAGCCTTCCAAATCTTATCAATTATTGCATTTTGCGGCGCAATTGAATATTGTTTGGCTTGTTTCTGAATTTCCTCATAAAGATTATCATTTGCTAGCGCTGAATATGAGCATAAACTTATACAAAGAAAGAATACAGATATGAATATAACTATACGAGTTCTCATATAAACCCTCCCATTAACTATACAAATAAGAAAAATCCTTTTTCCTATTATCCTTGTTAATTTGAGCGTTATCATGAAAACTATACCTTTTTATCAATAAAAATCAATGTATCAAATATATTTTGTTTAACAAAAAAAGCCAGGAAACCTGGCTTTTTTACTTATTTTTGTTCTTGTGTATTTTCTTGTTTTGAAGCTTCTTCTTTTGCCACTTCTTTTTCTTGCTCTTCTTTTAGCAATACTTTTCTAGATAAGTTTACACGACCTTGTTTGTCAATCTCGATAACTTTTACTGAAATCTCGTCGCCAATTTTCACTACGTCTTCTACTTTACCTACGCGCTCAAGCGCAAGCTCAGAAATATGAACAAGACCATCTTTACCACTGAACAATCCAACGAAAGCACCGAACTTCTCGATACGTTTTACTTTTCCTAAGTAGATTTCGCCTACTTGTACTTCGCGAACGATATCTTCGATAATTTTCTTCGCCTTTTCATTCATTTCTTGATCAACGGATGAAATAAAGACTGTACCATCTTGCTCAATATCAATTTTCACGCCAGTTTCTTCAATAATTTTGTTAATTTGTTTACCGCTTGGCCCAATAACATCACGGATTTTATCCGGATTGATTGTCATTGTAATGATTTTCGGAGCATATGCAGATAGCTCTTTGCGAGGCTCAGCGATAGCAGTTAACATGTGATCTAGAATATGCATACGACCAATCTTAGCTTGTTGCAATGCTTCTTCTAAAATTTCACGAGATAACCCATCGATTTTAATATCCATTTGCAATGCAGTTACACCATTCGCCGTACCTGCCACTTTAAAGTCCATATCACCTAAGTGATCTTCCATACCTTGGATATCCGTTAAAATTGTGTAGTGCTCACCAGATTTCACTAGTCCCATAGCAATACCAGCAACCGGTGCTTTTAATGGTACACCAGCATCCATCATCGCTAAAGTACTACCACAAATACTTGCTTGTGAAGTAGAACCATTTGATTCTAAAACTTCAGATACAAGACGAACTGTATACGGGAAGTCTTGCTCAGATGGAATAACAGGTTCAAGAGCACGTTCACCTAATGCACCGTGACCGATTTCACGACGACCTGGTCCACGCATTGGTCTTGTTTCACCAACACTAAAGGATGGGAAATTGTAATGGTGCATAAAACGTTTTGATTCTTCTACACCTAGGCCATCTAAAATTTGCACATCTCCTAATGCACCTAATGTACAAATACTTAATGCTTGCGTTTGTCCACGTGTGAATAATCCAGAACCGTGAGTACGAGATAGAATGCCTACCTCTGACGCTAAAGGACGAATTTCATCACTTTTACGTCCGTCTGGGCGGATTTTTTCAACTGTAATAAGACGACGTACTTCTTCTTTTACAATTTTATATAAAATCTCATGTACTTGTCCTAATACTTCTGCTTCTACTTCCAGCTCTTCATAGTGTGCAATGACGCGTTGTTTTACTTCATTAATTGCGTCTTCACGTGCATGCTTTTCATGTACTTGAATTGCTGCATGCATATCTTTCTCTGCCATTTCACGAATAGCTTTTTCAAGATCAGCATCCACTTCATAAAGCTTTACTTCCGCCTTTTCTTTTCCGACAGCTTGTACAATCTCTTCTTGGAAAGCAATTAGACGTTTAATTTCTTCATGACCGAACATGATTGCTTCTAACATTGTTTCTTCAGGTACTTGATCTGCACCTGCCTCTACCATGTTAATTGCATCTTTTGTCCCAGCTACAACAAGATGCATATCACTTTGTTCCTGTTGTTCTACTGTTGGATTAATAATAAATTCGCCGTCGATACGACCAACCGTCGCACCAGCAATTGGACCTTCAAATGGAATATCTGAAATCGATAACGCTAATGAAGAACCAAGCATAGCCGCCATCTCAGAAGAACAATCTTGGTCAACACTCATAACGATGCTGACAACTTGCACTTCATTACGGAAACCATCTGCGAAAAGTGGGCGAATTGGTCGGTCAATTAAACGACTCGCTAAAATTGCTTTTTCACTTGGACGGCCTTCACGTTTAATAAAACCGCCTGGGATTTTTCCGACTGCATATAAACGCTCTTCATAGTTTACTGTAAGCGGGAAGAAATCTACATTTTTTGGCTCTTTTGATGCCGTTGCAGTTGATAGAACTGCTGTGTCGCCATATCTTACTAATACCGCGCCGTTTGCTTGTTTTGCAAGCTGGCCTGTTTCAATCGTTAGCTGGCGACCAGCTAAATCTATCGAGAAGACTTGCTTTTCTTGACTCATTTAAGTACCCCTCTCAATTTAAAATATTCAATTCTTCTATGTAAATGGATCATATATCACAATATTCTTCCTCTAGTATTACCGAAATTTAAGTAAGCTATTAAGAGTAGAAGATATATTTTTACCTAACAAAAAAGCGGGAATATTCCCGCTTCTTTGACTATCGACGTAAGCCAAGCTTTGTGATTAATTCACGGTAGCGTGTGATATCGCTATTACGAAGGTAAGTAAGTAAGTTACGACGTTTACCAACCATCTTTAATAGACCACGACGTGAATGATGATCTTTCTTGTGAGTACGTAAGTGCTCGTTTAGAGTGTTAATTTGCTCTGTTAGGACAGCAATTTGAACCTCTGGAGAACCAGTATCAGTCTCATGAGTTCTAAATTGTGCAATGATTTCATTTTTACGCTCTTGTGTTAAAGCCATCCTATTTCACCTCCTAATAATTAAACCCCCAATTACCTAGCAAGCGTCGGTGAGTCGCAATGCCAAGCAATGGTTGTCATAAAGTACATAACATAGAATACTACTTTTCATTGGAAAAAGCAAGCATATTCTTCGCCATGCTAAAATATTCTTGTGCTGTTTTCTTATCTTTTGCAATTTGAGCAACTAGTTCGTCGATACCATTAAACTTCTTCTCTTCTCGAATGCGTATATGCCACTCCACGGTAACAACTTGATCATATATGTCCTCATTGAAATGGAATAAATGCACTTCAATAGACAGTTTACGCTCATCTTCTTTAAAAGTTGGTTTATAACCGATATTACATACACCGTCATGCCACTCATCATGGACTTTTAACCTTACTGCATACACACCAACAGGTGGCAGAAGATATTCATCACTTAAACCTACATTAGCTGTCGGAAAGCCGATTTGACGTCCACGTTTATCCCCGTGAACAACCGTTCCTTCTACTGTATAAGCTCTACCTAAAATAGATGGAATCTGTTCCATTTCTCCATTTCGGATTAGTTTTCGTAATGCTGTGGAACTTACTTTTTCTTCTTGGAATTCAACTTTTTCAATCACGGTCTGTGTAAACTCCCCTCTTGCATGAAATGGTAAAGTCTCCATCGTCCCTTTTCCTAAACGTCCATATGAATAATCAAAACCTGCTACTACATGCTTTACATTTAGACCAATAATATATTCATCTACAAACTGTTGTGGCAGTAATCCAGCAAATGATTCATCGAATTTCACCACATATAACATATCAATCCCTAAATCTGCAATTACTTTTTCTTTAACGGATAGTGGTGTAATATACTCCACATGCGCTTCCTTTTTTCCTAATACAACAGATGGATGTGGATGAAATGTTATAACCGCACTTTTACATCCTCTTTCATCCGCTATTTTTTTTGCTGTTCGAATTACACGTTGATGTCCTAAATGAATGCCATCAAAAAACCCTAATGCCATTACAGTAGGTGGTAATTCTATTTTATTTTGTTTATGTGGATGAGTTAAATGAATAAGTTTCACGCTTGAATTCACCTTTTTCTGTAATAATCCTTCCAATAATCCATTATAGCTTTAGTTCCTGATTATTCACAAGTACTTTCATTGGCTTTAACATGCCAGGGTGTTTTGGATGATGCTCATAAATTGCTAGACAACGTTCATTTTTATCAAACACTGTAATAAATGGCGCTGTCACTTGTAATTCATTCCTTAAAAACATCCCATTTTTTATTTTTTCTGCTTGTTTTTCATCTACAACCATTTTTGGAAATTTACTTAACGCTTCATCAATTGAGATAAAAATAGACTCTACTGTTCCATTTTGCATGTTTTCTTCAATTTCTTCAAATGATATGCAATCTTCTAGCAAAAATTCTCCTGAAGCTGTGCGCACAAGATGTGACATATGTGCCGGGAATCCTAATTTTTCACCAATCATAACCGCTAATGTTCTCACGTATGTTCCTTTGCTACATGTAACACGGAAGCGGAATGAAATGTTCTCACCTTCAAATACTTCCCGGTCATCAAGTAACACAAATTCATGAATTGTTATCGTACGAACTGGACGTTCCACTTCTTGTCCTGCTCTTGCATATTCATACAGTTTCTTTCCGTTTACTTTTACAGCTGAGTACATGGGAGGGACCTGCTCAATTGTTCCTGTTAACTCTGCTAATACAGCTTCCACTTCCGCACGTGTAATGATACGATTTACATCTTGTTTTTCTACTACTTCACCAGAAGCATCTTCAGTTGTGGTTGAAAATCCCAGTGTAACTTCACCTTCATAGGTTTTCGTTTCACTTGTCAAAAATTGTGCAATTTTCGTTGCACGACCTACACAAATCGGTAATACTCCTGTCACATCTGGATCTAATGTTCCTGTATGACCAATTCTTTTTTCACGTAATATCTTTCTTAACTTAAATACACAATCGTGTGATGTCATTCCTTTTGGTTTATGTAATAGTAATACACCTTCCATATGTTCACCTCATCGTTATACTTTTGTAGAGGATGTTCAAGAAATCCGGTACAAATAGCAATCGCATTTCTTCATTTCGTCACCAGTCCTCATGTAAGTCTCAGCTATACTCTGTCTCCCTCTGGCCTCTTCACCCCGAAATGCTCTACTCTCTTTATCCTTCCTTTTGAACACTCACTTGTATGCAATACTTACTTTCCATTGAAAAAATGGATAGACAAATGTCTATCCATTATTCTTCACGTTTACCGTCTTTATTAATTTCATGTAAAAGTGTATCAATTCGATGACCATATCCGATAGATTCATCAAATTCAAAAGAAATCTCCGGTGTTTTACGAAGACGAATACGTTGGCCAATTTCTGAACGAATAAAGCCTTTTGCCTTCGCTAAGCCTTTTAATGTATTTTCTTTCTGTTCTTCGTCTCCTAAAACAGAAATATATACTTTGGCAATTTGTAAATCTCCACTCACTTGTACATCTGTTACTGTAACAAATCCAACACGTGGGTCTTTAATTTTACGACTAATGATGTCGCCTAATTCTTTTTTCATTTGCTCGCCCACACGGTTCGCACGTAATTTCATAGCTTTTCACCTCATTCAATGCCATTCCAATTGTGTTATCGTACGTTCAATTTCAGGAAATGAATCGATATACTCAAGTACACGATTCATTTCTTTTTCACAGACAACACGATTTGAGGATACGGAAACAATCGCAATTTCTGTACGTTGCCATACATCTTGGTGTCCTATTTCGGAAACAGCTACATTGTAACGCTGTTTCACACGAGTTAGCACACGCTGTAAAATTGCTCGTTTCTCTTTTAAAGAATGCACATCATAAATCATACACTCGAATGAGAGTGAAGCGATAATCATCGCTTCACTTCTTCCATAATGTATGCTTCAATGATGTCTCCTTCTTTAAGATCGTTGTATTTCTCAATTGTAATACCACACTCGTAGTTTTGCGCAACTTCTTTTACGTCGTCTTTGAAACGTTTTAGCGTATCAAGTTGTCCTTCGTAAATTACTACACCATCACGGATAATCCGAACACCGCTATCACGCGTGATTTTACCGTCTGTTACATAACATCCTGCAATTGTTCCAACTTTTGTTACTTTGAATGTTTGACGAACTTCCGCTTGACCAATTACTTTTTCTTCGAATTCAGGATCAAGCATACCTTGCATTGCTGCTTCAATCTCTTCGATTACTTTGTAAATAATACGGTGTAAGCGAATATCAACATTTTCTAGCTCAGCTGTACGTTTCGCGTTCACATCAGGGCGTACGTTAAATCCGATTACAATCGCATTAGATGCAGAAGCTAAAATAATATCAGACTCTGTAATCGCACCTACGCCTGTATGGATAATTTTTACTTTTACTCCTTCAACATCAATTTTACGAAGTGATGCCGCCATTGCTTCCACAGAACCTTGTACGTCTGCTTTCACAATTAGGTTAATTTCTTTTACATCGCCCTCTTGGATTTGTTGGAATAAATCTTCAAGGCTTAATTTAGATTTTTCACCGCGCTGTGCAAGCAATGCTTGTTGTGCACGTGATTCACCAATTTGACGCGCTTTCTTCTCATCAGCAAATGCCATGAAACGATCGCCCGCTTGTGGTACCTCATTTAAACCTGTAATTTCGACAGGAGTAGATGGTCCAGCAACTTTTACTCGACGTCCGATGTCATTTACCATTGCACGAACACGTCCAAATGATGTTCCAACAACGATTGGATCTCCCACTCGAAGTGTACCATTTTGTACAAGTAATGTTGCAATTGTTCCTTTACCTTTATCAAGCTGTGCCTCAATTACAGTACCAGTTGCATAACGGTTTGGATTTGCTTTGTATTCTTCTACTTCACTTACAAGTAGAATCATTTCTAGCAAGTTGTCAATCCCTTCACCTTGAATTGCAGAAATTGGTACAAAAATTGTATCTCCGCCCCAAGCTTCTGGAACTAATTCGTATTCTGTTAATTCTTGCATTACACGGTCTGGATTTGCAGCTGGTTTATCCATTTTATTCACAGCTACAATAATTGGTACTCCAGCTGCTTTTGCATGGTTAATTGCTTCAACTGTTTGTGGCATAACACCGTCATCCGCTGCAACAACAAGGATTGTAATATCCGTTACTTGTGCACCACGTGCGCGCATTGTTGTAAACGCCGCGTGACCTGGTGTATCTAAGAACGTAATTTTCTTATCATTTACTTCAACTTGGTATGCACCAATGTGCTGCGTAATTCCACCAGCTTCGCCAGCAGTTACTTTTGAATTACGGATAGAATCAAGTAATGTTGTTTTACCATGGTCAACGTGTCCCATAATTGTAACAACAGCTGGACGCTCTTTTAAGTTTTCTTCATTATCTTGCTCATCAATGAATGTTTCAAACTCAGTTTCACTTACAATTACTTCTTCTTCTACTTCAATACCGTAATCAGCAGCGATTAACTCAATTGTATCTTTATCTAAATCTTGGTTAATTGTCGCCATAATGCCTAGCATAAAGAGCTTTTTAATAAGTTCAGATGGCTCTTTGCTTAGTTTCTTTGCAAGATCACCTACTGTAAGTGTACCAGAGAAAGTGATTTTATCTGGTGTTTCTACTGTTTGTGTTTGCTGTCTTCCAGCAAAGTTTTCTTGACGTTTGTCTTCATTTCCTTTGCCTTTTTTCTTCTTCTTATTACTGTTCTTTTTGCTACGAACAACTTTTTCTTCTACTTCAAACTCATCTGCAACAGAAGGCTTTTCTGCTCCAGTATTGTATTGATTATCTAATTTGTTTACTACTTCATCGTCTAACATTGTCATATGATTCGAAACCTCGATATTCATTTCTTTTAGTTTTGTAATAATATCTTTACTTGAGATATTGTGTTTCTTTGCATATTCATACACTCGAATTTTACTCACACCTTCACCCCCGGTAAGTTGTATCGAGCATGCTACGCAGCTTTTTCGCAAAGCCATCATCTAACACAGCTACAACGACTCGCTCGTCTCTCCCAATCGCATGCCCTAATTGTTGTCGATTTTCGACTTTTCTCATTGGTATGTTGTAGTACGTGGTTTTATCAATAATGCGCTTTGTAGTGTTCGCTGACGCATCTTCAGAAAGCAATACAAGCTTTGCCTTGCCACTTCGTACTTCTTTTAAAACGAGTTCTTCACCCGAAATTATTTTTCGAGCACGGTTTGCTAGTCCTAAAAACGATTTCCAATCGGACACTTATTTCGACTCCTTCTCAACAAGCTCAAGAAGTTCCTCGTAAAGAGAACTGTCGATCTTCGCTTTTAGATGATGTTCCAAAATATTTTTCTTCTGCGCTTGGATAATGCATTCCTTGTCTTTTGACAGATATGCACCACGTCCTGATTTCTTTCCAGTTAAATCAATGGACACTTCGCCCTCTTTGGAACGAACAATGCGAACGAGCTCGCGTTTTGATTTCATTTCTTGTGTTGCGATACATTTTCGTAACGGAACTTTTCGATTGCTCACATTCATCACCTCTATTCGATTTCGTCTTCAACTGAATCGAATGCGATCATGTTGTCTTCTTCTGTTACAATGCCAAGTTGCTTCGCATCAGACTCGCTTTTAATATCAATTTTCCAGCCAGTTAATTTTGCTGCAAGACGTGCATTTTGCCCGCGCTTCCCAATTGCTAATGAAAGCTGATGATCTGGAACAACAACAGTTGTTGCTTTTTCCTCTTCATTCACAAGTACTTTTACAACTTGTGATGGACTTAATGCGTTTGCTACATATTCAATTGGATCATTTGACCAGCGAACAATATCAATTTTTTCACCTTTTAGTTCATCAACAATACGTTGTACACGTTGTCCTTTTGGACCTACGCAAGAACCTACTGGATCAACATCGATATTCTCTGCATATACAGAAATTTTAGAACGGTCGCCTGCTTCACGTGCTACAGAACGAATTTCTACAGTTCCATCATAAATTTCTGGCACTTCAATTTCGAATAAACGTTTTAAAAGACCTGGATGTGTACGTGATACGTAAATCTGTGGTCCTTTTGTCGTTTTTTCTACTTTTGTAATGAACACACGAATTCGATCATGTGGTTTATATTGTTCATTTGGCATTTGCTCACTTACTGGTAGTAAAGCTTCTACTTTTCCTAGACTTACATAAATAAAACGAGCATCTTGGCGTTGCACAATACCAACCATGATGTCTTCTTCGCGGTCACTAAATTCTGAATAAATGACACCACGTTCTGCCTCACGTACACGTTGTGTCACAACTTGTTTTGCAGTTTGTGCTGCAATACGTCCGAAATCTTTTGGTGTTACTTCAATCTCTAATACATCACCATCTTGATAGTTCGGATTGATGTGTCTTGCTTCTTCTACAGAAATTTCAAGACGTGGATCAAACACACTATCTACAACGTCTTTACGTGCTAAAACTTGAATTGTTCCCACTTCTGGGTTAAAGCTAACACGTACGTTTTGTGCTTGGTTAAAATTTCGTTTATAAGCAGAGATTAAAGCTGCCTCAATTGCATCAATAATAATATCTTTGCTAATACCTTTTTCTGATTCTAATACGAGCAAAGCATCTAACAACTCAGTGCTCATGAAGATCCCCCTTCTTACTAAAACGTAACAGCAAGTCGCGCGTTCGCAACTTTATCCATTGGAATTTGGATTTCTTTTTTACGTGTTTTAATTGTTAATAATAGTGTAATTGTTGTACCATCATAGGACAGTAGCTTTCCTTCAAACATCTTTTCACCATTAATCGGCTCATATGTTTTAATTGCCACTTGTCTTCCTACCGCTTGCTGGAAGTCTTTTTCTTTCTTTAATGGGCGTTCTGCTCCAGGAGATGATACATCCAAAAAGTAAAGATGAGGAATTGGATCCTCTTTATCTAAAGCTTCGCTTAAACGTTCACTTACCGCACCGCATTCTTCAATGTCTACTCCTGTCTCAGAATCGATGAATACGCGTAGGAACCAGTCTTTTCCTTCTTTCACATATTCTACATCTACAAGTTCAAGATTTAACTCTTCAACAATCGGCTGCGCAAATGCTTCAACAACTTCTGTGACTTTCTTATCCATAAACAGCCTCCTTCCTGCCGCCATGTACCATTTGAAAGAAAAAGAATCCGCTCATAAAGACGGTCTATCTTATTCTTTCTCGTTAGCTAACAAAAGCCCCTGCCGCTTAGCAGGGAATATCTGTCTTAGTATTACCAAATTTAAGAAGTAAAACTTGTAACAAAATATGTATATACGACAGAAATATTTTACCTATATGCATAGGTAAAACATAGATAGTAACACGAAAGAGTGGGTTTCCCCACTCTTTTTTTTGCAAAATATACATGACATGGTTATCTCGGTTAATAGTATACCATAGCAAATACTGATTTGCAAAGACTTTTCCTGCCCGCTAGAACAGTGACAATTGGTTTTTGTCTGGCAAATCTCCTAAACAACCTTGGCTATCTAAATATTCAATAATTGTTTTGGAAATCTTACTACGTTGTTGCAAATCTTCTTTTGATAAGAATTCACCATTTTCACGTGCTTCAACGATACTTATGGCAGCGTTAGTACCAAGACCAGGTATTGCATTAAATGGAGGAATTAATGTTTCTCCATCAATAATAAAGTCCGTTGCATGTGAACGATATAAATCAACCTTTTGGAATGAATAACCACGTTCGCACATTTCAAGTGTCATTTCTAATACAGTTAGTAAACTTTTTTCTTTCGGTGCTGCATCTAACCCTTTTTGTGCAATCTCATCAATCCGCGCCCTAATTGATGCCGAACCTTTTGCCATCGCCTCTACATCAAAGTCATCAGCACGTACTGTAAAGTATGCTGCATAGAACAATAGTGCAAAATGCACTTTGAAATATGCGATACGTACAGCCATAAGTACATAAGCAGCCGCATGGGCTTTAGGGAACATGTACTTAATTTTTTTACAAGAATCAATATACCAACCAGGTACATTGTTATTGCGCATTTCCTCTTCCCACTCTTCTGGTACACCTTTACCTTTACGTACCGATTCCATAATTTTAAACGCTAACGATGGATCCAATCCTTGATAAATTAGATAGACCATAATATCATCACGACAACCGATAACTTCGCTCAGCGTACATGTACCGTTATAAATCAGTTCATTCGCATTACCAAGCCATACGTCTGTACCATGAGATAGTCCAGAAATTTGGACAAGCTCTGAGAATGTCGTTGGCTTCGTTTCTTCTAACATCTGTCTTACGAATTTCGTACCAAACTCAGGAATACCAAGTGTACCTGTTTTACAATTAATTTGTTCTTCTGTCACACCTAATGATTCTGGACCAGAGAAGATTTTCATTACTTCTGGATCATCTGTCGGTATTGTTTTCGGATCCACACCGCTTAAATCTTGCAACATACGAATAACAGTCGGATCATCGTGCCCTAGTATATCTAGTTTCAACAAATTATCATGAATCGAATGGAAGTCAAAGTGCGTCGTTCTCCACTCTGCTCCTATTGAATCAGCAGGAAACTGAATTGGTGAAAAGTCAAAAATATCCATGTAATCTGGCACAACGATAATACCACCTGGATGCTGTCCTGTTGTACGTTTTACCCCTGTGCATCCCGAAACAAGACGATCAATCTCTGCATTTCGAATTGTTAAATTATGATCATTGGCATAACCTTTTACATAACCGTAAGCCGTTTTTTCTGCTACTGTACCAATTGTTCCAGCGCGATATACATAGTCCTCACCGAACAGTACTTTCGTATAGTTATGGGCACGTGGTTGGTATTCTCCGGAAAAATTCAAATCAATATCGGGAACCTTATCCCCTTTAAACCCAAGAAACGTTTCGAACGGAATATCATGTCCGTCTTTTACGTAAGGAATATTACATGTTGGACAATCTTTATCAGGTAAGTCAAAACCAGAACCTACAGAACCATCATTGAAGAATTCTGATTGCTTACACTTCGGACATACATAATGCGGTGGTAATGGGTTTACTTCAGTAATCTCCATCATTGTCGCAACAAATGATGATCCTACCGACCCACGTGAACCTACAAGATAACCGTCTACAAGTGATTTTTTCACAAGCTTATGTGAAATTAAATAAATAACGGCAAATCCATGTCCAATAATACTTTTTAATTCTTTTTCTAGGCGCGCTTCTACGATTTCTGGTAGTTCTTCACCATAGATGCTGCGTGCCATTTCATAGCTCATATCACGCGTTTCATCATCTGCACCTTCAATTTTCGGTGTGTATAGATCATCTTTTACTGGATGAACGTCACCGATTAACGATGCAACCTTTTGTGTATTTGTCACAACAATTTCTTTTGCTTTTTCTTCTCCTAGGAATGAGAAGCAATCTAACATTTCATCTGTTGTGCGGAAATATACAGGTGGTAATGAATGACGATTTAATGGGTTTGCCCCGCCTTGCGAACTTATTAAGATTTTGCGATACATCGCATCTTCAGGGTCTAAGTAATGCACATTTCCTGTCGCAACAACAGGTTTATCTAACGTTTCACCTAATTTTACTAAGTTAGAAATAATTGTTTTTAACTGCCCTTCATCTCGAACGAGTTCACGTTCTACTAAATGACGTAACACCTCTGGAGGCATAACCTCAATATAATCATAGAACTGCGCAATCTCCTCTACTTCTTCAGGAGCCTTTTGCATCATCGCTTCAAATACTTCTCCTTTATCACAAGCAGTACCTACTATTAAACCTTCACGATATTTTTTTAATAGTGAACGTGGCACACGTGGTACACGGTAAAAATAATTCAAGTGAGAATACGAAACAAGTTTATATAAATTTTTCAATCCAACATCAGATGTTGCAAGTAAAGTTACATGGCTCGGTCTCCCACGTTTATATGCATCGCCCTGTCCCATACTATCATTTAATTGATCGTGATATTCAAATCCTTTTTCAATCACATCTTTTAACATTTTCACAAGTAAATATCCCGTTGCTTCTGTATCATAAATCGCACGGTGATGCTGTGTTAATTCAATATCAAGCTTTTTACACATTGTATTTAAGCGGTGGTTCTTCATTTCTGGGAATAAAAATCTAGCTAATTCCAATGTATCAATAACTGGGTTTTCCGGCTTGTCTAAGCCACATTTCTTAAACCCTACATTTATGAATCCCATATCAAAGCTTGCATTATGGGCAACGAGTGTATGATCACCCATCCACGCTTCAAACTTTTTAAATACTTCTCCCACTTCCGGTGCATCAGTTAACATATCGTCTGTAATACCGGTTAACTCAATAATTGTAGCTGATAGCGGTTGATGCGGATTTGCAAAGGATTCAAAGCGATCAATAATTTCTCCGCCCTTCACTTTTACAGCAGCTAACTCAATGACCGTGTCATATACAGCAGATAACCCTGTCGTCTCAACGTCAAAGACAACATATGTTTCGTCAACTAGTAGTCGATGCGACTCATTATAAGCAATTGGAACACCATCATTCACTAAGTTGGCTTCCACACCATAAATAACTTTTATACCAGCCTTTTTGCCAGCAGAATATGCTTCCGGGAAAGACTGCGCAACAGCATGGTCTGTAACCGCAATCGCTTCATGTCCCCATTTTCCGGCTTGCGCGACAAGTTTAGATACTCCGGTAACAGCATCCATTTGGCTCATTGGTGTATGCAAATGTAGTTCTACTCGTTTTTCTCCTTCAGGTGCTTTATCTTTACGAGAAGGTCCTGTTATTTCGTTAATATCATTCGCAATCATGACTAAATCACGAACAAACGTATCATTTTGAACCGAACCTCGCGCTTTTACCCACATTCCTTTTTTTAATGATTGCAGAAGCGGAAGATCCTCTTTATCACGCGAGAACATTTTAATCATAATGGAATCCGTATAATCCGTCATTTTTAAAGTTAGTAACGTACGTCCACTACGAAGCTCTTTTGTTTCCACATGGAAGACATAACCTTGAACAGTTTTTCGTCTTTCTTCATCTTGAATTTCACGCATCGGTGTGATTTCTTCGTCAGGCTTAATAAGATACCCAAGTACAATCGGCCCTTCGTGTACCATATCGCTTTCTTCGGCTTGCTTCTTCGCCATCTCTTCCATAGCTTGTATAACACGTTGACGATCCTCTTGCTGTGTTTGCTCACGAAACTTTTGAACTTCCTCTTCATTTTGCTTTATATTTGTTTCCAGCTGAAAACGTGGAAATCCGAAAATTTCATATTGATCACCGACTGGCTTCGCAAGATTTTTCTTTAATGCTGTAGATTCTAACTCGTTATTTACATCAAGTAACAACTTCACTCCATTTACATGAGGAAGTTGCTTTTTTAAATACGCAAACATAGGCGAAAAAGTAATTCGATCTGTACAAAGCGGCCAATATTCCTTGACCTCGTCTTCCGTAAATTGTTTATTCTCTGTTTCTAGCGCAAATGACGTTTTGGCAATATGAGAAAATGACTGCTTTATCTGTGTTTCAAGCAATTCATATAATTCTGCTGGCAAAATACGTGGCACTTGCAAATCAAAATGCCAACTTTTATTTGCTTTATCGACAACTAGCCTTTGTATGCCACCACCTTGTAAATATTGATTGATAAGGTCTTCAGGCATCTGCAGCTGCTGGAGCAAAATTTGAAATCGCTCTTGTTGTTCATTGGTTAACGACATAAGCAACCCCCTTCCATTTGCTATTATAAATTGAAATGTTCCGTTCAGCAAAGAAGGTTTCTCACCTCTTCGCTAAAAAGCTTACTCTACAAAGAAAGAGAAGGTACCTCATAACGAGGTACCTCTTCCTATTTTAAAATATTAGTGATATATGTGTGAAGTGCTTCAACTTTCACTTCTGCAGATTCATTTGTAGCACGTACTTTTACTTCAACAATACCTTCATCAGCCTTTTTACCAACTGTTACTCGAACTGGAAGACCGAATAAGTCTGCATCAGCAAATTTAACACCTGCACGCTCTGCACGATCATCTAACAGTACTTCATATCCTTGTTCTTGTAATGAACTGTAGATCGTTTCGCCCACTTCTCGCTGTGCATCAGACTTCATATTTACTGGAATCACATGTACATGGAATGGAGCTACAGCTTTTGGCCAAACTAAACCATTTTCATCATTAAACTGTTCAGCAATTGCCGCAACTGTACGAGATACCCCAATGCCGTAGCATCCCATGATAAGCGGCTTCGTTTTTCCATTCTCATCTAAGAATGTAGCATTCATTGCCTCACTGTAACGTGTACCTAATTTAAATACATGTCCAACTTCAATACCACGAGCAAAACGGATTGTCCCATTTCCATCTGGAGATTGATCTCCTTCTTGAATGAATCGTAAATCAGCATATTGACTTACTTTGAAGTCGCGCTCTGGATTTACATTTACATAGTGGAATCCTTCTTCATTTGCACCACAGCAACCATTTACAACCGCTGCTACAGCGTGATCAGCAATAACTTCAACATCTCCTGTTACACCGATTGGACCTAAAGAACCTACTTCACAATTTAATAGACTTCTTACCTCTTCATGGGAAGCAAGTTCAACAACTGAAGCACCATATACGTTCTTCACTTTTACATCATTTACTTCGTGATCTCCACGAACAAGTACAACAACAAATTTCTCATCTACTTTAAAGACCATCGATTTAATGCAATTAGATGCTTCAATGTTTAAAAATGCAGATACTTCTTCAATTGCCTTTTGATCTGGTGTTGCTACTTTTTCAAGTACCTTTTCAGTTTCATCACTCTTTGTATACGAAGCAACAACAGGAGCCATTTCAATATTCGCTGCATAATCAGATGTATCAGAATACGCAATTGTATCTTCTCCTACATCAGATAATGCCATAAACTCATGTGTATCTTTACCACCCATTGCTCCAGAATCGGCAATAACCGCACGGAAATTCAAACCACAACGAGTAAAAATATTAGAATATGCTTGATATAAACGGCTATAAACTTCATCTAAACTTTCTTGTGTTGCATGGAAAGAATATGCATCTTTCATTAAAAACTCTCTTCCGCGTAATAAACCAAAACGTGGTCTTTGCTCGTCACGGAATTTTGTTTGGATTTGATATAATGTTAATGGTAGTTTTTTATAAGATTTAATCTCATCACGTACAAGGTCTGTAATAACTTCTTCATGCGTTGCTCCTAGCGCAAACTCACGATCATTACGATCTTTCATACGCATTAACTCAGAACCATAAGAATACCAACGACCTGATTCTTGCCATAATTCAGCAGCTTGTAATGCTGGCATTAATAATTCTACAGCTCCTGCTTGTTCCATTTCTTCTCGAACGATACGCTCCACCTTATGCAATACTTTTAGACCCAGTGGTAAAAAACTATAAATACCAGAAGCATTTTGACGCATAAATCCTGCACGAAGTAGCAATTGATGACTTTTAATCTCAGCATCTGCTGGCACTTCACGTAATGTAGGACTAAATACCATACTTTGTTTCATCTATTCGCACCTCTTTAGTTTACTCTCATACGCAGTAAACCCCCCACCTCAGATCAGGTGAGGGATTACAACTCTCAGAGCTCTATTCATTTCATTCGCTTTCCAAAAAAACATTGAGAATTTCACACTTACTACAAGTTTCACTTCATTTTACAAGAAAAACTTCCGAATGTCATTCCACGTTACAACTAACATAAGTAACATTAATAACGCAAAACCAATAAAGTGAACCATTCCTTCTTTTTGACGATCAATCGGTTTCCCGCGCAATGCTTCAATTAAGAAGAAGAACAAACGTCCTCCATCAAGTGCTGGAACCGGTAATAAGTTAAATAAACCGAGGTTTATGCTTAAAACAGCTGCCAAGCTAAGAACACGAATGACACCATAATCTACTACTTGGTCTGTTAAATTATAAATTCCTACTGGACCTGATAAATCATTAATAGAAAACTGACCCGTTACTAATTTTACCAAGGAATCAAAAATTAGTTTTGTCCATGTATACGTCTGCTCAAAACCTGATTTAATTGAACCAAAAATAGATTTCTCTACAGGAGAGTATACACCAATTCTACCAACCTTTTCTTTCCCCTCTGTATCAGCTGATGGCGTTACTTTTACATTAAATTGTTCGCTGTCACGTTTTACATGAAGCGTAATTTCCTTATTTGGGTGTTCCCGTACAATCGTTACAACATCATTCCATGTGTTCGTGTCTTTTCCATTAATTGCTTGAATCATATCATCTTGTTTCAAGCCTGCTTGTTCTGCCACACTATCCTTCATTACTTTCCCAATCATTGGTTTATCCACAGGAATACCTTGTACCAATCCAATGATAACAAAAATAACAAATGCAAGAATAAAGTTCATAGCAGGGCCTGCAAAGATTGTTAATGCTCGCTGTCCTAACGTTTTAGAACCAAATTGTCTGTTAAACGGAGCAATTTGTATTTCTTCTCCTGCTGAAACAATACGAGCTTTTTCACTCACACGGAATGTTTGCAATTCCTCTTCATACTCTTCGTAACCAGAAATTGTGAGATTATTTTCTAAATCAGCTTGTTCTACTTCAATCACTCGAACATTCGGATACTTTTCGCGCCCGTCTAAAACTAATTTCATAACCTCTTCGTTTTCATTTAACACAAGTCCAACTTTTTTCCCTGGTTTTAATTCAACCGTTTCGGCATCTTCGCCGGCCATTCTAACATAGCCTCCAAGAGGTAACAGCCGAACTGTATAAACTGTTTCATTCTTTTCAAATGAAAATACTTTTGGTCCAAAACCAATTGCAAACTCACGGCATAAAATACCTGCTCTTTTTGCGAAATATAGATGCCCTAGCTCATGGAAAAATACGAGTGCACCGAAAATTAATATAAAGGCAATCGCTGTATTCAATTCCATAACCACCTTTGCTAAATTTGTTCCATCACAAACCGTCTTGTGGCTGCATCAATTTCCTGAATTTCCCCTAAGCTCGGACGTGCAATGACATTGTGATGGTGCATTGCTTTTTCAATGAGGTCTTCTACTGTTAAGAAACCAATTTTCTTTTGTAAAAAGGCTGCTACAGCTACTTCATTCGCCGCATTCATTACTGCTGGCATGCTTCCGCCCATTTTTCCAGCTTCATACGCAAAACGGAGACAACGAAAACGTTCTTGATCCATTTTTTCAAAATGCAGTGTTCCGATTTCCCACAAATTCAACTGTTTTGTATCTAAAAGTGGTAATCTGTCAGGATATGTAAGTGCATATTGAATTGGTACACGCATATCTGGTGAGCCGAGCTGCGCCATTACACTACGATCTTCAAATTCAACCATAGAATGAATAATGCTTTCTTTATGTAAAACAACATCGATTTGCTCATAAGGTATGCCGAAAAGCCAATGTGCTTCAATCACTTCCAGCCCCTTATTCATCATTGTAGCAGAATCAATTGTAATTTTCGAACCCATTGACCAGTTAGGATGACGAAGCGCATCCTCTACTGTCACATGATACAATTCATCTCTCGTTTTATCACGAAAACTCCCGCCTGAAGCAGTGATAACTAAACGAGAGATGCGCTTTTCATTTTCTCCATTCAAACATTGAAAAATAGCCGAATGCTCGCTATCTACTGGAAGTAACGACACATTATGTTTGTGCGCAGCTTCCATAATAATATGTCCCGCAGTTACTAATGTTTCTTTATTTGCAATTCCAATTGTCTTTTTCGCCTCAATCGCACGAAGTGTAGGTAACAATCCTACACTACCTACAACAGCAGTGATTACAACTTCTGCATCTGGGTGAAGAGCTACCTCTAATAGTCCGTCTTCACCGTATACTACTTTTGTATTTCCAGAAACGGATTGTAACCTTACAACATCTTCTTCTCTTTGCACTGAAACAAGCTGAGGAGAAAATTCTTGAATGACTTTTACTGCATAGTCAATATTTTTCCCTACAGAAAAAGCAACGAGACGGAATTGGTCTGGGTGCGAGCGTAGTACATCTAAAGTTTGTGTTCCAATTGATCCACTTGCACCTAATAAACTAATGTTTTTCATAACTCCAACCCCTCGTTTTATTATGAAATGAAATGTAAGAAATGTAAAATCGGTAATACGAACAACCAACTATCTGTTCGATCTAATATTCCACCGTGTCCAGGTAAGATTGTACCTGAATCTTTCACACCGTAATGACGTTTAAATGCAGACTGTACTAAATCACCAATTTGTCCAAAAATGGAGATTGCAATTGTAACAATAATTAACATTCCCACATTTTCTTGAACTGTGAAGAACATATTGTATACAAAAGCAACGGCAATCCCACAAACAATACCACCTAATGAACCTTCTATCGTTTTATTCGGACTAATCTCTGGCCATAATTTTCTTTTTCCAATTGCTTTCCCTATGAAATATGCGCCTGAATCAGTTGCCCAAATGACAAATAATGCATAAAACACATAATGGATTCCTGCTATTCTCGTTTCATTTAGATATAAGAACCCCATTGCAACATACGTTGTTGCCATAAGTAAAAATGAAGCATTGTCAAAAGTAAATGTATTCTTCGAAAGGACTGTATATGATAAAAGTAATAAAACAATCAAAAATGTGATTTCTAATTTATCTAATCCAATCCGATCAAAAATACCTAGCGCATTACTTGGAACTAAAATAACCCATAATAATAATGCAGCTAAAAACGTTGGTACCGAAATAAGTGTAAGCTTGTTCATACGAACTAATTCATATAATCCAATAGAAGCAAGTGCATACACTAAAACTGTAAAAGGCACGCCACCGTAAAATACGATGGGAATGAATAGCGCGGCAGCAATCACTCCAGTAATAATTCTCTGTTTCACTACCAAACCCTCTCTTTCTACACGCCTCCGAATCTGCGCCCTCTATGTTGAAAGTCTGTAATCGCATTTAGCAAATGTTCCTCGGTAAAATCTGGCCAATACACATCTGTAAACCAAAGCTCCGAATACGCAATTTGCCATAGCATGAAATTACTAATACGCAATTCCCCACTTGTACGAATAAGCAAGTCTGGGTCAGGTAAAGAACTTGTCATTAAATATGAAGATATCATTTCTTCATTTATATCTTCTGAACGAACTTTCCCTTCTTCGCTGTCTTTCATCATATGCTGCACAGCAGAAACGATTTCATCGCGACTTCCATAGTTTAACGCAAAATTGAGAATTAATCCCGTGTTCTCTTTTGTATCTTCCATGGCCTTCTCCATCGCTCTGCGCGTATGCGTAGGAAGACGATCTTTTTGTCCAATTACTCGAACTTGTACATTTTCTTCAATCAATTCTGGTAAAAATGCACCTAAAAATTCTTCTGGAAGCTTCATTAAATAGTCGACTTCCTTTTTCGGTCTTTTCCAGTTCTCAGTAGAAAAAGCATAAAGAGTCAGCACTTTTACATCAAGTTTACTAGCAAATTTCGTAATCTTTTTTACTACTTGCATTCCTTCATGATGTCCAGCAATGCGAGGCATTGCTCTTCTTTTCGCCCATCTTCCATTACCATCCATAATGATCGCAATGTGCTCCGGAATATATCCCTTTTTCACTTCTTCAATGAGATGATCAAACGATGTGACCTTTTTACCTTTAAAAAAAGGAAACTTTTTAAACATCATTCATACCCTCCAACAAGCAGACGTATGCCTAAAAGTGTAAAAAGACCCCCTTAAGAAGAGGGTCATATTTGCGAAGGGATCGCTATTACACTTCCATGATTTCTTTTTCTTTGTTTTTTGCGATTTCGTCAACTTTTGCAATATATTTATCTGTTTCTTTTTGGATATCTTCTGTGTATCCTCTTAAGTCGTCTTCTGTAATATCGCCAGCTTTTTCAAGCTTTTTAAGATCGTCATTAGCATCACGGCGTACGTTACGAACAGCAACTTTTGCTTCTTCAGCATATTTTTTAACAGTTTTCACTAGGTCTTTACGACGCTCTTCTGTTAACGCAGGGAATGCAATACGAATTACTGATCCATCGTTAGAAGGGTTTAAACCTAAATCTGCTTTTAAAATCGCTTTTTCAATATCACCGATAGATGTTTTATCATAAGGTTGAATGACAAGTAAACGTGCTTCAGGAACTGTAATGTTCGCTAATTGCACAACAGGTGTTGGCGCACCATAGTAATCAACTTGTACCTTATCTAAAGCAGCCGCGCTTGCACGACCAGCACGAACTGACGCTAATTCGCGAGAATAAGCACCAACTGCTTTTTCCATTTTTTCATTTGCAGCTTTTAATACTTGTTGTCCCATGTTTATTTCCCCCTTACAATTGTTCCAATATTTTCGCCTAAAACGGCACGTTTAATATTTCCTTTTTCCATAACTGAGAATACAATTAGTGGAATGTCATTATCCATACATAATGAAGAAGCAGTAGAATCCATTACACCTAAACCTTCTTTCAATACATCTAAGTATGTAAGTGATTCATATTTCGTAGCTGTTTCATCAACAGATGGATCCGCACTGTAAACACCGTCTACATTATTTTTTGCCATTAAAATAACATCAGCTTCGATTTCCGCTGCACGTAAAGCCGCAGTTGTATCTGTAGAGAAATATGGGTTACCCGTACCCGCTGCGAAAATCACAACACGTTTCTTCTCTAAGTGACGAATCGCTTTACGACGAATGTAAGGTTCTGCCACTTGACGCATTTCAATAGAAGTTTGAACACGCGTTTGAATCCCAATGTTCTCCAAGCTATCTTGAAGAGCTAATGAGTTCATAACTGTCGCTAACATGCCCATGTAATCCGCGCCCGCACGGTCCATGCCCATTTCGCTTCCGATTTTTCCGCGCCAAATGTTACCGCCACCTACAACAACAGCAACCTCTACATCAAGTTCTGCAATTTCTTTCACTTGTTCTGCAACTGATTTAATAACAGATGGATTAATTCCAAATCCTTTTTCACCAGCTAAAGCTTCACCGCTTAGCTTTAAAACAACACGATTATATTTCGGTTTACTCATAATGAACCTCCAATTGCTTACATCTTTATTTTAAAAAAGGGAACACAATGTGTTCCCTAATCTGTATTAGTTGCTACCTTTTACTTGGTTCATTACTTCTTCAGCAAAGTTGTCTTCACGTTTTTCGATTCCTTCACCAACAGCGTAGCGAACGAATCCTTTTAGTGTTCCTCCTTTAGACTCAACGAACTGACGAACTTTCATATCCGGGTTTTTAACGAATGCTTGGTCAAGTAAGCAAATCTCTTCGAAGAATTTGCCTAGACGGCCTTCAACCATTTTTGCAACGATTTTTTCAGGCTTGCCTTCATTTAACGCTTGTTGCGTTAATACTTGACGCTCATGCTCAACTTCTTCAGCTGTTACAGCATCGCGGTCGATGTATTTAGGGTTAACTGCTGCAACGTGCATTGCTACATCTTTAGCAGCTGCTTCATCAGTAGAACCTTCAAGAACTGTTAGTACACCAATGCGTCCACCCATGTGTAGGTAAGCACCGAATGCATCTGCATCAGTTTTTGATACGATTTCGAAACGACGAAGTGTAAGTTTTTCACCAATTTTAGCGATTGCTTCGTTGATGTGCTCTTCTACTTTTTTGCCATTTTCCATTGTTTGAGCCATAGCTTCTTCAACGTTAGCTGGTTTGTTAGCTAATAAGTGAGCAGCTAATTCTTTAATTAATGTTTGGAAACCTTCATTTTTCGCAACGAAATCAGTTTCAGAGTTTAATTCTAAGATTAAACCGTCGTTACCGTTTGTTTCGATGAAAGTTAAACCTTCAGCAGCGATGCGGTCTGCTTTTTTAGCAGCTTTTGCAATACCTTTTTCACGTAAGAAGTCAATTGCCTTCTCCATGTCACCGTTAGTTTCTGTTAAAGCTTTTTTGCAGTCCATCATACCTGCGCCAGTTTTTTCGCGAAGTTCTTTTACCATTTGTGCAGTGATTGCCATACTTTTCATCCTCCTAAAATATGTATTTATACCTTAAAAAAGGTGATAAAAGGCCGAACCCCTTATCACCTTTCCAAATTTGTTACGCAGTAACAGTTTCTTCACCTTGTTTTGCTTCAAGGATCGCGTCTGCCATTTTAGATGTAAGAAGTTTTACAGCACGAATCGCATCATCGTTTGCTGGAATTACGTGATCGATTTCGTCTGGATCACAGTTCGTATCAACGATACCGATGATTGGAATGTGTAATTTACGTGCTTCAGCAACTGCAATACGCTCTTTACGAGGGTCTACTACGAATAATGCACTTGGAAGACCTTTCATATCTTTAATACCGCCTAAGAATTTCTCAAGACGCTCTAACTCTTTTTTAAGTTGAACAACTTCTTTCTTAGGAAGTACATCGAATGTACCATCTTCTTGCATTCTTTCGATGTCTTTAAGACGCTTGATACGTTTTTGGATTGTTTGGAAGTTTGTTAACGTTCCACCTAACCAACGTTGGTTAACGAAGTACATACCTGCACGAGTTGCTTCTTCTTTAATAGCTTCTTGTGCTTGTTTTTTAGTACCTACGAATAAAATGTCGCCACCTTCAGCAGCGATGTTACGCATTACGTTGAAAGCTTCTTCAACTTTTTTCACAGTTTTTTGTAAGTCGATGATGTAGATACCGTTACGCTCTGTGAAAATGTAACGTTTCATTTTTGGGTTCCAACGACGAGTTTGATGTCCGAAGTGAACACCAGCTTCAAGCAATTGCTTCATAGAAATTACTGACATAATTTAGTTCCTCCTAAATGGTTTTTGATATCCTCCGTTTACTTCAACTCTAAGCGAAACTACAAACGTAGCACCAACACTTAAATCAGTAAACGTGTGTACTTTGTACTGACACCACTGCTTACTATACCATAATGAAATATTACAATCAAGTTGAAAATGCGAACAATGTAAAACTTTCTTTTTAATTATGATTTTACTATTCTGCTCTCAAGTCCAATTCCAATATGATCATCCCAATTCTACCTTAAGCACCACTGATAGTTAAACCTTACTACCAGGCTTTTACAGAGCATTTAGCTTCCACTACTAAAATGCAACATTTAGAAAATAAAAAAGCCCTCCTCATGATGAAGAGAGCCTTTTTGTAAAATTAGTTTGTTTTTAATTTAGCAAGTTCATGTAAAAATTTGTCGTTTAATACTTTAATATACGTTCCTTTCATACCTAAAGAACGAGATTCGATAACGCCTGCACTTTCTAATTTACGAAGTGCATTTACGATTACAGAACGAGTAATTCCAACGCGATCAGCAATTTTACTTGCAACAAGTAGACCTTCTGTTCCGTTTAATTCTTCGAAAATGTGCTCAATTGCTTCTAACTCACTGTATGATAACGAGCTAATCGCCATTTGAACGACAGCTTTACTACGCGCTTCTTCTTCGATTTCTTCCGCTTTTTCGCGTAAGATTTCCATACCTACTACAGTTGAGCTATACTCAGCAAGAATTAAATCGTCATCTAAGAATTCTTGGCCAAGACGAGCTAACACTAATGTACCTAGACGCTCACCACCACCAACGATTGGTACGATTGTAGTTAAACCTTGACCGAATAGTTCTTTATTTTCTACAGGGAATGCTGTAAATTGACTATTTACATCTAAGTTTGAAGATGTTTCTGTAACGTTGAATAAACTTTGCGTATACTCTTCTGGGAATTGACGCTCTGCAAGCATTTGTTTCATGCGCTCGTTTTCGATTTGTTGGTGAATTGCATATCCTAATAATTTACCGCGACGACTTACTACGAATACGTTCGCTTCAATTACTTCACACATTGTGTCTGACATTTCTCTAAAGTTTACAGGCTTTCCTGCTGCGCTCTGTAATAACGCATTTAATTTTCTCGTTTTTGCTAATAATTCCATTTCTAAAGTTCCTCCTACATGTTACTCACATATTTTTTCATCACTTGGAAACTAGGGCGAGTCACCTGATGATACTATTACAAAATAAACTGGCTCACATCTTTATTTTTAGCAATCGTTGCTAATTTTTCCTCTACATATTGAGGTGTAATCGTTATTTTTTCTAACGTAATTTCAGATGCTTCAAACGATAAATCTTCAAGTAGCTTCTCCATAATGGTATGAAGTCTTCTCGCTCCAATATTATCCGTATCTTGATTAACTTGATAAGCAATCTCAGCAATCTTACGAATAGCATCGTCAGAAAATTCAATTTCTATACCTTCAGTTGCTAATAACGCTATATATTGTTTCACTAAAGCATTATCAGGTTCTACAAGAATTTTAACAAAATCATCTACCGATAATTTTGTTAATTCCACTCGGATTGGAAATCTTCCTTGCAGTTCTGGAATTAAATCAGACGGTTTGGACATATGAAAGGCACCAGCCGCAATAAATAAAATATAATCTGTTTTCACCGATCCATATTTCGTTGCAACGTTCGATCCTTCGACAATCGGCAAGATATCACGCTGTACACCTTCACGTGATACATCCACGCTATTCGACTGCTTACCAGCAATTTTGTCAATTTCATCAATAAAAATAATTCCGAGCTGTTCAGCACGATAAACAGCCTCTTGTGTAACTTCATCCATATCAATTAAGCGCTGTGCTTCCTCATTTGTCAAGACTTTTCTTGCTTCTTTTACAGAAAGTTTTCGTTTTTTGGTCTTTTTCGGCATAAAACTTCCTAATGCATCTTGAAAATTCATTCCCATTTGTTCCATGCCTGTTCCTTGCAACATATCAAACATAGAGGACTGTTGTTCTGTCACTTCAATTGATACAATCTCCTCTTCAAGTAAACCTGAAGCAAGTTTCTTTTCAACTTCTCGGCGCTTATTTTCAATTTCTACGTCATCTTGTGTTTCAGATGTCTGATTTGCGTTTTGATTTCCACCAAACAACATTTCTAATGGATTTTTAAACCCAGATTGTTTTTGCGGACTTGGCACCAAAATTTCAACAAGTCGTTGATTCGCTTGTTCCTCAGCCTTATCTTTAACTTTCACGACCAGTTCTTCTTTTACGATGCGAACTGAAGTTTCTACAAGGTCGCGTACCATAGATTCTACATCTCGGCCGACATATCCAACTTCTGTGAATTTCGTCGCTTCAACCTTAATAAAAGGTGCTCCAACGAGCTTCGCCATTCGTCGTGCTACCTCTGTCTTTCCGACTCCTGTCGGTCCAATCATTAAAATGTTCTTTGGCGCAATTTCATCGCGTAAGTTTTCTGCTAGTTTACTGCGACGATATCGATTTCTAAGCGCTACTGCAACCGCCTTTTTTGCATCTTTTTGCCCAATAATATATTGATCCAATTTTTCTACAATTTGACGCGGAGTAAAATGTAAATGCATCTAAAATGCCTCCCTTACGATTCTACAATTCTTCCACAATAATGTTGTGATTTGTATATACACAAATGTCACCAGCAATTTCTAAACTGGCTTTGGCAATTGCTTTTGCTGTTAAATGTTCACTTGCATGTTGTTTTAAAGCTCGACCAGCTGCAAGTGCATAATGTCCACCTGAACCGATTGCTAAAATGCCATCATCCGGTTCTATTACTTCTCCTGTTCCTGAAACAAGGAGTAACGTTGTTTGATCCATCACAATTAACATCGCTTCCAATTGACGCAGCATTTTATCACCACGCCATTGTTTCGCCATTTCAACTGCAGCACGTTGTAGGTTTCCATTATACTCTTCTAATTTCCCCTCAAACATTTCAAAAAGTGTAAACGCATCTGCAACAGAACCTGCAAATCCAGCTAACACCTTTCCTTGAAATAGCTTTCGAACTTTGCGTGCTGTATGTTTCATCACAACGGCATTACCAAATGTCACTTGTCCGTCGCCAGCCATAGCACACTCTCCATTATGGTGAATGGCAAATATCGTTGTAGCGTGGAAATTTCCCATAGAAAAAACTCCTTTATATGTTTTTATAGCTTTAAAAGCAATTTATGCCCGTGGGTGGTGCTTCATGTAAACAGAACGTAATCTTTCTTTTGAAACATGCGTATAAATTTGTGTCGTTGATAAATTTTCATGACCTAATAGCTCCTGCACAGTTCGTAAATCTGCACCTTCATCTAACATATGTGTAGCAAATGTATGCCTTAACATATGTGGACTTATTTTCATTGTAAGAGACGCTTTCTTAATGAGCTCATTCAAAATATAACGCACACCTCGATCTGTTAACGGCGTACCCTTTGCATTTAAAAACACCATTTGAGAGTGTTCCTCTGTTTTTTTAGCTAACTGTTTTCTCCCGTTTTCTATATAAGTAATTAAAGCATCTTGTGCATAACTTCCAAACGGAACGTATCTTTGCTTTTTGCCTTTTCCCGTCACTAGAATTGTTCCTACCGAAAAATCAATATCAGCAAGTTGTAAACTTACACATTCACTTACACGAATCCCTGTCGCATACATAAGCTCTAATAAGGCTTGATTCCTTTGACCAAGTGGTGTTTCCGCGTCAGAAACTTCAAATAATTTCTCTAATTCTTCAACGTACAAAAACTTTGGGATTGACCATTCTTTTTTGGGGAGTGACGCAAGTGCAAACGGATTATCTTCTCGATATCCTTCACGCATCAGAAAACGATATAAACTTCGTAAACTTGATACTTTTCTCGCCACAGATTTACGGGCTAGCTTTTCATCGTGTAACGTCGTTAAGTACAAACGAACATCTACATATGTAACATCTAAAAAAGAGGATATGCCTTCTCGCTCCATAAATTGCACAAAATGTTCTAAATCATTTTGATAACTTGCAATTGTATATTTTGAATAATTTCTTTCAATTTGTAAATATCCAACGAATAATTGTAACAATTTCTTCACATTCATATAACTCACCTCAATAAAGGCTACTAAATCGTATCACAACTCAGTAGCCTTTGCAAGAAATTTAACTAAATATTTACAAAATTTTGAATTGTTTCTAAAGCGCGTGTTGCATATGCTTCGTTTCGCTCTTGTTTCTTTTTAATTTTCTTTTCTAACGGTGCAAATAAACCAAAGTTTGCATTCATCGGTTGGAAGTTTTTCGCGTTTGTTGCAGTAATATAATTCGCCATACTTCCCATTGCAGTTACAGGAGGCAATACAACAGGCTCCTCTCCCTTTACAAGACGAGCTGCATTAATACCTGCTAATAGTCCTGAAGCAGCCGATTCTACATACCCTTCAACACCTGTCATTTGTCCCGCAAAGAATAAATCATCACGATGCTTATATTGGTATGTTGGACGAAGTAATTTCGGTGAATTAATAAACGTATTACGATGCATGACACCATATCGTACAATTTCTGCATTTTCGAGTCCAGGAATTAATTGTAATACTTCTTTTTGAGGTCCCCACTTTAAGTGTGTTTGGAACCCAACAATATTGTATAACGTTCCTGCTGCATCATCTTGACGTAATTGAACAACAGCGTATGGCGTTTTACCCGTTTTCGGATCTTCTAACCCCACCGGTTTCATCGGTCCAAATAACAATGTCTGTCTACCACGGCTTGCCATTACTTCTACAGGCATACAACCTTCAAAGAATACTTCCTTCTCAAATTCTTTTAATGGTACTGTCTCTGCAGCAATTAAAGCATCATAAAAACGGTCGAACTCTTCTTCTGTCATTGGACAATTTAAATAAGCAGCTTCTCCCTTATCATAACGAGATTTTAAATATACTTTGTTCATATCGATGCTTTCTTTTTCCACAATTGGTGCAGCTGCATCATAGAAATAAAAATAATCTTCACCCGTTAACTCTTTTAGTTGTGCAGAAAGATCTGGAGATGTAAGTGGACCTGTTGCGATAACAGTTGGCCCTTCTGGAATTCCCGTCATTTCTTCATTCATCACAGTTACGTTTGGATGATTTTTCACATACTCCGTTACTTTTGCTGCGAATTCATGACGATCTACAGCCAATGCTCCTCCTGCTGGAACAGAACACTCATCTGCCGCACGAATAATAACAGAATCCATTTTGCGCATTTCTTCTTTAATGACACCAACAGCATTTGTTAATGTATTTGCACGAAGTGAGTTACTACATACTAACTCGGCAAATTTATCTGTATGATGAGCTGGGGTTTGTCTTACTGGTCTCATTTCATATAATTTTACTTGGACACCACGTTTTGCAATTTGATAAGCTGCTTCACTTCCTGCAAGACCTGCGCCAATGACGTTTACTACTTGTGTTGTCATGTATTTATCACCTTTCCTTTTCTATCCCGAAAAAAATGTGAGCAGTTACGCTCACATTTGTTGTTCTTCTTCATAATCACAAGAAATACATTGTACTTGAACGCCTTTTTTCAGCTTCTTCTCTACGAGCATACCTTCACATTTCGGACATTTCCGGCCAATCGGTTTATCCCAAGATACAAAGTCGCATTCTGGATACGTACCACATCCATAGAAAAGACGTTTCTTTTTATTGCTTCGGCGTTCAATAATTTGTCCTTTATCACATTTCGGACAAGTTACACCAATTTCTTTCACAATTGGTTTTGTATTACGACAATCTGGAAAATTAGAACAAGCCATAAACTTCCCGTATTTGCCCATTTTAAAGACCATTGGGTGACCGCATAATTCACAATCTTCCCCAGCGGGTTCATCTTTAATTTCGACTTCACGCATCTCCTTTTCCGCTTTTTCTAAACGGGGTTCAAAGCCTACGTAGAAATCATCAACAATTTTTACCCAATTTGCTTTCCCATCTTCTACTTCATCAAGGTTTTGCTCCATATTGGCCGTAAATTCAATGTTAATAATTTCTGGGAAAAACTCTAAAATAAGTTCAATTACAATTTCTCCAAGTTCAGTCGGAACAAATCGTTTATTGTCTAATGCAACATATCCTCGCTTTTGAATCGTTTCAAGTGTCGGTACGTAAGTAGACGGTCTCCCAATTCCAAGTTCTTCAAGTGTTCTAACTAAACGAGCCTCTGTATAACGTGGTGGCGGCTGCGTAAAATGCTGCTTTGGCTCCACATCTTTTGAAAATACAGTTTCCCCTATTTCTAAAGAAGGTAGCATTTTATCTTTTTCTTCCGCACCATCATCTTTCGACTCCACATATACTTTCATAAAACCTGGGAATTTCACTACTGATCCACTCGCGCGGAATTGAACATTATTATTAATGAGTCTAGCTGTAACAGTATCCATTATAGCAGATGCCATTTGACTTGCAACAAATCGCTCCCAAATCAATTTGTACAAACGATGTTGGTCACGACTTAAGAAACTCTTCAGTTCCTCTGGCTTCCTCATTACAGAAGTTGGACGAATTGCTTCATGCGCATCCTGTGCATTCGCTTTTTTTGTTTCCTTCTTCTTCTCTGTTCCTATGTATTCCGAGCCAAACGCTTCAGTAATGTAAGAACGTGCTTCTTCTTGAGCTGTTTCTGAAATACGCGTTGAGTCTGTTCTCATATACGTAATAAGACCTACAGTTCCCTGTTTGCCAATATCTATTCCTTCGTATAACTGCTGCGCAAGCATCATTGTTTTCTTTGCTCGCATATTTAATTTACGTGCAGCTTCTTGCTGTAAGGAAGACGTTGTAAATGGTAATGCAGGATTACGTTTCCGCTCTTTTTTCGTTACATTTTCAACTGAAAACGCATTATCTTTCATTGTTTCAATTATGCTTTTTACTTGCGCTTCATTTGTTAATTGAACCTTTTCTCCGTTTACACCGTAAAAAGATGCTTCAAATGTGTCTTTTCCTTTTACAAATTCTGTTTTAATTGTCCAAAACTCTTCCGGAATAAAACTTTGAATTTCTTTTTCACGATCAATAATTAAACGAACTGCTACAGATTGTACACGTCCTGCACTTAATCCTTTTTTGACTTTCTTCCATAATAAAGGACTAATATTATACCCAACAAGGCGATCAAGTATCCGTCTTGCTTGCTGTGCATCTACTAAATCCATATTAATTGCACGAGGATGCTTAAACGACTCTTTAATCGCATCTTTTGTAATTTCATTAAACACAACCCGGCAATCTGATTCAATATCCACATTTAGCGTATTGGCTAAATGCCAAGCAATCGCTTCCCCTTCGCGGTCTGGATCGGCCGCGAGATAGACTTTTTTTGCTTTTTTTGCTGCTGATTTTAAATCTTTTAAAACAGGACCTTTACCACGGATGGTAATATACTTCGGGGTGAAGTTATTTTTTACTTCTATCCCCATTTGACTTTTAGGTAAATCGCGAACATGTCCCATAGACGCGACGACTTTGTATTTTTTCCCTAAATATTTCTCAATGGTTTTCGCCTTAGAAGGCGACTCCACGATTACGAGGTAATCTGACATGCTAGTGCCTCCTTAAGAGGTGGATTCAAGTCTTCATTAATCTTATTGATTTCTCTTGTTTTTGTCAATCAAGAATGAGTATAACATACAGTGCCAATCTACCATTTGTCAATAATTGTTTAATAAAAACATAAAAATATACGGTTAATTTGAAAATTCTTCAAGAATATCCTCTGCTTTCTGAACAAGTTTTGCTCCTTGCTTTATGAGTTGATTTGTTCCTACTGCACTTTCCGTAAAAATAGGACCTGGAAGAGCAAATACCTCCCTATTTTGTTCTAAAGCGAGATCTGCTGTAATAAGCGAGCCACTTTTTGATTTTGCTTCCACTACTAGAACTCCTTTACAAAGACCGCTTATAATTCGATTTCTCTTTGGGAAATACCATTTCCTAGGAGGATAGTGTGGCGGATATTCTGTTAATAGCAGGACGTCATCCCTCCATCTTTTATAAAAATACCAATTATCTTTCGGATACATATACTTTAATCCATGGCCTAAGACAGCAATAGTGGAACTATGTTGCTGCACTGCGATTTGGTGAGCAATCGTATCAATCCCACTTGCAAAACCACTTACAATTAACCATTCTTTATCTAGTAGCGGTTGTAAAATAGATTGTATGCTTCCTCTCCCGTATAAAGAAGGTTTTCTTGTTCCAACCACTGCAATTTTATTTGTTTTTTCTAATAATTCTCTCTTTCCTTTCCCATATAAAACGAAAGGCGGATCTGCTATTTCACGTAATAATTCCGGATAATCATCATCCCATATTGTGACGCAAAAAATATGATTTTCTTCTAAATGACATGTACATTGTGAGGGAATAGATGTTTGTAAGAAGCGAACTAATTCAGAAGATTTTTTCGGAGTTAACCCAGCATATTTTTCAAATTCTACCGAGCTAAAACTGTACAGTTTCTTTATTTCTGGATCTATACGCAGTAAGCGATTCAATACTTTCCAATAATCTGCTAATACATAATGAAGATGGAGCAATCGTTCCCTTTTCATGACCATTCTCCTTACCCATAATTTTTATTATGTAAACAGAAAAAAGTGTAAAAAGACACCTTCTAGCATGAAGGTGTCTTTCAAAAAGATTAATAGTTTTTACAAGTTTCAAATAATCCCTTTTCTTTTAAAACAGAGATTAAAGTTTCACCCATAACAGCTGGTGTTTCAGCAACTTTGATACCACAAGCTTCCATTGTTTTAATTTTTTCAGCAGCTGTACCTTTGCCGCCAGAAATAATGGCACCAGCATGGCCCATACGTTTTCCTGCAGGCGCTGTTTGACCACCGATAAATCCAACAACAGGTTTTGTCATATTTGCTTTTACCCACTCAGCAGCTTCTTCTTCTGCTGTTCCGCCGATTTCACCAATCATAATCACAGCATGTGTTTCTTCATCTTCATTAAACGCTTTTAACGCGTCAATAAAGTCTGTACCATTAACAGGGTCACCGCCGATACCTACAGCAGTAGATTGACCAATGCCTTCTTGTGTTAATTGATGTACAGCTTCATATGTCAATGTACCAGATCGAGATACAATACCTACATGACCTTTTTTATGAATATATCCTGGCATAATACCAATCTTACATTCATCTGGTGTAATAACACCTGGACAGTTTGGACCAAGTAAACGTGTCTGTTTACCTGCCATATATTTCTTAACTTGAACCATGTCTAATACAGGGATTCCTTCTGTAATACATACTACTAAGTCAATCTCTGCATCAACAGCTTCCATAATTGCATCAGCCGCAAAAGCGGGTGGAACGTACACAACTGAAGCATTTGCACCCGTTGCTTTTACAGCATCTTCTACTGTATTAAAGACAGGTACACCTTCAATTTCAGTGCCACCTTTACCAGGTGTTACACCACCGACAATTTTCGTACCATATTCAATCATTTGTTTTGTATGGAATAAACCTTGTGAACCAGTAATACCTTGTACAATAACTTTTGTATCTTTATTAACTAATACGCTCATTTTTCTCCCCCGCTTTCTATTAGCCCACTAGTGAAACAATTTTTTGTGCACCGTCTGCCATAGATTCTGCTGCAACGATATTTAAACCAGATTCATTTAAAATCTTCTTACCTAACTCAACATTTGTACCTTCAAGACGAACAACAAGTGGTAATTCAAGACCTACTTGTTTAGTCGCTTCAATAACACCTTCTGCAATTACATCACATTTCATAATGCCACCAAAAATGTTAACGAAAATACCTTTTACATTTTTATCAGAAAGAATAATTTTGAATGCTTCTGTAACTTTTTCAGCTGTAGCACCGCCACCAACATCTAGGAAGTTAGCTGGATCACCATGGTAATGTTTAATGATATCCATTGTTGCCATCGCTAATCCTGCACCATTTACCATACAACCAATATTTCCATCTAAAGGAATATAGTTTAAGTCATATTTAGAAGCTTCAATTTCTTTCGGATCTTCTTCTTCAAGATCACGAAGTTCTAAAATATCTTTATGACGATATAATGCATTAGAATCAAAGTTTAATTTTGCATCTAACGCCATAACTTTCCCGTCACCTGTTGTAACAAGTGGGTTAATTTCTGCAATAGAGCAATCTTTTTCGATATAAGCACGATATAATCCCATCATAAACTTCACAGCTTGTCCTACAAGCTCGTTTGGAATATTGATGTTAAATGCAATACGGCGTGCTTGGAAACCTTGCAGACCTACTGCTGGATCAATATATTCTTTAAAGATTTTTTCTGGTGTTTTTTCTGCTACTTCTTCAATTTCTGTTCCGCCTTCTTCAGAAGCCATTAAAACAACTTGAGAAGTCGCACGATCTAAAACTAGACCAACATAATATTCTTTTTTAATATCGCAACCTTCTTCAATAAGTAAGCGTTTTACTTCCTTACCTTCAGGACCTGTTTGATGCGTAACAAGCGTAGTACCTAATATACTTTCCGCATATGTACGAACTTCATCTAAGTTTTTCGCAACTTTTACACCGCCAGCTTTGCCGCGTCCACCAGCGTGAATTTGCGCTTTTACTACACATACATCTGTTCCTAATTCTTTCGCTGCTTCTACAGCTTCTTCTACTGTAAAGGCAACCTTCCCGTTCGGAACGCTAACCCCATAGCTTCTAAGGACTGCCTTACCTTGGTACTCATGGATATTCATGGTCCCATCCTCCCCTATTTTCCTGTTTTACTCAAAAAGTTTTTTAATGTTTAAAAAACACTACATTGCCATTGTATAAAATGATTGCCACGCTGTCTACAATAAAGTTTCAGAAAACTGAAATCGCTTTATTCTTTTTTGAAAATAGTAATGTTAATATGCGAAAATAAAAAAATAAGCTGTGAATTCACAGCTTATTTTTGAATCATATCTTTAATTGGTGCAAATGTTTTTCGATGCTCCTCCAATACCCCATATGTATCAATTGCCTCTAAGTGTTGTTTCGTTCCATATCCCATATGCTGTTCAAATCCATATGCAGGATACTTTTTCCCAAGTTCTTTCATCATACGATCTCTCGTCACTTTGGCAATAATAGATGCAGCTGAAATAGAAATACTTTTTGCATCACCTTTTACAATTGATGTTTGCGGAATTGGTGTAGGAAGCTTCATCGCATCAATTAATAAATATTCTGGTGTACATGATAATTTTTCAATCGCATCTAACATCGCTTGTTTCGTTGCTTGATAAATATTTATTTCATCAATAACTTGTGGTGACACAATTCCAACACCAATTGCAATGGCTTTCTCTTTAATTTCATCATAAAAACGCTCACGTTTCGCTTCACTTAATTTTTTCGAGTCATTTAAACCTGGAATATAAAAATCTTCTGGAAGGATCACAGCAGCCGTTACAACAGGCCCTGCTAGAGGCCCCCTTCCCACTTCATCGATACCAGCAATGTATGTAAGTCCTTTTTCACGTAGCGCTTTTTCATACTTTGACATTTCTAAAAACTTTTCTTTTTCCTTTTGTGCTAACTCTTTTTGTTTATACCACTTCAAAATTAACTTTTGGACACCTTTCCGTTCGTCTTTCATCAACATTTGAAACCGTTCATCTTCTTCATTCGTAATTTCTTGTAGCAAACCTTCCACTTCTTGTATCGTGATTTTTTCCATCAGTGTACACTCCTTTTAAACACAGCCAAAAAGAAAAGACGCACAAACGCACGTCTTATACTCCCTCTACCTCTACTTCTTCTACAAATTCATCTGGTGTTTCAAATGTCATTTTCCCGAGTTTACCACCACGAAGTTCTCGAAGAACAAGTTCTGATGTTTTGTCATAATCAACAAGGCCACCGCCCATTAAACATCCTCTATTCTTTCCAATCGCATCAAATAATTCTACGATGTCTTCTGGAATTACATCTAATTTATAACGCTCTTGTAAGCGTTCTGGATAATGTTTTTCCATAAAGCGAAGCGCATAGACCGCTACATCCTGTAAATTTAAAATAGAATCTTTAATTGCACCAGTCGTCGCAAGGCGAAGTCCTACTAATTCATCTTCAAATTTCGGCCATAAAATCCCCGGTGTGTCTAACAACTCCATTTCCTTGCCTACTTTAATCCATTGCTGAGCTGTTGTAACACCTGGTCGATCACCTGTTTTCGCGATATTTTTCTTTGCTAATTTATTAATTAACGTAGATTTCCCGACGTTCGGAATCCCAACGATTAATGCGCGAATCGCTCTTGGTTTAATCCCTTTTGCAATCATTTTATCAAATTTTTCTTTTACAAGTACTTTACATGCCGCTGTAATTTCTTTCATACCTTGTCCAGCTTGTGCATTAATCGAAATCGCTTTATGACCCTTCTCTTCAAAATAAGCGATCCATTGCTTAGTTAAACGATCATCTGCCATATCAGCCTTATTTAAAACGACCAATCTCGGTTTATGTGTAATAATTTCATCGATCATCGGATTTCGGGAAGATAAAGGTAAACGGGCGTCTACAAGTTCAATTACAGCATCGATTAACTTTAATTTTTCTGTTACTTGGCGCCTCGCTTTTGCCATATGCCCTGGAAACCATTGAATTACCATGTTGCCACCTTCTTTTTTTCGTTTATTTCACAATACGTGCATCTTTTAACGGCCAATATAACATATTTGCTTCTCCAATTACTTGGTCCATTGAAATTGTTCCAATGGTACGACTATCTTTACTAAAACGACGATTGTCACCTAGTACAAATAATTGACCTTTAGGAACAGTTTTTTTACCTATAATCTCTTCAAGCTTAAAATCATATGTAAGTGGTCCATCAGCAAGTTGTTTTTTCTGCTTGTCTAAATACGGTTCCTCATAAGGTTTTCCGTTAATATAGAGTGTATCATTACGATACTCAATTTCATCGCCCGGCAAGCCGATAACACGTTTAATATAATCTTTTTCTTCTGTTGCTCGGAATACGATTATGTCAAAATGTTTCGGTTCTCCAATGTGATAGCCAATTTTATTGACGATCATTCGATCACGATCATGTAACGTCGGTGACATTGATACACCATCTACAAGAATTGGTGCAAAGAAAAACTGTCTAATGACACCAGCTAACACGACAGCAATCAAAATTGCTTTTATCCATTCCCAAAGCGAACTCTTCTCTTTCTTCATGTATTTCCCCTCCACAATTATGTAAGCTGCCCGTATTATATCAAAATTTCATATAGATTGGAAAAAGGGAGCTTGTGCATTTACAAGCTCCCATACATGTCTTATCGAATTTCTTTAATACGTGCTGCTTTACCGCGAAGGTTACGTAAGTAGTATAACTTAGCACGACGTACTTTACCACGGCGAAGTACTTCGATTTTCGCGATTCTTGGTGTGTGAATTGGGAATGTACGCTCAACACCTACACCGTAAGAAATCTTACGAACTGTGAACGTTTCACTAATTCCGCCACCACGACGTTTAATTACAACACCTTCAAAAAGCTGAATTCTCTCACGAGTACCCTCAACTACTTTTACGTGTACACGTAAAGTGTCACCAGGACGGAATGAAGGTAGGTCAGTTTTTAATTGGCCTTTTGTAATTTCTGCGATTAATTGTTGCATATTCAATTCTCTCCTTTAAACAGATGCTCTTATAAAGTCATTAATAAATTACAGCGGAACATCGTTAATACGGCTACTGCTTTCAGTAGCACAAATGTTATAATAACATATCGCTAGGCCTGTTGCAATAGAAAATATATGAAGTTGTTATCGTTCTTCTTTAATCTGCTCAAGCCATTTTTCTTCTTGTTTCGATAACTCGCGTTCTTCAAGTAAATCCGGTCTACGCGTATATGTACGGCGCAATGATTCTTTATGGCGCCATTCTTCGATATGCTTATGATTTCCTGACATAAGTACATCCGGTACCTTCATACCACGAAAATCAGCAGGGCGCGTGTAATGTGGATGTTCTAATAAGCCAGTACTAAAAGAATCCTCGATCTGTGAATTCTGATTACCTAGCACGCCCGGCAAAAGACGTACAACGCTATCCGTAACAACCATAGACGCTAATTCTCCGCCCGTTAACACATAATCACCAATAGAAATCTCATCTGTTACAAGATGTTTACGAATCCGTTCGTCATACCCTTCATAATGACCACATACAAAAATAACATGTTCTTCGCTAGCAAACTCTTCTGCCTTTTTCTGCGTAAAGCGTTCTCCTTGCGGGCACATTAACACGACTCTTGGTTTACGCTCTGTTTCTTTCGTTAATTCTTCTACAGCATCAAAGATTGGCTGCGGAGTTAAAACCATACCTGCCCCACCGCCATATGGATAATCATCTACACTATTATGTTTACTTGTAGTATAATCTCGAAAGTTTACAACTCTAAGCTCCACTGCCTCTTTTTCTTGCGCTTTTTTTAAAATCGAAGATCCAAACACACCAGTGAACATCTCTGGAAATAATGTTAAAATATCAATTTTCATTATAGCAATCCTTCCATTACATGAATGGTTACTAGTTTATTTTCGATGTTAACTTGCAGTACAACATCATCAATGTATGGGATTAAAAGATCTTGCCCTTTCGGACGTTTAATTACCCATACATCATTCGCGCCAGGAGATAGAATCTCTTTTATCGTACCTAACGCCTCTCCATCCTCTGTTACAACGTTACAACCAATAATTTCATGGTAATAATACTCACCTTCAGCAAGTTCACCCAATTGTTCTTCTGGCACTTTTAATAAGGAGCCTTTAAACTTCTCTACTTCATCTACATTCCCATATCCTTCGAATGTCAATAAATCGAATGTTTTATGTTGACGATGAGAAGTGATTTTTACTGGGAGCGGTTCTGTCCCTTTATCACTCCATATGTATAGCGTATTTCCTACCTTATATCGCTCTTCTGGAAAATCAGTACGAGAAATGACACGAATTTCTCCTCTTACACCATGAGTATTTACAATTTTCCCTACGTTAAACCATTTTGTCATAAACAGCATGTCACCCCTGTTTTCTATATATTTTAAGCATCTCCATTCCATATATGGAACATGCAACTTCTCTTAAAATGTTAAAAAAGGGAGAGGAATAAATCCTCGCCCTTTTCATATTTATTGAATTTCCAGTGTAACTTTTTCATGATTATGATGTCCCACTGAATACAAGAGCATTCGAATCGCTTTTGCAACCCGCCCTTGCTTTCCAATGACTTTCCCAACATCCTCAGGATGTACAGTTAATCGATATTTTATCTCTCCGCTGCAAAGTTCCTGTGTAACCTTTACATCTTCAGGATGATCTACAAGAGGCTTGACGATCGTTTCGATTAACCCTTTCATAGTCATTGCCTCAATTACTTACCTTGTTTAGATAAGTGGAATTTCTCCATGATACCTTGGTTAGAGAAAAGATTACGAACTGTATCAGATGGTTTCGCACCGTTTCCTAACCATTTTAATGCTGCTTCTTCGTCGATTTTTACTTCAGCTGGTTGAGCAACTGGATTGTAAGTACCGATTTCCTCAATGAAACGTCCGTCACGAGGAGAACGAGAATCTGCAACAACTACACGATAGAAAGGAGTTTTTTTAGCTCCCATACGTTTTAAACGAATTTTAACTGCCATTTATAAAGCACCTCCGAATTTATTTCACACAGATAATTATATTAGCAAAAAGACTATTGCTTTGTAAAGTATTTTTTCTTAACAGAGCCATCTTTTTTTCCTTACATAAATGGAAACTTCAATCCACCTAGTCCTTTTTTCTTACCTTTTTGCATGCCTGTCATCGTCTTCATCATTTTCTTCATATCTTCAAACTGTTTCAGTAGACGATTGATTTCTTGTACGGTTGTACCGCTACCTTTGGCAATACGTTTTTTACGACTAGCATTGATTATTTCCGGTTGTTCTCGCTCTAAGATTGTCATAGAACGAATAATTGCCTCAATATGCCCAATTTGTTTTTCATCAACTTGTGCATTTTTCAGCCCTTTAATTTTATTTGCACCAGGAAGCATTCCTAGCAATTCATCAAGCGGTCCAAGTTGACGCACTTGTCCAAGTTGCTCTAGAAAATCGTCAAGTGTAAACGAAAGCGTACGCATTTTTTGCTCAAGTTCTTTTGCTTTTTCTTCATCAACTGTAGCTTGCGCTTTTTCAATTAATGTTAGAACGTCACCCATCCCTAAAATACGAGATGCCATGCGTTCAGGATGGAACGCTTCAATTGCATCTAACTTCTCACCCATACCAGCAAATTTAATTGGTGTGTTTGTTACTGCTTTAATAGATAATGCTGCACCACCGCGCGTATCACCATCTAATTTCGTTAAAACAACACCTGTTAAACCTAACTGTTCATGGAAGCTTTGTGCAACATTGACTGCATCTTGTCCTGTCATCGCATCGACAACTAGGAAGATTTCATCCGGTTTCGCAACTTCTTTCACTTTCGCTAATTCATCCATTAGTTCTTCATCAATATGCAGACGACCTGCCGTATCGATTAAAACATAATCATGATGATCTTCTTTTGCTTTTGCAATCGCTTGTTTCGCAATTTCAACAGGACTTACTTGATCTCCTAATGAGAAAACAGGCATGTCCAATTGCTTCCCTAATGTTTCAAGCTGTTTAATTGCTGCTGGACGGTAAATATCTGCCGCAACAAGCATCGGTTTACGATTATGCTTTTTACGAAGCAAATTCGCTAGCTTACCTGTTGTCGTTGTTTTACCTGCCCCTTGAAGTCCAACCATCATAATAACAGTTGGTGGCTTATTAGCGACAGCGATTTTACTTTGCTCTCCGCCCATAAGTTCTGTCAGTTCTTCCTGTACAACTTTAATTACTTGTTGTCCAGGTGTCAAACTTTTCATTACATCTTGTCCGACAGCACGCTCAGACACACGCTTTACAAAATCTTTTACTACTTTAAAGTTAACATCCGCTTCTAAAAGAGCAAGACGAACTTCTCTCATCATTTCTTTCACATCGGCTTCAGAAACTTTTCCTTTGCCGCGGATTTTTTGCATCGTCTGTTGAAGTCGGTCGGCTAATCCTTCAAATGCCATATTGCCGCCCTCCTAATCTAATTTTTCGATAGCTTCAACAACTTGTTTCATTTCTTCATTCACATGCTCTTCTTCGCTGATTAGCTGTTTAAGCTTTGCAACAAGTCGCTGTCGCTCTTGAAACTTTTGAAGTAATACTAATTTTTCTTCATATTCTTCAAGCATCGCTTCAGTCCGTTTAATGTTATCATACACGGCTTGGCGACTTACATCAAATTCTTCCGCAATTTCACCAAGAGATAAATCATCTAAATAATAAAGCGACATATAACTTCTTTGTTTTTGCGTTAACAACGATTGATAAAAATCAAATAAATAATTCATTCTCGTTGTTTTTTCGAGCATGTTGGATCATCCTTTGTTAAGTGATTTCCCTTTACATGGATTAGTTTACATGGAGTATAAAAGAGTGTCAAGTTTTTTTCTTAACATCTTATATTTTTTATAAAAAAGAAGCGGGAATACCGCTTCTTTCACTTTATACTTCTTCTTTTTCTACTAAGTTCGCAAATAAACCGTACACATATTGTTCTGGATCAAATTGCTGCAAGTCGTCCATTTGTTCTCCAAGTCCAACAAACTTCACTGGTACGTCCATCTCATTACGAATTGCTAGTACAATACCACCTTTAGCAGTTCCATCTAATTTCGTTAAAACAATACCTGAAACATTCGTTGCTTCGCGGAATGTTTTTGCTTGACTTAAACCATTTTGTCCTGTCGTTGCATCAATAACAAGCAAAACTTCATGAGGAGCACCGGGAACTTCGCGTTCAATAACACGTTTTACCTTTTCTAGTTCTTTCATTAAATTTACTTTATTTTGCAACCGCCCTGCCGTATCACATAGCAAGACATCTACTTTACGTGCTTTTGCTGCTTGAACAGCATCATACATAACAGCTGCTGGATCAGAACCAGACCCTTGCTTAATTACTTCCACACCAACGCGATCTCCCCATACTTCTAGCTGTTCAATCGCTCCTGCACGGAACGTATCCCCTGCTGCTAATAAAACAGACTTACCTTCCGATTTAAACTTATGAGCCATTTTACCAATTGTTGTCGTTTTTCCAACACCATTAACACCAACAAATAAAATAACCGTTAATTGATCTTGTTGCATGTTAATTTCATTACTGAACTCTTCGTCACCTTTGTAAATTCCTACTAATTTCTCTGAGATAACAGCCTGTACTTCCTTTGGATCTTGAATGTTACGACGCTGCACTTCTTCTTTCAGCTGATCGATAAGCTCCATTACTGTTGCAACACCAACATCTGCACCAATTAAAATTTCTTCCAATTCTTCAAAGAAATCCTCATCGACTTTACGATAGCGATATACTAAATCATTTACTTTATCCGCAAATGAATTTCTCGTTTTTTCTAACCCCTGTTTAAATTTTTCTGTTACAGTATCTGTTTGTTTTGAAATCTTTTCTTTCAACTTTTTAAAGAAACTCATTCTTCTCATCCTTCCTATTCACTTGTAACAAGCTCTTCTTCTCCGTCACCTAATCGAACGGACACAAGCTTAGAAACACCTGATTCTTGCATTGTTACTCCGTACAGTACATCGGACTCTTCCATTGTACCTTTTCGGTGTGTAATCACAATAAACTGCGTTTCATCACTAAATTTCTTCAAATACTGCGCAAAGCGAGCTACATTCGCTTCATCAAGAGCAGCCTCCACCTCATCTAGTACGCAGAACGGAACAGGCCGTACTTTTAAAATACCAAATAGCAATGCAATTGCAGTTAAAGCACGTTCTCCACCTGACAATAAACCTAAGTTTTGCAATTTCTTACCTGGTGGCTGCGCTACAATATCAATGCCCGTATTTAATAAATCTTGCGGATTCGTCATTACTAAATCTGCTCTTCCGCCTCCAAACAATTCACAGAATACAGATTGGAACTCTGTTCTGATCGCTTGGAATGTAGTAGAAAAGCGTTTTTTCATTTCTTCATCCATTTCCGTTATAACTTGGTGCAATGTCGCCTTCGCTTCTTCCAAGTCATCCCGTTGTTCTAGCAAGAATGTATGTCTTTCGGCTACACGTTCATATTCATCGATTGCGCCTAAGTTCACTGTTCCCAGCTCTTCGATGGATAACTTAATTAATTTCACCTTTTTACGCGCATCCTCTGCAGGCATCGTCATTGTATATTTCGGTTTTGCTGCTTCAAATGAAATCGTATACGTTTCACGTAAATGTTGCAATCTATTTTCCAATTCAACATCAAGACGATTGATTTTCACCTCTTGATCTTTTAGAATCTCAAGAACATATTTATATCGTCCTTTTGTTTCTTTTACTTCACGTTCTATATGTTCTACTCGTTCCTGTAGGGTTAGGCGTTGCTCACGACGTGAACTAATTAATTCCGATGTTTGATTTCGATCGTATGCTTTCTTTTCAATCATATTCGTAATTTGCTCTTCACCGCTCGAATTGGATGTCATTTCTTGCTTTAAAAACGCTAGATCTTCCTTTGTTTTTACAAGTGTTCGCTGCGTTTCTTCTTGTTCTTTCGTTAAGCGATCTACTTTTTCTTTTTGATTGGACAAACGTTGCTGCTTTTCTGCAGCTTGTACTTTCAACTCCGTCATCTCCATTTGAACTTTTTCTTTCGAAGAATGTTGCTCACTTTTCTGCTTTGTTAAGTCAGCAATTTTTTCATCCAGTCCTGTGATATCTTTTTGAAGACTCGCTAAAATTCCTTCTAATTCTTCTTTACGCCCTTGCATCTTGACTTGATCTTGTAGAAAGCCTTCTATTTCTAAATCATAGATAGACAAACGATCATTAATACGGTGCTCTTCTAACTCTAGCTGATTAATTTCTTCTTTTAACTTTTGCTCATCTACGCGCTCTTGTTCCACATCGTAACGTAGCTCTTTTATTTTAACTTCTTTTTCTTGAATTTCTTGTTTTAGCGCTTTAACGAAGTTTTCTAATTTAGAAGTTTTTTCTTCCATTTCAGCAAGCTTCTTACTCCACTCTTCTAATTCTCGCTGTCGTCCTAATAAAGAAGATTTCGCTTGTTTTACAGCTCCACCAGTCATAGAACCACCAGGATTCACAACATCGCCTTCCACCGTTACAATACGGTAACGATATTGCAACTGCTTCGCTAGCTCATTTGCACCTCTTAAATCTTTCGCAACAACGACTGTTCCTAATAAATTTGAAACTATATTTTCATATTTATTATTATAGTGTACCAATTCTGCTGCAACACCTATAAATGATGGATGTTGTTTTATCATTCTTAGTTGTTCAAAAGATAATGACCTTCCCTTAATAACAGCCTGCGGTAAAAACGTTGCACGTCCATGGCGATTTTGTTTCAAAAATGCAATTGCCGTGCGAGCATGCTCTTCTGTTTGTACAACAACGTGTTGCATCGCTGCACCAAGTGCAATCTCCATTGCAATTTCATATTCCTTCGGTACAGTAAGCAGCTCAGCTACCGCACCTTCAATACCATGTAATTTACCTTCACGGGCCTTCAATACTTCACGTACACCTTGATAAAATCCAGAATAATCTTCTTGCATCTCTTCTAGCATTTCTTTTCGAGAGCGAGCTTGTTGAACAAATTGATACGCTTGATACAATTTTGTTTCATTTTCACTATATTGCGTCTTACATTTTCCAAGCGCCGCTTCTGTTTTTTGTATATTTGTGATAACGCTTGTAACTTTCTCTCTTACTTGTTCGTAACCCTCTACAAGTTTTGCCTTTTTAGCTGTAATTTGCATACGCATTTGTACATATTTTTCATTTTCTTCATCAAGGCGTTGATTTTTAGAGTTTTGTTGTTTAAATTGTTCCTCAAGCATAGATAGTTCGTTGCGATGACTTGCTTGTTGGTTTAAAAGTTCAATGTAATCCCCTTTTAAATGCTCAATTTGCTCTTCCAGGTTTTCTGCATATGTAGAAAGAAGTTTCTCATTTTCGTGCAGCTTCTGCTCTAACTCTTTTACCTGATTTGCGAAATTCATGAGTTCTTCCGTACTTGTTTCGATTTCTCCATCATAAACCTTAGTTTTTTCTGTTAACTCAATGATTAATTGTTCAAGCTGCGCACAATGCGTTGTTGCATTTTGTTTTCTTTCCTTTAACAATTCACGCTGTCCCTCTAACTTTTCTAACTCTTTACTGGAAAGAAGGAGGACTTCTTGCAAGGAATCTACAGATTCATCAATCGCTTGCAATTGTCCGCGTAATTCTTCGAGCTCTGCTTCACTTTTTTGTAAGTGCGTTGACATTTTTACTTCTTCATCTTTATTGTGTCCAAACTGTTTTCTAAGTGCTTCCCATTTTTCATGTAATTCTTCAATTTCATATACAATGAGAGCCGCTTCTACTTTTTCTAGTTCTTCTTTTTTCTCAAGATAGTCTTTCGCAATAGAAGCCTGTTTTTCAAGGGGCTCTACTTGACTACTTAGTTCATGAATGATATCTTGCACACGATTTAAATTTTCTTGTGTTTCTGCTAATTTTCCTTCGGCTTTCTTTTTGCGAAGTTTATATTTTAATACGCCCGCCGCTTCTTCAAATACACCACGACGTTCTTCAGATTTACTACTTAAAATTTCTTCTACTTTCCCTTGACTAATAATCGAGAAAGCTTCTCGCCCCATACCGGAGTCCATAAACAAATCAACAATATCTTTTAATCGACAAGACTGTTTATTAATAAAAAAGTCACTATCTCCTGAGCGAGAAACACGGCGTGTTACACATACTTCATTATATTCAATTGGCAAACGCTGATCTTCATTATTTAAAGTTAACGTTACTTCTGCAACATTAACTGCTTTTCGCGTATCGCTTCCCGCAAAAATAATATCCTCCATCTTTGCACCGCGTAATGATTTTGCAGATTGTTCACCAAGTACCCAGCGGATTGCATCGGTAATATTACTCTTTCCACTCCCGTTAGGACCAACTACAGATGTTACACCCGGAACAAAATCAACAGATACACGCTCAGCGAAGGATTTAAATCCTGCTATTTCTAATCTCTTTAAAAACACGAAAGGCCTTCCCCCTATTCTCCGTTGTTATAGTCTGTGCCTGTAAAAACAAGCTACTGCACGGATTCATATTTATCTTTTTTATATCTAAATAAAAATAAAGTTTCATTCTATGCACAAGGAATCCCCCTCATATAAAGGGGGATTCCTTATGATTGTTCTTTTAACTTTTTCAACGCCTCTGCAGCAGCTTGTTGTTCTGCCTCTTTTTTTGACTTACCGCTACCAAGACCAAGAGCCACGCTATTTAATGTAACACGTGACACAAATTCTCGATTGTGAGCAGGTCCTTTTTCTTGCAAAATTTGATACTCAATATTACCGCTACCATCACGCTGAATTAATTCTTGTAATTGACTCTTATAATCCATCACATGAGAAAAAGCACCTTCATTAATTTTTGGATATACGATTTCTTTTAAGAATCCCCACACTGTATCCAATCCTTGATCAAGATAAAGGGCACCAATAAACGCTTCAAAGACATCCGCTAATAAGGCCGGTCGTTCACGCCCACCTGTCATTTCTTCACCTTTTCCTAATAGAACGAGATTCCCAAATGACAATTCATTCGCAAAGCGGACAAGAGATGGCTCACACACAATAGCTGCACGTAACTTCGTTAGTTCTCCTTCGCTCATTGTCGGATATTTTTGAAACAAATACTGCGATACAGTTAGTTCTAATACAGCGTCTCCAAGAAATTCAAGACGTTCATTGTCTTCATGTGGCTTTTTTCGATGCTCATTCACATACGATGAATGCGTAAATGCTTGAATCAATAATTTTTCGTCTGTAAACGTAATACCTATTTTTTGTTGAAACATTTTAAAGACTTCACGATATTTTGTTTCATATTTTTTTTCTCTATATTTTCGGTACGGCATAGGTCCCTCCAGATATAAGCCGAGAAAGCCCCGCTATAAAACGGGACTTCACTCAAACATTATAGATGACTCTCTATGTAAGTCACAGCATCGCCAACAGTAGCAATTTTTTCTGCTTCTTCATCAGAAATTTCCATTTCAAACTCATCTTCTAATTGCATTACAAGTTCAACTACATCTAGGGAGTCTGCACCTAAATCTTCTTTAAAGCTTGCAGCTGGTACTACTTCTGTTTCTTCTACTCCTAAACGATCCACGATGATTTTCGTTACACGCTCTAAAACATCTGCCATAATTCATTCACCTCCCCTCAAATATTATATTAAATATTTCACAAAAAAACTAGGTGAAATCGTTTCTTTTATTACATTACCATACCGCCATCAACATGTAATGTTTGTCCTGTAATATATTTGCTGTGATCAGCAGCAAAAAACGTTACAGCATTCGCAATATCTTGCGCTTCTCCAAACTTAGCAGCAGGGATCAATTTCAACATTTCTTCTTTTAAGTTTTCTGCTAGTACGTCCGTCATATCGGTAGCAATAAATCCTGGCGCAATGGCATTTACAGTTATATTTCTACTAGCTAATTCTTTAGCAGACGTTTTTGTCAATCCTATTACACCCGCTTTTGCAGCAACGTAATTTGCTTGACCAGGATTTCCTGTAACACCAACAACAGAAGCAATATTAACAATACGGCCGTGACGTTGACGCATCATATAGCGAGATACGGCTTTCGTACATAAGAATACACCTTTTAAGTTTGTATTAATAACTGTATCCCATTCTTCTTCTTTCATACGCATTAATAAATTATCTCTTGTTACACCTGCGTTATTTACAAGAATATCAACTTGTCCAAATGTGTCTACAGTTTGTTTTACCATATTTGCAACATCTTCACCATTAGCAACATCAGCTCTTACTGCGATTGCTTCTGAGCCAAGCTTTTTTATTTCATCGACTACTTCATTTGCTTTTTGTTCATTACCAGCGTAGTTCACTACAACCGTCGCACCTTGCTTCGCTAAATCAATTGCAATTGCACGACCAATCCCGCGTGATGCACCTGTTACTAATGCTACTTTCCCTTTTAACATCCGCTTTCTCCTCTCAAATTTGAAATGGTATCTCTCAATGTCTCTTCATCATATATCGCATATACTTTCACAGATGGAGCGATTGATTTCATAAGACCAGCTAGCACTTTTCCGGGTCCAATTTCAATAAATGTATCTACCCCTTGTTCTACCATACGTTCAATCGATGGGTACCATAAAACAGGTGAATAAAGTTGTTCAATTAGTTTTTCTTGAATATCCGTACTACGTGTAATGCAATCTGCCGTAACATTTGCGATAACCGGAATTTTTGCATCTTGAATTGCAATTTCACTTAGTACGCCTTGAAACTTCTCAGCAGCTGGCTTCATTAATGAAGAATGGAATGGACCGCTCACTCGAAGTGGAATTGCACGTTTCGCACCATTTTCTTTCGCTTTTTGAGATGCAAGTTCTACACCTTGTTTTGTTCCAGATATAACAATTTGCTTCGTGCTATTCATATTAGCAACTTGCACCGGATATCCTTCATTCGTCACTTCTTCTGTAACTTGTTTCAGAACATCTGGATCCGCTCCTAAAATAGCAGCCATTGCTCCTTCTCCACTCGGCACAGCTTCTTCCATATATTCACCACGTTTTCTCACAGCATACACAGCATCATCGAATGTCAATGCTCCAGCTGCTACAAGCGCACTATACTCACCCAAACTATGTCCTGCCACATAGTCTGGTGTAATATCATATTCTTTCAAAGCTGTTAAAATCGCAAAACTTGTCGTCAACAATGCAGGCTGTGCATTTGTCGTTAATGTCAGTTTTTCCTGCGGCCCTTCAAAAATCACCTCTGAAAGAGACTCCTGTAAAACTTCATCTGCTTTTTGAAATACTTTTGCAACCTCTTTATAATTCTCTGCTAACTGTCTACCCATTCCAACTGCCTGTGAACCTTGGCCCGGAAAAAGAAATGCTAGTTTTCCCATTTCAAATCCTCCTCTTATTGAAGCGGCTCTTTCTCCATTACACTTGAAATAGTAGGAATTACTTCTTTCGCTACCATCTCTCTCGTTTGACGAATCGCACTGAATATCGATTGATCATTAGAAGAACCGTGAGCCTTAATGACTGGAGCTTTTAATCCAAATAATGCTGCTCCGCCATACTCCGAATAATCCATTTTATCTTTTAATACCATAAGTTTTGGTTTTAATACTGCTGCTGCTAATTTACTTGTAAATGAACTCATTAATTGTTCTTTTAGCATAGAGAATAACGCAAGTGCTGTTCCTTCTAATGATTTTAATGCTACATTTCCAGTAAAACCATCACATACAACTACATCCGCTACACCTTGTAGTAAATCTCTTGATTCAATATTTCCAACAAAGTTAATCGGTGCATCTTTTAACATAGCAAATACTTGTTTTGAAAGGTCGTTTCCTTTCCCATCTTCTGTACCAACATTTAAAAGTCCAACACGTGGATTTTGAATCCCTCTTACTTTTTCAGCGTAAACAGAACCCATAACCGCGTATTGATATAAATGAATTGGTTTTGCGTCGACATTCGCTCCAACATCTAGCATAACAAAGCCTTCTCCATCAACAGTTGGCATTGTGGGTGATAAAGCAGGTCGTTCAATCCCTTCCATACGTCCTACCACAAACAATCCAGCAGCCATTAAAGCGCCTGTGCTACCTGCTGATATACAAGCATCTGCTACACCTTCCTTTACTTGCTGTGCTGCAAGTACCATTGAAGCTTGTTTTTTACGGCGAACAGCTCTTACTGGTTCATCCGTTGCTTCAATCATTTCGTCTGTATGAAGTATAGTAATACGCTCTTCATTTGTTAAATGCTGACGAATTTCTTCTTCTTTCCCTACTAGGGTAATATGTAAATCCGAATATTCCTTAATAGCTTTCATTGCTCCTAATACTACTGCTTTTGGAGCGTGATCGCCACCCATTGCATCTATTGCGATTTTCATAAATTGTTACCTTCCTCACTATAATTACTAGATCGATACATTTCAAAAGTGCCTGAAAAAACAAGTTCTTCACCAACAAAGCTACGCACTTTGACAACCGTCCGTCCTTTATCATTCTCCACATCTTCAACGCGTGCTTTAGCAACAACACGTTCTCCTAATTTTACAGGACGAATATATCGAATGGTAGACTTTGCAGTTAAAGCTAGTTCTTCATCAATAACTGCAACAGCTAGTGAGTTTGCTTGAGCAAATAAATGATGCCCACGTGCAATTTGATTTCTTTTAAATACATGCTCCACCTTTACTTCGAAAATGGAAATTGCATGCCTATCTAATTCTATATCAATAATTTCGCCAACTACTTCTTCTAACGGCAAAGATTTCACATCTTCTTCATGCTGGCGTGTCGCTACATGTTTAATTCGTTCTCTTAACTCCGGAATGGATAACTCCATTCGATCAAGACGAACTGTTTGTATACTTACTTGAAACTGCTCTGCTAACTCTTCATCCGTTATAAACGGATTTGTTTCTATTGTTTGTTGCAATAACGCTTGTCTTTCTTTCTTGCTTTTTCTCTTTTTCATACCGCACCATCCATTTTTATGACTAGGTACTAACAGTAGTATATAATCATTAAAAGTAGAATGCAACAAAAAATTTCGCACATTCGACTTTTAATCAAGCTTTTCTCCTTGAAACACACCTGTTCCTTCAAGATATACGCGAAGCGATGCATACTGTTCATTATGCCAAAACGCTTCTGAATCAACCAGTATGGCTGCATCTTGTCTCGCTGTTTCCAATGCTCGATAATCATGTACCATATCAGCTACCTTAAACTCTGGCAGACCACTTTGCTTACTTCCAAAGAAATCTCCAGGACCACGTAATTCTAAATCTTTTTCTGATAATACAAATCCATCATTTGTTTCCGTCATAATGCGCATTCGCTCTTTTCCAGTCTCCGATTTCGGATCTGCAATTAACAAACAATACGACTGCTCACTTCCACGACCAACACGTCCTCGAAGCTGATGCAATTGCGATAAACCAAAGCGCTCCGCATCATAAATTACCATAACTGTTGCATTTGGCACGTTAACACCAACCTCAACTACCGTTGTCGAAACAAGAATTTGCACTTTATTTTCACTAAATTGCTCCATTACCTCTTCTTTTTCTTGAGAAGATAGACGCCCATGCATTAATCCAACGTGAAACTTCCCTTGATAGTGATGAATCAGCATACTATGCAAATCAATTGCATTTTGCACATCAAGCTTCTCAGATTCTTCAATAAGCGGACAAATGACATAAGCTTGTCTCCCCTTCTTCACTTCCTTTTCTACGAATCCAAGAACACGCTCTAACATATCATGTTTTGCCCAATACGTTTCAATCACTTTACGCCCAGCCGGCATTTCATCAATAATGGAAACATCCATTTCTCCAAAAGCAGTAATCGCCAATGTACGCGGAATTGGTGTCGCTGTCATAAACAACACGTCCGGACTTTCACCTTTCTCTCGTAAAACACGGCGCTGCGCCACACCAAAACGGTGTTGTTCGTCAGTAATAACCAGTCCAAGCCTATGGAAAATGACCTCATCCTGAATTAAAGCATGTGTCCCAACAAGAATATCTATTTCTCCTTGTTCAAGTTTCGCTAAAATCTCACGACGACGTGCCCCTTTAACTGAACTTGTTAATAATTCCACATTCATATTAAAATGAGAGAATGTCTCTGCTAGCGATTGATAATGTTGCTCAGCTAGAATTTCTGTAGGGACCATTAACGCGCCCTGATAATGCGCAAGTTTCGCTGCATAAAGAGCAATTGCAGCTACGACCGTTTTTCCCGCCCCAACATCTCCTTGTAATAACCGATTCATTCGGTAAGGAGACTCCATATCCTTCATAATCTCAGAAACAACACGGCGCTGCGCACCAGTAAGTGGGAATGGAAGCGCATCAGTGAATTCTTCTAATTCTTTCATTGAAATCTCTTTTTTCGTTCCCTTCGAACTCTCTCTTTCAATTTTACGCAACGCTTGCATTTTGAGCTGGAATAAGAAAAATTCCTCATATACAAATCGACGACGTGCCTGTTTTAAATCTTCTTGACCAACCGGGAAATGCAGTGCCCGAAGAGCTTCATATCGAGGTAACAACTTGTAACGACTTAGCAAACCACCTGGTAATACTTCAGTTATAGAGTTACCGTATTCTTTTAAAGCTTGCGCAATAAAACGACGCATTTGTTTTACTGTTAATTTCCCTTTTACTGAATACACAGGTTCCACTTCTTGCTGGCGTACGACTGGACCAAAATGAAGCTCGGATACAGAGATTGTTTGGCGATGCTGATCCCATTTACCAGTAATCGCCACCGTTTCATCAAGTTTTAATTTTTGCTTATAATATGGTCTGTTAAAACATACAGCCGTAATTAAATAACGGCCAACAAGTACACGAACAGTAAGGCGCGACTTCTTCTTCCCATAATATTGTAATAAAGGAGCACTATGTACTTTTCCTTCCACCGTTACACGCTCTTCATGCTTCACATCTGCCAAATCTTTCATCGCATAGTCTTCATAACGGTACGGAAAATGCTCTAATAGATGAGAAACTGTATAAATCCCCATCTCATGTAATAATTCAGATGTCTCTCCTCCGATTCCCTTTACATCCGTAACAGGAACTTGCACAATTTCATTCAAGATTTTCACGCTCCGTCACATCATTTTCTTCATTTCATTCTCATCTTATTTCATAGCATTCTATTCACATCTCATTTACAACGATTACCTACTTCCTATAGTAATCGCCCTCTTTCACCTTTTCTATTTTATCATAGGCGTTTTAAAAGAGACTACTCTTACACAACAGTCCAAGGTTTATCTATTACAATTATAGTGAAGAAACTTATAGAAGTTATACACGAAAGAAAAGAGCCTTACTATAACAGTAAGGCTCTTTTTATCATCAATATGCTAGCCTTTTGAATAAGAATCACAGGCAATATATGTCATGCGTTCTCGCTCATTAGCAAGTAAATAATCTATCCCTTAGGAAAACTTCATCTTATTCTACAGAGAAAATGAAAGAATATACAGGTTGATTTCCTTGATGAACTTCTACCTCTACATCTTCAAACTTCTCTTCTACAAATGAAACTAACTCTGCAACTTCTTCATCTGCTGCATCTTCACCTTGCAAGATTGTTACGATCTCAGAATCTTCATCAATCATACTTTCTAGCAACTGCTTCGCTGCACCTACTTTTTTAGCATTTGTAGATACAATCTTTCCATCTGCAATGCACATGAAATCATCTTTTTGAATTGATACGCCGTCAATTTCCGTATCACGAACTGCATACGTAACTTGACCTGTTCTCACATGCGCAAGCGCTTCTTTCATATTCTCTTCATTTTCTTCTAGCGTTCCAGCTGGGTTAAATGCTAACATAGCTGCCATCCCTTGCGGAACAGTTTTCGAACGCACTACAATAACTTCTTGATCAACAACAGAGGCAGCTTGTTCTGCAGCCATCACAATATTGCCATTGTTCGGCAAAATGATAATTTTTTCAGCATTCGCCTCTTCAATTGCTTTCACGATATCCTCCGTGCTTGGATTCATCGTTTGACCACCTTCGATAACTTGTGTTGCACCAATGCTCTCGAATAAGTTCTTAATTCCAGACCCCATTGCTACAGTTACAATACCATATGGTTGTTTCTCTTTCACTGGAGTTACCTTCTCAGGCGTTGTTACTGGATCGTCTAATAACGCAGTATGCTGTTCACGCATATTTTCTACTTTAATCTTAATTAAACTACCATAACGTTGACCATAGTTCATCGCATCTCCCGGATGCTCCGCATGAATATGAACTTTTACGATTTCATCATCTGATACAACAAGTAGTGAATCACCATATACGCTAATATCTTCACGGAATTTTTGTTCTGAGAAATTATGTTCCTTTACTTTTTCAGGCTCTAATTTCACCATAAACTCCGTACAATATCCATATTCAATATCTTCTGTACTCAATTGGCTTTGTACACTACGGTGATGCTCCGCACGTACCATTTCATTCATAGATGGTTGCGCCGGTACATCAGAAGAAATTGTTTCTCCTTTTAAATCAGCTAAAAAGCCTTCATATACAACTACAAGACCTTTACCACCGCTATCTACAACGCCAACTTGTTTTAATACAGGTAATAAATCCGGCGTACGATTTAACGATGCATTCGCTTCTTTTACAACGTCCTCCATAAACAAAACAAAGTCGCGCTGTTTTTTCGCAACTGTGACTGCATATTTACCCGTTTCTCTTGCAACTGTTAGAATCGTTCCTTCAATCGGCTTCATAACCGCTTTATACGCCGTTTCTACACCAGCTTCTAAAGCTGCCGCAAAATCAACTGTTGTTAATTCTTCTTTTTGTTCAATGGATTTAGAGAAGCCACGGAACAACTGAGATAAAATAACACCTGAGTTACCGCGAGCTCCCATTAATAATCCTTTTGCTAAACTTACGCCGACTTTACCAGCATGCTGTGAAGGGTTTGCTTTCACTTCACGCGCACCTGAAGTCATTGATAAATTCATATTTGTACCGGTATCGCCATCTGGAACTGGAAAAACGTTTAATGCATCAACAAGCTGCACATTGTTTGTTAAATTATTCGCTCCTTGAATAATCATTTGTGATAAACGTTTTCCATCAATTTTTTGAATTGACACAGATTTTCCTCCTTAATGCACATTACAAGTTTATTACTTTAACTCCTTGTACGTAGATGTTTACAGAATCTACTGCTAGTCCTACCGTTTGGTCTAATGTATATTTCACTTTCGTTTGGACGTTATGTGCTACCTCTGAAATTTTTGTACCATAGCTCACAATAATATACATATCAATATGTACTTCATCTTCGTCTTTACGAACAATAACGCCTCTAGTGAAGTTTTCTTTTCGTAAAATTTCTGTTAATCCATCTTTTAATTGATTTTTTGAAGCCATACCAACGATACCGTAGCAATCTACCGCGGCACCTCCAGCAATCGTTGCAATTACATCTGTACTAATATCAATTTGACCGTACTTCGTTTTAATTTCAATTGACATCTCGTTTCCCCCTTCATAAATGGTGAAAGTGAGCTAGACTACTTTAATTACTATCATATAATCTTTTCAAAGAAAATTCCATCGTTCTTTCTTTTCGCTCTCATATTTTGTACTCATTATTACAATTTTCCATGACGAGCAAAATAGTCCATTGTTATTATACAACATGTATCACTATAATATGTCAAGTGATTTTTCTTGATTTCTACTTTTCTTTACTGACATTTAGTGTCAAGTAATTTTTCTTGATTTCTTTTTTATACACTGTTGCATTCTCTTTTTAGTTGTGTTAAATTATAGTAGTGTTTTTAGCATCGCATAAAAGACTAACATTGAAAAATTACGTATGGTAAGGTAGTTAAGGGAGGGAAATATAGATGGCTCGTGTTTGTGCTATTACTGGAAGAAAAGCTCGTTCTGGTAACTCTCGTTCTCACGCAATGAACGCTACAAAACGTAAATGGGGCGCTAACCTTCAAAAAGTTCGCGTACGCATCGACGGTAAAGTTCAACGTGTTTACGTTTCTGCTAGAGCATTAAAATCTGGCAAAATCGAACGTGTTTAATAATAAAAAAAAGAGCCACTAGGCTCTTTTTTTATTATCACCATGAAAAAAGCACCATTAATGGTGCTTTTTTAGTCCTTTTTAAAGGTATTTAACACCGCGCGAACAATTCCACCAAGAAATTTAGGTAACTTAATTGTATAAAATCTCATGGTTTCCCTCCTAATCCCCATTACTCCACTTGTTTACTATATGATGCAAGTAGCAAAAGTGTTTCTTCAATCCGTGCTTCTTATCACCATTAATATGCCAGAAGTAAATGAAAAAGTACCTTTTTCCGCAACGAGTTCATTACTAATACAAAGCGTCGATCCCCATTCTATCGTTTTATCAGTGAGAGGATATTTAAAACCACGAAGTGTAATACCTTTTACAATTTCCGTAACAGGCACAAAAGATACGTATGGAAATTGCTCCTTTTCTTCAATTATATATGTACCTACTTTTTTTACAGAGATTTCATTTTTATTATCGACGATATACATTTCAGTATATGCTTCCAGCCCTTTTAAAAGCATCTGTATGTTCGCTAATCCATGATCAAGCCTTCCACCTGTAGCGCCAAAAATACGAATCAAATCCGGTTTTTGCTCCAATGCCCAATGAATTGCAATTTCTAAATCCGTTTGATCTTTTTCGCGCGGAACAATATGCAACTCATCTGTCTGTTTTTGCATCCACGCTAATTCTTCATCTGTAACTGAGTCATAGTCACCAAATGCAACTGTTGGCATGATTCCTCTTTGTAATAAACGATATACACCACGGTCAACTGCCGCCCATACAACTTCCTCATTTTCATACCGAGATAAATCAGCGCAGTACTCCTCAGGCCCTCCAGCTAGTATATGAATAATCATCTTTTCTTCCCCTTCTATAGAAAAAGACAATCTGCCAGTCGGTAGATTGCCTTTTTCACATTTTTCCCGTTCTAACAGGTCATGAAAGTTTTCTTACATCTATTCCTTATCCACGAATTACGCGAATTGCCTCACCGCGGTCTTTTTGATTATATACTGCTGATCCAGCTACAAGGACATTTGCTCCAGCTTCTACACAAAGTCTCGCAGTCTCAGCGTTTACACCACCATCAACTTCAATTTCTACTTGTAAATTACGCTCTTTGACCATTTCTGCAACTTGTTTAATTTTCGGTAATACAGAATGAATAAACTTCTGTCCGCCAAATCCTGGATTTACTGTCATAAGTAATACCATATCAACATCTTCTAATACATGTTCAATCATTGACACTGGTGTATGCGGGTTTAATACCACTCCCGCTTTGATATCATGTGATTTAATTAATTGAATCGTACGATGTAAATGTGAACATGCCTCTACATGGACAGTAATAATATCCGCTCCAGCCTTCGCAAAAGTAGGGATATAATTATCAGGATTTTCAATCATCAAATGTACATCTAATGGTAAGGATGTAATTGGACGAATTGCCTCTACAATTAGCGGACCAATTGTAATGTTCGGAACAAAATGTCCATCCATTACATCAACATGGATATAATCCGCTCCGCCTTTTTCTACATCTTTAATTTCTTCCCCTAATTTTGAAAAATCTGCTGATAAAATCGATGGTGCAATTTTAATCATGACTAATACCTCGGCTTTCTCTCTCTAATTTCTTCTACGAATTGTTTATAATGTTCGTAACGATAATCGGTAATCTTCCCTTCCTCTACCGCAGCTTTCACCGCGCATTTTGGTTCAGAAAGATGTGTACACCCTCTAAATTTACAGTATTGACTCTCTTCTTTCAACTCTGGAAAACAATATGTAAGATCTTCTACTTCTATATCGATAAAATCAAGGGAACTAAACCCCGGTGTATCTGCTACCAGACCACTTCCAACCGAAATCAATTCTACGTGTCTTGTCGTATGCTTACCACGCCCTAAATGCGAAGAGATATCATTTGTTTTCAGTGCTAAATCTGGGCGTAATACGTTTAACATGGATGATTTTCCTACACCAGATTGTCCTGCAACCACTGATACACAACCTTCTAAAAATGGTTTTAAAATATCAATACTTTCCGATGTGTTGATTGAAGTAAATAGCACATCATATCCCATTTCACGATAATCCTTTGCATAAGATTCAACGGTTTCTCGCATCTTTTCACTAACTAAATCCATTTTACTAATACAAATAATCGGTTTAATGTTATGATATTCAATTAAAACCAGAAATCGATCTAACAATCCAGGGTTAAAATCTGGTTCAACTGCCGAGAAAACAAGGATTGCTTGATCAACATTGGCGATTGGCGGTCTAACAAGTTCATTCTTTCGCTCAAAAACCTCCAAAACATACCCTTCATTCGGATTCTCTGCTTGAAAAACTACTTGATCTCCTACAAGCGGTGTAATTTTATTTTTTCTGAATACACCACGACCGCGGCATTGTGTAATACCACCTTCATGCTGCACATAATAAAAACCGCTTAAAGCTTTTATAATTTTTCCTTCTGCCATATAACTCTCCTTTATTCTATATAAAATGAAATGATTATCAGTCCCTGATCAAGTAGGGTTATATATATTATTAACCCTCTCTCAAAATTTCGAGACGGAGTAATGGGATAAGACTGATTGTTTACCAGTTTAGATTACCCTTTATTCCTACTTTACTTTTAGGCTGTTCTTCTATTTCAAATCACAACTTCTCGTCCTTTTTCTACCCACGTTAACAGCATAACAGGCACGAGTAACAAATTCCACTGTCCATACAAAGAAGGTGGAATCCACTAAATGGAGACACACCTTTACTCGGCCGGATATGGCACTTCTTTATCAATGATTGTTGTTCCATCTCGAACAATCTTATAATGTCCTTTTGTTCCTTCTTGAATCACAAATTCTAAAGAAATAGTAGTTGATTCCGTTATCGTTCGTGTTTCAATCGGCTTATCCATTTTTTGCGCCATATCTTCTTTATAAATTTCTATTGTCTGCGGCTTTTTCTCACCTTCTACAGGAGATTCATATGGGATTGCAATATTATCAACTTTTACAGTCTTCGTTACTTTCGGTTTTGGCCCATCTGATATAGTAACCGTTACTTTATCTCCTTCTTTTAAAGGTGTTCCCGGTTTTGGTGATTGCGAAATCACTAAACCTTTCTCAACTGTATCTGAATACTCTCTTTTTATATTAGAGATCAGTTTATTTTCATTCAAATAGCTATTCACATAATTTTCGGTCCAACCTGAAAAATCACCAAGCCTAATTTGATAAGGCCCCTTACTTATCCAAACTTTCACATCTTGCTCTGCTTCCACAATCATTTGATCAGCCGCTGGACTCTGGTCTAAAATTTGACCTTTCGGTTTATCGCTTTCAATATAGGATGGAACAATAATTTTATATTTTCCTTCTAATTCGTCCTTCAAGCTCTCAAAATCTTTTCCGATTAAATTACTCATTTTGTTCTTTTTTTTCCCACCGGATTGATAGATTGTGATTTTAGAACTTTCCTTTACAACTCTTCCTGCTACTGGATTTGTTTTAATTACTTTCCCAGCTTCAACATCATCTGTATAAACAATGTTAGGCTCAGCAACTTCAAATCCTTTCTCAACAAGAGCATTAACAGCAGTCTCATACTTCATACCAGATACATCCGGGATTTTCACATCTTTTGGTATAAAGAATCCTGGAATTACAGTAAGAGCTAACGTTATACCAATTGCTAAAAGTAAAAATGTTGTAATTAGTACTTTCAACCATTTATTACTTCGCTTTTTTTCTACCTTTGGTTTGGCTTCTTCATTTTTTATCTGTCCATCGGCTTTGTTTCCATTCAATACAATTGTTTCATCACTTACATTTCCAAACAATTGCTCTTGTTGAATAATCGGAATGGCCTTCGTCGCTTCCATATCTTCCGGTATATAAAACGGTTGTTCATTAATACGTTCTGGATATAGCGCTGTTTCAACATCTCTCTTCATCGCATTAGCAGACTGATACCGATGAAACGGATCTTTTGCAGTTGCTTTTAAAATAATATTTTCTACACTTTGTGGAATATCTGGATTCCAACGTTTTGGAGATGGTGTTTCATTCTGTAAATGTTTTAAAGCTATCGCAACCGCAGACTCTCCTGAAAATGGTTGTCGCCCTGTTAACAATTCAAACATTACAATTCCAAGTGAATAAATGTCTGATTGTTTATTCGCTATCCCTCCGCGTGCTTGCTCTGGAGACAAATAATGAACCGAACCAAGCACTGAGTTCGTATGCGTTATCGTCGTTGCACTTGTAGCTGTCGCAATTCCAAAATCGGTTACTTTCACAACTCCATCATTCCGAATTAGAATGTTATGTGGCTTTATATCTCGATGTACAATTTCAAAATGATGAGCATGTGCCATTGCAGATGTTAACTGTTCCATAATATCAAGAGCTTCTCCTATAGGTAACATTCCACGCTGATTTATATATTGCTTCAATGTTTGCCCAGGTACATACTCCATAACAAGATAATAAATCCCATCTTCTTCACCAACATCATACATACTCACAATATTCGGATGCGACAACGTTGTAACAGATTGCGCTTCTCGATGGAAACGTTTGATAAACTCATCATTATTTGCATAATCGAGTCGTAATATTTTTACCGCTACATCCCGGCCCAGTATATCATCATGAGCCAAATATACATTGGCCATTCCTCCGCCACCAATCATTTTCAGTAGCTTGTAGCGGTCATTTAGGCGTTTTCCAATCAGCACGTTGTAATTCACCTACTTTCGTTTGCCGAACCCGTATAATCAACAATGACAAGGGTAATATTATCTTCTCCACCACGATCATTCGCAAGTTGAACAAGACACTCCCCCTTTGTCTCGAGTTGTTCGTTTAATAGCAAAATTTTTCGCATATCATCCATAGCAACTTTATTTGATAATCCGTCAGAGCAAAGAAGCAGTTGATCATTTTCTTCTAACACTAATGTTTTCACATCTAATCCAACTTTTTCTTCTGTTCCAAGCGCTCGTAAAAGCACATTCTTTTTTGGATGATACTCTGCATCTTCTTTTGAAATCTCACCATATCTCACAAGTTCATTTACAAGTGAATGATCTTCGGTTATAAGCGAAATCTCTCCATCTGATAACATGTAACAACGACTATCTCCTATATGTCCAATTGTTACAAATCCCGCCGTACAAATCGCAACAATAACAGTAGTTCCCATGCCACTACATTCAGTATGCTTCTTCGAGTATTCGTATACCCTCTCGTTAATCATTTCAACGTTTGTATGTAACCATTCTTCTGCTTTTTTTGGTGTATCCATATTATACGTTTGCTTCCAATAATCATGGAATAATTGAATGGCCATCGAGCTAGCAACATCGCCTGCTCGATGACCTCCCATTCCATCAGCTACTACAGCTAAAATATCTCCATCTAAATTATGAAAAACTCCTGCACTATCTTCATTGTGTTGACGAACTTTACCTTTATCCGATAGAAACACGGCTTTCATCTTGTCACCTCGTCTCTTCTTTGCGCTCCTTTGCACGCAACTGACCGCAGGCAGCATCAATATCATGACCTTGTTCACGGCGAATCGTTACATTTACTCCACGGTCTTTTAGCGTTTTTTCAAATAAGAAAATTTGCTCACGTGGCGTTCTTACATAATCACGCTCTGGTACGTAGTTTACCGGAATTAAGTTCACATGACACTTTACACCTTTTAACAATTGAGCAAGTTCTTCAGCGTGCTCAACTTGGTCGTTTTCTCCTCCAAATAAGCCATATTCAAATGTAATACGACGACCCGTTCTATTTACATAATATTTAATAGCCTCCATTAAATCCGGCAATTTATAAGCACGGTTAATTGGCATTAATTTTGAACGTAATTCTGTATTTGGAGCGTGCAATGAAATCGCAAAGTTAATTTGCATATCTTCTTCAGCGAATTTATAAATTTTTGGGATAATTCCACTTGTTGAAACCGTCATATGACGTGCACCAATATGGATTCCTTTCTCATGATTTACAATGCGTAGGAATGCCATTAAATTATCGTAATTATCAAATGGCTCACCAATACCCATTACAACAAGGGAACTCACGCGCTCTTCCGTTTCATCAAGCGCACGCTGCACTTCCACTACTTGCGCTACAATTTCCCCAGCTTCTAGATTTCGTTTTAAACCACCTAGTGTAGATGCACAAAACGTACATCCAATACGACATCCAACTTGCGTTGTTACACAAATGGAATTTCCATATTCATGTCGCATTAATACTGTTTCAATAGAATAACCATCGTATAGTTGGAATAAAAATTTAATCGTTCCATCTGAAGATGTTTGTTTTACTAACGTATTTAAAGTAGTTATATCAAAGGAATTCGACAATTTATCACGCAATCCTTTGGAAAGGTTTGTCATATCCTCATAATTTTTTACACGTTTTTTATATAACCAATCAAAAATTTGACCTGCACGGAATTTCGGTTCCCCTTGTTCCTTTAACCAATCTTGCATTTCATGAAGTTGTAAAGAGTAAATAGATGGTTTTTTCGTTTCTAGATTTTTCTTTTGTTTTCTTACAGTTGTTTCCATGATGCTACACCTTCTTTCTTAAACAAGCAATATAAAAGCCATCTGTTGCAAAATAATGCGGTAAAATTTGCACTTGTCCTTCATTGATATAAGGACGTAACTTTTCTGGCATGCGCTCTTTCATAGTAGTATCCCATTCAAATTCAGGATGCTCTTGTAAAAATTGCTCTATTACTTGCTCATTCTCTATTTTTTCAATTGTACACGTACTATAAACAAGGCGACCACCTGCTTTTAACAGAGGAGCTACCTTTTCTAGTATCGATAGCTGAATTGTCGACAGTCTTTCACTATCTCCTTTTTCTTTACCTAATTTAATATCAGGTTTACGTCTGATTACACCAAACCCAGAGCAAGGTGCATCTACTAATATTTTATCAAAACTTTCACTTGCAAAATGTTCTTGAACTTTTCTAGCATCAAGTGCCTTTGTTTCAACATTTTCTAGACCTAGACGCTTCGCTTGTTGCTGAATTAAGCGAACTTTATGTGGATGCAAATCAAGTGACATCACCTGACCCGTTCCCTTTAAGCGCTCTGCAATATGCGTTGTTTTTCCGCCAGGTGCCGCGCAGCTATCTAAAACCTTATCTCCTTCTGCTGGTTCTAGAGCACGTGCAACAAGCATAGAGCTTTCATCTTGAATAGAAAGGAAACCTTTTTGGAATGCTTCTGTATGGGCCACATTTCCTTTTTCAATTTGAATCGCATCATCAGATAAATCTCCGCTTTGCGCTTCGACACCTTCTTGCTTTAATAAATCAATTGCTTCTTCTACCATTACTTTATCAACATTCACACGTGCTGTTGGTACAGGGGGCAACATATTTACTTCACACATTTTCTCTGCAGTTTCTAAATCATATGCTGTCGTCCATTCTTGTACAAGCCACTCTGGATGACTCGTTGCAACAGCAAGTCGTTTTACAGGGTTTTGTATTTCATCTAAGGACGGGACACCTTCACGCTGAATAGAACGTAATACCCCATTTACCATTCCGGCAATCCCTTTATGTCCACGACGTTTTGCAATTTCAACTGCTTCATGAATTACCGCTCTTTCTGGAACACGATCTAAATATATCATTTGATATAAGGACAAACGTAGTAAAACTTTTACCCATGCCTCTACCTTTTTTCTTAAAAACGGTTGTAAATAGTAATCAAGTGTATCGCGGCGTTGAATCGTTCCATATACAATTTCTGTTAGTAGACCGATATCTTTTCGATCAATTTCGCTTTTTTCAATTAAATTATTTAAAAGCAAATTGCTATAAGCACCGCTTTTTTCAACTTGCATTAAACCATCGAGAGCTAACTCACGAACATTTTGTCTCATGCGTCTTCTCCTAACTTCGTACCAATTTCAGGTTTTGTTCCACGTAAAAATTGCGAACAGCTCATACGTTTTTTACCAGATGGCTGCAACTCAGTAATTTTCACTCCAGTTTCATTTCCTGTCGCCACAACGAAACCATCTTCTTCAATTGCTACAATAGAACCCGCTTCAGCCTGCATAGTTACAGGAACTTTTTCACCCCACCATACTTTTACAACTTGTTCTGCTAAAGTCGTATAAGCAACTGGCCATGGATTTAAACCGCGAATGTGATTGTACACTTCTTCTCCAGTTTTCGTCCAATCGATTTTTTCTTGTTCGCGCTTAATATTATACGCAAATGTTACTTCAGCTTCATTTTGTTTAATCGGCTCTAATTTTCCTTGGATTAATAAAGGCACCGTTTTCGATAATAAGTGAGCTCCAGCTTCACTTAATTTATCAAATAATGAACCGGTTGTTTCACGTTCTTCAATTTCAACTTCCACTTGCGTTAAAATATCACCAGCATCTAATTTTTCCACCATATACATAATTGTGATACCTGTCTTTTCTTTTCCTTGCATGATGGAATAATGAATTGGTGCACCACCGCGAAGTTCTGGAAGTAAGGAAGCATGGACGTTAATACATCCGTACTTTGGTGCCTCTAAAATTTCGTTTGGTATAATTTGCCCAAACGCAGCTGTTACAATTAAATCTGGCTCTAACGCCAATACTTTTTCATATTCATCTTTTTCACGAATTTTTAACGGTTGTAATACGGGGATACCGTGTTTTTCCGCTTCAACCTTAACAGGTGTTGGTGTCATAACCTTTTTTCTTCCTACCGGGCGATCAGGCTGCGTTACAACACCTATTACATCATATCCATCTTCAATAAGACGACGAAGCACCGGTACAGAAAAGTCCGGTGTTCCCATAAACACTACTTTTATCATTCAAAAACCGCTCCTTTTACATCTCTTCTAATTCGTTTTCCTCATAATATCTCGTCACTTTTGACGTGAATAATACACCGTGTAAATGATCGATTTCATGTTGGATTGCGCGTGCTAGGAAATCATCTGCCTCTAATAAAAAGATTTTACCACGACGATTTTGTGCACGTACTTTAATATACTCCGCACGCTCCACTTCACCATAAAGTCCCGGAAAGCTTAAGCAACCTTCGGGACCTACTTGTTCACCACGTTTTTCTAAAATAACCGGATTAATGAGTTCGATTTTTCCCGTATCATCACCAATATCAACAACTGCTACTTGCAAACTTACCCCGACTTGCGGTGCTGCTAAACCGACTCCATCTGCAACTAACATTGTTTCGTGCATATCTTTTAATAAATTCACTAACTTCTTATCAAAGTTCATTACCCGTTCACATGGGGTTTCTAACACTTCATCTGGGTGCTTTACAATTTCTAAAACTGCCATATTTTCCTCCACTACATTAACATTGTTGGATTAAAGTCGATTGAGATCTGCAAATCTTTTTGCATTTCCGCTTGATAATGTTCATTTACCATTTTGAGCACGTACTTTAAGTTTGGTTCCCGCTTGTATTTTATCATGCATTGGTATCGATATCTATCTTTTATCCTTGGAATTGCTGAAGCAACTGGTCCTAGCACCATTGTTTGCTGCAAGCAATGCGTTCGTAAATAACCAACAATTTTTTCCGTTACTTGTACTGCTTTTAATAACTCTGGATGTGAAACGGTTACAAGCGCAACATAGTAGTACGGTGGATATTGTCTCATTTTTCTCATTTGCATTTCTTGTTCAAAAAATACATCGTACTGCTGATTCTTTGCTAATTCTACGCTATAGTGTTCTGGCGTGTACGTTTGAATCACTACTTCTCCCGGTAATTCATGTCGTCCTGCACGTCCACTTACCTGTGTTAATAACTGATACGTTTTTTCACTTGCTCTGAAATCTGGTAAATGTAGCATCGTATCAGCTGTTAAGACACCAACAAGTGTAACCTTTGGAAAATCAAGCCCTTTAGCAATCATTTGTGTACCAAGTAAGATATCCGCTTTCTCTTCACCGAACGCTTTTAATAGTTTTTCGTGCATCCCTTTACGACTCGTCGTGTCAACATCCATACGGATAACCCGCGCCTCTGGAAATAACTTTGTAATTTCTTCTTCTACCTTTTGCGTTCCTGTACCAAAGAAACGAATATGCGAACTATTACAAGCAGGACAAGCAGTTGGCATATTTTCCTCATAACTACAATAGTGACATTTTAAACGATGATTCATTTTATGATAAGTGAGTGATATATCACAATGAGGGCATTGTACTACATAACCACAATCACGGCACATGACAAACGTTGAATGACCTCTTCGATTTAAAAAAAGTACCATTTGTTCTTTCTTTTTTAATCGATCCGCTATTTTCTCATGAAGTAATTTAGAGAACATAGAGCGATTTCCATCACGCAATTCCTCACGCATATCAACAATTTCCACTGTCGGCAATGCTTGTTCATTCATACGCTTTTGCATTGTTAATAGCTCATAAACACCCTTCTTCGCTCTAGCAAACGATTCAAGTGTCGGTGTTGCACTACCGAGTACGATTGGACAATTATGATATTGACCTCTCCAGACGGCGACATCTCTAGCGTGATACTTTGGATTATCTTCTTGTTTATAGCTTGATTCATGTTCTTCATCAATAATAATAATCCCTAAATTTTCAAATGGCGCAAAAATAGCAGAGCGTGCTCCAACGACCACTTTCACTTCTTTCCGTAAAATTTTTCGCCATTCATCATATTTTTCACCAACAGAAAGTGCACTATGAAGAACCGCAACTTGCGAGCCAAATCGTCCTTTAAAACGGTCCACCATTTGCGGCGTTAACGCAATTTCTGGAACGAGGACAATGGCTTCTTTTCCTTTTTTTAACACCGCAGCAATGGATTGTAAATACACTTCTGTTTTACCGCTTCCTGTAACACCATATAGTAAAAATGGATTATATGTTTCATTTTCGATAGATGACAAAATAGGTGTAATCACTTGGTTTTGTTCATCCGTGAGTGGAAATGGCTTTGTCTGTTCAAAAGCCTCATCATCATATGGATTACGATATACTTCAACATACTTTTCTAAAAGCAACCCTTTTTTCACAAGCGACTTTATTGGTGCATCTGTTATTTGTAGTTCTTCTGTTAACGTTTTTAAGGCCACACTGTGATAATTTTCTACAAAGTAATAAAGTACATCTTGCTGCTTTTTACTTTTCAGCTCAAATGCAGCTGCCTCTAATTGTTCCTGTGGCAATTCTGGCTGAACCACTCTTTGTTTCTTCTTTTGAACTTTATCCTTTACTTTATAGATGACTTCAATCGTTCCATTTGTTATCTCTTTTTGAATCTTACGATACATATGTGGGTGCGTGGCAATTTCTTCCCAATCTATCGCTTCTTTTCCTTGAAACCAATCACGAATTTCCGGCGCTACTTCTTCTGGTTTATACAGCTGTAGTCGCTTTTTATACGTTGCTTTTATTGCAGTTGGAAGCATAACTTGAAAAGCTGAAATTGTATAACATAACGTTTCATCCGTCAGCCAAAATCCAATTTTCAATAATTCCTCATTTAAAACTGGAGTAACATCTAGTATTTCATGTAATGCTTTTAACTTCTTACTTTCCACATCGACTGAATCTTTTATTTCAATAATAAAACCTTGTAATTTTCTTGGGCCAAATGGAACGACTACACGCATACCTGTTTGTACAATATCTTCCCATTTCTTTGGGATAACATAATCAAACGGGCGGTCTGTTTGACGTGCCGGTACATCAACGATTACACTTGCAAATTTCATATATGATCCTCTTCTAACATTGCTTCGATTTGCAGTAAGATTTCACGTGCAACTTCTTTCTTTGTTAAAAGAGGCAATCGAATAACTTCTCCATCTTTTCTATACATTGTTACAATATTCGTATCTGTACCAAATCCTGCTCCTTGTGCTTTTACATCGTTTGCAACAATCATATTCGCATTTTTTTCACGTAATTTTTTCGTTGCATATTCTTCTATATTTGTCGTTTCAGCAGCAAAACCGACAAGTACCTGATGTTCTTTTTTCTCACCGAGTGTTTTTAAAATATCGATTGTTCTCTCTAATTCAATGATTGCATCGCCACTTTTCTTTTTCATTTTCTGATCATGCATAATTTTCGGGCGATAATCTGCTACTGCAGCTGTTTTAATGACAACATCCATAAATCCATAATGTTGCATGACAGCTTCTAACATTTCTTGTGCAGATTCTACTTGCACAGTTGTTACATTTACAGGCGGTGTTATTGCAGTCGGACCTGAGACAAGAATGACATCCGCTCCTAAATTAGCCGCAACTTCCGCTAGAGCATAACCCATTTTCCCTGAAGAAAAATTTGTCATAAAACGTACCGGATCAATTTTTTCTCGAGTTGGGCCAGCTGTTACTAAAATTTTCTTCCCTTTTAATGGTCTATGTTCTGAAAAAGCTTCTTGCAATCGAGCAAGAATCGTTTCCGGTTCTTCTAATCGACCTTTCGCAACATATCCACACGCTAAAAAGCCTTCTCCAGGCTCAATAAATGTATATCCTAACGCTTTTAACGTCATCATATTCTTTTGAACAATTTTATTTTCATACATATGCACATTCATCGCAGGTGCAACCCAAACTGGTGCTGTAGTAGCTAGCAATGTTGTTGTAATCATATCATCAGCAATACCATTTGCTAGTTTTCCGATACAGTTTGCTGTCGCTGGAGCAACAAGTACAACGTCTGCCCAATCTGCTAAATCAATATGAGCAATAACTGCAGAATCTTTTTCATCAAACGTATCCGTGTATACATCATGGCGAGAAAGCGCTTGAAATGTAAGAGGTGTAACAAACTTCATAGCTGATTCACTCATCATTACTTTTACAAGTGCTCCTGCTTGTGTTAATTTACTCGTTAACGCAGCCGCTTTAAAAACAGCAATGCCCCCTGTTACACATAGAAGTATCTTTTTCCCTTTTAGCATATGACTCGTCCTCTTTCTTTTTCAAACTTATTCTGTTGAAATATATTTATTTTAGCTTGTCAGCGCTAGCAGTTCACGAAATAAAACCTATTTTTTTAACTCAGTTCTATCGTAAAAAAATAACAACCTACTTGTAAATAGGTTGTTACCGTTACATAGAAAAGTATAAAGTCTATGTTTTCATTTGTCGAAGAGAATGCCTTACTCAGACACTTTCTCTTCGCTTGGTACATAATTTAACGATTCTGCATCAATTTCTTCTAATGCTTTACCTACACATTTATGTGAAACAGGTTTTTCAACAGCACAGTCGTTAGCCATTTGCATTTCGCGAGCACGTTTTGCTGCTACTGTTACTAATGTATATTTAGAGTCGATTTTTTTTAGTAATGAATCAATTGATGGATTTAACATATTATATACCCTCCGTCATTTCTTTGTAATATTTTGCTACTCTTTCGCGGCGGCAATGTTCACCAACCACAATAGCTTTAATTCGTTCACAAGCAAGTTCTACTTGATCGTTTTCTACTACATAGTCATAAGCGTCCATCATTTCGATTTCTTCTTTTGCTACAGTTAAACGATTTTCAATTACATCTTCAGTCTCTGTACCACGACCTACGATTCGGTTCTTTAGTTCTGATAGGCTCGGAGGAGCTAAGAAAATAAATACACCTTCTGGGAAGGCCTTCTTCACTTGAATTGCTCCTTGGACTTCAATTTCTAAGAACACATCTTTTCCTTCTTGTAATGTCTTTTCAACATAATCAATTGGTGTTCCATAGTAATTTCCAACGAACTCTGCCCACTCAAGTAACTTTTCGTTACGAATCATTTCTTCAAACTCTTCTCTCTCTTTAAAGAAATAATCCACACCATCCACTTCACCCTCACGTGGTTTGCGTGTTGTTACTGAAATAGAGTATTGAAACTTTGTATCTTCATGGCTGAACAGCTCTTTACGAACTGTCCCTTTCCCAACGCCAGAAGGTCCTGAAAGAACGATGAGCAACCCTCTTCTACTTCTCATAAATATGTAAAACCTACCCTTCCTCACTTAAATCTTCTTTATTATTTAAACGATGTGCAATCGTCTCTGGCTGAATTGGACTTAATACAATATGCCCATCATCCATAACAATAACCGCCCTTGTTTTTCTCCCATACGTAGCATCAAGTAACACGTTATGTTCACGCGCTTCCTGCACTGTTCGTTTAATAGGAGCTGACTCCGGACTTACAATAGCAATAATTCGATGAGCAGATACGATGTTTCCATATCCAATATTTAAAAACCGCATGGCCATAGTTTGCGCCTCCTAGTAAGTCTATCCGATTTCTCCACCACGTATAACTTTATATATTTTTTGACAGCTACTCAATATTTTGTACCTGTTCACGAATTTTTTCAAGGTTATTTTTCATTTCTACAACATATTTTGAAATTGTTAAGTCGTTTGCCTTAGAGCCAATCGTATTAATCTCTCGATGCATCTCCTGTACAATAAAGTCCATTTTCCTTCCAACAGGCTCTGCAATTTCAAGCGCTTCACGAAATTGATCTAAATGACTTTGTAAACGAACTAATTCTTCATGAATATCCGAGCGCTCTGCAAACATCGCTACCTCGGTTAACAGTCGTTGTTCATCTAAATCCTGATTATGTAATTCTTTCAATCGACTTTCTAATCGTTCACGATATCTTTGAATGACAATTGGGGCATGCGGGATAATCGCATTCACACAATTGTGAATTTCTTGTAAACGATATGCTATATCTTTATGTAATCGTTCTCCTTCGCCATCCCTCATCGTTTTTAACATACGAGCAGCTTGGCGAACAGCTTCATATAAATTTTGCTCAAATTGTTCATTTACATTTTCCATTTCTTCAATCGCCGTTACTTCTGGCATTGCCATTAATTGTTGAAGTGTAATGGAGTCTTGTAATTGAAATTTCATTTTCACGTCTTCCATAATGGATCTATACTGCTCAAGAAGTGGCCAATTCACACTTAACTTTCTTTCAATAAGCCCTTCCCCTGTAATAATAATAGACACTTCAATACGTCCGCGGCGAACTTGTTCTGCAATTAACTTACGAATTTTATCTTCAAAAACCATCATTTGTTTCGGAAGTCGAATGTTCATCTCTAAAAAACGATGATTCACTGACTTCATTTCTACTGTAATTTGAAAAGCGTCGTTTTCCACCTTCGCTCGTCCAAATCCTGTCATACTAGAAATCATCTTTATCACATCCAAGGCATGAAATAACTCAATGAAAAAGGTAATAGAGATATAGCTCTACTACCTTTTGTAAATTATATCACATTTTCATATCATTGACTATTTCAAGTTTAGTCCTTTCTTATACAATACAGGCTTCTTTTTTTCCTTTTTCCCTGTCAATAAAGAACCGACTAATAAAAATGTTGGAATAGACGATAAACCAGCGATTAATAACCAATCTCTCGCTTGAATTGGCATTGTGCTAAAAATTGGTTGCAACGGTGGATAATAAATAACCACAAGCATTAACAACACCGAAATAACAACTGCTCCAACTAAATATATATTTCCAAAAGGATTACGATGGAATATAGAATGTTCACTCCGGCAGTCAAATACATGAATAAGCTGTGCTAAGACCAGTGTAGCAAAGGCTACTGTTTGCGCATATTTCAATTCATTTGGGTGCTGATTAAACGCAATAATAAATGCAAGTAAGGTTACAATACCAATTAAAAATCCCCGGCTCACAATTTTCCAAGCAAGCCCCCTTGCAAACACCCCTTCTTTCGGATGCCTTGGATTTCTGCGCATAACATCCCCTTCAGCTTTATCTAACCCAAGCGCCATTGCTGGTAAACCATCTGTCACTAAATTCACCCATAAAATTTGAATCGGAACCATTGGAAGCGGCAATGCAAGCATCATCGCAAACAACATCACTAAAATTTCTCCAACATTTGACGCTAATAAATAACGAATGAATTTCCGAATATTTTCATATATGTTTCTACCTTCTTTAATTGCCGATTTAATTGTAGCAAAATTGTCATCTAACAATACGAGAGAGGAGGCTTCTTTGGCCACATCCGTTCCGGTAATTCCCATCGCAATCCCAATATCAGCTGTTTTAATAGCCGGAGCATCATTCACTCCGTCACCTGTCATCGCCACAATATGATCTTTATTTTGAAGGGCCTTTACAATTTTCAACTTATGCTCCGGTGATACACGTGCAAACACATAAGTATCTTCCACAATATCTTCTAGTTCATCTACAGACATGTTTGCTAACTCTACACCCTCTACGACGCGACCATTTGGTGGTAAGATTCCTAGTTGTTCTGCAATAGCCATTGCTGTCACTTTATGATCTCCTGTAATCATTACCGTTTTAATACCAGCCTCTTTACACTCTTTTACAGCCTGTTTTACTTCTGGTCTTGGCGGGTCTATCATTCCTTGTATCCCAACAAGCATAAAATCTTTCTCTACTTCTCTTTCATGTTCAATTGAATCCGTTACTTTTAACGGCTTAAACGCCACTGCAATTGTTCTGAGCGCTTGACTCCCAAGACTATGAATAGCCGCCTGCACTTCTTTACGGTACAATTCACTTAAAGGTTGCTGTTTATTTCCCCACAAAATGGTTTGACTCATTTGTAAAAGAACATCAGGTGCTCCTTTTGTGACTACAAATTTTTTACCATCACGATCCCGAACGATAACACTCATCATCTTACGTGTGGAATCAAAAGGGAACTCATGAATAACTTCAAACTTCTCTTTCAAAGTTTCACGTGATATTCCAGCTTTCATCGCCGCTGTAACAAGCGCACCTTCTGTCGGATCCCCATCTAAGACATACGCTTTTTTCTTCTTTACTATGTTAGCATTATTGCATAGACATCCAAATGTTAACAATTGATATAAAGACCTTGTAGATGTCGGATTAATCTTCTGTTCACCTTTCATGAATGCCCCAACAGGCTCGTAACCTTGCCCTGTTACATGCCATGTTTCGCCGCCTGACCACATATGCGTAACCATCATTTTATTTTGCGTCATCGTTCCTGTTTTGTCTGAACAAATAACAGAAGCACATCCTAAAGTTTCTACAGCTGGCAATTTCCGTACAATCGCTCTCTTCTTAATCATACGTTGTACACCAAGTGATAATGCGACCGTAACAATCGCTGGTAGTCCTTCGGGAATTGCCGCAACAGCAAGTGACACCCCTGCTAAAAACATATGATACACTTCATTTCCTTGATAGACCCCAGCTAGTACGACAAGTGCTGTTAAAATAAGTGCAACAATGATTAGAATCTTTCCGAGTTGTTCCAGCCTTCTTTGCAGCGGTGTTTCCATTTGTTCCGCATTTTGTAACATATTCGCAATCTGTCCCATAGCCGTATTCATTCCTGTTGCTACTACTACACCAACTCCAGAACCTCTCGTTATCATTGTCCCCATAAATGCCATGTTTTTTTGATCCCCAATTGCAACACCTTGACCTTTCAATGCTTCCACTTTCTTTTGAACTGGTACAGATTCACCTGTTAATGCCGATTCTTCAATATATAAACTAGATGCTTCAATAAGACGGATATCAGCTCCAATACGATCCCCGCTAGAGAATTTAATGACATCCCCAAGAACTAGCGCTTTTGATGGTGCCTTTATCCATTTTCCATTTCGTAAAACTATCACTTGCGGGGCGGCGAGTTCCTTTAAAGCTTCAAGTGATTTTTCTGCTTTTCGTTCCTGAAAAAAACCAAGAATTCCATTAATAATCACAATTGCTACAATCGCAATTGCATCAATATACTCTCCTAAAAATGCTGAAATAATCGTTGCACCGAATAAAACAAGTACCATAAAATCTTTAAATTGTGATAAAAATACAACGATTGCAGAAGGCCGCTTTGCTTCTTGTAATTCATTTGGACCTAGCTTCTTTAAGCGCCCTTCTGCTTCTTGCTCTGAAAGTCCTACTTTCACATTCGTATTCGCTCTTTCTTCCACTTCATTTGCACGCATTTCATACCAATTCATCTCGCTATCGACCTCCTGATTGCAGACATGCTCTAATGAAAGCTTATTCAGCCCCGTCCAAAAAAATGCTATAATTAACATTTAGTTAGAAAGGAGTGTTCATAATGGCATTCGATGGATTATTTACAAGAGCGATTACACATGAAATTGAAAATTCTCTTCAAACAGGAAGAATTTCAAAAATATATCAACCTTCAAAATATGAGATTTTGTTACATATTCGAGCGAATGGAAAAAATCAAAAATTAATTCTTTCCGCGCACCCTACATATGCACGTATGCACCTTACAACTCAAAGCTATGATTCACCGGCGTTACCACCAATGTTTTGCATGCTTCTTCGCAAACATTTAGAAGGTGGATTTATTGAGAAAATTGAACAAATCGATTTAGAACGAATCATTCAAATTACCGTTCGAAGTCGTAACGAAATTGGTGATGAATCGTTAAAAACATTAGTCGTTGAAATTATGGGCCGTCACAGCAATATTATTTTAGTAGACGCGAAAACGAATATTATTTTAGATAGCCTAAAGCACGTTTCTTTAGCGGTAAATCGCCATCGTACTGTATATGCTGGAGCTGAGTATGTTGCACCACCAGCTCAACATAAAATCAATCCCTTGCAGATTGAAACACAAGATGAATTTATTAGGCCACTAGACTTTTTAGCGGGAAATATGGATAAACAACTTGTAGGAGCATTTATGGGGATTTCTCCGTTATTTGCAAAAGAAGTTGTAAAAACAGCTGGTATGGTAAATGAAAAGACATTATCAGAAGCATTTTTCACATTACAAAAACCGCTGCAAGTACACCAATATGAACCAACAATGATAACTGCAAATGGAAAAGAGTTCTTTTATCTATTCCCACTCGAACACTTAAAAGGTGATGATAAAACATTCTCATCTGTGAGTGAATTATTAGATCGATTCTTCTTTGGAAAAGCAGAGCGCGACCGTGTAAAACAACAAGCTCATGATTTAGAGCGATTTATGCATAACGAAAAAACAAAGAACGAAAAGAAATTAATTAAATTACAAAAAACACTACAAGATGCCGGGAAAGCCGATAAATATCAATTATTTGGGGAGCTTCTTACAGCTAACATGTATGCATTAAAAAAAGGTGACAAAGAAATTGAAGTTGTGAACTACTACGATGAAAATAGTGGAACTATAAAGATTACGTTAGATCCGCTAAAAACACCGTCAGAGAACGCACAACGTTATTTCCAAAAGTATCAAAAAGCAAAAAATTCTGTCGCGATTGTAGAAGAACAAATTGAAAAAACAAATGAGGAGATCCTTTATTTTGATAGCTTACTGCAGCAAATGGAAGCTGCCTCTTCAAAAGATATTGAAGAAATTCGCGAAGAATTAGCTGAAGAAGGTTATATGCGTAATCGTAAATCAAAGAATGTAAAGAAAAAACCTACAAAACCAGTATTAGATAAATATATCGCTAGCGATGGAACTGAAATTTTAGTCGGTAAAAACAATAAACAAAACGACTATTTAACAACCAAATTTGCACGCCGTGATGAAATTTGGTTACATACGAAAGATATTCCTGGTTCTCACGTCCTCATTCGTTCATTAGAACCTACTGAAGAAACTTTATTAGAAGCTGCTAAACTCGCTGCTTATTACAGTAAAGCAAAAGATTCTAGCTCTGTTCCTGTAGATTTCACAAAGATTCGTCATGTCAAAAAACCGAGTGGTGCAAAACTTGGATTTGTTACATATGATAATCAACAAACGTTGTATGTAACACCAGATGCTGATACTGTGATGAAATTAAAAGCTTAAGATTATAGGAAACACAAACACGCAATGATTGTGAGTAATCATTGCGTGCTTTCTTATATAATTATATACTCCATCTTTAACAAAGACTTTACCGCCTCATCTCCCCTCCATCATGCCAATATAAATGATAAAAAAATTGACACTTTATATGTTTCATGTAAAAAAATATAGACACAAATGAGGGTTATTCCCCCTTAACTTTTCGATATCTTAGGTAATAATCGTTTCTTATACAAAGAAAATCACATTGGCACAATTATTGCTTCATATAAGAAGATGAAAGGGAGGAATCAAAATGACTTCAAGAATAGAAAAAATACAGAAACAACTAGA
>NZ_JABUAE010000016.1 GCF_013314535.1 Bacillus sp. Xin1 | reverse complement strand
TCCCATTTGAAATCAAGCAAGATGGAGAAATTATTAAACATACTGTAAAGGATAAAAAGAAACCTGAAAAGGTAGTTACACCGGGTACAACAACACATCCCGATAACAACCTTCCAGCAAAAGAACAGGTACAATCAAAAATAGAGAAAGAATCAACAATAGGAGGATTATTACCGGCTACTGGTTCAAATCTTTCAAATTGGATTTTTATTGTAGCTGGGGGATTATTACTAGCTGTAGGTTCGATACTGTTTATGAAACGTAAAAACGCATAGAAAAAATAAAACAACCATTTAGTTTTATGACTGAGTGGTTGTTTTATTTTGCCCTATATAGTTAATTGTAGTAATGACGCTAACATTTGCTGTGATTTTAATCCTTCTACTCCATCAATAAGAGGCTTTGTATCCCCTTGTACACAATGTATGAAATGATGCACAGCATCTTCAAACCCGCGCTGTTTTAATGTTGTTTCCCATGATGGCGAACCACTTTGTGTAACGTGATTATCTTGTTCAATCTCTAGTGTATTCATATTTTTCACACGAATAATTTTCCCTGTTGTCACAAGTTCGATTTGTTCTAGATTTGTGCCAGCATGGCGATGCATAGCTGTAGAGAGTAATGTGTCATTTGAACTTGTATATGTATGATGGCCATAAAGGAGTTCATTTTTTTCGTTAGTTTGTATCATATTATGAACAACATGAAGATCACCATCTGCTAACCAGCGTGCTGTATCGACGATGTGTAAATAATCATCAAGCATTGTAAAATCATATGTGTATGGACCAACTTTGTTTGTCCGGTGTTTTTCAATACGAATCCATGAAATATCATTAGCTTGTTCTTTTGCAGCAACATAAATTGGAACGAAGCGGCGATTGAAGCCAACCATAAGTTTTCGGTTATGCTTTTCACTCAGCTCTACTAATTTTTCAGCTTGTTCAATTGTGGCAGCTAACGGTTTATCCACATAAACATCGATTCCTTTTTGAAGAAGCTCAGAAACAATTTCGTAATGAGTTGCAGTGGAACTATGGACAAACATTGCGTCGCATTCTGAAGAGAGATTTTGTAAGCTAGTGAAGTCTTGAATACGATATTGCTCACAAATTTGCTTGCGTTTTGCAGCATTCGGTGTAAACGCTCCCACAAATGTCCAATCTGTTTCTTTTGTAAGTGTTGGAAGATATGCCTTTTGTGCGATGCTTCCTAGCCCTATCATACCAATTCGAGGTTTGTTCATGTATTTTCCCCCTGTTATAAATATCAAGGTTGTCTAGCCGTATAGCTATGTTTGATGGGATAACTGTAGCATAGTGTGAGGGGAAAGGCAAAAATTAAGATTTAAGTATACCGGAAGTACATTCTTACTTATAAACGTTCGATTCTTGTGCACCAGCTTGTAATAAAATTTCTTCAATTTCTTTAAACTTGTGAGTACGTGCGTGTTGCAGTGGAGTAACTCCATCATGATCTGAAATATTTACATCTGCGCCATGTTCAATTAATAAGCGTATTACTTGCTGCTGTTCTTTACTACTATCACTCAATACGATCGCTTCCATTAGGGCTGTCCAACCAAGATTATTAACATGATTTACATCAATATTTGTTCGAGTCAAAAGTTCTTTTATCACTTCGATATACCCATGCTCTGCTGCCGGAATGAGAGCCGTTCCTCCATAACGATTTGTAAGTGTTGGATCGGCACCGGCATCAATTGTTAGTTTTAGAATTTCCAAATAACCTTCAGCGCCAGCATATAAGAATGGGTTATTTTTCATCCCGTCTCGGATGTTGACATCAGCCCCGGCATCAATCAGTATTTTTGCGGTTTTTACATCATTTCCATAGGTAGCAATCATAACAGGAGTGCGGCCCTTACTATCTGTTACATTTGTATTTACTCCTTGCTGAACCAATGATAGAACGGTAGCTGTCTCTCTTTGTTCTACAGCCGTAAGTAGTTGCTTCTCCATGTTTTTTATCTCCTTTTTAGGTTCTTGATTTTGTGTGCAACCTTGGAAAAAGAATAAACAACATATCATATTTAATGTTCTTTTTAGCATTGAATTTCACCACCTTCTTCTCAGTAAATGTAAGAATCGTCTTAGAATACAGGTGCTTCTCTTTATACTGTAAAATATAAATATTAATTTTTTATAAACTGTGTCTAAAATAACTATAAAATCGCTTGAGTATTCGGAAATATCTTCTTATGCTTATGAATAATAAGAAAGGTTCGTAAAGCGAGGAATGGAGTTATGTCTATTAAAACAAGATTTTTATTATCTTATATTGCTGTGATTTTTGTTTCAATTACTCTGTTATTGGTTACGGGTTTTTTAATTGTTTTTTCTATAACAGGGAATTTAGAATCAGTGAAAAATTTTTATAAGAGTTCTTATATTCAAAAGCCACTGACGCCAGAGGAGGAAAATGCTTTTCTTGAATTGAAGGTAGCAGCTAAGCAGAATCAATCGCAACTATTGGATGCAGCAATGATGCCGCTCTTAGAGAAAAAAGGTGTGAAAATAGTTGTAAGAAAAGGAGATGCAATTTCATATGCATCAAAAGCAATTGAAAGTTCTAATTTGAAAGGAGCTCTCCCTAAATTTGAATCAACGAATATTAATAGTCGCGGTACGACGGAACTAAATGATACATTTTATCGCTATGTAAAGTTTGATTTTTATTTTCCTCATCATGAGGAAGGAAGTATATTTGTATTAAATAAGCAAAGCTCATATGTAGACTTAACGCAAAAGTTATTTCCTATTTTATTTGTATCGTTATTGCTTTTAGCTATTTTCATCATTGGATTATTAAGTTATTTTGTTTCAAGAAGTGTGATAAAACCCATTCTGATCTTGAAAGATGCGACTGGGAGAATTAAAGACGGAGATTTGCAATTTCAAATTCCAGTTACGTCTCATGATGAAATTGGGCAGTTAAATCAAGCGTTTGAAGAGATGAGGCAGAAATTAAAAGAATCAATTGAAGTGCAAGCGCAATATGAAGAGAATCGAAAAGAGCTCATTTCGAATATCTCACATGACTTAAAAACACCCATTACATCTATTATTGGTTATGTAGAAGGGATAAAAGATGGAGTTGCTAATACACCTGAAAAAATGAATAGATACTTAACGACGATTTATACAAAGGCGACACATATGGATACACTCATCGATGAACTCTTTTTATTTTCAAAATTAGATTTAAATCGTGTGCCATTTCACTTTGAAACGATAGAATTGTATTTGTTTATGGAAGATATAGTAGAAGAAATACAGATGGATTTAAGTAAAGATGGAATCCATTTATCTTTGCAATCATTTCGTGAATCGCCATTATATGTAACTGCTGATCGAGAGAAAGTAAAGCGAGTTATATCGAATTTAATTCATAATAGTATGAAATACATGGATAAACCGCAGAAAGAAATTATAGTTACATTACTAGAGGAAGCGGATATGGCAATCGTGAGAGTGACAGATAATGGATCGGGTATAGCATCAGATACACTTCCTTATATTTTTGAACGTTTTTATCGTGCAGAACAATCACGTAATTCTAGTACAGGTGGAAGTGGTCTTGGTTTGGCTATTGCAAAGCAGATTGTTGAAGAGCACGGCGGAAAGATTTGGGCGGAAAGTAAACTAGGAGAAAGCACAAGTATTTTCTTTTCATTGAAAAAAGTACAGGAATGTGGTGAGTAAATTGAAGCGAGTGTTATTAATTGAAGATGAAGTAAGTATTGCGGAATTACAGCGGGATTATTTAGAGATTCATGATTTTCAAGTTGATGTACAACATTCAGGTGAAACAGGACTGCACTGCGCTTTACAGGAACAATATGATCTAATTATTTTAGATATCATGCTTCCAAAAATAAATGGATTTGAAATTTGTAAACAAATACGTGCGGTGAAAGATATTCCGATTTTACTTGTCTCAGCCAAAAAAGAAGATATCGATAAAATTCGTGGACTTGGGCTCGGAGCTGATGATTATATTACGAAGCCATTCAGTCCAAGTGAATTAGTCGCAAGAGTAAAAGCACATATCGCGCGTTATGAACGATTATCTGGAAATATAATTAAGCAGCGAGATACGTTATATATCCATGGGATTTCTATTGATCAGCGTGCTAGAAAAGTATTCATAAACAATGAAGAAATTGCTTTTACAACGAAAGAATTTGATTTGCTAACATTTTTTGTGATGAATCCGAATCAAGTGTTAAGTAAGGAACAATTATTTGAACGTATTTGGGGATTAGATTCAGCTGGAGATTTAGCTACAGTTGTTGTTCATGTGCGAAAGTTACGTGAGAAAATTGAAAGAGATCCTGCTCTTCCACAATATATTGAAACGGTGTGGGGAGCTGGATATCGTTTTAATGTATAGCGAACCTGTCAAAGTGTTGACAGGTTTTTTTATGTTTAAGGGCAGTGAAATTCACAGAATTTAAAAATATATTACCTTTATTTTATCTTTTTTTAAGAATTTATTTATTGGCAATTTATACTTGCCATCTACTATAGGTATCACAGGAAGAAAGGAACTGGTATCTGTTATATGTGCACGAGATGGTTGAATACGAAATGAAAATAATCATTTGGAGGTTTGATGAGGATGAAAAAAATGAAATTTATAGTGCCAGCTATGATTGGGTTTACAGTAATGGTAACAGGTTGTGTACAAGGGGAAACAAAAGTAGAAGCAAAACAGGAGACAAAACAAGAAAAGAAAAAAGAAAAGGAGCAACAAGAAGCGCAGATTACAAAATTACAGCCGTTAAACGCAATAACATTACAACTAACATTTTCTAAACCTTTATCAGAAGAAGAGGTGAAGCCGGAAAATTTAGAGGCGATTAAGAAAAACTTTGTATTTGATAACGGCTTAGAAATTGTGAATGTACCACGATTAAAAACAGGAGCTACAAGTACATATATTGTACCTGTTACAGTTCAAAAGCCAGGGACAATATATAAAGTAAGCTATAGAGGTGGGAAAAAGGAAAAATTCGAGGCGAGTACTGAAAAAATTAATGTTCGCCAAGCAAAGCAAGTGACAAATGATACGTTTGAAATTGAATCCTTTTTAGAAGATGGTGTGACAGATTATGCAAATATAATTGAAGCGTATAAAGCAGGGCGAGGAGATCAAGCGTTTCAGTTAGACGAAGAAAATAAAGATAAAGAAGGAAAACAATATCAAGTTATCTCTTCGCTGCGCGATCGGAAACTAACAATTACATCAAGTTCAGGGGAACAAATTGTAGTAGGATATGTCCCATTTGCACAAGCGGCAGATGGCAGACAAGCACCGAAGTTTCGTCTACCTGCTGGTCAAACGTTACAACCAGGTATGACATACACAATCACGTCTGATTGGGCGACGGTTAAAAATCCAACATTTACTGCGGGAACTATTGGGCCACTTACGATTCAAAGCGCAGAAGCGATAGATAATAAGTCGATTCAAATTACATTAGGGAAAGATCCGAATATGGAACTGTTTGCTGGACGAAAAGTGGAATTACAAGATGAGGATGGAAATAAAATAGAGGCACAATATCGTTTTACTTCTCGAAAAGGAGCAGTAGGAATCTTTGATTTACAAAATGGTACAACGTTGCAGTCAGGCAAGAAATATACGGTTGTACCGATGAATGGCTGGGCAACTGCAAATCAGGTTACGTTTGTAACGAAATAAAGAAGTGGTTTACACAAGCAGCAAGTGATTTAGTACTTGCTGCTTTCATGTTGTAATAATTTATAAAAAGTTTCAATGATCGACATAAAACGATTGCTTTCTTCTAAAAAAGGGTAGTGGTTGCTGTACTCAAATAGGATAAAGATAGAATCCGTTATCTTCTTTTCTATCTCGATAGAATATTGAACTGGGCATTGAACATCATGGTTTCCACAAATAATGAGTGTTCTGGTTGTAATAGATGAGAGGCGATCTCTTAGGTCAAATTGTGAATATTCTTTAGCAAAAGCGTTCATTCGACTTACTGCCATTGTTTTATAAATAGGTTTTGAAAAATATATTTCGTAATTTTCGGGCTTATATAAAGATAATGTTGTTCGCTTAGCCGATAATGCACTTCGCACTTCTGGTGTAAGATGAGGGAGTTTCAATTCTTCGATGATGTCTTGCATATATTGAAATTTTGGGTGAGCAGGATGGTAAATACAATCTGGTGTTGCTGTATAGTTACTAGCAGCAGCACCGACAACAACTAAGGATTGCAAGGAGGCAGGATAGGTAATTGCATACAGGAGACCAAGCATACCACCAGTAGAATGACCAGCGAAATGCCACGCTGAAAGGTGCAGAGATTCTTTTATTGCTTCTAAATCTTCAATTGTTTCGCTCATACTTAATTCATGTTCCGTTGTAGCTTTCGCAGAATGACCAGCATTTCTTAAATTAATAAGAAATACTTGGTGAGTAGAAGTAAAGCTTTCAGCAAAATAATCACCGGATTCGTTAAATTCGGAGTAATGATGTGTAACGCATAGTGGTTCACCACTACCTTTTATAAAAATTTCAAAAATGCCGCGTTTTGTATGTAAGGGTTGTTGTTTCCACATAGAATATCCTCCTTCTATTCTTATCCCAAGTGTTGAGAAACGAAAGGAAACAGATTTTGGTGTCGATATTTGCTGAATGATCGATATCCTTTGTCGAATCGCCGATATATGGTGAGAAATGGTCGATATATTTAAAAAATCGCTGATAAAATTTCATTTACTATATTACGCGAACCACCGATTACACAATATGGTTCCTTTTTTTAGCATGAATAAGAATAGGAGGAAACCTCCTATTCTTATTATTTAATATAAAGCCTTTTTTGTATTATTCCGAATGATTTCAAGGCATTTTGCCACTGTTAATGCATTTTTTTCTTCAATTTCTCGTTTTCGAGGGATGGGATTATACATGTTGTTAGAATCTTCCCATGTAAGAGGAAGATCGATAGGTGCTTGTCCTTTCCAAGCTTCAATCCATTCTGGAGGGAGGTAACCTGAGATGTTTTGGCTGTTGTTCATTTCGAGCCAAATGAGTGCCCATGCTCTTGGGACGACACGCCACATATCGTAGCCACCACCGCCAACAGCAATCCAGCGCCCATCGCAGTATTCATTGGCAATTTCATGAGCAAGCTTTGGAATTTCACGATAAATTTGCATCGTTGCACAAAGGTGAGTAAGAGGATCGTAATAATGTGCATCGGCCCCGTTTTGCGTTAAAATAATATCTGGCTTAAAATAAGCTGCCACTTCTTTCACAACGGTTCGGTACGATTGTAAAAAAGATTCATCCTCTGTAAAGGCATCGAGTGGAACGTTAAAGGAATAATTATAGCCATTACCTTGTCCACGCTCGTTTACAGCACCGGTTCCAGGAAATAAATAGCGTCCAGTTTCATGCAGTGAGATGGTACAGACGTTAGGGTCATCATAAAAGGACCATTGTACACCATCGCCGTGATGGGCGTCTGTATCAATATATAAAACACGTAAGCCATATTTTTTCTGTATATATTTGATTGCAATCGAACTGTCGTTGTAAATACAAAAGCCAGATGCTTTACCACGGAATCCGTGATGTAATCCACCGCCTAAATTTAATGCATGCTTTACTTTACCTGAGAGGACAGCATCTACAGCTGTTAATGTTCCACCAACAAGTAATGCGCTCGCTTCATGCATATTCGGGAACATCGGTGTATCTTCTGTTCCAAGACCGTATGACATAGCAATTGACTGTTCTAACTTTCCTTCCCCAGCACGTTTTACCGCATTTATGTATTCTTCCGTATGAACGAAAGCAATCTCCTCATCAGTCGCCATTCGTGGTGGAATGACTTGAGAAGGATGAATGAATCCACTCTTTACTAGTAAATCATAGGTGAGTGTTACGCGAAGTTGATTAAAGGGATGTTCAGGGCTAAAGGAATAGCCCCGAAAATCCTCTGAATAGATGAAGGCACTTGTCATGCCTGCATCCCCATAATATTTGGCCATAAAACATGGTAGCCTTTTTTCTCTAGTGCTTCAATCACTCTTAGAGGATTCATCGTTTGAATGCGGAAAACGAGTACTTTATCATTCTCATCTTTTGCTGGATAGACGAGAACGCTCACAATATTAATGTGTAAGTCACTAAAAATAGCAACTACTTTTCCAAGAATACCAGGTTCATTTTTTACTTGAATTTCAATTTGTGAACTTGGTTGATGGGCACCTGTTAGTTTAACGAGTGTATGTAATACTGTGGATTCCGATATGATTCCAACAAGTTTACCGCTCTTTGTAACAGGAAGGCAGCCGATTTTATTTTCAAAAAATAATGTGGCAATTTCTTCGACGAAATCGAGAGGATGACACGTCATTACTGGTTGTTTCATAATTAATTGAATCGGTTGTTTAAGCATATCCAGTGAAACTTCTTCATCGAGAATTGATGGACTTGCATCACGTACGTCACGGTCAGAAATAATACCGACTACGTTGTTGTTATGCCCAATAATGGGAATATGACGAATTCCATTTGTACGTATTGTACGAATTGCGGTTTCGATTGTGTCATCTGGACGCAGTGTAATTACGTCATGATTCATAATTTCTTCTACAATCATTTTATATGCCTCCCTTCTTAATACATAAAGCGATTTTGAAATCGTAAGCGATCAAAATCTTGGATGGAATTTGTATCAACGCGCTTGCCGATGCGAACCATTAAACAGTTAGCGGGATGAGAACAAATTTCTGGATCGTCTGTTGCCATCCATTCTAAACCACCGGCATTCATCATTTTTTCCATTACTTTTCGATATTCCCAAACATTTAAGCCGGTTTGTTTTAAATCCCAGTGCCAATAATACTCAGTTGTTAATATAATATAATCTTCCATATAATCATCCATCATCGAAACTTCTAATAGATTTTTTCCAACAGAGCATCCACGGAATGCGGGGACGACTTCAATTGCCCCGAGTTCAATTAAATTGTCCATTTTTCCTTCTGACCATCGTTCTAGCGGATCAGGATATAAATACGTAACATATCCGACAATTGTTTGGTCTTGTCTCGCAATAATGAGACGAGCTTCTGGTAACTTAGAAATTTCGACAATTGCTTTATATTGTTGATCAGCAGGGCGAAATGCAACTAAGTCTGGGTGAAATTCATACATTTCGAGATTATGTGTAGATACTGGACCTTCAATGATTAAAGTACCTCTTGCCGTTTTTAAATTTCGTGCATTATATAGTTTTTTATGAATCAATGTTTTGCTCACCACCTTGAGGGTTTGTGAATCTACAAACTATCGTACTTTATAATATATGCGATGTGAATCGAATTTTGTCAGTAAAAATTTGTCTAAAAATCAACAAATATACTGAAAATTTTAAATAATGTCATTATAATAGATAATAGAATACATAGGAGGGGGATGTAAAGTATGAAAGTAGAAACGCTTCCAGTTATTAAAGGAGAAAATAATTTGTTGAACTATGAAGAAACGTATGCAGGTTTTAACTGGGAAGAGGTAAATAAAAACTTTTCTTGGTATGAAACTGGCCGAGTAAATATGGCGTATGAAGCAATTGATAAACATGCGAAATCTGCTCGGAAAAATAAAGTGGCTCTATATTATCAAGATGGAGCGCGCAAAGAGAAATATACCTTTAAAGAAATGAAGGAATTCTCCAATAAAGCGGGAAATGTCCTAAAAAACTATGGTGATGTGGAAAAAGGCGATCGCGTTTTTATTTTCATGCCGCGTTCACCAGAATTATATTTTGCACTTCTTGGTGCAGTCAAATTAGGAGCAATTGTTGGACCGCTATTTGAAGCATTTATGGAAGGAGCAGTACGCGATCGCTTAGAAGATAGTGAAGCGAAGGTGTTAATTACAACGCCTGAATTACTAGAGCGTGTACCATTAAATGATTTACCAGCATTAAAAACAGTCTTTCTTGTTGGTGATAATGTAGAAGAAGGTGGAAAGCTTGTAGCGTTCAATCCATTATTTGAGCAAGCTTCTAACAAACTGCAAATTGAGTGGTTAGATCGCGAAGATGGATTAATTCTTCATTATACATCCGGTTCTACAGGAAAACCAAAGGGAGTCCTTCATGCGCAAAATGCAATGGTGCAGCACTATCAAACAGCAAAATGGGTGCTTGATTTAAAAGAAGACGATGTATATTGGTGCACAGCTGATCCAGGCTGGGTAACAGGAACAGCTTACGGTATTTTTGCACCGTGGTTAGTAGGGGGATCAAATGTCGTTTTAGGAGGACGTTTTAGTCCAGAGGCATGGTACGAAGCATTGCAAGATTACGGTGTAACAGTTTGGTATAGTGCGCCAACAGCATTCCGTATGCTGATGGGAGCAGGCGAAGGGGCGATTAAGAAGTACGACTTATCAGCACTCCGTCACGTACTAAGTGTTGGTGAACCATTAAACCCAGAAGTAATTCGCTGGGGAATGAATGCATTCGGTCTTCGAATTCATGATACATGGTGGATGACAGAAACAGGAGGACAAGTAATCTGTAACTATCCTTGTATGGAAATTCGTCCTGGATCAATGGGAAAACCAATTCCAGGTGTGAAGGCAGCGATTGTTGATAATGAAGGAAATGAAGTGCCACCATACACAATGGGGAATTTAGCGATTGCTAAGGGATGGCCATCTATGATGCGCGCTGTTTGGAACAACCCGCAAAAATATGAGTCTTACTTTATGCCAGGAGATTGGTATGTATCAGGAGACTCGGCTTATATGGATGAAGATGGATATTTCTGGTTCCAAGGGCGTATTGATGACGTGATCATGACGTCTGGTGAGCGCGTTGGGCCATTTGAAGTAGAAAGTAAATTAATTGAACACTCTGCAGTAGCTGAAGCGGGTGTAATCGGTATTCCAGACCCAGTACGCGGTGAAATTATTAAAGCGTTTATTGCACTGCGCGCGGGATATGAAGCATCTGATGAATTAAAAGAAGAGATTCGTCAATTTGTGAAAAAAGGCTTAGCAGCTCATGCAGCGCCAAGACAAATTGAATTCCGTGATAAATTACCGAAAACGAGAAGTGGTAAAATTATGCGACGCGTGTTAAAAGCATGGGAGCTAAACTTACCAACTGGTGACTTATCAACAATGGAAGATTAAGAAGGAAAGGTCTGAACGTATACTTCGTTCAGACCTTTCTTTTTGTGTTATTATAATAAGAGTTAACTTATATATACGTGTTGAAGGGGATGCTATTATGAAAACAGAAAAAGAAAAGATGATACAAGGGGAAATGTATGTACCTGCTGACCCAGTACTAGTGGAAGGCAGAGCGCAGGCTCGTATATTAACGAGAAAATTAAATGAAACACCGGAAACAAAATACGAAGAGCGCAGTTTAATCGTAAAAGAGCTATTCGGAACGACAGGAGATAATATTCATGTTGAATCTTCTTTCAAATGTGATTACGGTTATAACATTCATGTCGGAGAAAACTTTTACGCAAATTTTGATTGCGTCATTTTAGATGTATGCCCTGTAACGATTGGCGAAAACTGTATGCTAGCTCCAGGGGTTCATATTTATACGGCGACACATCCGCTTGATCCAATTGAACGTATTAGTGGTAAAGAATTTGGTAAACCAGTAACAATTGGAAATAACGTGTGGATTGGCGGGAGAGCTATAATTAATCCAGGGGTTACAATTGGAGATAACGCGGTGATTGCCTCTGGTGCAGTTGTAACGAAGGATGTTCCAAGTAATGTAGTAGTGGGTGGAAATCCTGCGAAGATTATTAAAAAAATAAAATAATATTTGAACGAAGCGCCTTCCTCGGCTGTATACATTTATGAAAGAATAGATGGGGGAGGCACTTATATGTTTAATAAATGGATTTTTACGTTTGCTTTAATCGGAATTATAGCCGTATTTTCTTGCGGTATGTTATTACCGATGCCAATTGGATTTAAAGTATCAATGATTACAGCTGGAGTCATACTGATTGTTATGTTTTCAATTATTATTCCGTTTGATAGAAAATATATTGTACGAAAAAAAGGATATAAAATCGATTTTACAAAAACAAAAGTATATTTTCGCTGGAATGTATTCGATACTATTTCGGTCTGTCTTGCAGTGTATGCATGCATATGTGTACAAGTATTAAATATTTTAGTTTCAATCGGTCATACAATTCAAAACCCTTACGTTCAATTTTTTACGAATCAATCACAAGTGTGGATTATTGTCGCAAGTGTATATTTAATTTCCCGAATTTCATTAACGTTAAAAGGAATAAAGGAGATCAAGAATCATGGCGCAGATTGGGATTGAGGAGGAGCTCATGCTTGCGTACCAAAATGGAGATAAGCAGGCCGGAGAAAAACTATATGTTTTGATCAAACCAGCGCTATATACATTTTTGTATCGATTTAACCGTGATGAGCAATTGAGTATAGACCTCGTTCAAGATACATTTTTAACGTTAGAGCGTAAGAAACATATGTATGAGATTGAAAAGGGGAAGATTAAGACGTATTTGTTCCAAATCGGTTATCGGCTTATGATTAATAAATTGAATCGAAGAAAAAAATGGCGTTCTCTTTTGCCGTTTTTAGTGCCGATACAGGAGAAGGAATTTTCTCAAGAAGATAGACTCACCGTAAGAGAGGCAATCTTGAAAGTTCCTGAAGAGCAGAGAGCGGTCCTTATTCTTTCTTATTATCACGATATGCCGCAAAAGGAAATTGCAGAGGTTTTAGGTATTCCTCTAGGAACAGTGAAATCGAGACTTCATAATGGTATAAAGAAATTGAAACAATTGCTGGAGGTGGATGAAATTGAGTGAAAATCCTTTTAAGAATGAATATAAAATAAAGCAACATTTAGATAGCGACCATGTAGAAATACCGGATTTTCCGAAAACGGTAAGTCGTTTTGATAGAATGCTTGGATTCCTTGCCGCTCCAGCGAAAGATCCTGTGGAAGCAACGATTGGAAATGATTTATCGATTGTGTTTCATGTTTCACTATTAGTTGGTGTTCCAATCCTCTCCCTTATTACAATATTCATTGCGACTTTGTAAGGGGTTGGTAAGAAAAGAACTCCCACCTCTATTTGACACGCCTATACAAATAATGATATAAAGAAAAGTATATGAATAATTGAGCGTGGAAAGGGAGAAGTAGTGATCATTTCCCTGTTTTAGAGAGCTGATGGTCGGTGAAAATCAGCACATAGATGATCGCGAATTACGCCCCTAGAGCATCTTTTTTCGATTGAATTGTATTCAAAAGGGAAAAGACGGTGCTAAGCCGTTATGTAAATAAGGTGGTAGGCTTTTTTTGTCTGCAACTAGGGTGGTAACGCGATGATCAAAATCGTCCCTTATTTGAAGGGGCGATTTTTTTATGTTTTCAACATTCACGCCAGACTTAACTTAAAGGAGAGTATGTAGGATATGGGTATTTTACAAGATCTTGAATTTCGCGGACTAATTAATCAGCAAACAGATGCTGAAGGTTTAGAGCAGTTACTAGAAAAAGAAAGCGTTAAACTATACTGTGGTTTCGACCCAACAGCGGATAGCTTACACATCGGTCATATGTTACCAGTATTAATGTTGCGTCGTTTCCAATTAGCTGGTCACCAACCAATCGCACTTGTTGGCGGTGGTACGGGTATGATCGGTGACCCAAGTGGTAAAAAAGCAGAGCGTACATTAAATACGAAAGATACAGTTGCTTACTACACGGAAAGCATTAAAAACCAGCTTTCAAACTTCTTGGAGTTTGAAAATGTGGACAACCCAGCAACAATGGCTAACAACTATGACTGGCTTGGTAACTTAGATGTCATCACATTCTTACGTGATATCGGTAAAAACTTCGGTTTAAACTACATGTTAGCAAAAGATACAGTAGCATCTCGTCTAGAGACTGGTATTTCATTTACTGAGTTTAGTTACATGATTTTACAATCATACGACTTCTTAAACTTATACCAACAACATAATTGCCGCCTGCAAATCGGTGGTAGTGACCAATGGGGTAACATTACAGCTGGTCTTGAATTAATCCGTAAATCAGAAGAAGATGCGAAAGCATTCGGTTTAACAATTCCACTTGTTACAAAATCTGACGGTACGAAGTTTGGTAAAACAGAAGGCGGTGCGATTTGGTTAGATCCAGAGAAAACAACGCCTTACGAGTTCTACCAATTCTGGATTAACACAGATGACCGCGATGTTGTAAAATACTTAAAATACTTCACATTCTTATCTCATGAAGAAATTATTGAGCTTGAGAAGCAAGTAGCTGAAGCGCCAGAAAAACGTGCAGCGCAAAAAGCATTAGGATCTGAAATGACAAAACTTGTTCACGGCGAAGAAGCATTAGAACAAGCAATTAAAATTTCAGCGGCATTATTCAGCGGTTCTGTAGCAGAACTTACTGCAAGCGAAATCGAGCAAGGCTTCAAAGATGTACCATCTGTAGAACGCAGTGCAGAAGATACTGGATTAATTGACTTACTTGTAGAAAGTAAAATCTCTCCATCTAAACGTCAAGCACGTGAAGATGTAACAAATGGTGCGATTTATGTAAATGGTGAGCGTACACAAGCATTAGATTATGTTGTAACAGAAAATGACCGCATTGAAGGTAAATTTACAATCATCCGCCGCGGTAAAAAGAAATATTTCTTAATTCGTTACTAATCAATAGAGAATGATTAAAGAGCTTTGAGGAGATAGATTCCTCAAAGCTCTTTTGTTTTAATTTTCTTTTCATGTTCATACGGAAATCACATGAAAGCGTTATGATGAATGTATATAATCAATTGGACGAAAGGAGTGGTAAAATAAAATGTCACTAGAAGCGCTCATCATCTTTTCTTTGCTAAATGCGAGTCAGCTTGCGGAGAATACACAAGGTGAGATACATAAAAGTGCGAAAGATGCTTATGTGTATGTGGAGAAACAAGAAGAAAATAAATAAGTTTATTTATATATAAGAGTGAATTCAAAAAAGAGGATAAAGATAGCTGCTCGCTTTCTTTATCCCTTTTTTAAACAAGTACCATATAAAAAGCTTACTGAATATACATAGCAGTAAGCTTTTTATTGGGGAAGGGTATCCCGATAACATGGTATTTATATTTCTATTAATGTACTGATAGATTTTCTATGTCATCAACGTTCTTCATCGTCTTTAAATATAACTAGCTGATTTTTATGATATAGTGATGCGCGAATGTTGAAATATTTATTTATAACTTTTCCGTTTTCGTCTTTTTGCTCACCTTCATTTTTTGTACATAATGCACATACAACAATGTGTTGACCAGGTTCAAAAGTGTCAGACGGGATATCGTTTTCACTAACAAAGATAGAAGCTGCAGGAATTTGTTCCATGTTTTTATCTTTTTTACCATACCGCAGATTTACAGCGTAACGATCTCCTTGCTTAAACGGGCTAACATTGTTTACTATCCCTTCGATACAAATAGGGTGTTTTTTGGATCCAAGAGATTTCAAATAGTTATAAGCATCTAGATATCTTTCTTGATCATAATAAAAATTTGGCCATTTGATTTTCTTCCCATACATTTGAATTTCTATAATAGATTCTAATTCATTCGAATCGTCATCTTCTACGGCTTTTCGTAGTTCAAGAACCTTTTTCATTGTGGCTAAATAGGAACTTAATTTTCCTTTGGAAACATACTTCCTATCTTTGTTTGGAGCTGCAGTTCCGTCGTTATTAGGAGAACTATTACTATGTTTACCTAAATCTCTTAATGGCTCGTGAATCATTGTTAATCGGAAAGTGAATTTATTTTTCTTTATACTTTCTAAAATTTTATCATTAGAGTCCTTAGCTATTTCAGTAACTTGTCCTACCGTATTATATTTACACCCCTCCTTATGTTCTACCCTTGGTTTTCTTGTGAAGTGAGTTGGAACCGGACTCTCAACTCTTTTATAACTATTTTTGTGAGCCACACCTATCCTACAAATATGACATTCTAATCCCACTTTCAATTCTTGATGATTTTCGACATATTTAGCTGTTACATCTTCTTTTTTGATTGTTGAGTATGCTTTTTTCATTTTTATTGCCATTTTTCCCCCTCCTAATAATTAAAATTTGCCACCATTATAAAATACATATATATATATATATAATATTTTACCATTGTTAATATTTTAAATGGTTAAGTTTGGAAAATGATATTTTACATGGAAGGATGAAAAATATTTAATATTTGAAGATAATCTTGAGTTATGATGTAATTTTAAAAAATAAAAAAGGTCTTGAAATAGTTAAAGTAGAACTTATCCATATTCAAAATTAAAGAACGAGTTTTATAACTGATATGCCACCACTATTACAGATGTACATGAAAACACAAAATCAAGAACTACTTACATCTTAATAGAACATACAAAAAAGCTTACTGAGGTATACAATTAGTAAACTTTTTTATTTAGTATATGTTTCTTTATTACATTGAAAGGTGGAAGGTACACTTGCTAAACTTAGAACTGATAGTTCTAATGTTAGCATTGAAACGAAATGCTAACATTAGATCGAATAAAACAGTATAAAATGGATTAGGTAATGAAGAAAGTCGTTCATTTTTAGGTGGGCGGCTTACCATTTAATTTAAAGGTTTTCTATATAACTTTCTGCTATATCAATATCCTTTGTCATTTCTAATTCTGGAAATTTTTCATCTAATTTTCTTAAACAATTAATAAATTCTTTACTTTGCACAATTTCTGCTATATCTTCAAAAACTTCACTTATCCAATATAAATCTTCCTTACTACAATTCTCTAAATATCTTATAGTATTTTCCTCATTTTCTGAGAGAACTTCTATTATTTCATTCCAACTTGTTTGTATTCCATAATCATCATTTAAATTTAATTTTTTTCTTTTATCTAATATAACTTGCATTTTATTTTCTATATTCATATTAATCCTCCAAACTCTATCTACGGTTGTTGAGCAGCATCCGGGAAAATAGTCCTTATCTTTCCATTTGTTTTTATAACTCCAATCCTACCCCATTGGTAAATTTCTTGTAATTTGATGACATCAGTTAAAGCTACTTGTGATTGAAATGAAACTTATGTACAGATGAGGTGAATAAAAAAGCCAGTTCATAAGAATTGGCTTTTTATCATATTTTGAACTTTATTTTTGATTACAATTTCCACTTAGGAGATAGATAGTAAAATATTTTGAAATCATTTTTGCTGAATTTATAACTCTTCTAATTTTTATCTAATAAAGCATTAACTTTATTGTTATTTATGTAGCAAGAGTAAGACATTATTAAATTCTAAAGCTGTATTGGTTTATATGCTAATGCTATATCTACTATTTGTTCTGGAGTAAGGTCTTCATCATTCCAATATATTAGATCACTTACGTCTGGATGTGGAACATTTCTTTCTACAATTTCTATCATTTCATCAATCTCTTCTTCAGTTCCTTCACATTCTACAATTTTACTTACTAGATTTATCAGTTCTTCTCTTGTTAATTTTTTTAACATATATTTCATTCCTTATTTATTAAAATGGAATCCCTTACTTAAAATTTCTTGATGCATTCTCGGAGAAGATATTACTATATTATCTAAATCATAAACGCCTCTTCCATTGTGAATAGGATTCCTATGATGTAAAACATAACTTGTTTGTTTTCCGTAATGCTGTGATTTTGGAGCTTTTGGCGCTAACCCGGCACTCATTCTCTTAATGTTAGCTTTACTAAACTCATTTGCATAACTTGACTTTGAATATTCTTCCCAGAAAGCTTTTCTAAATGCATCAAAATTACTAAATTCTCTGCCTCTTAAGCTATCCGCAACATCTTTGGGTACTAATCCTATATTACCACTTGAACCTCTCATTGACTTACGTGGATTAGATAGATTTTCACCACCACTTGCAATTCCTGGTTGTTTTCTAGCATTACTATCTATAGTCTTTGCAAAATTATAATAGGCTTGATTTAGTTCGCTTTGAGGTATCTTGGTTATGATATTTCCGCCAGAGAAAGCAAAAGAAACATCTTTCTTAAAAGATTGTAAAATATCAGCTGCTTGTTTCAATTCTTTTATTAACGTTACTCCTTTAGCTAAAGTACTTGCTCCTCCTGCTTCTTTTGTGACCAGGCCTGCTTTACCTAGTCCCTTATCGGCAATTAGACCAATCGCTATTTGTGTTAATCCATAAGTAGTCCATTGTGTACGGCTCTCTGCATCTCCATCTATCAAATCCCGTTTCACAGAATTTGAAAATGTATGCCACATATTTTTTGTCGTTTCATCCAAATGTAAAATCGCATATGTAACATTAATAAAAGTTCCTATATCCATATTATTTAAAGTTTCCATAAACTTGATTTCATCTTCAACAGCTTTCCCTGATCCGATTACAGTACCATTCCACATCTTTTTTACTCTTTCGAACACCTTAACTACATCGTCTACCTTATCGTCCCAAGCCTTTCTAATCGAAGATTTCTCTTCTAGCCTACCGCACATTTCTCCATCTTTAATCGAATGGTCAGCTTTTCGGGCTTTCTCTTCTGTAATCGCTTGAATAGAAGTCGTCCACTCCATATTCAACTCTTGCGTACTAAATGTTCCGCTTGCAAGACTAAATCCTTTTCCGCTTTGGACTTCGGCAAGGCCTGTCGCAATGCTAGCAGCTAATTGAATTGCTGTACTATAGTTATTGCTAGAGGTCTGATTGAATTGATACAGATGATCTAACCTTTCTTGCAGTTTTTTTCTCATGACAGTAAAAAGATTCGTCATAGCGTCCATACCTGGTATTGGTATGTTTTGAGTGATGGCTTCCATACTTGCTTTCATTCGGTCAATTTCTTGAATTTGTTCTAGTATTTCTTGTTCAATTACATCAGTTGAAGCTACCTTTGATTGAAATTGACTTGGAAAGGCATTATTCTGAACGATTAATTCTTCACATAAGTAAATGATTCCTTGTGCTAAAGGACGAAAGGTTTGTACAAAAAATGTTTTTGCACTGTCATAAGTCTGTCCTTGTAAAACAGTATCAATTACAAAAGCGTCAATCGACTGAATGGCTTGTTCCATACCTTGAATGGTAGCGGTACATATAGCATTCATACTTTGTGTTTGGGTATGTACTTCTCCTAGATACATGTTTAAACTCAAAAATCTCCCTCCTTAATAAGTAAATAACACCAATTTAAGGAGATGAGTGTAAATATTACATTGTAATGAATTTATTAGAGGTATGAACATACCTCAAAGCGAACTTATCCATATTCCAAATGAAAGGGTGATTAAATGATAATCAGAGAAGGTATTGAAGTCACTAAAATAACTTTAGATGGTTATGAATTACCGATTCCAGAAGGTTTTTCTGAATTTTTACTTCGTGCTGGTTATTGGAGATGCGGTGAAGAAGTAGAAAGAATTATTCGTGAGGAAATCCTAGTGGATTATGACAGAAAGGTTGTTTTGGGGGATGGTAAGTTGTGTACGATACTCACTTACAAAGGGGATAAAAAGAAAAGAGGTAAAAAATCATGAATGAAAAGGTGAGTTGCTCTTATGGAAAGAAAAGAACGAACTGTGTTAGATAATTCATCAAATAAAAAAGTGAACGATTACGAAAAATAATTGTTCACTTTTATTTTACTCTTTATAAATGTATTTCATAATTTCCGTCAGGACTATCGGGCTTTCTAAATATTTCCTCGAATGGACCAACCTTTTTTGAAAAACCATTTTTTAATGCAAAATGGTAACCTTCTTCAGTTATAACTTCTTGCAACACTAATCGTTCAAAGCCTTTTTCTTTAGCGAACGTCTTAAACCATTCAATAACAATACTTCCCTTACCTTGATTACTTGGGGTAATACTTATAGCAGTAATTGCTAAGTGTGGATCAGGAACAAATTCGCTTCTAAGATTAATTGTGACCATAGATTCTTTAGAAGAAATAATTAAAGCGTATTTAGAAAAATTTTCAATGAGTTCTATTTCGTCTTGTACTAATTCTTCTAATAGCATCTTTAATTTTTGAAAGTCTTGTGCATGAAGAGGAATCTTAGTAAATTTTTCTTTCAAAATAAGTAACTCCTTTTATCATCTGTATTTTGCACTTATCTATTACAATACATACGCCAGCCTTATAATTTTTGCCCCAAACTAGCCCCAATTGGCCCCAGGGACATTCTTTTTTATGCCCTATTTTGCATTATTAGTGACAAATAAAAAAAGCCCAGGAACCTTGAGTTAACAAGGTTTCTAAGGCTTTTAATACTACTCTTTGCAGAGTACCGAGATTAACGAGAGTAGAACTCTACGATTAATGCTTCGTTGATTTCAGCTGGTAACTCAGCGCGCTCAGCGTGACGAGTGTAAGTAGCTTCTAATTTATCAGCATCGAAAGTTAAGTATTCTGGTACGAAGTTGTTAACTTCGATCGCTTCTTTAACAACAACAAGGTTGTTAGATTTTTCGCGAACGCTGATAGTTTGACCAGGTTTTACGCGGTAAGATGGGATGTCTACGCGAGCGCCATCTACCATGATGTGGCCGTGGTTTACTAATTGGCGAGCTGCACGACGAGTGCGAGCTAAGCCCATGCGGTAAACTAGGTTGTCAAGACGAGCTTCAAGAAGGATCATGAAGTTTTCGCCGTGTTTACCTGGCATTTTACCTGCTTGGTCAAATGTGCGACGGAATTGACGCTCAGTCATGCCGTACATGTGACGAAGTTTTTGTTTCTCTTGTAATTGTAAACCGTATTCTGAAAGTTTCTTACGTTGGTTCGGACCGTGAGGACCTGGTGCGTAAGGGCGTTTTTCTAATTCTTTACCTGTGCCGCTTAGAGAGATTCCAAGACGACGAGACAGTTTCCAAGCTGGACCTGTATAACGAGCCATAGTTGACTCCTCCTTTAAGTGTTTTTATTTTCGTAAAATAAAAACAGACGTAATCGATATTTATGCGTATTTTGTTTTCATGTACCTTCGCTCCAGCAGCAGGGAGTTACGAGATACACCTCAAACGTGAGGAACAAAATACAAACGATAAACTCACATTACAAGGCTGCCTTTTTATTTTACACAAACGCTATTATATCTTTTGAATGGAATTTCGTCAAGCGAGTTTCCATTTTGTTTTATACATGTAAAGTTTGGAAATTGCAAGAAGGAATTCGAAACAGTATGAAAGAAAGGATAGCAACAGAGAGAAAACGCTTACATATTATAGAAGCATAAGGGGGATGTTTGTATGAAAAAGAAACAGATAGAAACAGCACTTATTCATCACGGGTATGATTCTAAAATGCACAAAGGGAGTTTAACACCACCGCTATTTCAAACGTCAACGTATACATTTGAAACAGCGCAGCAAGGAGAAGCAAGTTTCGCTGGGCAGGACCCATCTTACATTTATTCAAGACTTGGAAATCCAACTGTGGAATTGTTCGAAGAGCGTATGGCTGTTTTAGAAGGGGGGGAATCGGCGTTAGCGTTCGGTTCTGGAATGGCTGCAATCTCGGCAACGCTTCTCGCATTTTTACGTGCTGGAGATCATATTATTTGTTCAAACGGTTTGTATGGATGTACGTACGGTTTTTTAGAAGTGTTAGAAGAGAAGTTTATGATTACACATTCATTATGTGATATGGAAACCGAAGAAGAGATTCAGGCAAGTATGCGCTCGAATACAAAGTTGATATTTGTTGAAACGCCCATTAATCCAACAATGAAACTTATCGATTTAGAAAAGGTTATAAAAGTTGCAAAACAAAATGAACTGCTTGTCGTTGTTGATAATACATTTTGTTCACCTTATTTACAAACGCCTCTTACACTTGGATGTGATGTTGTTCTTCATAGTGCAACAAAATATATTGGTGGACATGGAGATGTTGTTGCGGGTGTGACGGTTTGTAAAACGAAGGAGCTAGCTGAACAAATTCGCCCGATTCGAAAAGATATTGGCGGAATTATGGCACCTTTTGATGCGTGGCTCTTGCTCCGCGGCTTAAAGACGTTAGCTGTACGAATGGATCGGCACTGTGATAATGCGGAAAAAGTGGTCGAGTTTTTGAAAAATCAAGAAAGTATTGAAGCGGTATGGTATCCAGAAGGAGAACTAGCATCTCGCCAAATGAAGCGCGGGGGCGGTGTGATTTCATTTACGATTAAAGGCGGAAAAGAAGAAGCACAAGCATTTATGAATGAGTTGAATTTCATTACGATTGCAGTAAGTCTTGGTGATACAGAAACGTTAGTGCAGCATCCGGCAACGATGACACATGCTGTTATTCCAGCAGAAGTACGCCATGAAATGGGTATTTTTGATAATCTAATACGCCTATCTATTGGATTAGAAGCATGGGAGGATATTACCCTAGATTTGGCGGATGCACTGCAGAAGCTATCGGATACATTTTCTCACGTGAACGGAGAATAAGAAATGAGCCATCGATCTATGAGATTGATGGCTCTTATTTTTTACATATGTTTTAGGAGCGTTTCCACAAATTTTTCTAAGTAGTGTTGATCTACTTCATCGAAGCGATTTTTTTCAGGACTATCGATATCTAACACACCAATGACGTTACCTTCTTTTATAATTGGTACAACAATCTCAGAATTAGAGGCGCTATCACAAGCGATATGACCTGGAAATTGATGAACATCTGCAACAAGCTGAGTTGTTTTTGTTTCAGCTGCCACGCCGCAAACACCGCGTCCAAATGGGATGCGAACGCATGCAGGCATTCCTTGAAATGGCCCTAGTACAAGTTGATTATCTTTTGTTACATAAAAGCCAACCCAATTAATACGCTCTAAAAATTGATTTAATAGTGCTGAGGCATTTGCTAAATTTGCGACTACATTTGATTCTCCTGTTAACAATGCATCAAGTTGTTTGATTACTGTTTCGTACTGCTGTTCACGTGATCCTGCATAACTTTCTTTTGTAAACATGGAAACGTCATCCTTTCTATCGAGAAATGTAAAATCATAGCAAAATACGATATATTTCAAATGACTTTGTCGATAGAAAATTAAAGGAATTTGTCTTAAAAGTCAAGAAATTTAAACTATAGCTGTTCAGGGTGAGAGGAAGTGAGCGCATGAAGCAGACGAAACAAAAGGTAATTGATGCGGCAATTTCATTGTTTAATACGAAAGGGTACGATGGAACATCGGTGCGAGATATTGCAAAGCGGGCGGATGTGAATGTGGCTAATATTTCATATTATTTTGCTGGAAAGCAAGGTTTATTAGAACAGCTTATAACTGATTTTTTAGAAGGGTATATCGGGGTAATTGAGAGGTCATTTGAACAAAGAGAGTATTTGCCAGCTAAAGAAGTGATAAATCAAATTGTACGAGGAATTTTGCGGTATCAGTTTGAACATAGGGAACTGACGCGATTTTTTTACAGGGAGCTTTCACTTGATACAACGTTAATTCGGGAAGTCATGACTATTTATTTTTCTAAAGAAAGATATTATATAGAGCAAATTATTAAACAGGGACAAATGCAGCAGGAGTTTCAGAAGATTTCTTTTACAATGTTTATGACGCAATTAAAAGGCATGATTAATATGCCATATTTATATCCGCAGTATATATCGGAGGTGCTGCATTCGTTTCCATCAGAAACATTCTTTTTGGAAATGTATACGAAAGAAGTAGAGCAATGGATGGAGCAAACATTATGTGTAACACATATGTATTATCCTCTACCGCGAGCAGTTCATATGTAAAATACCCCGCCATATTTTTGGTGGGGGTATTTTATGACGTATTTTTCAAGAAGTGATTTTTTCTTGTATGCGCTCTTGTTTTCGTTGCCATAAGTTGTTGCATAGTAAAGCGATAATGGTTATGATCGCTCCCATTACTTCAATTCTTTCAACTTGATAGCCGCGAAAAATGGATCCTATCAGTGCGAGCACAGGGACTAAGTTCATAAATAATATGCCGTTAATAGATGAAATAAGGCGATTACCCATGTTCCAGCAAAAGACTGCAACCACACCAGCAATAATGGACATATACAATAGTTCAAATCGTACTGTAGCGATTGTATGGAATGTAGGTATAGAAATAACTTTCAAATATGTTAGTACAGTAACAGTAAGAACTAACGAAATACTTCCAAATAAACATGTAAGTGTTGTATATCGAAGTGGCGACCAAGTTGGAAAATGAGAGCCGCCGTTTGTGTAAATAACCCAGCAAAAAACGCCAGAGAGCATAAATATGTTTGTTGAGATATGGCTTGCTGCTCCAAATAACATATGAATATTGCCTTTTGAAATAACAAGTAGCACACCTATAAGTGCACAAAACATACAAAGGAATGTATAGTTTTGTGGCTTTTTATTTTGTAAGCCCCATTGCAATAGTAAGGCAAGTAACGGCATAAGAGACTGAATCATGGCTGCGTGAATCGCACCTGAAGGTCCTGCTAATTGTTGTCCATAAAAAACAAGAAATCCGTATCCGGCAAAACCGACTGTACCATAAAATAACAAATACAAAGCTTGTTTTTCTAAATGGAAAGCGTGTTTCCCTTCAATTATGAAGAGAAGAACGGTAAAAATGACCGCTGCCGATCCGTAACGAAAAGTAGTGAAAAAGAATGGGTCTATAAGTTCCAGAGCGCTGGCCATAACGGGAAACATAAAGCCCCAAGCTTTTACAGCAAGTAAGCATAAGAGAGTTCCAAATAGTATTTGTTTTTTATCCAAGAGTATCTTTCTCCTTCTTATTTCGATATAGTAAGTTCATAAAAATAAGCATGGGATGAGTATAACGTTCATTTTTTGCGGACAGGAAATATTGATTTGTTATAGGGGTTATAACTTTTTGTTAGAGGTGTATATGAGATGGATTTGGAAGCGGTACAATCGTTTATTGAAGTGCAACATACGGGAAGTTTATCAAAAGCAAGTAAACGTCTGCATATTTCACAGCCAGCTCTCAGTAAACAAATTCAAAGATTAGAGGCAGGCTTAGAAGTCAAGTTATTAAAACGGTCCACGCAAGGAGTGGAACTAACAGAGGCTGGTAAACTATTTATAAAACGGATTGAGCCTATTATAGAACAAATAAATAGTGTGAAGAGAGAGCTGAAAGAGTACCAAGAAAAGAAAAAGATTTCAATTGGAGTATTGCCCAGTTTAGCTGCTCATTACATATCAAAATGTAAGAATGTATTAGAAACATATGAAGTAGATTGGAAAATTGAATATACGAAAGTATTAATGGAATTATTTCGGGAGCGAAAAATTGATGCGATGTTGGTTGATTCTATAGTAGACGGAGCAGGCTATCTGCAAGAAATAAGGAAAGACAATATTGTTTGTGTCGTCTCGAGTAATCATGTATATAAAGAAAAACATACGATTCAAATGAAAGATTTACAGCATGAAAAGCTAATTGTTTATCCGGAAATTTGTGATGTAAGAAAAATGATTATGACATTGTTTCAACAGATGGGAGTGAAGCCGACAATTGCTGTTGAAACATCTTATGCGGAGCCGATGCTTGCAATGGTGCGTGCTGGGCTTGGTGTTACATTGCTACCAGAAATCGCAGTGGAGCAGGCTATACAATCTGGGATTTGTATGATTCCTGTTGAACCACCATTAAAGCGGGCGATATATTTTGCATCACATAAAAAAGAAGAATCCTTAGTACAAGTACTTTTGGATGCATACTGAAATACGAAAACGGTGCATAAAGAGAAATGAAGGATTGGGAATATTACCTCCTCAACAAAAGAAACATGAAATTTTAAAAAAACTAGGTCAAAAACATGTCATTACATGGTATGATTAGTACATTGTCAGTTGTTAAATATAGGAGATTTCCCTTTTATACATAATGCCTTCCATTTCATAAACGGAACGGACAAAAAAAGAGATATAAGTAGGAGGCTATTTTGCATGGATTCTATTCTAACGATCGTTATCATTGTAGTGAGCTCTATTCTAGTGCTGCTCATGATAGAGCTCGTGATAAGAAATCGTTTATATAAAGATATTGAAGCGGTTGAGCAGTGGAAACAAGAAATAAAAGATAAACCTGTTGCAGATGAATTGAAACGGGTAAAGGATTTGAATATGACTGGACAAACAGAAGAACTGTTTGGAAAGTGGCGTGAAGAATGGGATGAAATTGTTACAAACCTTCTGCCAAAAGCTGATAAAACATTAGAAAGCGCCCAAAAATCAGCCTCACAATTTTCCTTCCGAAAAGCAAAGCGTTTGATGAGTGAATCCATTCGTGATTTAGATGAAGCGGATAACCGCATTACGGAAATGTTAAATGAATTGCAACAATTGCTAGAGAGCTATGAGAAAAATAGTTCGGAAATTGAAGATTTACGTGATACATATCGTAGTATGAAAAAGAGCGTACTCGCTCATCGTCATATGTTTGGACAATCTGAACAGAAAATTGAAGAGTTACTTGATATAGAACAGGCAAAATTCCAAGAATTTGACGAGGCAACAGCGAACGGTGATTATTTAAAGGCGCGTGAAATTGTAAAAAGCTTAGAAGATGGATTAGCGAACTTAGAAATTATTATTCATCAAGTTCCTGATTTATTAGTGGAGTGTCAAGCGACATTACCAATGCAATTAGATGATTTATTACAAGGTCATGATGATATGAAAAGACAAGGATATGTATTAAATCATTTAGAAATCCCTAAAGAAGTACGAGAGATGAACAAACAACTACAAACATGTCTGATTGATTTGGAAGAGCTTCATATAGCAGAAGCAAACGAGAAAATAGAAGGCTTAAAAAAGCGTCTAGATATGTTGTATGATCAATTAGAACAAGAAGTACATGCGAAGCATTATGTAGAGAAAAATTCAGTTACTGTTTATGAAGATTTAGAGGAAATTCATGAAAAAGCAATTGAGACAAAATCCGAAACGCAATTTGTGAAACAAAGCTATCAGTTGCAAGATAAAGACATTGAATCACAAAAGTTGATTGAAAAACAAATGCATATTTTAATGAAACGCTTTGAAGTATTACAAATGCGCATTGCGGAACAAGATATTGCCTTCTCTGTTATTCGCGAAGAACTGGAAGAGATTGATGAGCAATGTGAAACATTAAAGGTACTTCATGTAGAATATAAAGAGATGCTCCAAACGATGCGTAAGGAAGAGTTTGAAGCACGTGAAAAATTACAAGAGATGCGCCATATGATTGTAGAAGCAAAACGCTTTATGCAAAAGTCTAATTTACCAGGTCTTCCACAAAGCATTATGGAAGATTTACAAAGAGGACAAGAGGCAATGCAAGGTGTTTATGGACAGTTAGAATTAAAACCGCTAAATATGCATGCTGTAAATAGCATGTTAGAAGAAGCATATACAATCGTAAACGGTGTATTTGAAAAGACGCAGGAGTTAATTGGACAGGCGTACTTAGTAGAAAAGCTAATCCAATATGGTAATCGCTATCGTAGTCATGATGGTGACTTGGCGCAAAGCTTAGAAAATGCAGAAAGATTATTCCGTGAGTATGAATATGATGCCGCTTTAGAACAAGCAGCTTCTGTTTTAGAACAACTTGAACCTGGCGTTGTACAAAAAATTGCTGAATTTGTTGATAATGAACAAACCCCTTGATGAAAAAGGGGTTTGTTTTTTTGTGCTGGATTTGTGTAAATTCTCGGATGATGTTGCTATAATGAATAGCGGAATACAGCAGTGTTTTTCGTTTCAAAATATAAAAGTATACTTCTGTATCAAAAAAATAGAAGCTTTGAGTATGTTTAGCGTAATGGCATACATTTGTGATATGATTATATGATGTGACAGCGCTGAAAGGGGAAGAACGATGATCTATTTTGATAATAGTGCGACGACGAAACCATATCCAGAAGTCCTTCAATCTTACGTAACGGTTGCAGGAAAATATTTTGGAAACCCTTCTTCTATTCATTCGCTCGGGGGAGAAGCAGAGCATTTACTAACACAATCAAGAACGATTGCAGCGCAGCTCCTTCATGTTAAGCCTTCCGAGATTATTTTCACATCGGGTGGAACGGAAGGAAATAACCTTGCGATTAAAGGAATAGCGATGAGGAATCGCTCTCGTGGCAAACATATTATTACAACAAATATTGAACACGCGTCTGTGTTTGAAGCATATAAACAATTAGAAGGTCTCGGCTTTGATGTTACTTATTTACCTGTAAACGAACATGGTATTGTATCAGTAGAAAATGTAAAACGAGCACTTCGTGAGGATACAATCCTTGTTTCTATGATCCATGTGAATAATGAAACAGGGGCAATTCAACCTGTTTCTGAAGTAGGAAAATTGTTAGCGAACTATCCCAAAATAAGATTCCATGTAGATCACGTGCAAGGTATCGGAAAAGTGCCACTTGATTTATATGCTTCTCATATTGATCTTTGTTCGATATCTGGGCATAAATTTCATAGCGTAAAAGGAACAGGACTTTTATATGTACGTGATGGCGTAAGATTAGATCCGATTTTATCAGGTGGTCAGCAGGAGCTTCGTTATCGTTCTGGTACAGAGAATTTACCTGGTATTGTCGCGATGGTCAAGGCATTACGTATGACAATGGAACATATGAGTGAAAAGAGTGACCACTTACACAAGTTACAAGCAGAACTCGTACGTTTCTTCGAAGGAATGGAAGATGTAACGATTAATACATCGCTTGCATATTCGGCACCGCATATTTTAAATGTGTCATTCGTTGGTTTAAAACCAGAAGTAGTGGTTCATGCTCTAGAAGAACGTGACGTATATGTATCAACAAAATCAGCATGTTCTTCAAAAGCGAATGAAGTAAGTCGTGTGTTAGCATCAATGGGAGTACCGCATGCTGCCGCAGCAAGTGCGATTCGTATTAGTTTAGCACCTGAAAATACGATGGAAGAAGTAACACAGTTTGAAGGGATTATAAAAGAAACATTGCCAAAATTATACGAAGTGATGAGGTAAAGAAACATGATGAAATATGAATATATTTTAGTTCGTTACGGTGAAATGACGACAAAAGGAAAAAACCGTTCTAAGTTTGTAAACACGTTAAAAGATAACGTGAAATTTAAATTGAAGAAATTTCCAAACATCAAAATCGATGCGACACATGACCGCATGTACATCCAGTTAAATGGGGAAGATCATGAGGCGATTGCAGAGAGATTGAAAGATGTATTTGGTATTCATAAGTTTAACTTAGCGATGAAAGTACCATCAGAATTAGAAGAGATTAAAAAAGGTGCGCTTGCTGCTTTCTTACAAGTAAAAGGCGATGTGAAAACATTTAAAATTACAGTGCACCGTTCATATAAACATTTCCCAATGCAAACGATGGAGTTACTTCCGGAGATTGGCGGCTATATTTTAGAAAATACAGAAGACATCACAGTAGATGTTCATAATCCAGATGTGAATGTTCGCGTAGAAATTCGTAGTGGTTATAGCTATATTATGTGTGATGAGCGTATGGGAGCAGGTGGTTTACCAGTCGGCGTTGGCGGAAAAGTAATGGTACTTCTTTCTGGCGGAATCGATAGCCCAGTAGCTGCTTTCTTAACAATGAAGCGCGGTGTATCAGTAGAGGCCGTTCACTTCCATAGTCCGCCATTCACAAGTGAGCGTGCGAAGCAAAAAGTAATTGATTTAGCACAAGAGTTAACGAAGTATTGCAAACGTTTGACGCTTCATCTTGTTCCATTTACTGAAGTGCAAAAAACGATTAATAAAGAAATTCCATCTAGCTACTCTATGACAGTTATGCGCCGTATGATGATGCGTATTACTGAGCGTATTGCAGAGGAGCGTAATGCACTTGCAATTACAACAGGTGAAAGTCTCGGACAAGTAGCGAGCCAAACGTTAGATAGTATGCACACGATTAATGAAGTGACAAACTATCCAGTCATTCGCCCGCTTATTACGATGGACAAACTAGAAATTATTAAAATTGCAAATGAAATTGGAACATATGATATTTCAATTCGTCCATATGAAGACTGCTGTACAGTATTTACACCAGCAAGTCCATCGACAAAACCGAAGCGTGAAAAAGCAAATCGCTTCGAATCAAAATATGACTTTACACCACTTATTGAAGAAGCTGTTGCTGGTACAGAGAAGATGGTGCTACAGACAATTGAAGTGGCTGAAGAAGAGCAATTTGAAGATCTTTTCTAAAAGTGCTTGTTCAAAAAGGACGATACGGAGTAGAGTGGACTACATGAGTGCCGGACTGGCAACGCAACGAAGAAATGCGACAGTTATCTTTACTGGACTTTTTGAACATCTTTTAAAACCATAAATTACCATCTCTAGATATGTATGAAGTCATATGGTTTATCACACTCTATACTCACAAGGAGGTGATACTATATGGCACGAAGCACAAATAAATTAGCGGTTCCTGGTGCTGAATCAGCATTAGACCAAATGAAATACGAAATCGCTCAAGAGTTTGGAGTTCAACTTGGAGCTGATTCAACATCTCGCGCTAACGGATCTGTTGGTGGCGAAATTACAAAACGTCTAGTTTCACTAGCTGAACAACAATTAGGCGGTTTCCACAAATAATCCCATATACGATGGCTTAGAAGGAGCGGGTTTTCCCACTCCTTCTTTTTGTCGACATGTAACTGAAAAATTTGTCAAAAGAAGTAGGTTTAAAATTTACTGAAAATTCTTTATTATAGAAGGGAGGCATAGAGAAAAAGGAGGATGATTATTATGAAGAGGGAAGAATTATTAGCACCGCCGTCTTATAACTTAGTTGCAGAGATAGAGAAATATACACATGACGAGCAGAAGCTTGCTTTAATTTGGCAGGATGATGAAGGAAATAGACGTGAGGTTACATACCGTGAATTGATAAAAGGAGCGAATAAAATTGGAAACGCTTTTATAAAGAGTGGCTTGCAAAAAGGGGACAAGCTTCTTATTATGATGCCACGCTTAATTGAAGCATATATGACGTATATTGCCGCAATTAAAGCGGGGTTTGTAGTCATTCCAAGTTCGGAAATGCTTCGCAAAAAAGATATTGAATATCGCATTCAGCATGGAGAAGTAAAAGCAATTATCAGTCATGAACCGTATATTCAGCAATTTGAAGGTATAGAGATGATGGAGTCTCTTCAAAAATTCGTATTGAGCAATCAGTCAGTAGATGGCTGGATCAATTTAAAAGACGCACTAGAAATAGAGAGTGACGAATTAGAAATGGCTAAGACAGACCGAGAAGATATGGTCTTCTTATCTTACACATCAGGAACGACAGGAAATCCCAAAGGTGTCGTTCATACACATGCCTGGGGCTACGCGCATTTACGTACAAGCGCTCCAAATTGGCTCGGAATAGAAGAGAATGATGTTGTATGGGCAACGGCTAGTCCAGGCTGGCAAAAATGGATTTGGAGCCCGTTTTTAGCAACGCTTGGTTCAGGAGCGACAGGGTTTGTGTATCACGGTAAATTCGAACCGAAAACATATTTGCAGTTATTAGATGATAATAAGGTGAATGTGCTTTGTTGTACGCCGACAGAATATCGCTTAATGGCAAAGGTAGAGAACCTGCAGCAGTATAATTTAACAGCTTTACATAGTGCTGTATCAGCAGGAGAGCCGCTAAACCGAGAGGTAATAGAAACATTCCAAAATCATTTTAATGTTACAGTTAGAGATGGCTATGGTCAAACAGAAAATACATTACTTGTTGGCGTAATGAAAGGAATGGAGATTAGGCCAGGATCTATGGGAAAACCAACGCCAGGTAATCATGTAGACATTGTAAATGAAGAAGGACAACCTGTATCTGTTGGAGAAGTAGGAGATATTGCTGTTCATATTGAAACACCAGCACTCTTTAAACAATATTATAAAGATGATGAGCGGACAGCGATGCAATTCCGTGGTGATTATTATATTACAGGCGATAAAGCGAAAGAGGATGAAGATGGCTATTTTTGGTTTGAGGGCCGCGGTGACGATATTATCATTAGCTCTGGTTACACAATTGGACCATTTGAAGTCGAAGATGCGCTTGTGAAACATCCTTATGTAAGAGAATGTGCGGTTGTTGCAAGTCCTGATGAAATTCGCGGAAGTGTCGTGAAGGCTTTTATCGTATTAAGAGAGAATATACAAGAGAAACAAGAAATATTAATTCCTATACTTCAAGAACACGTCAAAAAACTTACTGCACCATATAAATATCCTCGTAAAATTGAATTTGTAGATGAACTACCAAAAACGATTTCCGGAAAAATTCGCCGTGTTGAACTTAGAAAACAAGAGATGGAATTAGGGTTAAAGTAAAACAAGAATGGAATTAGATTGTTGCATATGCATGTAAGATTATGATATCATCTAATGGAACGTATGTTCTGATTTAAACTTGAGATGATTACCAAAAAAATTTTAAAAAAGAGGTGCCTTTTATGATTTTAGGTATTAACCCGTATTTAGTTTTGGATGGTAATGGACAAGAAGCTGTACAGTTTTATAAAGAGGCATTAGATGCCAAAGTTGAAGTTATACAGACTTTTGGTGAGATGCCTGAAAATCCAGAATACCCTATTCCAGCTGAAGCAAAAGAGCGCGTTTTACATGCTCATTTAAAAGTTGGTAATACGGAACTTATGATTTCTGATACATTCCCAGGTCAAGGGCATACAATTGGATCTCAAGTAACGATAGCGATTAGATTAAGCGATGCAGAAAAAGCAAAAGAAGTATTTGGGAAATTACAAGATGGCGGTCAAGTCATCATGCCAATTCAAGAAACTTTCTGGAGCCCGGCGTATGGACAGGTAAAAGATAAATTTAACGTAGAATGGCAAGTGTCAACAATCCCAGCGAATCAAAATTAATGTTTGGAAAAGCACCATGTGATGTAAAATGGTGCTTTTTTTCTATGCTTCAATTTCGTAGACTAAAAAGAAAAGGGGATGAAAGTATGGGGGAAATTTGGCACGGCGGACATATTTACACAATGAATGAAGAGAAAGAAAAAGTTAAAGCTATTTATGTAGAAAATGGAATAATTCTCGATACAGGAAACAAAGAGGATTTGGAGAGTCGGTATCAGGCTGAGGAGATCCATCATTTAGAGGGAAGAACAATGATTCCAGGTCTTGTTGATAGTCATCTGCACCTCATTGGACATGGGGAACGACTGCTACGTTTAGACTTATCTGCTTGTACGTCTTATAAGAAAATGCTGCAGCTTGTCACGCAGCGAGTAGAGGATGTGCCAGAGGGTACATGGGTGATTGGCGAAGGTTGGAACGAAAATAATTTCACAGATACAAAAAGCGTCCATGTCCGTGATTTAGATGCGATTTCGAAAGAACATCCGATTTTATTAAAACGTGTTTGTCGTCACGTGACATGGGTAAATTCTTATATACTAGAAAAGGCAAATATCACATGGGACATGCCAGATCCAAAAGGTGGAAAGCTTGGCCGGGATTCATCGGGTGAACTGACAGGACTTTTATATGAACAAGCACAAGATGTAATCAAGCACGTTCAGCCAGAAATCAATGAAGCATATTTACAAAGGGCATTGCAAACAGCGATTCAAGATTGTTGGAAATATGGCCTAGTAGGAGGACATACAGAAGACTTAAATTATTATGGCGGCTTTCAAAAAACATACAATGCATTTTCACACATAATAAAGGGAATGCCATTTAAAGCACATTTACTTGTTCATCATGAAGTAGCACATGAACGAAAAAATTATGAGAACGAGCATTATATTGAATTTGGTGCAATGAAAATCTTTTCAGATGGTTCGTTTGGTGGACGAACTGCGTTACTAAGTGAGCCATATGAAGATGCGAAGGAAACAAATGGCGTAGCAATCTTTTCTCAGGAAGAACTGGCTGAACTAGTGAGAAAAGCACGTAATTTACATATGCCGGTCGCGATTCATACAATTGGTGACCTGTCTCTTGAATATGTGATTGATGCACTAGAGTTATACCCACCGGCAGAGGGGCTACGCGATCGTATTATTCATTGCCAGCTGGCACGCGAAGAATTAATTGAACGGATGAAGCCCTTGCCGGTCATCATTGATATTCAGCCTGTATTTGTCTCATCTGATTTTCCATCAGTGATTGAAAAGTTAGGAGAGTATCGTCTTCGGTATGCGTATGCTTGGAAAACGTTACTCGATGCTGAATTGCATTGCGCAGGTGGATCAGATGCACCAATTGAACAAGTAAATCCATTTTTAGGAATATATAGTGCGGTAACGCGGAGAAGCTTTATTGATGGGGCATGTTACATACCTGAAGAGAAGTTATCTATATTTGAAGCTGTCTCTTTATTTACAACTGGAAGCGCCTATACGATTGGAAAAGAAAACAAACGTGGTAAAATTGTAAAAGGATATGAAGCGGATTTTACAATTATAGATCGCGACATATTTGAAGTTGAAGCAGAGGAAATAAAAGATATACAAGCTGTGGCAACTGTAATAGATGGTCAAATTGTATACCAAAAATAATATCAGCGGTTCGCTAATACACGACGTGTGAATCACAAAAAACGAGTGCCAGAAAATCTTTTGGCACTCGTTTTTTTGCTGTTTATAAAAACGTTCTTTGTACTTTTTCCCAGAACGAATTGTTTTTTAGTTTTACTGTTTTAATTTGTTTATCACTTAAACGTACGACTGCTTTTTCAACTTGTTTAATGCTAAGTGCTTCGTTATCCATGCCGATAACAGGATAATCATTACCGTCTGGAGCAAGTTTTAACGTTAATGTACGTTCATGGTTTAAAATAAACGGTGATCCAAGTGTACGGTATGTGTTGTTATTTAAAGAAGCAAGTTCGCTTATTTGGAAGCATGGGATGAGTGGATCGACAACCGCGCCATGCAATGATTTATTATAAGCTGTACTTCCAGTCGGGGTAGAGATAACCAAGCCGTCCCCTCTAAATGTTTCAAAATATAAATCATCAACATGCACATCTACTACAAATGTTTTAATGATGCTAGAGCGTAAAGAAAACTCATTTAAACAATGGAAAGATGTGCCATGATCAACATCTATTTGAATTGTTGGGTATTTACGCACTTCAATTTCATTTTGTGTAATTTCTTGAAGGGCTGTATCGACATGGTCAATATGGAAATCGCAGTAGAAAGAAATTTCATCTTTCGTAGAAACACCTGCATATAAGCAATCTTCTCTAAAGCCTGTTTTACGAACGGCTTGTAGGAAGGTTCCATCATCTCCAACACTGACGATAGCGTTTGCATTTTTTGGGTGATCTAATATGGTAAATCCATTTTCCTCTAAAATACGATATATTGGCTTCATTTTTTCAACAAGCGTTGCTTTGTCATCACCATAAAAGAAAAATAAATTGCGACGATCTGCCATTGTGTATCCCTCCATTGCAGTCAAATTTAGCGTTGTGCCCCAGTAGAAAAAAACTAATGGTATGCTCAAATATTATATTTCGATATAAAATGTCAAAATCCCTCTTTATTTTTAGAAAAATTTTTATATTCAATTTTATCACTTCTTGTTTAATCCTGATTGAACCTGTCGATAATGGATGTGGAGTGAAAGGATGGTACGAATGAAGTGGCTTGTAATTGGAATTGGAATTCTTCTCTTGCTCATTTTACTTATACTATTGTCGAGGCTATCGCTTAAAGTGACGTTTTTATATTCAGAAATGGAGAAGCAATGTTTATTTCAAGTGAAAATATGGATGATTCACTATACGTTTGATATTTTAGAAAGAATTGAAAAACAGCAAAAAAAAATCGGACAAAAAATTGAAAAAGCAGAAGAAGATGGAGGGATTGAGAATAAAATTATGGCGCAGCTTGATAGTATCGGGGAACTGATAAAAAAGCTACGAGAGATCCATACTATCCTTAAAGATTTTCTTAAAAAAGTGAAAATCAATAGGTGGAAATGGCATTCGCAAATTGGAACTGGGGATGCAGCTAGCACCGGAATTGTCACTGGATATGCATGGGGGACAAAAGGAATGGTCGCTGGGGTCTTGGGGCAATATACGCATGTAATTGATATACCCGAGTTTGAAATTACACCTGTGTTTCAAGGGAAAGGATTTGCATCGAAAGGCGAATTAACAGCATCCTTTCGGATATATCGTGCTACAGTGGCAGGAGTAAAAATACTGTGGTTTATGAGAAAACAAAGATCTAGTGCAGTTGAAAAATCTGCACAAGCATAGGGGGATAAAATGGATCATCCAATTCAAGGTTTAATGACAACTGCAATGCAGCATTTAAAGCAAATGACAGATGTAAATACAATTATCGGCGATCCAATTAAAGCAGCGGATGGAAGCGTTATTTTAACGGTTTCTAAAGTGAGCTTTGGATTTGCTGCTGGCGGGAGCGAATTTGGAAGAATAGATAGCTCGGGCCGTCATCCATTTGGTGGAGGGAGTGGTGGAGGAGTTTCCATTAACCCAGTTGCCTTTCTCGTTATAAATGGAGATGGAGTGAAAGTTTTACATTTAGATAAACAAACACATGTGATTGATAAAATCATTGAGTTAGCACCACAAGCTGTTGATAAAGTGAAGGAAATGATGGAGAAGCAAAAAGGTGATGAACCAGAATTTGAAATCTAACAGCGAAAAAGAAGCTAATCGATTGGTTAGCTTCTTTATTTTTTTGTAAATAAAGCGATTTTATTTGCATTCTGAATAAGGACAAACTATCATTTACATTGTACATATTTTGTTTAAATAAGGGAGGATTTTCAAGTGGCAAATGTAACTTTTAAAGGTAACCCAATTACTTTAGTTGGAACAGAAGTTAAAGTTGGCGATCAAGCGCCAAACTTCCAAGTGTTAGCAAACGACTTATCTCCAGTAAGTTTAGAAACATACAAAGGTGAAGTGAAATTAATTAGTGTTGTACCATCTATCGACACAGGTGTGTGCGATGCACAAACTCGTCGTTTTAACCAAGATGCAGCTGGTATTGAAAACACAAAAGTATTAACAATTAGTGTAGATCTACCATTCGCTCAAAAACGCTGGTGTGCAGCAAACGGCTTAGAAAACGTAGCAACACTTTCTGACCACCGTGACCTTTCATTCGGTGAAGCTTATGGCGTAGTAATGAAAGAACTTCGTTTACTTGCTCGTGCGGTATTCGTAGTAGACAGCAACGACAAAGTAGTTTACGTAGAGTACGTAAGCGAAGGTACAAGCCATCCAAATTACGAAGCAGCATTAGAAGCAGCAAAAGCGGCGAAGTAATGTAAATGAAGGCGACCTCTATGTAAGAGGTCGTTTTTTCTTTTGGCAAAAAATTAGAATGTCCAATTGGTGAGGCTAATAATCAGTAAGGATGAAGAAACCTTCCCACTGATTAAAGTTTCACTTTATGGTATGATATAAGTTATGTGTAATTGACTGAAGGAGGAATATGCGTGAGTCAGACAGTAGAAACATTATTTTCTATTTTTGATTCTTCTACCGTAATTTTACGTAAAGAATTGGATGTAACATATTTAGAAGCGCTTGTGGAAACAGGAGATAATTTGTTTGAAGGAGCGATTCTGCAAGAGGGATTATCTGAATCAACAATTGAACGGTTGAATCGTGAATATAGTAAGTTTAATGAAGAAAAATATAAAGGCGAGGAAATTCGCAAAGCATTTCAACTTGCCATTCTAAAAGGAATGAAAGAGGGCGTGCAAGCCAATCACGAAATGACGCCTGATGCAGTTGGAATGTTTATGAGTTACTTATTCCATAAGTTTATGAAGGATCAGAAAGAAATCGTTGTTTTAGACCCAGCTATTGGAACAGGGAATTTAATGACGACAATTTTTAATGGTGCGCAAGAAGGTACAACGATAAGCGGGTTTGGTGTAGAAGTGGATGATGTACTTGTTAGACTTGCTTTAGTGAATGCGAATTTACAAAAGCAAGCAATCGAGTTCTTCAATCAAGATGGACTAGCGTCGCTTTATATTGATCCAGTAGATGCAGTTGTTTGTGATTTACCAATTGGGTTTTATCCAAACGAAATAGGTGCAAGTGAATATACTTTAAAAGCAGATGAAGGAATGTCTTATGCACATCACCTATTTATTGAACAAAGTGTGAAGCATACAAAAGAAGGCGGGTATTTATTCTTCTTAGTACCGAACTTTATCTTTGAAAGTGATCAAGCACCGAAATTACATGCATTTATTAAAGAAACAAGCTTTATTCAAGGATTATTACAGCTTCCTGTTTCCATGTTTAAAAACGAGAAAAATGCAAAAAGTATATTTGTTCTCCAAAAGAAAGGTCCGAATGTAACGATGCCGAAACAGGCGTTATTAGTGGAATTGCCTAAGTTTTCCAATATGAAAGCGATGGAGAACATTATGGACCAATTAAATGAATGGTTTGCTACTCATAAGTCATAACGTGTGTAACAGTAGTACTCATAGATATAGTACAGTTTTGTATTGTGTGTAATAATTTTTAATATATACAAGATAAAACTGAATTTTTTTGAAATCTGTAATATATTTTTTTTCTTGGTGTTACAATTTTTTCACTTGAAATATATGTCGTACGATGTTTAAATTAAAATCGTGAGTATAAAATTTACTAAAAGTGAAACGTTTTCATATTTGGTAAATTTAATCAGATAAAATCGAGCGGTTTGTGGAGTAATCCACACAGCGACCAAGAGAAAAAGGGGCGAAAGACAGATGTCAAAAATCATCGCGATTAATGCAGGAAGCTCTTCCTTAAAATTCCAATTATTTGAAATGCCAAGTGAAACAGTATTAACAAAAGGTTTAGTAGAACGTATCGGTTTAGAAGATAGTATCTTCACAATTACTGTGAACGGCGAAAAACAAAAAGAAGTTACAAACATTCCAGATCATGCAGTAGCAGTTAATATGCTTCTTAACAAATTAACTGAAAACGGAATCGTGAAATCTCTTGATGAGATTGGCGGTATCGGCCACCGCGTTGTACACGGCGGCGAAAAGTTTGCTGATTCTGTTTTAATTACTGATCAAGTATTAGCTGATATTGAAGATTTAAGTGATTTAGCACCACTTCATAACCCAGCAAACATTGTAGGGATTAAAGCGTTCCAAGAAGTACTTCCAAACGTACCAGCAGTAGCAGTATTCGATACAGCATTCCACCAAACAATGCCAGAATCTGCATTCCTTTACAGCTTACCATATGAATACTATGAGAAATATGGCATCCGTAAATACGGTTTCCACGGAACTTCTCATAAATATGTAACTGAGCGTGCGGCTGAATTATTAGGTCGTCCACTTGAAAACTTACGTTTACTTTCTTGTCACTTAGGTAACGGTGCAAGTATCGCAGCTGTAGAAGGTGGAAAATCTATTGATACTTCTATGGGCTTCACTCCACTTGCTGGTGTAACAATGGGTACACGTTCTGGTAACCTTGACCCTGCATTAATTCCATACATCATGGAAAAAACAGGACAATCTGTAGAAGAAGTTCTGAACGTATTAAACAAGAAAAGTGGTATGCTAGGTCTTTCTGGATTCTCTAGTGACTTACGTGACATCGAACAAGCGGAAGAAGAAGGAAACCACCGTGCAGAAGTAGCGTTAGAGGTATTCGTAGAGCGTATTCATAAATATATTGGTTCTTATGCAGCTCGTATGAAAGGTGTAGACGCAATCATCTTTACAGCTGGTATTGGAGAAAACAGTGCTCTAATTCGTGAGCGTGTATTAGAAGGCCTTGAGTTTATGGGCGTATACTTCGATCCAAAACGTAACGACATTCGTGGCGAAGAAGCATTCATCAGCTTCCCTCACTCTCCAGTGAAAATTATCGTAATTCCAACTGACGAAGAAGTTATGATTGCTCGTGACGTATTACGTCTTGGAGACATTGGTTAATATATGTAAAAAAGACGGGATCCTATAGGATTCCGTTTTTTATTTTTGTTTTATTTTTACTGAGAGAAAATGAATGAGTCCATTTGGATACTCCAAATGCTTTCGCGCATGGATACACAAACATACCTCCCATATATTGAATAAATATATGTTTAGCCTATCAGATTTACAAAGAAAAACCGGAAATATGTTACAATAGAAAAAAATTGAGCGAGGTGGTTGTTACGATGCGATCAAAGCGAGAACAAGCCATTTTACAAGAGGTTAAAAATTGGGAAGAACAATTGTTAGAACAGGAGTCTACCGATTTCCAAAAAGTATTTGATAAGTGGTTGCATACTTCAATTGCAAAAATTCCAGAGAAAAAGCGAAAGGAATTTTTTGCGAAAGCAGATGGATGGTTATTCCATCTCCATGCATTGATTCAAAGCTCACAATCACAGCTTGATGCGCGAAATCGTATTTTAGGAACAGCGCGGTTATTTGATGAATCGATTGAACAGTTGGAAGAATTGAAAGCATTATCCATTGATCAATTAACATATATAGCAGAGCAACAGACAGCAAAGCATCGGTTATATTCTTTCGTGCAGGGAGGGGCAACTGGGGTAGGTGGTTTGTTATTATTGACTGCCGATTTCCCTGTTATGATTACTTTAAATGTGAAGGCAGTTCAGCTTATTGCAACGTCGTTTGGTCATGACGTGAACAAGCCTTATGAAATGATGCTTGCTTTAAAAGTATTCCATGCGGCCCTGTTGCCAGCAAGGCTCCAGCAATATGCTTGGTATAACTTGCTTCAGGAGTTAGAACAAGAAGATTCGTTCTTTTATGAAGGAGAAGAAGAAGTGTTAAAACCAGCTTCTACAGAAGTTGTGTTAAAACAAATTCTGAAAACCTTCTCGATCTATGCGCTTCGTCGCAAATTATTCCAAGGTATTCCTGTGTTAGGGATAGCGATTGGTTCTACGGTGAATTATCGCTTAACGCGGAATGTAACAGAGTTTGCAAACAGGTTCTATCAAGTGCGTTACATATTAGAAAAAGAAAAAAGAGCATAAAAAAAGCGAGAGGCAAAGGCCTTTCGCTTTTAGTTTGTTGCATGCTTTTTTGACATTGGAATAGATACTGCTTTCTTTTCTGTTTTTGGATAGTAAATTAAATCCAATGTTTTCGCCTGAATGGCAATTGAAAGAATAGTAAAAGCAATTTCTGTCCATGTTAAATAATATAATGAAAGCGCTAGAACAATCGCGTCAAAGACGAAGAAAATTTGCCCAATTGTAAAGCGAGTTTTTTTGCTTAATACAATAGTTAAAATATCGTCTCCACCGGTTGCACCGCCAAATCGCAATATAAAACCGAGTCCAATACCAGCTAGCGCGCCGCCCACTACTGCAGCTATCCATAAATGATTTGATAAATCCACTGTAAATGGAGAATAGTTTTCCATGAGAGAATAAAATACTCCGAATGAAATAGAGCCCATAAATGAATAACCAACCATCTTTTTACCTAAAAATGTAGCACATAATAAAATGATTGGGATATCCATCAATACAGTTGAAATTGACGGTGAAATATCAAAAAAGTACTGGATAAATAGCGCGATTCCTACAAAACCACCTTCTGTTAAGTGGTTTTGGAAATGAATGTGATACAGTGCTGCTGATAAAATAAATGAACCGATTAAAACCATAAAAATTTCTTTAATAATTTGTCGACTTTGGATGTTCCTCATCGTTATTCCTTCTTTCCGTAGTTAGTAGTCCTTTTTGTGTCGTAAACTAACTACGAGCTCATGTAGCCTTCAGTTAGTTTACGTAAAACTAACTACGCTATATGTCGCTGAAGAAATAACGAATAATCCTCTCGTCCATCAATTCTCCCTACTTTCGTTTTAGTTTAAGTCTAAAAACGACTAAACAAAACTTTGAGTAGGATTTATTATTTAGCAATCCTGCCCTCTTCTTCGTTTTGTTTAGCGAGTAACAATAAAGGCTTAAACAAAACGCTATGTGTAAGAAGAGTCTTTTCGTTGCCAAATTATCCTTCGGGCAATCATAATTTCCCCACTCTCGTATTTTTTTCGCTAGACTAAAGTATCTGGCTGAAAAAATACGCTACGTGTAAGATTCATCAATTCGATGCCACATGCTCCTTCGAGCGATCATGATATCTAAATCCTTTCTGTAAAAGATTTTATATTATTATATCATACTTTGAAAAAATGTATGTGGATGGAAACCGACAATAACAGAAGAAAAAACTACATAATTTGCAGTTTCATAGCGATTGAATTAGGATTCTTATATATTTTTGTAGAATAGTCTTGTTTGTTCAGGGGTTATAAGTAATAAGTAGGTAGTGCACATGATAGTGACGATCAGTTATGCATAAGGAATAGAGGGTGGAAATAAGGCGGGATTTTGAATTATGGAATGACAAATTTATTCATTTTGCTGCTTTGTATTGTTTATATCTGTTTTGTCTTTAAAGAAAGCCTCCCAACTAATGACACTAAGAAAAGTGAGAACAATAATGACAAAAGCTTTCATGACTTTTATGCTCCTTTCAAAATCTATTTTTATTTATTATATGGTATAAATGTGTAAATTTACAAAATAAAAGAGATAAAATGGAACCCATTTTATCTCTTTTTATTTGTGTTTACTACATGCTTAATGCTTTTTTCCCCATGTAATTGTAACTGCTAATAAATTTGTTTTTTGGAATTTTAGCCCCTTTGCCGCGTCGAAGAGGGTCATTAATATATACATAATCATTATCATACCCAGTGACTAACACGGCGTGCATATCAAAATCAGCTTGGATAACTTTTCCTGATGAAGTTTTCCAACTTTTTGGAGCTACAGGATGTGAAAAAGATGCTGTAATCCAAGTTACAACCGGTTTGCCTTGTGCTACTAAACGCTCAATTTTAGAAAAATCAGATCCTGTTAAATTGATGCCGCTGCTTGTATAACGGTCTAATACTTTTTTTAATGGAGCTGGATCAATTGAATATCCAGGCGATATACCTTTGACATCCCCAACAAATCCAACCGAAGGATCTCCCCATATTAAAATAGATCCAGCACTTCTAACCATAGGTGTAGAATCAACAGGTAATTGATTCGCTAATGTTAGCTTGTCTACATTATATCCATGATATTTTAGCATCATTGTCATTGAAACAACTTCGCATCCATTACGTAGTTCAGGTAGTTGGAAAATCATTGGAGCATCTAAATATACAGACTCTTTTTTCATGACTCCATCTGCATATAAGTAATACCATTTTCCATTATCTTGAATCCATCCAGTAGCCATATCACCACCATTATAAAGATAGTACCAGTTAGCACCGTCAAAATACCAACCTGTACGCATGACGCCATCGTGAGCAAGAAGATACCATTTTCCGTTTACTTTCGTCCATCCGGTAGCCATATCACCGCCGCCATGAAGATAGTACCAGTTAGCACCGTCAAAATACCAACCTGTACGCATGACGCCATCGTGAGCAAGAAGATACCATTTTCCGTTTACTTTCGTCCATCCGGTAGCCATATCACCGCCGCCATGAAGATAGTACCAGTTAGCATCGTCCAAATACCAACCTGTACGCATTACACCATCGTGAGCAAGGAGATACCATGTACCGTTCACTTTCGTCCATCCAGTAACCATAGCACCATTGGTATCAAGGTAATACCAGTTACCTTGATCATTTTTCCATCCTGTTACTTTCACACTATTTGAGTAATAGTACTAATTATTTCCTTCTTTAATCCAGCCTTCTTTTTGGTTATTCTCTTCCTTGTTTGTCTCTAATTCCGTTTTATTTTCTTGTGTTTGTGCTTTTATAGTAGGAGCTAGATTGTTTTCTTGCGTTTGCTCTTTTTTATCGGTAGTTAGATTGCTTTCTTGAATTTGTCCTTTTTTATCAGGGGTTACATTATTTTCTTGAATGCGCTCTTCTGTATCAGAAGTTAGATTGCCTTCTTGAATTTGTCCTTTTTTATCAGGGGTTACATTATTTTCTTGAATGCGTTCTTCTGTATCAGAAGTTAGATTGTTTTCTTGAATTTGTTCTTTTTTATCGGTAGTTACATCATTTTCTTGAATCTGTCCTTTTTTATTAGTTGAAACATCGTTTAGGGATTCATCTGTTTTTAACGTTTTTATTTGTTGAGTAGCCTTAGAATGTTCTTCCATATGAAGGTGATCTTGACTTATTTCTGTGTTTACTTGTGTAGTAGATAAGTAGATTTAATAAATTATTATTTTGTAATATACAACTAATTTGGAATGATTTTCCTATTCTTATGTACCTGCATCATGATACAATAAAAAACTTTTGATTGCGAGAAGTTTTTTATGAGAGGCAAGAAGGGGTAGTTTATGAGATGGTTGAGGAAGAAGAATTGAATTGCAAATAAAAAGGCATCTATTTATAGATGCCTTTTTATTTGGATTATTACTGATGCGCTTTCCCCTCAGATACATTTTGAGTAAGGCGATACCAAAGCCATAGATCATTAATGATGGAGGCAAGGTTTGCGATTTCAGAATTGAGCCTACAGGAGATTTCAAAGTTCTCTTCGTTATTTAAACGATGTTGTTTTTGATTAATATGACATTCAAGTTCTTTTATACGATCAGGAATTTTCCCGCGAATTTGTTCCCATTTTAATAAAATAGCATGTTGTACTTTTTCAGGGATATCTTCCCATTCTTCTTGTAATTCAGGTACTTCTATTCCTAGGTGTTCATCGTATATAAAATGTTGTTCCACATAGACACCCCCCATTTTCTGTTTTCATTGTACCGAAAAAAAGAAAGAAGTTCGACGAAATTGTTTGAAAAATTTTTGCTAATATCTCTTGATTCATTTTATAAAAGGTGTTAAAGTTTGAATTAATATAAATCATAATGAATATTTATTCTTTAGGGGGATATAAAATGGAGAAGAAAAAAGTTGTGTTAGCATATTCCGGAGGTCTGGATACTTCCGTTGCAATTAAATGGTTACAAGAGAAAAATTACGATGTTATTGCACTTTGCTTAGATTTAGGGGAAGGTAAAGATTTAGAGTTCGTAAAAGAAAAAGCAATTTCAGTAGGAGCTGTTAAATCTTACATGATTGATGTTCAAGAAGAATTTGCGAATGAATATGCATTGATGGCTCTGCAAGGTCATACGTTATACGAAGGAAAATACCCACTTGTTTCTGCATTGTCTCGTCCGTTAATTGCGAAAAAACTAGTAGAAGTTGCAGAGCAGGAAGGCGCAAGTGCAGTAGCTCATGGTTGTACAGGAAAAGGAAATGACCAAGTTCGTTTTGAAGTTTCTATCCAAGCATTAAATCCGTATTTAGAAGTGATTGCGCCAGTACGTGAATGGAAATGGTCACGTGAAGAAGAAATTGCGTATGCAAAAGAAAATGATGTGCCGATTCCAATCAATTTAGATAGTCCTTTTTCAATTGACCAAAACTTGTGGGGACGTAGCAATGAATGTGGGATTTTAGAAGATCCATGGGCAGCACCACCAGAAGATGCATATGAAATGACATTAGCACTAGAAGATACACCGAATAAACCGGAGTTTGTAGAAATTGGCTTTGAAGCAGGTGTACCAACAACATTAAATGGTACTTCTTATTCGCTTTCTGAACTAATCAAAACGTTAAACACTCTTGCTGGAAAACATGGTGTTGGACGTATCGATCATGTGGAAAATCGTCTTGTTGGGATTAAATCGCGTGAAGTATATGAATGTCCAGCAGCAATGACATTACTTACAGCGCATAAAGAGTTAGAAGATTTAACGCTTGTAAAAGAAGTAGCTCATTTTAAACCGATGATTGAACAAAAATTAACGGAACTTATTTATAACGGTTTATGGTTCTCGCCTTTAAAACAAGCACTTGTTGCATTCTTACAAGAAACACAAAAAACAGTAACAGGTACAGTGCGCGTGAAATTGTTTAAAGGTCATGCAATTGTAGAGGGACGTAAATCAGAGTACTCTCTATACGATGAAAAATTAGCAACATATACAGTGGATGATGAGTTTAACCATGATGCAGCAGTTGGCTTTATTTCTTTATTTGGTCTTCCAACAAAAGTATACAGCCAAGTGAATCAGAAGAAGGTGGAAGCGTGAGCAAACTTTGGGGTGGTCGTTTTACAGCAGAAGCAGAAGAATGGGTCGAGGAGTTTGGAGCTTCTATCTCCTTTGACCAAAAATTAGTGGTAGAAGATATAGAAGGAAGTATTGCCCACGTTACAATGCTTGCGAAGCAGGGGATTGTGACAAAAGAAGAAGCAGAAAAAATTAAAGAAGGTTTACAACATTTACTAGAAAAAGCGAAAGCAAATGAATTAACTTTTTCAGTAGATGCTGAGGATATTCATTTAAACATTGAAAAGATGTTAATTGAGCAAATTGGTGAAGTTGGCGGGAAACTTCATACAGGAAGAAGCCGTAATGATCAAGTTGCGACAGATATGCATTTATATTTACGTAATAAAGTGAAAGATATTATAAAGGCAACGAAACAATTGCAATCTGTTCTTGTTCATCAAGCAGAGAAGAATGTTGAAACGATTATGCCAGGATATACACATTTGCAGCGTGCGCAACCAATTTCGTTCGCTCATCATGTGCTTGCATATTTTTGGATGCTAGAGCGTGATGTAAACCGCTATGAAGATTCACTCGGGCGCATTAATATGTCTCCGCTTGGTGCAGGCGCACTTGCGGGAACAACATTTCCGATTGATCGTGCGTATAGCGCAAAGCTTCTCGGTTTTGACGGAATCTATGAAAATAGCTTAGATGCGGTAAGTGACCGTGATTTCATATTAGAGTTTCTTAGCAACTCATCTATATTAATGATGCATTTATCACGTTTTTGTGAAGAACTCATTTTATGGAGCAGTCAGGAGTTTCAATTTATTGAAATGAGCGATCAGTATGCAACAGGAAGCAGCATTATGCCGCAAAAGAAAAACCCTGATATGGCCGAGCTTATCCGTGGTAAAACAGGGAGAGTATACGGCAATCTATTTAGTTTATTAACGGTAATGAAAGGCCTGCCGCTTGCTTATAATAAGGACTTACAAGAAGACAAAGAAGGAATGTTTGATACAGTGAAAACAGTAGAAGGCTGCTTGCATATTATGGCTGGCATGCTAGAAACGATGACTGTAAACAAAGAAAAAATGGGGCAAGCTGTAAAACAAGACTTCTCTAATGCAACAGAAATTGCTGATTATTTAGCAAACAAAGGACTTCCATTCCGCCAAGCGCATGAAATTGTCGGGAAGCTCGTTCTTCATTGTACGCAAAAAGGAATCTATCTATTAGATGTACCGCTAGAAACATATCAAGAAATGAGCCCATTATTTGAAGAGGATTTATATGAAGTTCTTTCACCGTATGCAGCGGTAAAACGTCGTAATAGTGCAGGTGGGACAGGATTCGAACAAATTCAAAAAGCTTTGGAAAAAGCGAAGGTGTTAGTGGGAGAGACTGTAAGTTTATAAGGACGAGAGGATACTAAGTTCCATACAGGAGCAGAGTATCCTCTGTTTAATTTGTAGACAAAATGTTCACATAAAGTTGGCTTGTCAATCTGAAAATACTATGGCAGTATATAAGCAATATCCCTATTTTTCATGAATTTTAAGTTCGTAATTGTTATGGTTACGAAGGTATAAAAAGGGAATTGAAAGTAATTTTTATAATGGAGGAAATAAAAAATATGCAAAACTTACCAAACTGCCCGAAATGTAATTCAGAATATACGTATGAAGATGGAAGTCTTTTTGTTTGCCCAGAGTGTGCGCATGAATGGGCTTTAGAATCAGAAACTGAAAATAGTGAAGATACAAAAGTTGTGAAAGATGCAAATGGAAATATCTTAAACGATGGGGATGCTGTAACAGTAATCAAAGACCTGAAAGTAAAAGGAACTTCATCCGTTATCAAAATAGGTACAAAAGTAAAGAGTATCCGTTTAGTTGACGGAGATCATGATATCGATTGCAAAATTGACGGTTTTGGAGCTATGAAATTAAAATCTGAATTTGTTAAAAAGGCATAAGATAGTTATATAAAAGTGATTGAAAAGACGTTCGGTAAAGTGGTTTTGCCATGGAATGAACGTCTTTTTATGACGAAAAAGAGGGTATACAATCGTATAACCTCTAAATGAGTGTAATATTATGTCATTTTTTCTTATTCATATTTATGTCTGTTTTCTGTAATACGAATATATTCGATATCCATTAAATCACGTAGTAATGCACCGTGGCTTAGCTCAACGCCATGCTTTTCTTTAAAATGAGAACAGATCGTATCGAGCATTTCAAGTTCTTCATCATTTACATCTAGAATAATTCGTTCATAATCTCCCATGTAGCATCCCTCATTTCGTTTTTCTTAGCGTAACCGAAAGTTCCTTATTGTATAACAATAGTTGTGTTTCATATGTTAATGTTTTGTTATTAGGATGTTAAAAAATAAGGGGAGATAGAGTTGCTTTATAGGTTTGTCATTATTTTATACACGGTCATTATAGTCACATATGCATTTCCTGATATTCTTACTTTGCAATATATAAAACCTATGTATATCGCGTTTTTTATTTTTTGTATATTTGTAATGGATTGCTGCATCTCACTATGGATATATAGGAGAAAACAGGAACAAAATAAAAGGGAGAGAAAGAAGGAAAAGCGGAAAAAATCATTTTGGATGATGACATACGTTTTTGTTTTTCCGATAGTTCTGAGTTTTGTAAGTGAACGCATCGCGGAAAAGGGATTCGATTTAAAGCTTGGGGCAACGATGTTTTTCTATTATTTCTTTTTTCACTTTATTCCGTATATGAGTGAAAAGACTGAGGCAGATGAGGATCCTTTTGAAAAAGATATACAAGAACAAGAAGATAAAATGATAGAAGAAGAAATGGAGCAATTAGCTAAACAAAAATGGTATTTCAATTCAACACTTATCTTCATTCTTTGTTTAGTTACACCACCAATTGGTTATGTGTATGTATTTCTTTTACGAAAAAAAATGACATACTATGCGAAAATGAGTTATTTGACACTTGCAACCATTGCGATGGGATTATGGGCAATGAAGTTCCTCCCACCACATTTATATGCCATTGTGATTGTCATCATAGCTTGTCTTGTTTTCATAGGAAAATACATAAGATAAAAAAACACCAAGTCTGCATAAGATTTGGTGTTTTCCCTATTTATTAAAGGTTACCTTGCTCTTCTTCACCACGAACAACAAGGACATCGCATTTCGCATAGCGAATAATATGTTCAGAGACGCTACCGATTAAGAAGCGTTCTACTGCGTTTAAACCAGTTGCACCGCACATGATTAAGTCTACTTTATGTTTTGGAGCGATTTCTTTTGAAATTTTAGATTTTGGATTACCGAATTCTAATACAAGTTCAACTTTTTCAAGACCAGCTTCAGCTGCAGTTTTTTTGTAGTCTTCTAATAGATCTTCTGCAAAAAGGTTTGCGCGCTCAGCAATTGCTCTGCTGTATGCTTCTACTGCAGAGTATGCTTTTACATCAACGATATGAGCGATTGTTAATGTTGCATTGTTACGTTTTGCGACTTGAATTGCTTTTTTAAAGGCTTTTTCTGCTTCTTTGGAACCGTCCACTGCAATTAAAATATTTGTATATGTATTATTCATAGTAGATTCCTCCCAATTCATTTTTATAACCTTTTACAACTTAATTATAAAGAAAAATATGGTAACGTGCTTGCTGAAAACGTTACAGAATTTTGAAAAATGTATTTCGATTCTTTTTAGTTGTAATTGTAGGGAGAACTTGTTACATATTGAGTATAGGAATAAAAAGGAGGCTATTTTTGTGAGACACGCGCTCATTACAGCCGGTACGAAAGGTTTAGGAAAGAAAGTAACAGAAAAATTATTGGCTGAAGGATATTCAGTAACCGTAACATATCATAGTGATATGCGTGCTGTAGAAACAATGAAGGAAAAATATAAACATCTAGAAGAACGTTTGCAGTTTGTACAAGCGGATGTCACTAATAAAGAAGATTTACATAAAATAGTAGAAGAAGCAATCGGCCGCTTTGGCAAAATCGATTTTTTAATTAATAATGCGGGTCCTTACGTATTTGAACGTAAAAATTTAATTGATTACGAAGAAGATGAATGGAATGAAATGATACAAGGAAACCTAACAGCAGTGTTTCGTTTATTAAAGCTTGTCGTTCCGATTATGAGAAAACACCATTTTGGCCGAATTATTAATTATGGATTTCAAGGGGCAGATAGTGCACCTGGTTGGATGTATCGCTCCGCATTCGCAGCTGCAAAGGTAGGACTTGTTTCGTTAACAAAGACAATTGCTTATGAAGAAGCAGAGTATGGCATTACATCAAATATGGTTTGCCCAGGCGATATCATTGGTGAAATGAAAGAAGCAACGATTCAAGAGGCGCGTAAGATGAAAGAAAGTAGGACGCCAATTGGTAGATCTGGGACAGGTGAAGATATCGCTCGTACCATTGCATTTTTATGCGAGGAAGATTCCGATATGATTACGGGCACCATTATAGAAGTAACAGGTGCAGTTGACGTCATTCATAGATATCGACAAAAATAGATAAAGTGAAACTTCCATCATTGGGGAGCTTTATCCCCCAATGATGGTTAGTTGAACCAATCGGGCATTTATGGACAGTGTATCCCCCACCTAAATTTGGGGCTTTTTCATCTTGAGAGGGGGATATTACTTTCCGTTAATGCGGGATAAAATCTATCGGAAACCCGCATTATTTTTTGTAAAATATTGAGATATTATGTTAAAATGTAGGAGCGTAGAAAGCGCTTTAAAAAATGATTCAGGGGTCATTTCATAACTCAAGGGGGAATTAATAATGCGTATCGGTATTCCAACAGAAGTTAAAAACAATGAAAACCGCGTGGCAATGACGCCAGCTGGTGCTGTACATTTGGTACACAATGGTCATGAAGTTTTTGTTCAAAAAGGTGCAGGTTTAGGATCGGGCTTTACAGATGAAGAATATGTACAAGCTGGAGCAAAACTTGTTGAAACTGCTGAAGGAGCATGGAATCAAGATATGGTTATGAAGGTAAAAGAGCCAATTGCAAGCGAATATGGTTACTTCCGTGAAGGTTTAATTTTATTCACATACTTACACTTAGCTCCAGAACCAGAATTAACAAAAGCTTTAATTGATAACAAAGTAGCATCAATTGCTTATGAAACAGTACAATTAGACAATCGTTCTTTACCACTACTTGCACCTATGAGTGAAGTAGCTGGTCGTATGTCTGCACAAATTGGTGCGCAATTCCTTGAAAAAACAAAAGGCGGAAAAGGTATCTTACTAGCAGGCGTTCCAGGGGTAAAACGCGGTAAAGTAACAATTATCGGCGGTGGTCAAGCTGGTACAAATGCTGCTAAAATTGCAGTTGGACTAGGTGCGGATGTTACAATCATCGACTTAAGTGCAGAACGTCTTCGTCAATTAGATGACATTTTCGGTAACCAAGTGAAAACTTTAATGTCTAACCCTTACAACATCGCAGAAGCTGTAAAAGAATCTGATCTTGTAATCGGTGCGGTATTAATTCCAGGTGCAAAAGCGCCAAAACTTGTAACAGAAGAAATGATTCAATCAATGGAACCAGGTTCTGTTGTAGTAGATATCGCAATTGACCAAGGTGGTATTTTCGAAACAACTGATCGCATTACAACTCATGATAACCCAACTTACGAAAAACATGGTGTTGTTCATTATGCAGTTGCAAACATGCCAGGTGCGGTTCCACGTACATCAACTCTTGCATTAACAAACGTAACAGTACCATATGCAGTACAAATTGCTAACAAAGGCTACAAACAAGCTTGCCTAGGTAATACTGCATTATTAAAAGGTATTAACACATTAGATGGCTATGTAACATTCGAAGCAGTTGCAGAAGCTCACGGTCTACAATATGCTGATGCGAAAGAGCTTCTAGAAAAAGCTCCTGCTTTATCATAATAAATATGAGACGAAGCCCTCCTTATGATAAGGAGGGCTTTTTTGTTAGTTAAAAATCTATCAAAATGGAATTTTTTTCTTGTTAATACAATTCCTCTTATGATAGTTTGTAATTGTATGCGGAAAATAAGAGAGGGAATGTCATGGGGAGAAAGAGTAGGAAGAAAAAACAGATAAAACGGCAGAAATATATAAAGAAAAAGCAAGAACAGAATATACCATTTAAAAAGAAATTGGCTCTTCGTATAGAGGAAATTGCTAGGTATATTAGTATGGTTTTATATGTGATTTTGTGTATGTATTTGTTAGGTGTATTTTATCAAATAGAGATAAGACCTGAATTTTTGGAAGATATCTTTCAGGGCATTGCTTTTTTTGCACCATTCGGTCTGTTTTTTGTAGTGTTTGATAAAGTATGGCCAAGCCGTGAAAGTAGAAAAGATAAGAAAAGAAAGCAGAAAAAGAAACGCTCTTCCAATTCCTCAAGTGGATTTGTAAACTATAGCGATAATGATTGTAGTAGTGCAAGCAATAGCGGGGGTGGAGATTGCGGAGGTGGTGGAGACTAAACGGGATTATATAGGGTGTCATTAATAAAAAAGATGAAAATAATAGAATGCAACAGAGTGTCGCGAAAAGGGTGCATAGCAATGAATTTAGCGAAGGAAACAGAAAAAAGATATTGACTTTGGAACGATAGGCTTTTGGGAGAAATAATAAATAACTAGAGGATGGAGAGAACGATGGAGAAAGTGAATCTTTTAGAACTCACCAAAGATATTACAGAGCAGCACAAAAATTTTGTTGTATCAAATGTGAATAGTCACTGTTTACGGATTGCTGTGTTTACAGGGGAGTATGATTGGCACTTTCACTCAAACTCGGATGAGCTATTTATCGTGTTAGAGGGAGAATTATTAATTGATTTTCAAGATAAGAATACAGTCATATTAAAACCGAATGATTCAATCTTGATTCCAGCAGGTACCGTTCATCGAACAAGGGCACTTAAGCGCACTATTAATCTTTGTTTTGAAAACTTAGATGCGGACACCGTTATTGTGGAGAATGTATGAAAAAGTTAGCGTTAGTAGATTATCATACAATTCTTCCAGTTTTAGAAAAGGATAAACGGACAGCTACTTTTGCCTATGCAGTATATGATGGGATAATAGATGGTGACATCTTTGTAAATGAGAGGTTAACAGCGGGAATAATTGCGACTGCTAACGGTGTTTATTATTTGTTTGGAGATACATATGATCAGGAATTTCAACGTACTTTGTTTCCTTACATTGAAAATAATGTGTTAACAACAGAGAAACGATTTACATTATTTGTTTCTAGTGTAAAGTGGGAGAACGTTATTGAAAATCATTTCAAGGATTCTTTTCAAAAAATTCCTCGTAAAAAAATTCTGTTTCAGAGAGAGAGTTTTGAAGATAGGAAAAGAGAATTAGATGATTTTACATACAAGGTTATGCGGATTGATCAAAACATAATAGAAAAAAGTACCGAATTTACGGAGCAGTATTATAAGGAGTATTGGAGATCAAAAGAAGCGTTTTTAAAGCATGGCTTTGGATTTTGTATGATTCAAAGTCAAAAAGTAGTAGCTGAATGTGTTTCGATTTTTAGAGGGCATGACTTTGCTGAAATTGATATTGCAACACATCCAGATTATCAAGGAAAAGGACTTGCTCGGTTAGTCGCAACTTATTTTATAGAACATTGTATACAAAGTGGGATTACGCCGTGCTGGGATTGTAATATGGACAACATTCCTTCACAAAAGTTAGCTAGTAAACTAGGTTTTGGTTATTCGATAGAATATGTTTTATATGTACGAAAAAAGATGGGGGAATAAACATGAACATCGAATTAACAAGATTCAAGGTAAAACAAGGTAAGAGTCATCGCGTTGATGAATGGATGAAACTTCTCAATGATCATATGAAAGAAGTGCTTTTGACATTAAACGACGAGAAAATGTATGTAGAGACAATTTTCCGGGAAATAAGAGATGGTGAAGAATACCTATATTGGTATTCTGCCCAAGGAGAAGGCGGGACGGATGTCGAAAGCTCTCAGCATGAAATCGATAAAAAGCATTTAGAGTTTTGGTATGAATGCATTGATGAAGAAGCACCGGCAGTTGATATGAAGACAGAAGTTGTCATGATTCAAGATGTTGTTAAAGAAGTGATGAAGTAATAGAATAGTATTCTTTGTGTGTAGTAAGAAAAGCGCATCGAAATAGATGGGCTTTTTTGTCTGCAGAAAGTTTTTTCTGCTTATAAAATAATTTCTATTAGCGCGATGAATATCGTGGTTATTTTGCGTTACTATTAATTAATAAGGTACGATTAAATATAGTTAAAAGGGACATCATATATAAATAGCTGTAAGAAGTGTAACAGTTGAGAAACAAGGATTATTACAAAGTAATTAGAATAGTTAGAAAATTTATGTTATAATATGGGAAAAGGGGGCTGTTATGAAGCAAATACATGGAGCAATCTACATCTACATAACAATGTTTTTCATTGGAGCGTCTTATGGATTAGGTCATTTATACTCGCATCCAATTTTAACTTTTTTGAGTGGTACATGTATGGCTATTGCGATTTGTGTACACCTTTTCTCCGTTTGGATTGTAAAGTTTCAATTGAATATTAGTGAAATGGAAGAAGGCACTTTTTGAGTGGCCTTCTTTTTTAATAGTACCTGTTTAACTCTTTTAATAATATTTCAATTTGCTTCTCTGTTTCTTTACATATAGATAATGCTCTTAATCTAAAGAATAAGCTTCGTAAAAATGATTGTACATTTCCATATAATGTTTCATAAAGTATGATAGATAATTTTGTTTTTTGAGATTGCATTTGATTTACTAAGGAATGTAAGGATGCGATGAGTTCTTTTTCTTCTAAGCCATTTTGCAACATAGCGACAATCGGATAGACAATTCGTTCATCTTCCTCGTACTTGTAATACAGTGTATGTACATTTATTTTTTCTAATAAGGTTTGCAGTATTTCTTGATAATGTTCAGTTTCAAGCTTCGGGTTTTTAATGAGTTTATCGAATGTATCGGAAACATGAGCGATACTATGAGCCCAGCCTTGACCGTTTACATACCCGCGAAAATCATGTTCTTGCTTCATGTATAAAATTAATTTATCTTTTACTTTTAATATATCAGACTCTGATAAGAAGTTATGTTTTGTAACGGCACTTAAAATTAAAGCAATTAATAATGTTGTAAACGCCCGAGTAAATACAGCGTCCTTATCGTCAATATTTATTTTATAAAATAAATATTGCTCGCTTATACTTTGGGACAATAATTGTTGTAATTGTGTGTTTGGGATAAGGTCATTTTTAATGAGATGGAAAAAGGTCGTGTAGATTAATTTATCTCGTAAGTAGCCATCTGGTACACCGATATGTTGGAGCATTGTTGAACTTAAATTATCAATATCTATAGTGGGATCTATGACGTAATGATTAGCTTTTATTTCTTCTAATTGTTTTTGAAGTTGTTGCATGCAATCTCTCCTTTTATTTTCGGAAAATTATGTATTTAAATGTTATGATAGAAACAGAGAATATACAAGTAATACGTTGTATTGAGGATTTCAAAAGTGATTAGGGACGAATAAAAATGTTAGAAATGGGATTAGTTAGTGAGATTTCTATAAGGGGGGCATGAGATGAAGAAAAATACATTAAGGCTGTATGTGTATATTTTACTTATCGTTTCTTTCGTGATATTAACAGGATGTACACGTAATGAGCAAATTGAGGATGAACCAGCGAATGTGCAACAATCAGTAGAAAAAGGTGTTATAGAAGGATACGTTATGGTGAAAAATAAGAAGGTAATTTCATCATGAATAAGAAATTTGAAACGACAAAAGAGTTGCAGGAGTATTTAGATCAAAAAAAACATTCACCTATTCCAGCGGATACGATTTTACACTTAAACGATGAAAGTGCATATAAAAAGTTGAAATCAGGATATAAAATAAAAGTATGGTCTTCTGAGATACTTGAAAGTTCTCCGGCAAAAATGATTGTGAATAAGTTTGAAATCGTAGAGAAAAATGATATTTAAAAAGGTAGCGACACTGTGCTACCTTTTCTTTATTTCACAAACTGCAATTTTTTCGGGAATTTCGTTAAAATTTCTGATCCGTCTTTCGTGATGTAGATATCATCTTCAATACGAACGCCACCTACGTTTGGTACGTAAATACCTGGCTCGATTGTGAAGACCATGCCTTCTTTTAATAGTGATTCGTTGCCTGCTTTTACATCTGGATATTCGTGTACGCTAATGCCAAGCCCGTGACCTAAGCGGTGTGGGAAGAATTCTCCGTAACCTGCATCTGCGATAACAGAGCGAGCAGCATTGTCAATTTCGCCAAGTGTAACGCCTGGTTTACAAGATTCAACTGCTTGTAATTGGCCAGCTAATACAGTGTTGTAAATGCGTGTTTGTTCTTCTGAAATATCGCCAAATGCGACTGTACGTGTAATGTCAGAGCAGTAACCATCAATGATTACGCCTAAGTCAAATAGTACGAAGTCACCGCGTTTCATTTTGTTTGCTCCTGGAATACCGTGTGGCAGGGCAGAGTTTGCGCCTGCTAATACCATTGTGTCAAAGGACATTTTATGGATGCCTTTTTTCTTTAATTCATGCTCGATGATTGCTAACACTTCTAATTCACTGCGATCTTCTTTAATTGCCTCCACACCAATTCCAACAGCGTAATCTGCCATGTAAGCTGCTTGGCGTAAAATAGAAAGTTCTTTTTCGTCTTTAATTAAACGAAGTTCGCGTACTTTTTCTTCCGCAGATTTGAAAGCAGCTTTTGGGAATAATTTTGTTAATTCTTCATAGCGCTCTACATTTAAATGTTCTTTTTCAATTGCTATTGCAGTTGCATCAATGCCGCGATCTTTCATTGCTTGTGCAATCATATCCCATGGCTTGTCTGTATCAGTAAATCCGATAATTTCGTGCGCCCAGCCAGCGTTTCGAGCTTGGCCTTCTTCCATCTTAGGACAGATTAAAATTGGTTCTTTTTCTTGGAAGACAAATAGACCGAGTAGTCTTTCGTGCGGCTCGCAATGGAAGTTTGTCATATAGAAGACGTTTGGTGTAGAAGTTAAAAATGCAGCTTCCGCGTTTTGTTCTTGTAGCCATTGCATTAAGTTTTCTAATCTAGTATTCATAGATTGGCACCTCCGAGATTTCAGTTACATGTATTACTTTACATCGGATGAAAGCGTTATGACAAGCAAATCGCTGTTTGAAAAGACAGGAAATTGTGAAATTATGTAGAATAGAAGGTGTGAATGTAAACAAGGGAGGAATATAACGATGAAAGTATCTTATCACGGGCATTCAGTTGTAAAGATTGAAACGAATGGAAAAGTTATCTTAATTGATCCGTTTTTAACAGGTAATCCGAAAACAGATTTAAAGGCTGAAGATGTCAAGGTAGACGCAATTATTTTATCGCACGGTCATGGTGACCATGTCGGTGATACAGTAGCGCTCGCGAAGAAAAATAATGCAGTGGTTGTGGCGCCGTTTGAACTCGCGACATTTTTAGGATGGCAAGGTGTGAATACACATCCAATGCATATCGGTGGTTCACATGTATTTGATTTTGGAAAAGTGAAGTTTACACAAGCATTCCATGGGTCTAGCTATATTGATGAGGAAAATCAGACCATTACATATACAGGAATGCCAGCTGGAATTTTATTTACGGCAGAAGAGAAAACAGTTTATCATGCAGGAGATACCGCTTTATTTTCTGATATGAAATTAATCGGTTCTCTTAACAACATTGATGTAGCATTTTTACCAATCGGTGATAACTTTACAATGGGACCAGAGGATGCAGTGTTAGCTGCGGAATGGATTGGTGCAAAAACAGTTGTACCTATGCATTACAATACGTTCCCAGTGATTGAGCAAGATCCGCATCTTTTTATACAAAAACTAACAAGTAGTACAGGAAAGGTATTAGAAGCTGGAGAAAGTATTACACTATAAGAAAAAACCCTTCATTTGAAAAGACAAGTGAGGGGTTTTTATGTGTGTAAAATAGGTTGAAAAGTCTGTGCTTGTTTTGGTGTTTCTTTTGTTTCTGGTAATGTTTGTTCTGGTGCCTCATTTAATTCCGTTGCAACCTTTTTACCATCAACGATAGCTAAAAATACAGCACCTACAACTTCTAAAAATTTTTTCATTTTCATTCGCTCCTTTGTTTGATTTCTTGCCTTTATTGTACATTTGAAATCAGGGACAAACTATCAAATACGGTGACAATAGCATTACACTGTTGTAAGAATGTGACTAATGAAATGTAAGAGTCATTTTTGTTATAAAAAAAATAGTACAGGTACATAAAAGTACAGTGTAACAGTTTCGGAAATATAGTATACTAAAAATACAACACATGAAGAATTTAGGGAAAAGAAAGTATGGTGAAACCATTTGGCTACCAAACATAATCAAATTTTAGAACATATTAATAGCCTGCCTATAGGGCATAAAATTTCTGTGCGTCAAATTGCAAAAGATTTGAGTGTAAGTGAAGGAACAGCTTATCGTGCGATTAAAGATGCAGAGAATAAAGGATATGTTAGTACAATTGAACGTGTCGGAACAATCCGAATTGAACAAAAGAAAAAGGAAAACATTGAAAAACTAACATATGCCGAAGTAGTCAATATTGTCGATGGCCAAGTGCTTGGCGGAAGAGAAGGGTTACATAAAACATTAAATAAATTCGTGATTGGGGCCATGAAGTTAGAGGCGATGATGCGTTATACAGAAGCAGGGAACTTGTTGATTATCGGTAACCGTACGAATGCGCATCAACTAGCGTTAGAAGCAGGTGCTGCCGTATTAATTACAGGTGGCTTTGATACAGAAGATCATGTAAAAAAATTAGCAGATGAATTAAAGTTGCCGATTATTTCAAGTAGCTATGATACGTTCACTGTGGCAACGTTAATTAACCGTGCGATTTATGATCAGCTTATCAAAAAGGAAATTGTACTCGTTGAAGATATTTTAACGCCAATTGAAGAAACGTTATACTTAAAACCTACAGATAAAGTAGAGCAATGGCATGCGTATAATGAAGAAACGATGCATGGACGTTATCCAATTGTAGATGAAAATAAGAAAGTATTAGGGATTGTTACTTCAAAAGATATGATTGGCATCGCAAAAGAAACGCCAATTGAAAAAGTGATGACAAAGCAACCGATTACAGTAAATGGAAAAATGTCTGTTGCAGCGGCAGCACGTATGATGGTATGGGAAGGGATTGAACTTCTTCCTGTTGTCGATGAAAGCAACCATCTGCAAGGAATTATTAGTCGTCAAGACGTACTTCAGGCGCTGCAAATGATTCAACGTCAACCGCAAGTTGGGGAGACAATTGAAGATATCGTCACAAATCAATTTGTGACCCCGAAAGAAGCAAAACATGAACATAGTTATCAATTTTCTGTGACGCCACAAATGACAAGCTCATTTGGGACATTATCATATGGTGTATTTACAACCGTTGTTACAGAAGCAACGAATCGCGCTATCCGTGCGCAGAAAAAAAGCGATTCGATTGTTGAGAATTTAACAATCTACTTTGTAAAGCCAGTTCAAATCGACAACGTTGTTTCTGTACATCCGAAGGTGTTAGAAATCGGTCGTAAATTTGGAAAGGTAGATGTGGAAGTGCGGCACGGAGGAGATGTTGTTGGGAAAGCACTGTTAATGGTGCAACTTATTGATCGATAAGAATGGAAAAGAGCTGAATGAAAAATCCCTTTTTTGGGGGAGATTCATTCAGCTTTTTTATGTATACATAAAAATTGAAATAGAGATATAAAACCACTCTTTTTAGATTAGAATAGAGGATCCGCCGAGGTGTAGAAGCGGTCAGTGCCTGTTTTAGCACCGTGCCGAGTGAGGACAGAAGGAGAAAATGAGTGGGAGATCTTTTTTGGTTTCATAGCCGTTACTGATATGTAGGGACATAAAAAAACGATACATATTCCCTTCATTTGGTAATTAAATTGTAGTATAATTTAATTATCAGATAATTAATATATAAAAAGAAAAAGGATGGTGTTCCATATGTCATCAGAGTTGCTCTTTTTTGGCGGTGTTGCATTATTTTATTTTCTTGCGATGATACCGATTCAGTATCTTTATATTGAAGGTTTAAATGAACAGAGACAAAGAACAAGACGTTCACAACAAGAACTATATAAAAATATGTCTTTTGAGGAAGAACAATTACATTTTCACGTGCAAGGAAACCCTTTTAATATACCACCTGCGCTTGTTGCCTATTTGATTTTAAAAATAAAAAATCGTAAAAAAGCATCAGCATGAATGGCTGATGCTTTTTGCATGATTACATTGTTTCATAGGCCTCTGCTTCCTCTATTGCAAGAGGCGAGAAGTGTTTATATTGGCGGAATCCATTAAAAATGCTTGCCCCACCAAATAAGACAAATAAGATACCGACGATGATACGCACGGTAGAGAGCTCTAAGAAAAACTGATTTGCACCAAATAACGCAACGAATACGCCAAGCGCCATCCCGGATTTTCCAGCAAGCCATCCTTTTTCCATCGGACGATTTGTACGAAAATATTTTGTTTTATAGAAGAGGTACAACATAAATGAGACGATAATACAAAAGACTAATACTGGCATAATACAATCCTCCATTATTTTGTATATAGGTAAATCTCAATAAAACCCCATCTTTTTAGGCGGTAGAGAGGATCCGCTCAAGCATAGAAGCGGTCAGTGCCTGCTTTGACCCCGTGCTAAGAGAAAATAAAGAGACATTATCGAAACTTTCACACTATTATTATAAAGCAATTCTTTCTATGTATAAATTGTTTTACGTTATAATGAAAAATAAAGTGAGACTTTTATAAAAAGGAGACTATACATATGCATGAACAAATTTTAGCAGCAATTAAAGAGTTCGATACGATTATTATTCACCGTCATGTGCGTCCAGACCCAGATGCATTAGGCTCTCAATGTGGTCTTGGAACAATTCTTCAAGAATCGTTTCCAGAGAAAAAGGTTTATATGGTTGGATACAATGAACCTTCGTTATCGTATTTACGAGTAATGGATGAAATTGATGATGAGACTTACGAAAATGCACTTGTTATCGTTTGTGATACAGCGAATCAAGAGAGAGTTTGTGATCAGCGTTACACGAAAGGGAAGATGCTGATTAAAATCGATCATCATCCGAATGAAGACCCATACGGAGATATTACGTGGGTAGATACGACATCAAGTTCTACAAGCGAGCTCATTTATGAGTTTTATACTTACGGAAAAGAAAAAGGATTGAAGCTTACAACTGAATCTGCGCGCCTTATTTTGGCTGGAATTGTTGGAGATACAGGGCGTTTCTTATTCCCAAATACATCTGCAAGAACATTACGCTTTGCAGCAGAGCTTGTTGAGATGGGTGTTGAGTTTCCAAATCTATATAATGAAATGTATAAAACGAAAGAGAAAATCGCTCGTTTAAATGGATTTATTTTACAAAACTTTACAATAACAGAAGAAGGTGCAGCGTATATTAAGCTGACAAAAGAAGTATTAGAAGAGTTTGATGTACTTCCTTCAGAGGCATCTGGCGTTGTAGGAGCACTTGGTAATATTGACGGATTAAAAGCTTGGGTTCTCTTTTTAGAAGAGGAAGATGTAATTCGCGTTCGCCTTCGTTCAAAAGGACCTGTTATTAATAAATTAGCAATGCAGTATAACGGCGGAGGACATCCGATGGCTTCTGGTGCGAAAGCATCTTCTTGGGAAGAAGCGGATCGTCTTTTCGCAGACTTACGTGAGATTTGTAAGTAAAAATATAGGCGTTAAAAGGAAAAAGTAGAGCGTGAAAGCTCTACTTTTCTTGTTTTATATTGATGCTGATTTCGAGCACGGTATCAAAAGAAATCATGTCGACTTTAAAGCGATAGTTTCGGTCATAATGCTTATATACTTTATTCTCAATTGCTTTTTTTAGTAGCTCTTTATTTTGCGCAATGCTTTGTATGTTTTTTGTTAAGAGATGTTGTAAATCATTATGAATAGAAGTTGTAATGTTTTCTAAAGTTAGGTTGTCTAAATCGTATTTATCTCCGTTTGCAATTTTAATTTTAATTTCTTGGATTGTTAAGAGTTGTTTGTTTTCTTTATTTAATTTATCGTGGTCTTCAAGGAGAACATGGAGTTTTTCTTCCTGCTGTTTAATAATTTGTTTTTGTTCTGCAATTGTACTTGCTTGCTCTTGTTGAAAAACACCGTATATGTACAAAAAAATAAACCAGCTTAGAATACCGCCAACAGCAGCGCCTGCTAAAAATAAATACCATCGTTTAGCAGTAGAAGCGTTAGGGACCCTCATACATGCTCCTGCGTGAGCCATTTAATAATAATGAGACCGGTTTGCATGCCGCCTGTTGCGAAAAAAATGAGTAAAATTTGTTTTACGATGTCTTTTGTAGCACCTTCAAAGAAAGTTCGTTCAAAGCTATAAAATGTATCAAACGTTCCCCCAATTGCTGCGACGAGTGCCCAAATTCTTAAGTTTTGAGAAAATTGATTAATTGCGGTGAGTGCGGGTTTTCCAACTAAAAAAGCACCGATGCCACCAATTATAGAACCGCCAAGCATAACCCCAAAGGCAATAAAGTAAGTTGTAATAAGTAGAGAGAAAAATCTTTGATCTACATCCATCGTTATTCCCCTTTCTTCTTCATATATATGGACAAAGTATAAGAAGTATGTTTTGATTTCCGCTTTCTTCATCACCTATAATGAAAGTAGTCAAATAGATAAAGAGAGGGTACAACAGTGAAGTTTGTGCATTTACAATGTCAAACCGTTTATAGTTTGTTAAAAAGTGCTTGTAAAATCGATGAGCTAGTCATCCGGGCGAAAGAGCTTGGTTTTTCATCGCTTGCGATTACAGATGAAAATGTGATGTACGGGGTGATTCCATTTTATAAAGCATGTAAGAAAAATGGCATACAACCAATTATTGGGTTAACAGCCTCTGTTTTTAGTGGGGAAGAAGAGGGGACTTATCCGCTTGTATTACTTGCAGAAAATGAAATAGGTTATCAAAACTTATTGAAAATTTCTAGCGCCATCATGACGAAGTCTAAAGACGGAATTCCGAAAAAGTGGCTTGCTCATTATGCAAAAGGGTTAATTGCAATTTCACCAGGAAAAGATGGGGAAATTGAACAGTTATTATTACAAGGAAGAGATGATCTTGCTGAAGATGTAGCTCGTGCATATCAAAATATGTTTGGAAGCTTTTATATGAGTTTGCAGCATCATGCGATTCAAGATGAGCTCTTCTTGCAAGAGAACGTACCACAATTCGTAAGTGAGATAGGCATTCCAATCGTTGCGACAAATGATGTCCGCTATGTGAATCAAAGCGATGCGCTTGTGCAGGAATGCTTGTTATCTGTCCAGGGCGGAACGAAGATGACGGATCCAGATAGACCAAGGCTCAAAACAGATCAGTACTATTTAAAGTCATCCGCTGAAATGGAAGCTTTATTTTCTCATGAAGAAGAAGCGCTTCAAAATACAGTTCGTATAGCTGAACGTTGCCACGTAGAAATTCCTTTCCACGTCAATCAATTGCCGAAGTTTACTGTTCCATCTAACGAAACGTCAGATACTTATTTGCGCCGTATTTGTGATGAAGGTCTAAATAAGCGATATGGAAAGGTTCAAGATATACATCGGAAACGTTTAAATCATGAACTTGAAGTTATCTCTCGCATGGGATTTAGCGATTATTTCCTTATTGTTTGGGATTTTATGAAATACGCTCATGAACATGACATTTTAACAGGACCGGGCCGTGGTTCGGCAGCGGGTTCACTTGTTTCTTATGTGTTAGAAATTACAGATATCGATCCAATTGAGTATGATTTGCTGTTTGAACGATTTCTAAATCCTGAACGTGTTACGCTCCCAGATATTGATATTGATTTTCCGGATATTAGACGTGATGAGATGATTCGTTATGTAAAAGATAAATATGGTCAGCTTCGTGTTGCTCAAATTGTTACGTTCGGAACACTTGCTGCAAAAGCAGCGATTCGAGATATTGCCCGCGTAATGGGGCTTCCACCAAGGGATATTGACATATTTTCAAAACTTATTCCGTCAAAGCTTGGAATCACACTAAAAGAAGCATATGAAGAATCCAGATCGCTTCGTGAATTTGTACAAGGGAATCTCTTGCATGAGCGTGTTTTTGAAATTGCGAAGCGTGTCGAAGGTATGCCGCGTCATACATCTATTCATGCGGCAGGAGTCATCATGAGTCAGGAGCCGTTAACAGGAAGCGTTGCGATTCAAGAAGGACATAATGATGTATATGTAACGCAATATCCAGCAGAAGTGTTGGAAGAGCTTGGTTTGTTAAAAATGGATTTTTTAGGTTTACGTAATTTAACGTTACTTGAAAACATCCTTACGTTTATTGTAGGGAAAACGGGGAAACAAATTGATATACGAAATTTACCTCTTCAGGATGAAAAGACATTCCAGCTACTTGGAAGAGGGGATACAACAGGTGTCTTCCAACTTGAATCCGGGGGAATGCGGAGTGTATTACGTAGTTTAAAACCAAATGAGTTTGAAGATATTGTTGCGGTTAACTCTTTATATCGTCCAGGACCGATGGAGCAAATTCCAACCTTTATTGAATCGAAGCATGGAAAACACCAAATTCAATATTTACACCATGATTTGAAACCGATTTTAGAGAGCACATATGGCGTAATTGTTTACCAAGAGCAAATTATGCAGATTGCCTCGAAGTTAGCAGGTTTTTCACTTGGAGAAGCTGACTTACTTCGCCGTGCGGTAAGTAAGAAACAACGTGAGATTTTAGATCAGGAACGTAAGCATTTTGTACAAGGTTGTTTACGAAATGGATATGATGAAACATCAGCGGAACAAATTTATGACTTAATTGTTAGATTTGCGAATTACGGTTTTAACCGCAGTCATGCTGTAGCGTACAGTATGATTGGATACCAGCTGGCTTATTTAAAAGCGAACTATCCTTTAGAGTTTATGACTGCCCTATTATCCAGTGCGATAGGAAATGAAGATAAGATTGTGCAATATATACGCGAAACGAAGCGCAAAGGTTTTCGGGTTTTACCGCCATCTCTTCATAGAAGTAGTTATAATTTCCGAATAGAAGGAAATGCAATTCGTTATAGTTTGCTTTCGATTCGGAATATCGGGATGGCTACAGTGAGTGCTGTGATTGAGGAGAGGGAAAAAAGTCCATTCCAAGATTTATTTGAATTTTGTCTTCGCATGCCGGCAAAGTTTGTTACGGAGCGCAATTTAGAGGCATTTGTTTGGGCTGGCTGTTTCGACGATTTTCAAGTTTCGCGAACAACTTTGTTTAATAGCATAAAGGGTGCTTTAGAGTATGCAAGCCTTGCGCGTGAATTAGGAGAAGATAGTGTCCCAAAATCTGTATATGTACAAGGAGATGAGCTATCTTTTATTGAACAATTAAATAATGAGAAAGAAGCACTTGGCTTTTATTTATCCAGTTACCCAACGGCGCAGTATGCAAAGCTTGTGAAAGAACTAGAAATTCCGTCGCTTGCGCAAGCGATGAGGCAAAAGCGCAAAGTACAACGTGCCATTGTATATATAACAGGTGTAAAAGTCATTCGGACGAAAAAATTACAAAAAATGGCGTTCGTCACGTTTTGTGATCAAAATGATGAAATGGAAGCGGTTGTCTTTCCGGAGACATATATTCATTTTTCGGAAAGGTTACAAGAAGGTGAAATTGTTTTAGTGGAAGGGACAATTGAACAGCGAAATCATAAATTGCAATGGATTGTAAACGGTCTTTACTCATTAGAACAAATGGATGTTTACAATGAAATGAAAGAAGCAACAATTTATATAAAACTACCATCGCAGTATGAAAAGAAGTTGTTAAATCAAATTACAAAAATATTGTTTCACTATTCAGGTTTTGCGAAAGTACTAATTTATTATGAAAAGGAACATAAAATGGTACAATTATCTCGTAGTTTGTCAATCCATCCAAGTGAAGAATGTTTAGAAGCACTTCGTGAAATAGTCGGTAAGGAAAATGTCGTAGTGAAAATATAATGGACAATTTCCCTATAGTTCGATTATTATAGTAATAGTGTTCGTGGTCAGACCACTTGGAGAGAGTGATAATAGCAAGAATAATTTGAGGAGAGTGGATAGTTTGTCAACACTTCGTGAAGAAGCACTTCACATGCATAAAGTGCATCAAGGAAAATTAGAAACTGTATCAAAAGTAAAAGTAGAAAATGCTAAAGATTTAAGTCTTGCGTATTCTCCAGGGGTTGCAGAACCTTGTAAAGAAATTTATGACGATAAAAGTAAGGTATATGAATATACAATGAAGGGAAACATGGTAGCAGTTGTGACAGATGGAACAGCTGTACTTGGTCTTGGTAACATTGGACCAGAAGCATCTCTTCCAGTAATGGAAGGTAAAGCTGTATTATTTAAGAGCTTTGCTGGCGTAGATGCATTCCCAATTGCTTTAAATACAAACGATGTAGATAAAATTGTTGAAACTGTCAAATTAATGGAGCCAACATTTGGCGGTGTAAACTTAGAAGATATTGCAGCACCAAACTGCTTTATCATTGAAGAACGTCTGAAAAAAGAAACGAATATTCCTGTATTCCATGATGATCAACATGGAACAGCTATCGTAACAGTAGCAGGTCTTGTAAACGCACTAAAACTAGTTGGAAAGAAAATGTCTGGCATTAAAGTTGTAGCAAATGGTGCAGGTGCAGCGGGTATTGCAATCATTAAACTTTTATACCGCTATGGTGTACGCGATATTATTATGTGTGACCGAAAAGGCGCAATCTATGAAGGACGCCCTGATGGGATGAATCCGGTGAAAGATGAAGTAGCAAAATATACGAATAAAAATCGTGTAGCAGGTTCATTAGCAGACGTTGTGAAAGATGCAGATGTATTTATCGGTGTATCTGTAGCAGGTGCGTTAACTGAAGAAATGGTTCGTACAATGAATGACGATGCAATTATTTTTGCGATGGCGAATCCGGTTCCAGAAATTATGCCGGAAATTGCAAAAGCAGCAGGCGCAGCTGTTGTGGGAACTGGTCGTTCTGACTTCCCAAACCAAGTAAATAATGTACTAGCATTCCCTGGTATTTTCCGTGGTGCACTTGATGTACATGCTACGCAAATTAATGAAGAAATGAAGATGGCAGCTGTAGAAGCGATTGCTGAACTTGTAGCAGCAGATAAGTTAAATGCAGACTATATCATTCCAGCGCCGTTTGACGCGCGTGTAGCCCCTCAAGTGGCCGCTTACGTTGCGAAAGCTGCGATGGAGACAGGAGTAGCTCGCCGTCAAGTAGATCCAAATGAAGTTGCTGAGAAAACGAGACAATTAGCGCTGATTGGTAAAGAGTAAGCGAGGAATTTCTATTGACATCATCAAATACAAAAGTATATCTCGAAATTGTAAAGAAAATCCGTTCCATTATGGAAGAGGATGGTTTAGTAGCAGGTGATCGATTGCCATCTGAGCGTGAGTTAAGCGCACGTTTAAATGTTGGACGTTCATCTGTACGAGAAGCATTGCGAGCTTTAGAACTCGTAGGATTAATTGAAACAAGACGCGGAGAAGGGACGTTTATTCGAAACTTCTATGATAACGGTCTTGTTCAATTAATCGCACCATTTTTATTACAAGATGAGAAAACAATTCGTGATTTGTTACAGACGAAACGATTGCTTGAAAAAGATATTCTTCGAATCGTATGTGGTTTACCGAAAGAAACGTTCTCTAATGTGTTAAGTATGTTGCAAAAGGTTTTTAAAAAGGACAAGAGTTCCATTCAGGAGTTTCATCAAACGTTTTTTAAAACACTTATTGAACAAGTGGACAATTATTTACTATATCGAATTTGGAGAATTGTAAATGATTACGTTGCGACTCTTTCTTCTGAAATTTCACTAGAGTCTATAGAAATGTATAGAAAACTTTATGAAGCGCTATACACGAAAAAAGAAGAAGAGGCGCTAAAAATTTATGATGAATTAATGGAAAATGTACAGTTTCATTCGTAATGTATAAAATTTGTCGAAATGACCATGACACGTTATGACAAACAATCTATCGCATAGCGGTTAAAGTTAAACGTAAAGAGAGAGGTTATTAGACAGGGTTCAAAAAGGAGGATAAAGAGAGCCGAGCAATTCGAGGCACGGAAGCCAGGAGGACAAGGAGTGTAGATGGAACTACATGAGTACCGGACTGGCGAAGTAACGAAGAAATGCGAAAGCTATCTTTACCGGACTTTTTGAATATCCTCTATTAGACAGGTTAGGAAAAGAAGGCTAACATCAATCTTTGGTGTTAGCCCCATTTTCTTCCTAACCTAACCTTAGCTCTCAACAAAGGGGGTCAAATTGTGCTAAGAGATTTATTCGTAAAAAAGAAAAAGTACGCTGCAATTCCTTCGGAACAAGTACGAAAAGATGTACCGGACGGTGTTATGACAAAATGTCCGAAATGTAAGAAAATCATGTATACAAAAGAGCTTCTTAAAAATTTAAAAGTATGTGTAAACTGTGGTTATCATCATCCTATGAATGCGTGGGAACGTCTTGATAGTGTATTGGACGAAGAATCATTTCGTGAGTATGACAAAGAGATGGTTTCGTTAAATCCACTCCAGTTCCCAAATTATGAAGAAAAATTAGAGAGTGATCGCAAGAAAACAGAATTAAATGAAGCTGTTGTGACAGGTGAAGGAACAATTGATGAGATGCTTGTTGTAGTTGCAGTAATGGATTCTCGCTTTCGAATGGGCAGCATGGGCTCTGTTGTAGGAGAAAAAATTGCACGTGCAGTTGAAAAAGCATACGAATTACAAGTTCCATTTATTATCTTTACTGCATCGGGCGGTGCGCGCATGCAAGAAGGTATTTTAAGTTTAATGCAAATGGCAAAAACGAGCGTAGCTTTGAAAAAGCATAGCAATGCTGGAGGATTATTTATTTCTGTTATGACTCATCCGACGACAGGCGGTGTTTCAGCGAGTTTTGCTTCACTTGGTGACTATAATCTTGCAGAGCCAGGTGCACTTATCGGCTTTGCTGGTAGACGTGTAATTGAACAAACAGTGCGTGAGAAGCTGCCAGAAGACTTTCAAACGGCAGAATTTTTACTAGAGCACGGTCAATTAGATGCGGTTGTGCATCGCGATCATATGAAAGATTCACTCCGTAAGATTTTAGAAGTTCATCAAGGAGGGGAAACGGCGATATGGCAGAACTAGAATTTGAGAAACCAGTTGTGGAGCTAAGAAATAAGATTCGAGAACTGAAAGACTATACGAAAAACAGCCAGATGGATTTCAGTGAGGAGATTCGTATTTTGGAAGATAAGCTAGAAAATTTAGAGGAAGAAATATATGGCAATATGAAAGTATGGGACCGCGTTCAAATTGCTCGTCATGCAGAGAGACCGACAACGCTCGATTATATTAAGCACTTATTTACTGATTTTTTTGAATGTCATGGAGATCGTCTATTTGGCGATGATGCAGCGATTGTCGGCGGCATTGCGAAGTATAAAGGGATGCCTGTAACAGTAATCGGGCACCAGCGCGGGAAAGATACGAAAGAAAATATTCGTCGTAATTTTGGAATGCCTCATCCAGAAGGATATCGAAAAGCGCTACGTTTAATGAAGCAGGCAGAGAAGTTTAATCGTCCAATCGTTTGTTTCATTGATACAAAAGGTGCTTATCCTGGTAAAGCAGCTGAAGAACGTGGCCAAAGTGAAGCGATTGCACGTAATTTATTTGAAATGGCAGGACTTACTGTACCTGTTATTTGTATTGTTATTGGTGAAGGTGGTAGTGGTGGTGCGCTAGGTTTAGGGGTAGGCGATTACATTTACATGCTAGAAAATTCCACTTATTCTGTTATTAGTCCAGAAGGTGCGGCGACAATTCTTTGGAAAGATGCTACGAAAGCAAAAGATGCCGCTGAAGCTTTAAAAATTACAGCAGCAGATTTGAAAGAATTAGGTGTAATTGACGAAATTATTCCAGAAGCGCGCGGCGGTGCACATCGTAATATTTTAAAACAGTCTGAAAATATCGATCTAATGATCGGAAAAACTTTCCAACAATTAAACGGTATTTCGAAAGAGGAATTAATTGAAAAACGTTATGAAAAATATATGAAAATTGGGCAAGTTTCGTTTTCAAACGCTTCCATTTGGATAAAATAAGAAAAGCGTGCGTTCCACTTCGCGAATGCACGTTTTTATTATGAAAAGACACATCTTCTCCATTGTATTTTTATATTTTTTCGTGTTATTTTATTATAAGGCAAATAATCTTTATGAGGTGAGTACAAATGAAACGTATTGGTGTATTAACAAGCGGTGGAGATTCGCCTGGTATGAATGCTGCCATTCGTGCAGTTGTTCGTAAAGCGATCTTTCATGATATAGAAGTATATGGTATTTACCATGGATACGCTGGATTAATTTCTGGTCACATTGAAAAATTAGAACTTGGTTCTGTTGGCGATATTATCCACCGTGGTGGTACAAAATTATATACAGCAAGATGTCCTGAGTTTAAAGACCCAGAAGTAAGGGAAAAAGGAATCGAGCAATTAAATAAACTTGGTATTGAAGGACTTGTTGTTATTGGTGGCGATGGTTCTTACCAAGGTGCTAAAAAGTTAACAGAGCAAGGATTCCCATGTGTCGGTGTACCAGGTACAATCGATAATGATATTCCTGGAACAGATTTCACAATCGGTTTCGATACAGCGTTAAACACTGTTATTGATGCAATTGATAAAATTCGTGACACAGCTACATCTCATGAACGTACATATGTGATCGAAGTAATGGGACGTCACGCTGGAGATATCGCATTATGGGCTGGTTTAGCTGATGGTGCAGAAACAATCTTAATTCCAGAAGAAGAGCATGATATGGAAGATGTTATTGCTCGTTTAAAACGCGGTAGTGAGCGTGGTAAAAAGCATAGTATCATCGTTGTAGCTGAAGGTGTTGGAAGTGCAATTGACATCGGTAAGCATATCGAAGAAGCAACAAACTTTGATACTCGCGTAACTGTATTAGGTCACGTACAACGTGGTGGATCACCAAGTGCACAAGACCGTGTATTAGCAAGTCGCCTTGGCGCAAGAGCAGTTGAACTGTTGATTGAAGGTAAAGGTGGACGTTGCGTTGGTATCCAAAACAACAAACTTGTTGATCATGACATTATCGAAGCGTTAGCTCAAAAGCATACGATTGATAAAGATATGTATCAATTATCTAAAGAATTATCCATCTAATCGACTTAATGTCAAATATTTGGGAACGGTTTCATAATTTTCGGAGGTGCAATATGCGTAAAACTAAAATTGTATGTACTATAGGTCCTGCTAGTGAAAGTATTGAGAAATTAGAGCAATTAATCGAAGCGGGTATGAATGTTGCTCGTTTAAACTTCTCTCATGGTAGTCATGAAGAGCACGGAGCACGTATTAAAAACATTCGTGAAGCTTCAAAGAAAACTGGTAAAACAGTTGCAATCTTACTTGATACAAAAGGTCCAGAAATCCGTACACATGACTTCGTAGACGGACAAGCTGAGCTTGTAACAGGTGCAGAGGTAGTTATCTCTACAGAGCAAGTATTAGGAACTGCAGAGAAGTTCTCTGTATCTTATGCTGGTCTTTATGACGATGTAGACCCAGGTTCTCGCATTCTAATCGATGACGGTCTTATCGAACTAGAAGTAATCGAGAAAGCTGGCGGAAACATCCGTACAAAAGTATTGAACAGCGGAACTGTGAAAAATAAAAAAGGTGTTAACGTACCAAACGTAAGCATTAAACTTCCTGGTATCACTGAAAAAGACGTAAAAGATATCGTCTTCGGTATCGAGCAAAAAGTTGATTTCATCGCGGCATCTTTCGTTCGTAAAGCAGCTGACGTGTTAGAAATCCGTGAATTGTTAGAAGCGCATAATGCACAATACATTCAAATCGTACCAAAAATTGAAAACCAAGAAGGTATCGATAATATCGATTCTATCTTAGAAGTTTCTGACGGTTTAATGGTAGCTCGTGGTGACATGGGTGTGGAAATTCCACCAGAAGAAGTACCATTAGTGCAAAAACGTCTAATTAAAAAATGTAATGTATTAGGTAAACCAGTTATTACTGCAACGCAAATGTTAGATTCTATGCAACGTAACCCACGTCCAACTCGTGCGGAAGCAAGTGATGTAGCGAACGCAATCTTCGATGGTACGGATGCAATCATGCTTTCAGGTGAAACTGCTGCAGGTCAATACCCAGTAGAAGCAGTAACAATGATGGCAAACATTGCAACTCGTGTTGAAAAATCACTACAGTATGAAGATATGTTCAAAAAACGTATTAAAGAGTTCACTCCAACAATTACAGATGCAATTAGTCAATCTGTTGCGCACACAGCACTTGCTCTTGGCGTAGCTGCAATCGTAGCTCCAACGGAAAGTGGCTACACTGCGAAAATGATCTCTAAATACCGTCCGAAATCTCCAATCGTAGCTGTAACATCTGACGAGCAAGTGGGCCGTCGTCTTGCACTTGTTTGGGGTGTACAAGCATTTATGGCTGAAAAACGTGCAGCATCTACTGATGAAATGTTAGATACTGCAATTCAAACAGGTATGGATGCAGGTTTAATCGGACTTGGTGATACTGTTGTAATCACTGCTGGTGTACCAGTGGCTGAGACTGGTACAACAAACTTAATGAAAATCCATGTTGTTGGTGAAGAAATCGCTAAAGGACAAGGGATCGGTCGTAAAGCTGCAAAAGGTAAAGTAGTTGTAGCGAAAACAGCTGAAGAAGCTGTAGTGAACGTAACAGAAGGAGATATCCTAGTTACAACAAGCACTGATAAAGATATGATTCCTGCAATTGAAAAAGCTGCAGCTCTAGTTGTAGAAGAAGGTGGCTTAACAAGCCATGCAGCTGTTGTAGGTGTATCAATCGGTATTCCGGTTATCGTTGGTGTGAATGGTGTAACAGCAACTTTAAAAAATGGCCAAGAAGTAACAGTTGATGCGGCGCGCGGAATTGTTTATAATGGACATGCGGAAGTGCTATAAGAAGTAATGTGAAGAGAAGGATGGGAGTCCTTCTCTTTTTTTTACCTCTAGAGTACAAAGGATATAGTAAAGATATCAGGCTTCGTAGCTATAGAGCTCTCGTTATTAACGTCTAGAAGGCTCTTAGATGACTGTTTGCTGGATTGAGGTTAGAGAATCATATAAGAGGGCACCAAAGCGTTATTTTGAGGGTTTGAGGAGATGTGAAGAGGGTTCTTTTTGTGGAAGGAGTGGAAGAATGAAGTGGATGTTGTTTCTTTTTATTTTAATTCCAGCGCTTGAAGTTACGGTGTTAATTGGCTCTAGTTATTTGATTGGTATGTGGCCAACGTTCGCTATGATTGTATGTACCGGTGCCTTAGGTGTCTATTTAGCAAAACGACAAGGATTTATGGTATTGGGGGAGATTCGGTCAAGGTTGAATAGAGGTGAGATGCCGGGTGATGCTGTATTAGATGGTATTTTTGTCCTGGTGGGTGGGGTGCTTCTGTTGGTGCCTGGCTACGTAACGGATGTGATGGGAGTTATTTTTATATTTCCGGCAACGAGAAAGTTATGTAAACCTGTAATAATGAAATGGTTAGAGTGGAAATTAAGAAGGAATACAACCGTTATAGTACAAAAATAACACTTAGAACATGAATTGTTCCAAGTGTTATTTTTTGTCGAAATATAAAATGAATATTTATTCATTTGTAGAAAAAGGAAGAAAAGGGAATAATAAAAATGTATAAAATAGAATAAAAATGTAAAGTAAACCTTGAAAGTGTCATTTTGCGTAAAAAACAAGGGAATTATCCATTTATTATGGGTAATTCCCTTGTTCTATTTTTTTGAAGAAAATTTGAATGTAAGAATTGGGTGAGAGTGAAAATTTTATTTTAATGGTGAACCTTTAATAAATTTCCATAAATCATGAAATACATGGGCTTTGTGCAATGTGTTTAAGAGTACCAATGTGACTGGACCAATGATTAATCCTAAAAAACCATATAGCTTAAACCCGACGAATAATGCGATAAGTGTTGGTAATGGATCAAGTCCTATATTGGAGGATAACACTTTTGGTTCCATGATTTGCCTTTGAACAATGACAACAATGTATAAAATAAGTAGACCAATTGCGAATGCTGTATCCCCTGTGAAAAATACATATATAACCCAAGGGACAAAAACCGCTCCGGTTCCTAAATAAGGAAGTAAGTCTACAATTCCTGTAATAATTGCGATTGTGATGGCATAGGGTACGCGCAAAATTAATAGTCCAATTAGTACAATGACGGTTGTCATAGATACAAGGGTGAGTTGTGCTTTTACAAATCCGAATAATGCTTTTCGTAAATCGACGAAAATAGTCTTTCCGTATCCGTGTACGCGATTTGGAAGCAATCGTTTTACTTTATTAGCAAGTATATGCCAATCAAAGCTAATAAAGAAAGTTGCTAATAAGATGAAGACAAGGACTGTTAAAGTCGTTGGAAGTGCACTGATGAAGTTTGTTAATCCACTTATAATAGCGGTCAACAATTCTTTCATCTGCTTTGTTGCTTCCGTTCCTAGGTTTTGAATGTTTTGTGTAATTGTATATTGTTGTGATTCACCTAGATGATTAAATTGAGAAATTAAATCATCATATAAAGGCATAATATGATTGAGTGCAAACTGCTGTGCATACTGTACAATTGCTGGAAACTTTTCTGTGACAATTTGCAGCAAGTAAGTTGTGGCGGAAATTGCTTCTGTCACAAGGTATGTAACAAGTCCGACGATGGCGCCGAACACGAGAATTAAGCTGACGAGTACCGCTAAGGCACGAGGGAATTGTAATTTTTGGTTGAGAAAATTTACGACTGGATTGATCAAATAAGCAAAAGCTAATGCAATGATAAAAGGGTATATAAGGCCTGAGATATATAAAAGTGCATAAAACCCAATTATTGTTGCTGAAATGACAAATATAAGTCGTAATATGATATACAATGAATTTCGATTCAAAGGTGCTTACCTCCCATTCCAAATGGTATTTATCCTGCTATTTGCGGACAGCAACAATCTCGCATTAAAGTTCAGTGGAAACAGCAAAGTTAGACGGGAGATGAACTGTCTGTAAAAGCTCGATTGGTGAATGCTAATAACCATTAGAGATAGAACTCCGCGCTGATTAAAGTTTCACTTTATGCTATAGTGGAATGATGGATTTATCCTGCTATTTGCGAGCCTCAAGGCATGAAGCAAACCGTTCGCAAAATCCTGGTGGTGATTGCTAATCAGTGGTGGGAATTTTCTTTGTACTGATTGGCGAGAGTCTCATTTTATCTACTTTTTATTTTACCTGTTTCTTATAAGAAAAGAAAGAAGTGCGCTTTTCTTTCTTAGTTAAGTATAAACATCTCATTCAAAGTGTTTGAAGTTTGTATGTATCATCTATATTAATTGATGAATACTTTCATCTATAGCGTGTATAATGATATGTTTAACAGCAATTTATTTTGTAAACAGGTTCATTATTTTCAGAAAGGAAGTGTAATCATGATTAGTCAATCAACGTTATTTTTATTCATACTACTTATTATTGGACTTATTGCTAAAAATCAATCGCTTACTGTAGCGGTTGGTGTTTTATTTTTATTAAAATGGACGTTTTTAGGAGATAAAATCCTTCCATATCTACAAACAAAAGGAATTAATCTTGGTGTAACGGTTATTACAGTTGCGGTCCTTGTTCCGATCGCTACGGGTGAAATCGGATTTAAGCAGCTAAGTGAAGCGACTAAATCTTATTATGCATGGATTGCTTTAGCTTCAGGAATAGCGGTTGCTCTCTTAGCAAAAGGGGGAGTACAGTTATTAACGAGTGATCCTCATATTACAACTGCGCTCGTATTTGGGACGATTATAGCAGTTGCGTTATTTAATGGAGTCGCTGTAGGACCGTTAATTGGAGCGGGAATTGCCTATGCTGTGATGAACATTATGCAGATGTTTAAATGAGAAATTTTATAGTAATATAAATTTTTTGAATTCTTTCCATTCACAAAAGTCAGATAATTGTTTATAATAGGATTAGAAGACATGTAAAGGCTACATAGCAACGAAGACTTACACCAAATAAAATAAAAACAACATAAAGTAATTTTCTGCTGATATTGTTTTATGTTGTTTTTATCCTAAACTCTTCGGAACTAGTTTTCCTCACCATCTGTTGTTCTAAGCGTGAGGATTCGGGGAGAAAACTCACGCTCATGCTTGAAGAAAGCGATAGAACAACTAGATGGGAACACCACAACAAATTTGCATGATCGTGCATTTTGCTTGCCTAAAGAGTGAACGGGCGTTCATAATCTAGAAGGGAAGCAAACAGATACAAGGGAGCAAGGTTGGGAGAATTTTCAGGAAAAGGAGAGAGTGTAATGACTGTTATTCGAGGATTAGAAGGGGTAGTAGCAACAACGTCATCCGTGAGTTCAATTATTGATGATACATTAACGTATGTTGGGTATAATATTGATGATTTAGCGGAAAATGCTACGTTTGAAGAAGTGGTATACTTATTATGGCACCGCAAGCTTCCTAACGAAGAGGAATTAAATGAGTTAAAAGAAACTCTATCTGGATATTCTAAAGTTCCAAGTGAAATTTTAACATATTTAAAACAAGTAGATTTAAAGATTGCTCATCCGATGTCTGTTTTACGAACAGCGATTTCCATGTTATCATTATACGATGAGAGTGCTGAATTAATGGATGAAAAATCTAATTATTTGAAAGCGGTTAAATTACAAGCTCAAGTAGGTACTCTTGTTGCAGCATATGCAAGAATTCGTAAAGGTTTAGAAGTTGTTGAGCCACGAAAAGATTTATCATTAGCTGCAAACTTTATCTATATGTTAAATGACCGTGAGCCAAATGAAGTGGAAATTGAAGCTTTTGATAAAGCACTTGTACTTCATGCTGATCATGAGTTAAATGCTTCTACATTTACAGCGCGTGTCTGCGTTGCGACACTTTCAGATGTATATTCTGGTATTACTGCAGCAATTGGCGCGTTAAAAGGTCCTCTTCACGGTGGGGCAAATGAAAACGTAATGAAGATGTTAAAAGAAATTGGCGAAGAAGAAAATGTAGAATCCTATATTCATAATGCACTTCAAAATAAAGTGAAAATTATGGGATTTGGCCATCGCGTATATGAGCACGGTGATCCTCGTGCGAAACATTTGCGTGAAATGTCTAAGAAATTATGCGTGCTTTTAGGGGAAGATAAATGGTATAATATGTCTATCAAAATCGAAGACATTGTCACAAAAGAAAAAGGTCTTCCACCAAATGTCGATTTCTATTCTGCTTCTGTTTACCATTGTTTAGGAATTGATCATGACTTATTTACACCAATCTTTGCGATTAGCCGTATGTCAGGATGGTTAGCTCATATTCTAGAACAATATGAAAATAACCGCTTAATCCGTCCGCGTGCTGATTACAATGGACCAACGCATCAACGTTATGTACCACTGGCGCAACGATAAGCTAAAAACACTATTTGGATAGTGTAAATATGCTTTCAAAAGTCAGATTTTTTGGGAAAGATGTAATGATTGGAATATTTTAATTTGACTAACGGTTTGAACTGAGGGTTATATTCCCTCAGTTTCACACATATGAAATTTCAAACATGGGGGTTATCACAGTGACGACAGGAGAAAAAATTACTGTAACGAATGGTGTTATGAATGTACCAAACAATCCGATTATTCCTTTTATTGAAGGCGATGGTATTGGACCAGATATTTGGGCAGCAGCATCTCGTGTATTAGAAGCAGCTGTTGAAAAAGCTTATGATGGTGAGAAGAAAATTGTTTGGAAAGAAGTGCTTGCAGGGGAAAAGGCATTCAACCAAACAGGTGACTGGTTACCAGAAGAGACGTTAAATGTGATTCGTGAATATTTAATCGCAATTAAAGGCCCGCTTACAACTCCTGTTGGTGGTGGTATTCGTTCTCTAAACGTAGCGCTTCGTCAAGAGTTAGACTTATACGTATGTTTACGTCCAGTTCGTTATTTTGAAGGTGTTCCTTCACCTGTAAAACGTCCGGAAGATACTGATATGGTAATTTTCCGTGAAAATACAGAAGATATCTATGCTGGTATTGAATATGCACAAGGATCTCCAGAAGCAAAAAAAGTACTTGAGTTCTTAAAAGAAACAATGGGAGTAAACAAAATTCGCTTCCCAGAAACATCGGGAATTGGTATTAAACCAATTTCAGAAGAAGGGACAAAGCGTCTTGTTCGTGCTGCAATTCAATATGCAATTAATGAAAAACGTTCTTCTGTTACATTAGTTCATAAAGGAAATATTATGAAATTTACAGAAGGAGCTTTCAAAAACTGGGGTTATGAAGTTGCTGAACAAGAATTTGGCGATAAAGTATTCACTTGGGCTGAATACGATCGTATTGTTGAAAAAGATGGTAAAGATGCAGCGAATAAAGCGATGGCAGAAGCTGAAGCGGCTGGTAAAATCATCGTAAAAGATTCTATTGCAGATATCTTCTTACAACAAATTTTAACGCGTCCACGCGAGTTCGATGTTGTTGCAACAATGAACTTAAATGGAGATTATATTTCTGATGCGCTTGCAGCACAAGTAGGTGGCATTGGTATTGCACCTGGTGCAAACATTAACTATGTTACTGGACATGCTATTTTCGAAGCGACACATGGTACAGCTCCAAAATATGCAGGTTTAGATAAAGTGAATCCATCTTCTGTTCTTCTTTCAGGAGTATTATTATTAGAACATTTAGGATGGAATGAAGCTGCGAAATTAGTAACTGCTTCAGTAGAAAAAACAATTGCTTCAAAAGTGGTAACATATGACTTCGCACGTCTTATGGATGGTGCAACTGAAGTGAAATGTTCCGAATTTGCTGATGCTCTTATTAATAATATGGATTTAGCAGTAATCAAAAACGCATAATTCAGAGTGGGGGAGAAAGTATGACAATCAAACGCAAAAAAGTTTCAGTCATCGGTGCAGGATTTACAGGAGCAACAACAGCGTTCTTATTAGCTCAAAAAGAGCTTGCAGATGTTGTATTAGTGGACATTCCACAACTGGAGAATCCAACAAAAGGAAAAGCGTTAGATATGTTAGAAGCAAGCCCTGTACAAGGTTTTGATGCTAACATTATAGGTACGTCTGATTACGCAGATACTGCCGATTCCGACGTTGTTGTTATTACAGCAGGGATTGCACGTAAACCAGGAATGAGCCGTGATGATTTAGTAGCAACCAACTCTAAAATTATGAAAAGTATCACGCAAGATATTGCAAAACATTCGCCAAACGCAATTATTGTTGTGTTAACAAATCCAGTTGACGCAATGACATATTCTGTATTTAAAGAAGCTGGATTCCCGAAAGAGCGCGTTATCGGTCAATCTGGTGTATTAGATACAGCACGTTTCCGTACATTCATTGCACAAGAATTGAATCTTTCGGTAAAAGACATTACAGGATTCGTTCTTGGTGGTCATGGTGATGATATGGTACCTCTTGTACGCTACTCTTATGCTGGTGGTATTCCATTAGAAACATTAATTCCGAAAGAGCGCTTAGAAGCAATTGTAGAACGCACGCGTAAAGGCGGCGGTGAAATTGTAGGCTTACTAGGAAATGGTAGTGCATATTACGCACCAGCGGCTTCTTTAGTTGAAATGACTGAAGCGATTTTAAAAGATCAGCGCCGCGTATTACCAGCTATCGCATACCTTGAAGGTGAATATGGTTATAGTGACCTGTACTTAGGTGTACCGGTAATTCTAGGTGGTAACGGAATCGAAAAAATTATTGAATTAGAACTTCATGAAGAGGAAAAACAAGCGTTAGATCGTTCAGTAGAATCTGTGCGTAACGTTATGAAAGTTCTTGCTTAATACAAAATATATGTTAGGAAAAAGATTCGGAATCCCGAATCTTTTTCTACTATTTACTGGATTGTTTTTTTGAAATAATATGAAAACGCTATCATTTATGTATCCTACAATGGAAGCATAGACTTATAATATACATTGCCCTCATTATAGTAGCATTTCGGATAATATATTGTTTTTGGTAGGATAATAAAATAAAACTTGGAGGGGGATTGTAACATGTTAAAGAAAAAAGTTCAAATTGGTCGTCGAATGGATGAAATTACAGTAGGGGAAAAGTTATCTATCACTGAAAAAATCGAGGATAAAGATCTGTTATTGTATTTAGGATTAACAAATGATTCAAATCCATTATATATCCAGCATGATTATGCATCCCAAACTCCATATGAAAAACCGATTGTACCAAGCATTATGTTAACGGGCATGGTTACAACAGCGGTAACGAAATATTTGCCAGGTCCAGGCAGTCATGTTGTTAGGAAGGACCTTACTTTTGTGAAGCATGTACACCATTATGAAACTTTGCAAATTCATTTTGAAGTTGTAGCTGTTTCTCACGAGGAGCATACGATTGATATGCGTGTATTCGCTTATGATGAAAAAGAAGCAGTGGTGGTAAAAGGTGTATTAACAGTAGCGCCGCCTTACAAATCAGCTTCTATTTTAGAAAAAGCATTAGATAATTTTTAAGAAAAACAGGTGAGAAATCGCCTGTTTTTCTATTTTATCCCGCTATTCGCGGGCAGTAAGCCCTCACCTCAAAATTCAGTAAAGGCAAAGAAGTCAGGTAGGGAATCAACTACCCGTAAAAGTCCGATTGGTGATAGAAGTTTCGCTTTATGTATTAGGCACGTGGCCAAAGAATAATAAAAACACCAATAAGGCAAATGGCTGCACCAGCAAAGTCAAAGATATCGGGTGTTTTCTTATCTACCATCCATCCCCATAATAAACTCATCACAATAAATACGCCGCCGTAAGCTGCATATACTCGGCCGAAGCTAGAAAATACTTGGAATGTGGCAATTACACCATATAAACATAAAATAATGCCTCCGATTAGACCGAACCAGATGGAACCACCTTCTCGCATCCACTTCCAGATGAGATATCCACCACCAATTTCAGCTAGACCGGCAAGAATGAAAATAATAGCTGCTTTAAACATGAATAGACCATCGCTTTCTATTAGAGATATTTTTCTGTATAACTATATCATAATCAAGCTTAGTGGATGGACAATTCTATTGAGAGGGGCATTGTTTTCTAGTATGATGGGAATAGTGGGGAAATACTAGGATGAAGAAGGTTTCAAGTCTATAACTTGGAGGAAGAGAATGAGCAATCGAATTTTAGTTGTTGATGATGAGGAGTTTATTTTAACTTTAATTGAATTTAACTTACAGCAAGCAGGGTTTGAAGTTATAACAGCGATGGATGGTGAAGTGGCACTTCAAAAGGCGGTAACGGAACGTCCGGATCTGATTATATTAGATTTAATGCTTCCTAAAATGGATGGTATGGAAGTGTGTAAAGAATTGCGTTTGCAAAGGGTTATGACACCGATTTTAATGCTCACAGCGAAAGATGACGAGTTTGATAAAGTGTTAGGACTTGAGCTTGGGGCTGATGATTATATGACAAAGCCATTTAGCCCAAGGGAAGTTGTTGCACGTGTAAAGGCGATTTTACGTCGTACGAAATTGCAAGATGAACAAGTTCCAGAAGTGCAGGACGAAAATAGTATTAATATCGTTGATCTGAAAATTTCACCTGAGTTTTATGAGGCGTATTTCCAAGGGGAAAAGTTAGAGTTGACGCCAAAAGAATTTGAATTACTTGTATATTTAGCGAAAAATAAGGGACGTGTGTTAACACGTGATCAGTTATTGAGTGCAGTATGGAACTATGATTTTGCCGGTGATACAAGAATCGTCGATGTTCATATTAGCCATTTGCGAGATAAAATTGAAAAGAATACGAAAAAACCAGCATATATAAAAACCATTCGTGGATTAGGGTATAAATTAGAGGAGCCAAAGGGGAATGAATAAATTTCGCTCAAGGCTTCTCTTTACATTTGTTTCTCTCATTGTACTTATTTTAGTTGGACTAGGAGTACTTTTGGAAACGCTGTTTGAGAATTATTATATTGATCATGCGAAAGAGAGAACGATAAAAGAAGCGCGATATGTTGCTTCGTTAGTAGAGACAGAAGGTATTGATCATGTTTTAAAAGCGCCAAATATATTTGAGCAATTAGAAGAACAAGTTCCTGTTTCGATTGTATTTGCTGATGAAGAGAAGAAGGTCGAATATAGTAAAGATAAGCAAACTATATTCAATCAAGCGACAATTGATGAACTTTCTTCTGAAACAGAAAAACAAAAAAATAGAGTGATTACGAAAGACACCAATGATAAGAACGTATTTCATTATGCGATATTTGTTCAAGATGCAGATGGTAAGCAAGGATATATTCTTATAAAAAGCATGATAGCTCCTTTAAAAGACGTTCACCAAAAAACGTGGGGATTATTAATTATAGGATTTGTAATTGCTTGTCTTGTCGTTGTCTTTCTTGGTATAAAAATTACAGGCCAATATATTCGTCCGATAGAGTCTGTTACAAAAGTGGCGATTGAATTAGCGAAGGGTAACTATAAGGCGCGTGCGTATGAAAATCATTCAGATGAAACAGGAATGTTAAGTAAGGCCATCAATATTTTAGCACGTAATTTACAAGAAATGACGTTAGAGCAAGAAATGCAACAAGATCGTTTACATACATTGATTGAAAACATGGGAAGCGGTATGATTTTGATTGATAGCCGCGGCTATATAAGTCTTGTAAATCGTTCATATAAAGAAATCTTTCATGTAACGGATGAAGAGTATTTAGATCGCTTATATTATGAAGCATTTCTTCATGCAGAAATCATTGAACTTGTGGAAGAAATTTTTATGACAGAAGTAAAAGTACGGAAGCAAATGCTGCTGTCACTTGGAATTGAAAGAAAGCATTTTGAGGTATATGGTGCGCCAATTATCGGGACGAATCATGAGTGGAAAGGGATTGTTCTTGTATTTCACGATATAACTGAACTAAAGAAATTAGAGCAAATGCGAAAAGACTTTTTAGCGAACGTTTCACATGAACTCAAAACGCCAATCACTTCTATTAAAGGATTTTCTGAAACATTGCTTGATGGTGCAATGGAAAATCAACAGTTTTGTGAACACTTCCTGCATATTATTTTAAAGGAAAGTGAGCGCATGCAAGGATTAATCGAAGACTTATTGGATTTATCCAAGATTGAACAACAAGGGTTTAAATTAAACATGGGCACTGTTGATATGAAAGAATTGCTCGGAGAAATCAAGATGGTATTAGAGAATAAATCACAAGAGAAAGAGATTCCCTTGCAAGTGGATGTATTGAGACATGTATCTGTAATAGGAGATCCGAGCAGATTAAAGCAAATCTTTATCAATTTAGTTAATAATGCAATTCTATATACACCAGCTGGTGGAATGGTTTCTGTAGCGTTGTTAGAGGATGAACATAATGCTTATATAAAAGTATCTGATACAGGAATTGGGATTAGTAATGAAGAAATTCCGCGTATTTTTGAACGCTTTTATCGCGTAGATAAAGCGAGAAGTCGAAATACGGGCGGTACAGGCCTAGGGTTATCGATTGTAAAACATTTAGTAGAAGCGCATCAAGGGACGATTACTGTGGATAGTACAGTAGGAGAAGGTACGACATTTACAGTTGCTTTACCAAAAGCGGATTTGGAAAAGTAATAATATGAAACCTTTGGAAGGGATAGATTTACATTATATTAACAATAGCTTCATTAAATATTAATAAAGTCCTGTTAATATAATACATGAAAACCCCTTCATCCAAGGAGTAGTTTTGGACGAGGATAGTGCTCTATTCTCGTCACTTCCCTTTTTTGTAAAAACATAATATCTCTTGTAACTTATGTCAAAGTGTTATAACAATACAATAAGGACATTGTGACAGCATCTTCATTTGTATGTCTAAATATATGTAATCGGAAGAACCGTTATTTTTCTTCTCTCTCGTAGTCATGTTAATATAGAGAGAAGGAAATAACGGTTTTTTCTTTCTATATAAATCCATTTGATTTGCAGGCGTATAAGTTGCTGCTACGAAGAACAAAAGGGATCGTTTATTCTTTTGGTTTTCATTTGGCATGGGACAGGAAGAATGGCTGATCGTTTCTATGTATGGCAGGATGCCCTTTCCCTCTAAAAAGAAAGGGATTATGTCGGTTTTCAATAGGTATTTATATATATAAATCGTTTTAAATTTGTATGGGGAGGTTTCTGATTTGGAAAAAAAGGTCGTATTAGTCGATGGGAATAATATCGCGTATCGTGCTTTCTTTGCACTGCCGCTTTTAAATAACGACAAAGGTATACATACGAACGCAATTTACGGTTTTACGATGATGTTAATGAGGATATTAGAAGAGGAAAAACCGACGCATATGCTTGTTGCGTTTGATGCGGGTAAAACAACATTTCGTCACAAAACATTCAGTGAATATAAAGGAGGGCGTCAAAAAACGCCACCTGAATTGTCCGAGCAATTCCCATTTATTCGTGAACTGCTAGATGCATTTCATGTACCGCGCTATGAGCTAGAGAATTATGAAGCGGATGACATTATGGGGACACTTGCGAAAGAAGCGAGCGAACAAGGTGCTTATGTAAAAGTTATTTCTGGAGATAAAGATTTACTGCAACTTGTTTCTGATAACACACTTGTTTGTATTCCGCGTAAAGGGATTACAGAAGTAGATGAATATACGACAGAAGCTCTATTTGAAAAATATAGTTTATCACCAAAACAAATTATTGATATGAAAGGTTTAATGGGAGACCAATCAGATAATATCCCGGGGGTACCAGGAGTTGGTGAGAAAACTGCGATTAAATTGTTAACGCAATTTGAAACAGTAGAAGCAGTATACGAAAATTTAGATCAGGTAAGTGGAAAGAAATTAAAAGAGAAGTTAGAAGCAAATAAAGAGCAGGCGCTCATGAGCAAAGAGCTTGCAACAATTATTACAGATGCACCGATTACGGTACATGTGGACGATATCGAATATAAAGGCTATGAAGCAAGTGATGTTATTCCGATGTTTGAGAATTTAGGGTTTACTTCTCTATTAAACAAGCTTGGTGCGACTCCAGAAGAAACAACGCCAGCTGAATTAGATGATATTTCATTTGATATTGTAGAAGAAGTGACAGAAGAGATGCTTCAGCAAGATAGTGCAATTATCGTTGAGGTACAGGAAGATAACTATCATAAAGCTGACATTCAAGGATTTGGTATTCAAAATGAAAATGGTTGTTATTTCATTCCAACTGATGTTGCGCTCAAGTCTGAAGCTTTTACGAAATGGCTTGCAAATGATGAAATGAGAAAGTATACGTTTGATGCGAAACGTGCAATTGTTGCACTTAAGTGGAAAGATGTAGAAATCAGAGGAATTGACTTTGACTTACTAATTGCAGCTTATTTACTTGATCCAGCTGATACAGATAAAGATTTCCGTGCCGTAGCGAAAATGAAAGAGACGCATGCTGTTAAATCTGATGAAGAAGTATACGGAAAAGGTGCGAAACGTGCAGTTCCAGAACAAGGTGTAGTTGCGGAGCATGTAGCGCGCAAAGTACATGTATTATATGATGTTCAACCAACATTTGTAGAAGAATTACAAAACAATGAACAGTATGAACTGTTTACAGATCTCGAAATGCCGCTCGCTCGCGTGTTAGCTGAAATGGAAGTAAAAGGTGTTAAGGTTGATACGGAGCGCTTACGTAATATGGGGGATGAGCTTGCTGGTAGACTGAAAGAAATGGAACGAGAGATTTATGAGCTGGCTGGGATAGAGTTTAACATTAACTCACCAAAGCAGCTTGGTGTTGTTCTATTTGAAAACTTAAACTTACCAGTTATTAAAAAGACGAAAACAGGATATTCTACATCAGCCGATGTACTGGATAAGTTAATGGATCATCATGAAATTATCCCTAAAATTTTACACTATCGTCAATTAGGAAAATTAAATTCAACATATATTGAAGGATTATTAAAAGTTGTTCATGAAGATTCTTCTAAAATTCATACGCGTTTTAATCAAGTGTTAACACAAACAGGACGATTAAGTTCTACAGATCCAAACTTACAAAACATCCCAGTTCGTTTGGAAGAAGGAAGGAAGATTCGTCAAGCATTTATTCCTTCGAAAGAAGGATGGGTTATGTATGCTGCCGATTATTCACAAATTGAGCTGCGCGTACTGGCACACATCGCAAAAGACAAAGGGTTAGTAGAAGCGTTCCAGTATGATATGGATATTCATACGAAAACTGCAATGGACGTGTTTGGCGTTGGAAAAGATGAAGTAACATCGAACATGAGACGTCAAGCAAAAGCGGTTAACTTCGGAATTGTGTATGGTATTAGTGATTATGGACTTTCACAAAATTTAGGGATTACACGAAAAGCAGCAGGAGAATTTATTGAAAAGTATTTCGCAAGTTTCCCTGGTGTAAAAGAATATATGGATGAGATTGTACAAGAAGCGAAGCAAAAAGGGTATGTGTCTACATTATTAAATCGTCGCCGTTATATTCCAGAAATAACGAGTCGTAATTTTAATTTGCGCAGCTTTGCAGAGCGTACTGCAATGAATACGCCAATTCAAGGTAGTGCGGCAGATATTATTAAAAAAGCGATGATTATTATGGCGGATCGCTTAAACGAAGAAGCATTACAAGCGCGTCTTCTCTTGCAAGTACACGATGAATTAATCTTTGAAGTGCCGAAAGAAGAGATAGAAAAACTAGAGAAGCTTGTACCTGAGGTAATGGAACATGCGATTGAACTTGCTGTTCCGCTAAAAGTGGATTATTCTTCTGGTCCAACTTGGTATGATGCAAAATAAGGAAGTGATTGAATGCCTGAACTACCAGAGGTTGAAAACGTTAGAAGGACTCTTGAAAACCTTGTAACGGGAAAGATAATTAAAGATGTAATTGTAACATATCCGAAATTAGTAAAGCGACCTGATGACGCTGAGCTTTTTAAAGAAATGTTACGCGGTGAAAAGATTGAAAGAATTGAGCGAAGAGGTAAGTTTTTACTTCTATATGTAACAAAATATGTGATCGTTTCACATTTGCGTATGGAAGGTAAGTATTTGCTTCATGAAGGCGATGAACCAATTGATAAACATACGCATGTGCGTTTTCAGTTTACAGACGGGACAGAATTGCACTATAAAGATGTAAGAAAGTTTGGTACGATGCATCTCTTTAAAAAAGGAGAAGAATTCGACCAAATGCCACTTGCAGATTTAGGGCCTGAGCCGTTTGCTTCCGAATTGACACCAAGGTATTTGCAAGAAAGATTGCAAAAGACAAACCGCAAAATAAAAGTTGTATTGCTAGATCAGCGTCTTGTGGTAGGACTTGGTAATATATATGTGGATGAAGTGCTATTCCGTTCTGGGATTTATCCAGAACGGGAAGCTTCTACTTTGACAACGGCAGAAATAGAAAAAATCTATGAAGCAATAGTCGCAACATTGGGTGAAGCAGTGAAGCGCGGTGGCAGTACAATTAGAACATATATCAATTCACAAGGACAAATTGGCTCGTTTCAGGAGCTGTTAAATGTGTACGGTAGAAAAGGTGAACCGTGTGTAACTTGTGGGAATGTGATTGAAAAGACAGTTGTTGGTGGACGAGGGACGCACTATTGTCCTATATGCCAGCCCAAAAGCTAAGAAAGAGATTTTTTTCTAATAACATCGGATAGGCATTTGTCATATACATACAGCAAAGCTATGTATAGGGAAGGAGCTTACCGATGTATCAATATTTCTCTCTTATTTTATTAGCTTTTACATTAAGTTTGGATAGCTGTAGTGTAGGGCTTACTTATGGTCTGCGGGGCGTACGGATTCCGTTAAAATCGATACTCATCATTGGAATGTGTTCAGCGGCTGTTATGCTTGTGTCGATGGGAATTGGACATATGATTGCCAAAGTGTTTTCCCCAGTGATTGCAACGCGTATTGGAGGAATCGTTCTAATAGCTATTGGAGCGTGGGTTGTATATCAATTTTTTCGGAGTGAGAAAAAAGATGAGCCGCAGCACGAAGAAAAAGTTTGGAAATTAGAAATTGCTTCACTTGGATTAGTCATTCAAATTTTACGGAGACCGACTGTTGCTGATTTTGATAAATCAGGCACGATTTCTGGGGGGGAAGCTTTACTTCTTGGTATTGCTCTTTCGGTAGATTCGTTTGGGGCTGGGATTGGTGCATCTTTATTAGGGTATACCCCTGCCATGATGGCGGTATTAGTTGCTGTTATGAGTTCTTTGTTTTTATTTATTGGAATGAAGCTCGGAACTGTTTTATCAAATATGCGGTGGTTACAAAAATTTACGTTCCTACCTGGAATTTTACTCATTATTATTGGTATTTGGAAAATGTAAGTAGGAGCGTGAAACATAAGTTTCACGCTCCTATTCATAAGGGGGTAGCATAATGACAATTGTTATTGGTTTAACGGGAGGCATTGCAAGCGGGAAAAGTACAGTTTCACAAATGTTTCGTGAGATGAACATTCCTGTTATTGATGCAGATATTATTGCAAGAGAAGTTGTAGAAAAAGGTAAAGAAGCGTATAAAGAAATTGTAGAGGTATTTGGTGAAGAAATATTACAAGCAGATGGTGAACTTAATCGTCCGAAGCTTGGGAGTATTGTATTTCATAATGAAGAAAAACGATTGCATTTAAACAAAATCGTTCATCCAGCTGTCCGCAAAGAAATGAATGCTCAGAAGGATATGTACATAAAGGAAGATGTGCAAGCGATTGTGCTAGATATTCCGCTTTTATTTGAAAGTAAGTTAACAGAACTTGTGGATCAAATTTTAGTTGTAGCTGTAGCGCCTAGTACACAGTTAGAACGCTTAATGAAGCGGAATGGTTTTATAGAAGAAGAAGCAAAAGCGCGCATTGATTCGCAAATGTCTTTAGCAGAGAAAGTAACATTAGCTAATAAAGTGATTTATAATGATGGCACAATTGCTGAGACAAAAGCACAACTACAGCTCATTTTAAAAGAGTGGAACATCATTAATTAAAAAAATATGAAATTAGTGAAAATGCTTAGTGACATATCTTCTTTTTGTGTTATACTATTATTGGGATTGGAGATAAATAGTATAACGCATTCAAGGGGGATAACATATTATGACTCGTGTGGCAATTAATGGATTTGGACGTATTGGGAGAATGGTATTTCGTCAAGCGATAAAAGAAAGCGCATTCGACATTGTAGCGATTAACGCAAGCTATCCACCAGAAACATTAGCACATTTAATCAAGTATGATACAGTTCATGGCAAGTTTGACGGAACAGTGGAAGCATTTGAAGATCATTTATTAGTGGATGGGAAAATGATTCGCCTTCTAAACAACCGCGATCCAAAAGAATTGCCTTGGAAAGAACTGGGTGTTGAAATTGTAATTGAAGCAACTGGTAAATTTAATGCGAAAGAAAAAGCGATTCTTCATGTAGAAGCTGGCGCAAAGAAGGTTATTTTAACAGCGCCAGGTAAAAATGAGGATGTAACAATTGTAGTTGGTGTAAATGAAGAACAATTAGATATTACAAAACATACCGTGATTTCAAATGCATCTTGTACAACAAACTGTTTAGCGCCTGTTGTTAAGGTGTTAGATGAGCAGTTTGGAATTGAAAACGGTTTAATGACAACTGTTCATGCTTATACAAATGACCAAAAAAATATTGATAACCCACATAAAGATTTACGAAGAGCACGTGCTTGTGGACAGTCTATTATTCCTACAACAACAGGTGCTGCAAAAGCTCTAGCGAAAGTTCTTCCACATTTAAACGGAAAACTTCATGGAATGGCACTTCGTGTTCCGACACCAAACGTGTCTCTTGTTGACTTAGTAGTAGATGTGAAACGTGATGTAACAGTTGAGGAAATTAATGAAGCGTTTAAAACTGTTGCAAACGGTCCACTGAAAGGGATTATTGAATTCAGTGAGGAACCTTTAGTTTCGATTGACTTTAATACAAATACACACTCAGCTATCATTGATAGTTTATCTACAATGGTAATGGGCGAACGTAAAGTGAAAGTACTTGCTTGGTATGATAACGAGTGGGGTTACTCTCGCCGTGTTGTAGATCTTGTGCAGTTAGTTGCTGCTGAATTAACAAAACAAGAAAATGTACAACACATTTAATGATACAAGGAAGGCAAGCGATTGCTTGTCTTCTTTTTTTGTATTTTTTTCTGAAAAGGAAAAAAATTATACAAGTATATTTTCGCGAATGGTACATAGGAGAAACCATTGTGATTATTGCATTTGTGAATCAATTATTTGTTTTTTGGAAAAGTAAAGAAGAGAATATGACAAAAAATCGAAAAAACTGTTGTTGCAAAATGAAAATAAACAAAGTATACTAACACTCGTAAACTTAAGAGCTGAGGTACGTAGTTACTACTTAAAGGGTTAGGACCTCTCTGGACTAACTTTCCCCCGTGGTAGTAGAGCAAGCCAAATTGCAAATTAGTTTTCAATTCGAACAGTTAGATTAAATTTTTATGAGGGGGAACTGTAGAATGGATACTATGGACACGATGGGTCGTCACGTAATCGCTGAACTTTGGGATTGCGATTTCGACAAGCTTAATGATATGCCGTTTATTGAACAATTATTTGTGGATGCAGCACTAAGAGCAGGTGCTGAAGTACGTGAGGTTGCTTTCCATAAGTTTGCACCGCAGGGTGTAAGTGGAGTTGTAATCATTTCGGAATCACATTTAACAATTCATAGCTTCCCGGAGCACGGCTATGCAAGTATTGATGTTTATACTTGTGGGGATCGTATTGATCCAAATGTTGCTGCAGAATACATTGCAGAAGGTTTAAATGCGAAAACGCGAGAGAGCATCGAGCTTCCTCGAGGCACAGGTAGCTTCGAAATTAAGCATAGAGAAACAAAAGCTCTTTAAAAAAGAACATAATTGATTTAAAATGTAAAGAGGTGTATAATGCACCTCTTTTTTAGTTTATATAAATGGAAGTAGTAAGCGTAGACAAATAGGTTATATAATATTGTATATATATTTTCGCATGTAGGTGAAACGAGAAGAATGAAGATTAAATTGCAAGGGAGTGAATGAGTTGCGTTGTCCAACCTGTTTTCATAATGGTACAAGAGTATTGGATTCACGTCCGGTAGATGAGGGACGCTCCATTCGAAGAAGAAGAGAGTGTGAAAGTTGTTTAAATCGATTTACGACATTTGAACGGGTAGAAGAACCACCTCTTATTGTTGTAAAAAAAGAGGGAACACGAGAAGAGTTTAATAAAGAAAAGATTTTACGCGGGTTAATTAAAGCGTGTGAAAAAAGACCTGTATCGTTAAAGCAATTAGAAGAAGTAACGCAAAAAGTAGAGCGTGAACTTCGTAATTTAGGAATATCAGAAGTGAAAAGCGATATGATCGGTGAAATCGTAATGGAAGCACTTCGAGATATTGACGATGTTGCTTATGTACGATTTGCGTCTGTATACCGTCAATTTAAAGATTTAAATGTATTCATTGAGGAATTAAAAGATATACTGCAAAAAGAAAGAGAATAAGATAAAACTCTGATTCGCGGTGGCTGTCTCTTTGTTTCATTTCTTTTGGAATGATGGAAGAATTGAACCCGCAAATTACGTGAAAAAGAGCTATAAGCGTAAGCTATTAGCTCTTTTTTACTAATAGAATACGTAAAATGGACAAAAGAAAGGAATTGCAGGGAATGGAAAAACAGTCATGGATGGAGCTATTGCCAATCGATCGTTATAAAGTAAGTGCAAAAGGGCTATTGCATAATTACGATCGGAAGGTATTAACAATGTTATATCAACCATTAGTGGGTAGCAAGGCTTTTAGCCTATACATGACGCTGTGGGGAGAGCTAGAGCAGGATCGTGTATTCGGAAAAGAGAATACACATCACTCTCTGATGGTGACAATGCAAATGCAGCTTCCTGAAGTATATGAAGAACGGGTGAAATTAGAAGCAATTGGGCTTTTAAACGTATATATTAAAAAAGAAAAAGATATTCGGATGTTTATATATGAATTGCAGCCACCACTAACTCCAAAACAATTTTTTGATGATATTGTTTTGAGTATTTTCTTGTACAACAGATTGAGCAGAGCGAAATATAATCAAGTTAAACAATACTTCTTAGAAGAAGAATTCGATTTTGCTTCATATGAAAATGTTACACGTTCTTTTAATGATGTATTTGGTTCATTTAATCCAGGTCAATTTGAGCATGCACAAGAGGAAGTTCGTATTCCAAAGACAACAGTCATGCCTGGAAATGAACAGGGGACTGCGCCTAAGGTTTGGAATGATTTCTTTGACTTTTCTTTATTTGTAGAAGGGGTATCGACGCTCGTCCCAAGAAAGGCAATTACGGATCAAGTACGTGAATGTGTCATTACGCTAGCCTACGTGTATGACGTCGATGTATTATCGATGCAAAATATAGTGCTTGGTGCAGTGACAGAATTACAAACGATTGATACGGAGAGGCTTCGTAAAGGAGCGCGTGATTGGTATCAATTTGAAAACGGTCAAGCGCTTCCGGTGTTAAGTGAACGGGTGCAACCCCATTCTACGCGTACGATGAAAGAGAAAGAGCCAACTACGCAAGAAGAGATGCTTATCAAACAGCTTGAGGAAATTTCACCGAAACAATTATTAAAAGAAATCTCAGGCGGGGTAGAACCAACAAAAGCAGATTTACAAATTGTAGAAGAAGTGATGTTGAGTCAAAAACTAGCGCCAGGTGTTGTCAATGTACTTATTTATTACGTTATGCTTCGTTCTGACATGAAACTGGCTAAATCATATGTTGAGAAAATTGCAGGGCATTGGGCACGAAAAAAGGTTGGTACCGTATCAGAAGCGATGGCTTTAGCGAAAGAAGAGAATCGTCAATATCAAGAGTGGGCTGAGACGAAGAAGAAAGGCCCTACAACGAAGAAAGCAGTACGGACAGAGATGGTGCCAGATTGGCTTAAGGAAGAACAGAAAGAAGAGCCGAAAAAAGAATCGAAAAAACAATCACAAAAAGGTGCAAGTTCAAAAGAAAATACGAGCAAGCTAGAAGAAGAACGAAAGAGATTGGAAGAAGAGTTGAAAAAATATAAGCGTGATTAATAGAGGAGAATGAACACTCTTTGAGGTGAGAGAATGGAGCATATTCAAAATTCATTTGCAAAGTTGATGCAAAATGAAAATTTTAAAAATAGATATGAAGTGTTAAAAGCGGAAGTGATGGCGCATCCGCGTGTGAAAGAGTTTATTGAAGAACATAAAGGTGAAGTGACGACTTCTATGATAGAACGAAGTCTTGTGAAGCTATATGAATACATTGGGCAAAGCGTTGGATGTGCAGATTGTCCGAACTTAGAATCGTGTAAAAATATGATTCAAGGATATGAGCCGAAATTGATTATTCAAGGTAAGATGATTGATATTCAATATGATCGCTGTGTAAGAAAAGTGGCTTATGATGAAAGGAAGAAGTATGAAAAATTAGTGCAAAGTGTCTATATGCCAAGTGATATTTTACAGGCTTCTATGGAAAAGTTAGATCCATCAGATTTAGAGCCGCGCATTGAAGCGATTCGTGCGGCAAATGAATTTTTAAGTGCATACGAACCTGGGAAGAAAGTACAAGGGGTATATTTCTACGGTAAATTTGGTGTAGGGAAAACGTATCTCTTAGGAGCGATTGCAAATGAATTAGCCTTGAAAAAAATAAGTTCAATGATTGTATACTTACCAGAATTTTTGCGAGAAATTAAAAGCTCATTGCAAAATAATACGATAGGTGAAAAGATTGATGCTGTGAAGCGTGTACAAGTATTAATGCTAGACGATATCGGGGCAGAAGCAATGTCAAGTTTCGTGCGTGATGATGTGCTTGGTGCTATACTGCAGTTCCGTATGCTAGAAAACTTACCGACGTTCTTTACATCTAATTTTGACTTTAAACAGTTAGAGCATCATTTAACGTATACGCAGCGCGGAGAAGCAGAAGAAATGAAAGCAGCCCGTATTATGGAGCGTATTAAATATTTGGCAAAACCAGTTGCGATTGGCGGGAAGAATCGTCGTCATGCTTAAAGATAGAAAAGAAATAGGAGAAAGTTATTTTTTATATATTTTAAATTTGTACTTATATAAAAAAGAGTCTGTTTTGTATGAAAACAGACTCTTTTTTATGCTCAGTTAAGCAATGGAAATACATTGTTAATCTGAAAATTCATACGAGCTTGTATCATTTTTTTCTTCCACCGTTAATATATATAAAATTAGCAAGAAATATCGAGTGAAGGCTTTCGGCGATAGGGGAGTTATTTCTACTTAGAGTAAGGCTTCACGGATCGGACTCTTATGGATGTGTGCCTCACTTCGTTTTAAGCTGAGGGGTTAACTGTCCTTTAGAGCGGGATAAAAGGGGGGACAAGAGTGATTGAAATCTGCTTCGAAGAAAAAAATGATGCTGCGCACGTATATCAACAACTGATAAAGAGAACGGAAAAGCTATATAAAGAAACGAGTGTTTATTTATATGAACAAAAGGTAACAATTCATATTCCAATATGCGAATCGAATTATATGGAGAAAGTTTTGATACCGGTACTCCTTTATTTTATTGTTAATATAAAACAAAATGAATGGCTTCGTGCTATTTTAAAAGAAAAGTTTTTTTATCAAGAGCAAGAAGAATGCCATCAAATTTTACATATGGCACAAGCAATTTTAAATGGAAAAAGAAAAGGAATTACCCGAGATTTAACACGTAATCAAATTGAGATGTATGTTATGTCTTCTTTAAAAGGATGGATCTGTGACCCGCTTTCGTTTTCCTTTTCATCCTATATTCGTTTTCGCCTGCGCGCGTATAAAGAAATGGTGCACAGGCTTGCGGAAGTAGCAATTGATGAATATAAAATGGAGCAAGAATATCAAATGTTTGTAGAGATGCTACGGCAACAAGTAAGTAGCCGAAAATCACGGTTATCTTGCTTACATCTTGTATTTGATGAAAGTTTTATTTTTTATGATGAAAAAGGAATACGTTTAAAACAAGAGAAATTGGTTCAATATATAGACGAGGAGTTACTAACTAAGCAGGGTGTGTACATTGACACGAAGGTAATTGCACCGCTTCTTTCTATTTCGCCGAAAATGATTTATTTGTATACGAAAGAGCAAGATCATAATATGATTGTTACCCTTCAAAATGTATTTCAAGAAAGAGTACAAATATGTGCACCGCATGAATTTGAACACAACGTGAAAAATTTAAAAAATAAAGGGAACGCCCTTGATTTTCTAAGTTTTTGAGCATATAATTACCTACATAAATGAAATATATTGAAATGTCACGATGAGGACATGAGTAATTTACTACGATTTTCAGAGAGGGAAGCCTTAGGGTGTGAGCTTCCTAGTACGGGTCTATTACTTACCACCTCTAAACTTTAGCAGTGAACGTTTTGTCTAGTAATTGCTAACGGTCAACACCGTTATGTTGTACTTGAGCAATTAACAGTTTTGTTAATTGGAACAAGGGTGGAACCACGAATTCAACACTCGTCCCTTTTTACGGGATGAGTGTTTTTTATTTTGAGAAAAAAGAGGAGTGACCAGTGATGGCAGATGTAGTTAAAATTACTTTCCCTGATGGAGCTGTGAAGGAGTTTCCAAAAGGAGTAACAACTGAAGAAATCGCAGCTTCTATTAGCCCAGGCTTAAAGAAAAAAGCTGTGGCTGGAAAATTAAATGATGAGATGATCGATCTTTCTACACCAATCGAAGAAGATGGTGCAGTTTCAATCATTACATTAGATTCTGAAGAGGGCTTATATATTTTACGTCACTCAACAGCTCATCTTTTAGCACAAGCGTTAAAACGTTTATATAAAGATGTGAAACTTGGTATCGGCCCAGTAATTGAAAATGGCTTCTACTACGATATCGATATGGAAGAAGCAATTACAGTTGAAGACTTCAAAAAAATCGAAAAAGAAATGCAAAAAATTGTGAACGAGAACTTAGAAATCGTTCGTCACGAAGTACCACGTGCAGAAGCACTTCGTCGTTATGAAGAAATTGGCGATGAGTTAAAATTAGACTTAATTAATGATCTTCCAGAAGATGCAGTGATTTCAATTTACGAACAAGGCGAATTCTTCGACCTTTGTCGTGGGGTTCACCTTCCATCTACAGGAAAGATTAAAGTATTTAAATTATTAAGCGTTGCAGGTGCTTACTGGCGCGGCGATAGCAACAATAAAATGTTACAACGTATTTACGGTACTGCATTCGTGAAAAAAGCAGAATTAGATGAGCACTTACGTATGCTTGAAGAAGCGAAAGAGCGCGATCACCGTAAATTAGGTAAAGAGTTAAAACTATTTACTAATAGCCAAAAAGTAGGTCAAGGTTTACCCCTTTGGTTACCAAAGGGTGCAACAATCCGCCGTATTATTGAGCGTTATATCGTTGATAAAGAAGCAAGCTTAGGATATGATCACGTATACACTCCAGTACTAGGAAGCAGAGAACTTTATGAAACTTCTGGTCACTGGAACCACTACCGTGATGGTATGTTCCCATCAATGGAAATGGATAATGAAGAATTAGTTCTTCGCCCAATGAACTGCCCTCATCATATGATGGTTTATAAAAATGATATTCACAGCTATCGTGAACTACCAATCCGTATTGCGGAACTTGGAACAATGCACCGCTATGAAATGTCTGGAGCATTATCTGGATTACAACGTGTACGCGGAATGACTTTAAATGATGCGCACATTTTTGTTCGCCCAGATCAAATAAAAGAAGAATTGAAGCGCGTTGTAAACTTAACTTTAGAAGTATACAAAGATTTCGGTTTAGAAAATTATTCATTCCGTCTATCTTATCGTGACCCAGCAGATACTAAAAAGTATTATGCTGATGATGAGATGTGGGAAAAAGCACAATCAATGTTAAAAGAAGCTATGGATGAAATGGGTCTTGAGTACTATGAGGCTGAAGGTGAAGCGGCATTCTACGGTCCGAAACTTGACGTTCAAGTTCGTACTGCACTTGGAAAAGACGAAACACTTTCAACTGTACAATTAGACTTCCTACTTCCAGAACGCTTTGAATTAACTTATGTTGGTGAAGACGGTAAACAACATCGTCCAGTTGTAATTCACCGTGGTGTTGTATCAACTATGGAACGCTTTGTTGCCTTCTTAATTGAAGAATATAAAGGTGCATTCCCAACTTGGTTAGCTCCAGTTCAAGTGCAAGTAATTCCGGTTTCTCCGCAAGTGCATTTAGATTACGCGAAGAAAGTACAAGAAGAATTACACCGTGCTGGTATCCGTGTTGAAGTAGATACTCGTGAAGAGAAAATCGGTTACAAAATCCGTGAAGCACAAATGCAAAAAATTCCGTACATGCTTGTAGTAGGTGACAATGAAGTTGCTGAAAATGGCGTAAATGTACGTAAATATGGCGAGCAAAAATCAGAAACAATCGCATTAGATGCGTTTGTCGATATGATTAAAGTAGAAGGAAAACGCTAATGAAAAGTCGCGGCATGCCGCGACTTTTTTGTATATTACAAGCAATAAAAGTTAGAAAGAATAACCAAACAACACTTATCATAAAAAAGTATTGCATGTATGCTAGTTGTTTGTTACAATATTTCTTGTTGTTAGTAAAACACATTGCGTCTTCTTGACAGACGTCATGTCCTATGATAAACTCATCAAGGATAATAGAATATTGTTTTGTAGAACAAGTAGAAGCACCCGCTTCTCACCTGATTGACGCATGCGCAGTTAGCAGGTAAATGTATTTCTTACTAAAGATATTACAAGTGTGGGTGTCGTATGCCCGCACTTTTTTTGTTCGGGTTCTATGATTGCAAAACGTATTCTGATAAAACCTTGGAGGTGGCTTACTATTAGCAAGGATATGATGATTAACGAGCAAATTCGTGCACGTGAAGTACGCTTAGTTGGCGCAAATGGCGATCAACTTGGAATCAAGTCTCGTAATGACGCTTTAGACTTAGCTGCAAATCTTAATCTTGATTTAGTATTGGTTGCTCCAAATGCGAAACCGCCAGTATGCCGCATTATGGACTACGGTAAATTCCGCTTTGAGCAACAAAAGAAAGAAAAAGAACAGCGCAAAAACCAAAAAGTAATTAGCATGAAAGAAGTTCGTTTAAGTCCAACAATTGATGAACACGACTTTAACACAAAACTTCGTAATGCTATCAAGTTTTTAGAGAAAGGCGACAAGGTTAAAGCATCAATTCGCTTTAAAGGACGTGCCATTACTCATAAAGAAATCGGTCAACGTGTCTTAGATCGTTTCGCTGAAGCTTGTGCTGAAGTTAGTACAATCGAATCTAAGCCTAAAATGGAAGGACGCAGTATGTTCTTAGTTTTAGCACCGAAAAACGATAAGTAATAGATAGAGGAGGAAATACCTATGCCTAAACAAAAAACTCATCGCGGCGCTGCAAAGCGTTTCAAAAAGACTGGATCTGGTAAACTTAAGCGTTCTCACGCTTACACAAGCCACTTATTCGCTAACAAATCTACAAAAGCTAAACGTAAACTACGTAAAGCTGGTGTAGTAAGCGCTGGTGACTTCAAACGTATTCGTCAAATGCTTGACAACTTAAAATAAGTTCGGGTTATATATAGAACAATCTAGGAGGTAATATTATGCCAAGAGTAAAAGGTGGTACAGTTACTCGTAAACGTCGTAAAAAAATGATTAAACTAGCGAAAGGTTACTACGGTTCTAAAAATACTTTATTCAAAGTTGCTAACCAACAAGTAATGAAGTCTTTATTATATGCGTTCCGTGACCGTCGTCAAAAGAAACGTGACTTCCGTAAATTATGGATCACTCGTATTAACGCAGCTGCTCGCATGAATGGTCTTTCTTACAGCCGTTTAATGCACGGTTTAAAAGTTGCTGGTATCGAAGTTAACCGCAAGATGCTTGCTGACTTAGCTGTTCATGACGAAAAAGCTTTCGCTGAATTAGCAACAGTTGCAAAAAACAACTTAAACTAATTATTCAAAAACCTTAGAAGATTTTCTTCTAAGGTTTTTTTTATTTATCTGAATGATACAACTCTAGCAGGAAACAAAGAAAAGGATTAGAAATAGAAATGGGCATGGAAAAAGATACGAGGAGGAACCACATGGCAAAGCTAATTTATCATATTGCAGTTACGGCGGATAGCTTTATTGCGGACTTAGATGGTGATGCTACTGATTCGATTTTTTTATATGAAGGTGAACATGTATCAGATTTTATTGCCGATGTCGAGCAATATAACGCGGTATTAATGGGGAGAAAAACATATGAGTTTGGATTTCAATTTGGTGCGAAGCCAGGAGAGCCAGGTTATTTTAAAGAATTAAAGCATTATATTTTCTCAAATACTATGCAATTTGAATCGAGTGAAAAAGTAGAACTTGTTAGGGAAGATGCAGTTGAGTTTATCAAAAACTTAAAAGTGAAAGAAGCTGGTAATCTGTGGCTCTGCGGAGGCGGAGAACTGGCTGGCTCGTTAGTTCAGCAAAAACTAATTGACCAAGTAGTATTGAAAATAAATCCAGTCATAATTGGTGAAGGAACACCTTTATTTGGTAGCGTGAAACCGCGTTTAAAATTGAAATTAGTTGATGCGAAACAATATGTAAATGGTGTCGTTAAATCAACTTATAATATTATTTATTCTTAGAAACATTTACATGGAAGACGCGGTGGTGCATGTGTAGCAGTAGGATTATCGCCAGAAATGATGGAAGTACCAATCTTTGATACTGTCTTAAGTGGCGTGAAAATTATTGGTTCCATTGTAGGGACGAAAAAAGACTCACAAGGAACATTGCAATTTGCTGCAGAAGGAAAAGTGAAAGCGATTATAGAAACACGTCAGCTTGATGAAATTGATGAGATATTTAGTGAAATGGAAGAGGGAAAGATTAACGGACGTGTTGTAATTGATATGACAAAATAAGTATAAGAACTATAACAACACAGAAGAATATATAGTAAAAGGTCGGAGGAGTTTCCTCTGGCTTTTTTATTGTCATTTAAAGGAACCTTTCCTAGTAGAAACGACACTGCTATAATGGAAAGATGATATGGAAGTTTCATCATATGTAGATAATGTTTGAAACGTACTGATGATTTAGGGACAAGCTATCTTATAAGGGGATAAAAAGCGAATCATAAAGGGTAGGGTTTTTTAAGCTTACAATAAATATGAGATGAAACAACATTGTATTTAGGCAATGTTGGAGGAGGAATAGAATGGACTTACTACAACTATTTAAATTACAAAAAGAATTAGATGATCGGATTGTAAAGGAACATGACTTACAACCAAAGAAGTTATTAAAAGAAAAAATGTTAGCACTGCTTGTTGAAATTGGGGAACTTGCAAATGAAACACGTTGTTTTAAATATTGGAGCAAAAAACCAGCTGCTGAGCGCGAAGTTATTCTTGAAGAATATGTAGACGGTTTACATTTTATTTTATCAATTGGGATCGACTTAGGCATTGATAAAAACTTCTTGTTTTATAAATGTGCTCAAACGAACAAAACACAAGTTGAAATTTTCTTAGACACGTATGCGAAAGTGATTCGCTTTACTGATCAGCCATCTATTACAAATTATATTGAACTATTTACAAGTTATCTTCGTCTTGGACAAGCTCTTGATTTTGGACAAGAAGAAATTGAAAAAGCATATTTAGATAAAAACGAAGTAAACCATCAGCGTCAAACACAAGGGTATTGACTTAATTTTTGAATATTTCAACTCGTTTTTGTATAATGAAGTGACTGAAGAAAAAGGAGGTATTGACAATGACAAAATTAGACGCGACATTGACAATGCTAAAAGAATTAACAGATGCACGCGGGATTGCAGGTAATGAACGCGAACCACGTGAAGTCATGAAAAAGTATATCGAGCCGTTTGCAGATGAACTTTCTACAGATAATTTAGGGAGCTTAGTTGCGAAAAAAGTAGGGGAAGAAAACGGTCCGAAAATCATGGTAGCTGGTCACTTAGATGAAGTTGGTTTTATGATTACGCAAATTGATGACAAAGGTTTCCTTCGTTTTCAAACAGTTGGTGGCTGGTGGTCACAAGTTATGCTTGCGCAGCGTGTAACAATCGTAACGCGCAAGGGGGATGTAACAGGTGTAATTGGTTCAAAACCACCTCATATTTTACCAGCAGAAGCTCGTAAAAAACCGGTTGAAATTAAGGATATGTTCATTGATATTGGTGCTTCTAGCAAAGAAGAAGCAATGGAATGGGGCGTACGACCAGGGGATCAAGTTGTACCATATTTTGAATTCCAAGTAATGAAAAATGAAAAGATGCTACTTGCAAAAGCATGGGATAACCGTATTGGCTGTGCAATTGCAATTGACGTGTTGAAACAATTGAAAGATGAAAAGCATCCAAACGTTGTATACGGTGTTGGAACTGTACAAGAAGAAGTAGGTCTTCGCGGTGCGAAAACATCTGCAAACTACATTAAACCAGATATCGCGTTTGCAGTAGATGTTGGTATTGCTGGCGATACACCAGGAGTAACAGAAAAAGAAGCGCAAAGTAAAATGGGTGATGGACCACAAATCATTTTATATGATGCATCAGTCATTGGACATACTGGACTTCGCAATTTCGTAGTTGATGTGGCAGATGAATTAGACATCCCTTATCAATATGATTCTGTAGCTGGTGGCGGTACTGACGCAGGTGCAATTCATATTTCTGTAAATGGTATCCCGTCTATGGCGATTACGATTGCAACTCGTTATATTCACTCTCATGCGGCAATGTTACACCGTGATGACTATGAGAATGCAGTGAAGTTAATTGTAGAAGTAATTAAACGTCTTGATAAAGAGGCTGTACATAACATTACATTTAATTAATGAGAAAAAGCGAAGGGAGTTCCCTTCGCTTTTTTATGTTTTAAAAAGGTCTCTCTAACCCAGCGGCAGTATGAGCCCCTAAAATAATTAAACGGGTGAGTTGCATCGCCATAAAGTGTGGCGTATAAATCATCCCTCTCTTTAACCACGACATAATCATCCCGATATGTGCACCTGTTACGTAGCTAATGAGAATATCACGAGGAACCATAAGTTCTTCATCATCTGGCTGAGAAATAGATAAGCTTAATGTTAAATGTGTTTGAATGGTTTTCATCATTTTATAAGAATAGTTTCCAGCTGCTTTATCACCGAGCATTACGTTGTAAAAGGTAGCATTATCAGCGATGTGTTCAAATAAGGCTAGAAAAATTGGATGTGGTGAATTAAAGGTAAGTTGCAAATCTTCTTTTGTTTGCTTTGTGGGCTTAATCACTTCTGATAAAGATGCTAGCATTTCCTCTATACACTTATCTAATAAATCGTATTTATCATGATAATGGCTATAGAAGGTAGCTCTATTGACAGGAGCACGTTCAGCGATATGCTGAACTGTTACATTTTCAAATCCCTTTTCGCCTACTAAAGCGACAAAAGCATCCTGTATCAATTGTCTCGTTCGTTTTACACGCGGATCGTTTGTATTTTTAATAGACATTTTATTTCTCCTTGCTGAATTTTGATTACTTAACCAACAAATATATAGTGTAGTGTTGGATAACCAACATATATGCTCAAATTGTCGGTTGTAGATTCAAAATAATTATTTATAATTATAAACGATATTCCTTTAGAAAACAGCACCGGTAGCATACAAGCAAAGAATTGGTTTGCTATGCGTAAGGTGTGCTTTTTTAGTTTAATTGTTAATATAATTAACAATTAAACAGTATAAATAAAAGGGGTATAAATAGTTTAGAAAAAAATTATATGCGATATAAGGAGAGGAATGCAATGAATCAGTTTCGAAGAATGGTGATTATTAACATTATCACATTAATTGTATTAGTTGGCGGTGGTATCGGCGGTTATTACTACTATAACCAAGCTGAAAATTACTTAAAAACAGATAATGCGAAAATTGATGGGAAAGTAATCCCAATCGCATCACCAGTAGCAGGGAAATTAACAGAATGGAATGCTGAAATAGGTAAGAGTTACAATGAAAATGATAAATTAGGTTCTGTTTCTGCACCAGGTCAAAATGGTGAGCAAACGATGGATGTAACAATTCCGCATAGTGCAACAGTTGTTCAATCAAATGCGACAACAAATGCTTTCGTGGCGGCAGGTAGTCCAATTGCGTATGCATACGATATGAGTGATTTATGGGTAACAGCAAATATTGAAGAAACAGATGTTGATGATGTGCAAAAAGGTCAAGAAGTTGATGTGTATGTAGATGCATATCCTGATACAACTTTAACAGGAAAAGTAGAACAAGTTGGATTAACAACGGCAAATACATTCTCTATGCTTCCATCAAGCAACGCAACAGCGAACTATACGAAAGTAACGCAAGTTGTACCAGTTAAAGTTTCTTTAGATCATAGCAAATCAGTAAATATTGTTCCTGGAATGAATGTGACAGTTCGTATTCATAAGTAAGGGGGGAAGATAAAATGTCCTCAGGTTTAATTGTAGGATATGCAGCATTTTGTATTATCGTCTTTTTCCTTGTAAATCGTCTTTTAAGAAAGAAAAAAACGAACGCGGGAGAAGAACAAGTCCCAGCCGTAAGTAAGATAGAAATAAATCAGTCAGAGCAAAAAACTTCAAATGTAGTTGAATTAGAAGCATCAAAACAAGAAACGAAAAAGCAAGAAAAATCGAAACAGCAAATGCCGATAGAGAATGTCAATGTAAAAGCCGTTGTAGCGGTATTAATTCTTGGTATGTTCGTGTCGATTTTAAACCAAACAATCATTAATGTTGCCTTGCCTCCATTAATGAATGAGTTCAACGTATCAACTTCAACAGCGCAATGGTTAATTACAGGCTTTATGCTTGTAAACGGGATTTTAGTGCCAATTAGTGCGTTCTTAGTTTCGCGGTTTACGTACCGTAAATTATTTGTAGCAGCGATGCTATTTTTTACAGTAGGTTCTATTATTTGCGCGATATCTGGAAACTTCACAATGATGATGACAGGGCGCGTCATTCAAGCAGTTGGCGCAGGGATTTTAATGCCAGTTGGTATGAATATTTTTATGACGCTGTTCCCGCCGCATAAGCGCGGAGCTGCAATGGGATTGCTTGGTGTAGCGATGATTTTAGCGCCAGCGATCGGGCCAACTGTAACAGGTTGGGTTATTGAAAATTACAGCTGGAACTTAATGTTCTATGCGATGTTTGCCATCGGTTTAGTTATTACATTCTTATCTTTAAAATTCTTTACACTAGCTCAGCCAGTTTCAAAAACAAAGCTAGATATGTTTGGAGTTATTAGTTCGAGTATTGGACTTGGTAGCTTACTGTATGGATTCAGTGAAGCTGGAAATAACAGCTGGAGTAGTGCCGAAGTTGTGATTTCACTTATCGTTGGTGTAATTGGTATAGCGGTATTCATTTGGAGAGAGATGACGACTGATAACAAAATGCTTGATTTACAAGTATTTAAATATCCAACGTTTACTTTTACATTATTAATTAATGCAATCGTAACAATGGCATTATTTGGCGGGATGTTATTACTTCCTGTATACTTGCAAAACATTCGTGGCTTTACGCCAATTGAATCAGGTCTCCTGCTTCTTCCAGGATCATTAATTATGGGGATTATGGGACCGGTCGCAGGGAAGTTATTTGATAAGTACGGTATTCGCCCGCTAGCAATCGTTGGATTAGCGATTACAACATATGCTACGTATGAATTTACGCAGCTGTCGATGGATACACCATATAGCGTTATTATGATGGACTATATTATCCGTTCATTTGGAATGTCATTCATTATGATGCCAATCATGACAGCTGGTATGAACGCGCTGCCGATGAATTTAATTTCTCATGGTACAGCAACGCAAAATACATCAAGACAAGTAGCGGGTTCAATTGGTACAGCAATCTTAATTACAATTATGACGCAACAAACAACGAATCACGTTGCAGACTACGGAAATATGATAACAAAAACAAATCCAATTTTAGTTGATCAAGTACATGGAATGGGACAAAGTTTAGCATCCGTGGCTGGATCAGCACAAGCAGGAAATACGATGAGCTCTCAGCTACTATTTGGACAAATTTCAAAGCTTTCTGCAATTAATGGCATTAATGATGCTTTCTTAATTGCAACTATATTAGCAGGAATTGCTTGGGTGTTATCATTTTTCTTACCATCAGGTAATAAGCCAAATAGAAAAGCAGAGAATTAATTTTCTCTGCTTTTT
>NZ_JABUAE010000015.1 GCF_013314535.1 Bacillus sp. Xin1 | reverse complement strand
TTTCCAAACTAGTATATGTCGGCCTTTTAATACGATTGACTGCTTGTAAAACATCGGGAGGTATTTGAATGGAAATTAAATAATGAATACCATTTAAATGGTAAAACTTGAACAATAAAACTTATGATACGGTTCACCACCATTAATCTTAAACTAATTTACCTTCTGTAAAATCGGCAACTCTTCCTCAACAATCTGGTCCGATTGCTGAACAAGAAAAAGTCTTGCATTTCAAAACAGGATTTTTGATCAAGCTTTATCCCGCATTAACGGGCAGTAATACTCCCACCTCAAAATTCGGTGGGAGCAAAGAAGTTAGGTGGGAGATAAACTGCCCGTAACAGCCCGATTGGTTCAACTAATAATCAGTGGGGGATGAAGAAAACCCCCACTGATTAAAGTTTCACTTTATTTCAAAGCTACATTTAGAAACATACACAGCACTGTCGACCATGTACATATGAAAAGAACTCCTACTAAGCCCCTTACAACCCCATCCCAATAAATAAATCACTAAAAAGAAACAAAAACAAAACAAAAAAACAACTACAAGCATTTCTTCGAAGTAAAAGTAGTCGTAGTCATTTTTTAAAAAATATAAAATAACCCCGCCAAAATTCCTTTCTTATCCCTATATACATCATGGAACCGCAAATTACATATGTTTCATTAAGGAATAGGAGGAATAAAGATGGCAATATACCGTAATGTACAGGTGAATTTTTGGCAGGATGATTTTGTTTTGGATTTAACGCCGGAGGAGCGCTATTTCTATCTTTATTTGCTGACTTGTTCGAAGACGACGCAGTGCGGGATTTATTCGCTGCCGAAGCGTTTGGCGGAGATGGAGACTGGTTATAACCGGGAGACTGTTGAGAAGTTGCTGCAACGCTTTGTTGATTATGGAAAGATCTTGTACGATGCGGAAACGAAGGAGTTATTTATATTAAATTGGCTTCGTTATAATCCGATTACGAGTACGAATGTGGAGAAGTGTGTGCTGCGTGAGCTGAAGGGTGTGAAAAGTGAAGAGTTTGTTAAGATGTTTCTTCGGAAGTGTTTGGAGGATGAGATGAGTATACCGCTACTTTTAGAGCAATTCGGTTCGCCGTATGATGTGTCTGATATTGTTACAGAGGAGCTGATTGATCAGTATGGGGCAGAGGAACAAGGTGAGGAAGAGGAGGAGGACAAGGGAAACGGTGTATTTCTGTTTTATGAACAAAATTTCGGTAGTTTGTCGCCTTATGTGGCGGAAGAATTAAGTGAGTGGATGACAGATTTATCGGAGGAGCTTGTGTTAAGGGCACTTCAGATTGCGGTTGAGAATAATAAGCGGACGATTGGTTATGTGAAAGGAATTTTGCGGGAGTGGCATAGAAAAGGCTATATGAAGCTGAGTGACGTGGAACAAGCAGAAGTGAAGTTTCGGAAGAAGGAGCCGCCTGGTATGCAAGAGACGGAGAAGTTTTTGGCGGAGTGTGAGGAGTGGGAGAAGAATACTCCATCTGAAGAAGAGTTGCAGAAATTCTTACAGGAGCATGGATGGAGGCCATGAGCATTCAAAATATCGAGGCGGAACAGACGGTATTAGGTTCTTTATTGCTTGAGGGAGAATTGATTCAGGAATGCCGGCTCACTGAGCACCATTTTTCTACGGCGGTGCATCAAACGGTATTTCGGTTGATGCGAGAAATAGAGGAAAGTGGACAGAAGATTGATCTTGTTATGCTCGTTTCGAAGATGAATCCCGACTTTTTGAAGCAAATTGGCGGGATTGAGTATTTTGTAAATATGATGGAGAGTGTTCCTACTACAGCTAACTTCTCATATTATGAGGGGCTTGTTCGGAGCGCGTGGAAAATGAATCAGGCAGGCAGTGCAGCACATAACATGTGTGAACGGCTTCTTGCGGAGAAAGATGAGAAAGTAATTGGCGAGACGATTACAGCGCTTTGTAAACTAGAAGAAGGGGATTGTACATTAGATTTTGATTTGAAGGATATGTTAGTCGACCTTTATGAAGAGCTCCATCAAGATACAGAGGAACTAACGGGCATTGAGACAGGTTTTTCAGCCTTCAATAAGATGACGTGTGGCTTGCAGGAAGGTGACTTCGTTGTGATTGGGGCGCGGCCTTCGATTGGAAAAACGGCGTTTGCTTTAAATATTGCGCTTCATGCGGCGAAATCGGATGCGGCAGTTGGATTGTTTTCTCTAGAGATGAGCAATAAGCAATTGTTGAAACGGATGCTTTCTTGTTTGGGGAGTGTATCAGGGGAAAGGATGAAAAATCCAAAGCATCGCTTTACGATAGATGACTGGGGGAAAATGAGCCAGGCATTTGCGGAAATTGGAGATCTGCCCATGGAAATCTATGATAAAGCTGGCGTTACAACACAAGAGATTTGGATGCAGGTGCGTAAATTGAAGCGAAAGTATGAGGATAAAAAGCTGCTTGTAATAATTGATTACTTGCAGCTTATTACAGGTGATTCAAACTATAGAGGAAACAGGTTTCAAGAAATGAGTGAAATCTCTCGTAAGCTGAAGTTAATGGCACGTGATTTAAATGTATGTGTCATTGCACTGTCACAGTTATCCCGCGGTGTAGAGTCACGTCAAGATAAGCGCCCGATTTTGTCTGACTTAAGGGAGACAGGGCAGATTGAGCAGGATGCGGATTTGATTATGCTTATGTATCGGGAGGATTATTATGATAAGGATACAGAGCATAAAGATATAACAGAAATTCAAATCGCAAAGCATCGAAATGGACCTGTTGGGACAATGAAGCTAAGGTTTTTGAAGGAGTTTGGGAGATTTGTAGAGAGGGAAGAGTAGAAATGTTTTTTGAATCCTTTAAAAAAGGATAGATGCAGTAGAATATTCTACTATTATCTATCCTTTTTCTCTTATGAATTATTGTGCTTTAAATTCAATCACTTGATTTTGATTGATTGTTTTACCATCTAAAAGACCTTTTGCTGTTATGTAAATAATTGTTTTCTTAGAGTCTTCAAGTTGACCAATTGCATACGTTGCGGTGAAGCTACCGATGCTTAGTTTCCACTGTTCACCATTCCATCTTCCAGTTATTTTTTGACCATCGTCAGCTGGGATTTTATCATCGTAATTTAGTGTACCAAACTCTGTTTTTAATGTATTGCTGGCAAAATCAATTTGAACTTTGTTTAATAATTTGATTGGAGAATTCGTTTGAATCTCGTATACATTGTCACTGATTTTTTTGAAGTGAATTTTCCCTTCTTGTCCTTTAACAAGTTTCATATATTGATCAGATGATAGGAACAGTTTATATTCTTCCTGTGTAATTCCCATATTTTCATGATATGCTAATTTTTCTCCAGGCTGTGCTGCTTTTATATACTCCATGTACCACGTATAATTCTTTTGAAGACTTGCTTGCATTTTTTTATTAATTTCTTCAAGTTTTTGTTTCATATCTTCTTGTATTTGTATTGTCATAATATCAGCAGTTGTTTCTGCTTCTACTAATAATGGTGTGATGAAATCTTTTGTACTCTGATTAGTAGGTGATAAAACTTCTTCAGTTTTTTTCAAATTTGTATCCTGTTTATCCTCATTTTTTGTAGATTTCGTTGATTCTTCTGCCGCAGTCTTTTTTGTATCGACTGGTTTGCTTTCAGTAGAATTATTACATCCAGCCAATAAAAAGGAGGTTGTTAGTGCCCCTAGTATGATTTTTTTCATTAAAAATTCCCCCGTATTTTTTTCATAAAAACAAATAATACCATAATTATACATTGGAAATATTACCATAACAATTTGTTATTTTGAAAGTATATTAAATTCTCCAATTTCTAGTTATTCGTATTGATTACTTGCGGATTATTACACATGCTTATCAACTTATGAATTCAGAATTACCCCAAAACGAAAAAATGAGATTTTTTGTTACAAGTTAGCACAAAATTTCGTTCTGAGGGTACTATAAAATTTTAGCTTGATAGCGATGGGGCAATCTCAAATTCTTGACTTGATGGGCATACGTCAGGACTCCTAATAATATGTAAGGGAAAATTTATAATCTTGATTAATTGGTACAAGCACTTTTTTCTTTTCTTCATAATATATTTCAAAAATAAAATTAAGGAGGAATTTTAAGTGTATGAAAGAATACTAATGGTGGATTATGCTCAAGGTATAGCCCTTAAACAAGTACCTGGAAATGTTGAACGTGTAAAAATGCATCTAATATATGGAGTAATGTTTTATAAATTCTATATTTCAGCAAAAGATAACAAAAGATTCATTGTAGAGGTTGATGCAAGATCAGGAAATATCTTAGGAGTTAGAGAGATAAGACCTGATTCAGATTGATTCATACTTCTTTTTCTTCTTGAACTAAAGGGTAGCTTTAATTGAGCAAGAGTGATCGTCATCGACGGGTTTTTTTATGTTGAATTCTAAAGGCCTCACCATATCCAAAAAAGAACATTGTACGTTTAGACACAAAATAACCGATTCCCTGTATATTAAGGAACCGGTTATTTATTTTACTGTTTTCTTATTTCTGCCTCACTATCACAATACCACTCACCATATATAAAACGGAAGCGATATAAAAAATGGTACCAATCGTTAAAAAGTCGACTAGATAGCCTGTTATGATGACAGCTACTGCACCACCAATTGAAGTCCATACGTGGTATTTTCCTATTTCATAGCCTGCTTCTTTACTTTCTACTTTCCGGGCGAGTGATGTTTTTTCGGTGTTTCGTTGCACGGCACCTAAGCATCCCATCATAATTTGTAGAATGTAAACGTGCCAAACTCCTGTAGCAATGGGAAAACAGAGCATTAATACCGCCATAGACCAAGCGTATACAATTAATAGTTTTTGATCTCCAATTTTATCTGAAATCTTCCCAACTAATGGGTACACTAAAGCTGAAGTTAACGCAAATAAGCCATATGCCCAGCCGAATTGAGAGAAACTATCTCCGACATTTCGAAGCAGCAGTATGTAAAAGGGGAATACCATACTACCGGCCATCATGATGATACTTTGTGAAGTTATAAATCTTTTATATGTCATTCACGGTACTCCTTATAAAATAAATTTACAAACCGTTCTTGCGGATCAATTTCTTTCTTCTTTTGAAGGAATTCTTCTATACGAGGATATGCCTGCTTCAGTTGTTGTTTTGTCGGGTAGGAATAATACGGTAAATAATAACTTCCATTGTGCTTTAAAGTAACATCTATCATCTTCCCTAACACTGTTTTCGTCTTCTTTATTTCACCCTCAGAACGTCCTTGATTAATAAGGAGCACAAGCGCAAACATATCATCTTTTGCATAGGATAAAACGGCATTCTCATTTTTTTCTACATAACGGATCGTAATGTTAAGAAGGTTTAATTCTTCTTTGTTTAATACAGTTCGCAAATCATCTATATAAGCTGTAAATTGATCGATCGGTACGAAATATTCTTGTAAAATCTCTGTTCGATTTGGATTTTCGTATTCCATAAAAGTACTATCTGATCGCATCACATTATTTCGAGTTTCATATGTTCCATTTATGCGCTCAATGTAGTTCCTTTGTATATCCCAAAACGTATTTTTTCCCCAGTCGCTATACCTTGATAATCCAAGGAAAAACTTCGGCGCAGCAATAATATTTTCTTCTTTTAGTTCGCTGTATTCTTCCCGTTTATTTTGATTCTCTTCTAAAACATAATCTGTCACATACATTTCTTTTAAAAATGAGGTTGGGGCTACGGAAATACGGGCTAAGTGCATGCGAACGTTCTCGTCCTTTTTCACCTTTTCTTTAAAATAGGATGTATATTCCTTATAATCTAGCGTTTTTGTCTGCATCGTATATAGCTCGTCATCCGTTAACTTAAGCGTCACATCTAAGATCACACCGAATAAACCGTAACCTCCAATCACATAAGGAAACAAGTCAGCATTTTCTTCTCTACTTACATTCTTAACCGTACCATCTGCCGTTAACAATCGAAACGATTCTACTGTATCAATGAGTGCTTCATGACGAATATCGCGTCCATGTACATTTACACTTAATGAACCACCAACTGTAAAAATATTTTGCGACTGCATCACTTGCACCGCAAGGCCATATGAATTTACTTTCTTTTGAATATCATCCCATGTCATACCGCTTTGTACGCGAATTCTCTTTTTTTCTGGATCAAAATCTAATATTTTATTATATCCTTTCATATTAAGCACTGTACCATTTGGATAATAAGTCTGTCCGCCTTGGCTATGCTGCATTCCCGCAATTGAAATCTTCTCACCTGAAACATTTGCATCTGTAACGAGTTTCGTTAATGCTTGTTCATCCGCTACATTTTCAACCCGTTTAATCTTTGTAGGAAGCAATCTACCGACATCACTTATAACTGGATTGGCTATCTGTTTTGTATATGTATAGATAGAGGCCGTGCATAACAAGCCATATGCAGTAATTACTATCAGTATTGTTCGTATTTTCAATATACACTCTCCTTTTTTAGTTGTAATATAAAGAATTTTATATATAAGTTTTATATTATATCTTTTTCTAAAACGAAGGAACATAGTGTAAATAAAAAAGCGCGCTATCATAAGAAAAATCTCCTCTGTGATAACGTGCTCGCTCACATGTATAGAACTAGAATTGTTAATACCTTAGGTTTCTCCCTATGCTCATCAACTTAAGAATATTTATTACCCCCTACTGTGAAAAACGTTATTCCTTCTAAACAAGATAGATTAATGTGTTTTCTGTTGACACTTTCGACGTAAATCTGTAAGGAAAAGAAATACACCTTTTGCTTGCAAAAAACATCTATCTGCACGAAAATAAAAGAGGTAATAGTTGTAAAAAATGTTATAAAATCCAATCGGTCTCTTTTTAGTAAAATCTACCTATCAATAAAGCTAAAAACATTCTTATTCAAAGGAGTTTTTATATTTTTCCTGTTTAGGGGAGATCATATCAGTTCTTGAGGAATGTATGGTAGTCTTCTTATCTTTTAATCTTGTTTTATCCCGCTATTTTAGGGCAGTAATACTCCCGCCTCAAAATTCGGCGAAAGCAATGTCCAGCTCTAGCGGCTAAAATCTCCAGCCGTTTCGCTCCCTCGGACGAGGCAAAAAGCGCCTCTCTGTCGGGAGCTCCAACGTCCTACGATTTTGAACGAGCCGCTTCTGCTTTTCTAAAGAAGGTAGATGGGAGATAAACTGCCCGTAAAAGCCCGATTGGTGAGGGCTGATAATCAGTGGGGGATGAAGAAAACCCCCACTTTCATATTTGAAGGTGACAATAGGGTATTTATATATAACGAACCGAAGAGAGGAAACTAAATATGAGGATGAGTACGATGAAAAAAATGATTGGTTTAATCTTCTTAGGTATAGCACTCGTTATTCTTGTTTTTTACTATCAAAATCATTCTAATTCAGATCGAAAAGAGAAGATATACGTTGAGGATTTTAAAGGGAAAAATGATTCTGATAAAATTCAATCAGCGATCAATAAAGCAAAGGATAATAAAATAAAGATTGTTTTGCTTGATGACAGGAAGTACAAGATTACCTCGCCTATCGTTGTGAAGCAAGGTGTTAAGCTATTATTCGGGTATGGAACGCAGTTCATTGTTGATGGTAACTTTAGGGTGATTGAACTTGAGAAGAATGCTTCCATTGAAGGGGCCTATATTGCCATTGATGATGCGAATTTTAACTCGGAAGTAATCTATTTAGATGGTAAACATAAATATTATAACACTTGGAACAAAACACATATAAAGGATATAAATATCATCAATTGGTCTGAAACAAACAAGGGAACAGGTATATCGTTATACGCCGGCGGAAGAGAACATGAAATTTCTTTTGTTAACTTCGAAAACGTTAAGGTAGTAGGGATGAAGAATGGAGTACAGTTAAAAGTAGGTAAACCGAATTCTGGATATGCTTGGATAAATGCGAATCGGTTTCTGAATTTTTCTTTAGAGGATTGTGTAAACATGATTTACATGGATAGTCATTCCACGATACCGAATGAGGCTAGTGGGAATCAATTTACCAATTTACAGATACAGCCTTCAAGTAAAACAAAAAGTGTTTTGAAGGTGAGCGGGCAACATAATGAGTTTCATGGGATGGTGTGGGATTTGGACCAGATCAAGCATGAGAATGCTATGATTGAGCTTACGGATAAGAGTATGGATACGACCATTGAGCTTTCTTCTGTGCCTACGAGCAGAATCTCTGATAGGGGACAAGCAAATAAAATGAAACAGTAACTATAAGGTTCTCTTAATCGGAAGTTGCTTTTTGAGGAGGAGCCCCTAGATTCATGTAGAGAAGGGGATAATTATTTCGTATAAATTGAAATTCACCTTCTAGGGGCATGATAATGTAAAATGAATCATTAGAGTATTTCGTGTTTTTTGATATAAGAGATGATAGTTTGTGGAATTTTTGAATAGCTAACATTTGAAGATATCAAAGGGGAGTATTTTAACATCTACTAAATGGAAGTAAATGAATCTTGATTTGTATGATTTTCATAGTTTTGATGTGCTAATTTGCCCTTGATCATTTATACTCAATTTCCATTTTGTTCCGTTCGGAGAAGTCAACGTCACAGTATGCCCTTTTTGAAATTCTAAATCTCCATATAATGTGCCACCAGTAGTTGGCAGCCATGAGGAGCCATGTTGTAAAGATGATTTTGCGAATATTCGATTTATACGAAATCTCTTGTGATCTTGTGTATATCCGCTTAGTGTTAGTTTAGCTTTATACAACGTAGTTGCTCTTACATCTGAAATTACGGTGTTTCCGACATTAAACTGGAGATTTTTAGCAACCTCCCATGGTCCGTTTAGGCTCCGCTGGTATTCAATTAAAATACGACTTGGACTTTCATTCCATCCAAAATAGATGCCAATACAATTCAGCATTTTAATAGGCTGCTTAAAAAAATCTAACTCGATTACAATTGGCTGAGTGCTAGGAACATCTAGGTAATTTACACTTTGTTCATCGAGCAGGTTAAAACAATTATTAATATGTCCTCCGTAAGGGGCTTTTCCAGAAAGTTGGCGCACTGTGTAGCGGAGATTGGCATTTACTAAAATATCATCTTGATTCCCAACTAGATGCGCTTTTCCTAATGCAAGAGGAGGGTATATAGGAAGAGATTCTTCATGTGGTGAGGTACAATGGTTGTATAGGCCGCGATCGAGAATAGATGTGGAGGCTTGATTTGAGAATAGGTAGTTATGATGAGAAGTGGAAGAGAATTCGATCACGAGAGGAGGAGCATCCATACGAAAGACGTCCCATATTACTCCATCAAACATATTATAGGCGCCTGAGCATCGGATTACTTTCTTTGTTTGTTTCCGGCATTGTACTTGGATTCCGGTAAAGGTGTTCCCGGAAATTTCGTAAGGTAATTCACCATTTCCTACAATCTCGATACCGTACTGACAACCATCTATGAAGATAGAGTGGAAGGAGTTTGCATTAATCCAGCAAGGATTGTTTATATCCTCGAGCTTTTCTGTTTTTAAATAGATGGCCGTATGAAAGTTTGTGATTTGAATTGAGTATGCCTTAACGAAACTTATGAAATCCCATGCTTTTGTGCAAGAGAAATGAATTGCAATACCTTGGTAAGTGGTTGTACGGTTTATTATATTAATATTTGATATACAAGTATGATTATGAATTTCTATTTGCTGGGCACCGGAAAGAAAAAGAACGGATGAGTTAAAGCTATTGTCCACGATTTCAATCGAGCCACCAGAGATTGAAGTATCTTTTTGAAGTTCAAACACTTGGAAATTCCCTTTGACAATTAATGTTACAGTGGGATCCATTTCAAGATGTACATTTGATTTCATAACAATAGGAGAGGATATAGTATATTGTTTCTTCCCGGTGATAACAACTTTGGAATAATTGTTAGCCGCGCAATAATCAATGGCTTCTTGAATAGCTTGGGAATTATTGAGTAAATCTGGACTGGCACCAAAACAATCAATATTAACAACACTTTGATTTTGGCAGTCTTCAGCAAAATTAAGAGGTTCTGTCAATTTATAACACTCCTTATATAGCGGGATATTATATAATATGCATGTTAAAAAAAATGCATAGGTATAAAAGAAAAAACAAACGATAACCTCGTTTGTTTTTTAATATTGATAGGTTTCAAGCGTAGAATGAATCATATTTGAGAGGGAAAAGGATGTTTCTACTTTTTCTCTTGCCGCTTTTCCTAAACTTGTTCTTAAGTTTTGATTGTCATGAAGTAACTGGATTTTTTGGGCGAATTCTTTTTCAGAGTGATGGGAAATGAGAATTCCGGTTTCTTCATCTATAATAGCTTCTTTAATACCACCAACATCTACAGAAATAATAGGGGTTCCAGAAGCCATTGCTTCAAGGACTACCATCGGAAACACTTCTCTTAAGGACGTTAGAAGCAACAAGTCCATATTGCAAATAAATTCATATGGATTAGATGTATTCCCTAAAAGCTTCACCTTATGATTTAACTTGAAATCACGAATCATGTTTTCAATAAAGTCTCGTTCAGGTCCATCTCCAGCAATATAAAACATTACGTTACGTACATCTTTTAACTCATTTGCAATTCTTAAAAAAAGTTCATGGTTTTTCTCTTTTGATAATCGGGCTAAAATTCCGATATTGAGGGTTTCTTTAGGGTGTATTTGTTGAAAAGAAAAATGCTTTACATCAACACCATTGTAAATCGTTCGAATAAGTTCTTTTCTTATACCAAATTGCAGTAATCGCTCTTTTTCAAAGTTACTAACTGCGATAATTTGATCAACATGTTGATTTAATACTTTTTTAAAGAGTGCGGGCAATTTTTTTTCAAGTATTGTAACATTGTGTTTTGTATAAACTAGCTTAATTTTTCTCCTCGTGATTTTTTTTATTGCGATGGAATACAGTAACATTCTGAGACTATTTGCATGGATCACATCAATGTCCAATTTCATTACTTGTTTACTTAATGTATAGAGGTTGGCAGGGTGATTTTTTAAGCTTAACGGAATAAAATGATGCTTATTATGAATTTGATGATACAACTCACCTGAGGCAGCTGCTGAATAAAACGTCATGTTTTCATCTTTGAGATGGTTTTCTAATTTGCAAAAATACATCTCAGCGCCACCTGTTATGAGTTTATCGGTTAATAGTAGAATATTGCTCATTTTTTATTTCCCCCCACTGGACATAGAAGTAGGTCGATCTCCTCTGTTTTTCTTATATGCATGATAGGCATATTGACTAAAATAAAAGTTAGCTTTTACAAAGTTTAATTTTTCTTGGTTTCGTAACAGTTTCCAATATCGGTAGGCAGCTTTTAATTTATTTCTTGAAGTAGAATTACTTACAATGCGATATTTAGATAAAACCTTTTGTAAGCCATAGGCTTGATATCCTAGCCGTAATAATACTAGCCATAGGGCAGTATCTTCAGGTTGGATAACGGGCATTTCAATTTGTTTCAATTGACGCCGATCTAACATTACCGTTAAACAGCCTATCGTTGTATTTCCTAGAAGATATTTGTAATCTACGATTTTTGGTGCATGAACTTGCACATTCATTGCATTTCCTCGTTCATCAATTAAAGAATACGAGGTAAAAGAAAAGGCTAGATTACCTTTTTGCATAAAAGTGACTTGTTCTTCTAGTTTGGTAGGTAACCAGAGGTCATCGCTGTCTAAAAAGGCGATATAATCTCCTTGAGCTTCTTTTAATGCTATATTTCTAGCCCTGGCAGCACCAGCATTTTGATTTAAAGTAATCAGTTTAATTCGCGGGTCTTTTTCTATATATTGTTTGATGACATGGACTGAGTCATCTTTCGACTGGTCATCAACGATAATCATTTCCCAGTTAGTATATGATTGAGCCTGAACGGATTCAATGGTTTCTTTTATAAAAGGAGAGCTGTTATAAGAGGGAGTGATAACAGAAACCAATGATTCGTTATTTTTTTGTGTGTATATCATAAAAACCAGCCTCTTTTCTTTCATATACAGAAATATATTTTAAAGCAATTGCTAAAAAGGAGAAAAGTGCTTCATTAATCATGAGAGAAAGGGATATCATCTGTAATAAAAAAGCGAAAAGTGTAAGAATAATATACGGTTTTTCACGATGCAATTTCGTTTTAAAGGTCTTGATTAGGAACAGGAATAAAAAAGAAAGGTAAAAAAGAAAGCCAATAATTCCTGCCTCTACTAAGATTTCTAGATATGTATTATGAACATATAGTCTTTCATTATGTTCAAATGCATAATAATCCGAAAAATTAAAGGCACCGATTCCCAAAAGGGGATAAGACATAAAATAGTGAATCGCCTGTTTCCATAATTCAAATCGACCACTTCCGTTATCAGAAGAAAAGTCATTGATACGGCTGGAAATAATCTGATTCAAATCGATTTGCATAAAAGAACATGCGGCGTAGATGGCGACTAGACATAACAGAGCAACAAGTATCATTTTTACCTTTTTTAGAAAATCCGCTAATAGTATATACAAAATGATAACGAGTATTAGAGCGACAATACCGCCCCTGGAAAAAGTAAGAAGGTTGGTAATAATACATAAGATGAATCCAAATGAGTTTTTAAATCCTTTTAAGTGTGTTAAGTAAAAACAAAAAAATAATGTATTATAAAAAATGAAGATGTTTGGGTCATCAAGTAGTCCAATTAATCTTGGATAATCCCTATCTAATAGTAATCCGTAAGAGGTAATCTCAACGCCTGTTGGGAATCCTCCGGTTATTTGTAGTCCAATTATGTACAGTAACAAACTCGTAATGTTAAATAGTATCCCGACATTTGCAATGGAAGATTCAATAGCAGGAATTGAAGCTTGCTCCATCATATATCTCATAATGAAGTAGCAAATAAGGACAAGGATTACTCCTAGAATGACGCGAATACTTGATTCAGGATACTGTGAAAAAGCACCGCTTAGGCAATAGGTAAAATAAAATAAAAGCAATAAAATTTCATAATGATAAAGAGGGCGAAAGTAAAAGTTTCGAAAGTAAATACAGAAAAAAATGGCTAGAAAAATCATGTAAATTTTTAATGAAAAACCGATGGACAAATTATATTTACTAAGTGTAATAAAAAATAACAAAAGAAAAACTTCTAAAGTAGAAGTATTTCTTTTAATTTGTAATCTTTCCATTCTCCCGTTGTCCCCCGTCTTTTAAATGATTGATATTCTGTTGTTTTTTCTTTCTTATAAGATCTTCAATCAAGTCCCGGATTGTTCGATCAAATAGTAAAACCATCGTAGACATTAAGATAATGGTAGAGAACATGGCTATAAAAGGAAACTTATATAATAAGTAGTGTAATAGGATAAAACTTATCGAAAAGTAGGTTCCATATGGAATAATGACTTTATTTAATACTGCTCTTCTGATTGGATTAGCTAATATATAACCAATCAATGATACGATTTCCATCGTTAAAACAGAAAAAGCTGCTCCCGCTATTGTATAAGTAAGACTCAGATAATAAAAAGACACTAAGCCAATAGAGATGGTTATAAACTGAACAATAGTACGGCGATTTTGCAGTCCTCTTGTTGTGAGACCATCAGCTATGGCGATGTTAAATCCTTGTAAGACAATAATAAAGGACAATATTTTTAACGGTTGAACCGCAGATCCCCATTTATCTCCAAATAAAATCGTGATCAAATAGGGAGATAAATAGAATAGAGATATTGTCATGCACATCCCAATCAAGGACATAAATTTCATTTGCAGGATATTTAGTTCTGTATGTTTCTTTACCTCCCCATGACTATAATGTTTAAATAGCAGTGGGAAAAATGCACCTGCAATAACCCCTGGAATTTGATAGAGGGCTGAGGGGATCCGGTAAGCTACTGCAAAGAGCCCAACAAGTCCTAAGGGAAGTGTTTTTTCTAATACTAATGGACCTAGTTGCGGAGTTAAGATAATAAATAACCCACTCATTAAGAAAGGACTAATATGGATCAGTAATTTTTTTTGAAAAGGGACTTTCCATTGAAATTCCATGTTTTTTCTGAGTAAATACAGACAGTAAATCCCACCGACTAAATAAGAAAAACCATATAAAAAAGCTGTTACATGTATATCCACCTTGAAGCTTATGCACAAGATGGTAAATATGACTAAGATAATGGATGAGAAGATTTTTATAGATGCGATAAATTGCATTCTTTCAGCTAATTGAAAGTAGGTTATTCCGATGCTTTGCAGCACGAGTCCGATGATTAAAGGAATCATTAAACTATACATCATATAAAGAATTTGTTGTTCCTGGTAAAAGATATGGATACCGAAAGAAAAAATAATAAATGTTAACAGTAAACATACTACTCGAACTTTTATATAAGAAAAAAATGTAGCATGGAGGTTTTCCTGTTTTGATCCTTCACGAAGGAACGTATTACTAACTCCTAAATCTGTAAAAAAATGCATGACCATGGAAAGAGCTAGTGCTACACTAAATATTCCATAGTTCTTTGAGTTAAAGTAATTTGCCAACAGTATGAGCGTACTTGCATTTAAAACATTCGCTAAAATTGTGCTGTAAAGTAAGTGGAATATGTTTTTAATAATTGAGTTTGTTTTCTTATTCACTTATTTCTCTCCCAATTTACAACTGTAAAGTTACTTAAGTACAGATGTAGGTTCTTTTCCACTAGATAAAATAGGGTCTTTTTGCTTAAGGTAATAATCATATGTATTCGCAAGACCCTTTTCCAATGAATATATAGGTTGCCAGTCTAATTTTTGAATGCTCTTTTTATTACAGAGCAAACTTTCTTTGAGATCACCGTCTTTTGCAGGTTGGTAAATGGGGGATACATTTTGTTTTCCAATCGATTGAATCATCGAGAATACTTCATTGATACTTGTACAAGTTGATGATGATATATTGAAAGTACCGCTCCCATTGTATTTCAATGCCTGAAGATTGGCACTTGCTACATCGTCTACATAGATAAAATCTCTTGTTTGTAAACCATCCCCGTAAATAACAGATTGCTCCTCTTGCATTACATGATTGATGAAGATTGAAATAACTCCGCCTTCACCGCTTACAGTTTGCCTTGGACCATAAACATTGCTATATCGAAGAATGACATAGTCTATATCATATAATTCTTTTGCGAGCTTTAAATACTCTTCAGCTGTTTGTTTAGAGACGCCATAAGGTGATAAGGGACGAGTAGGGTGTGAGACTGGAATAGGCATGATTTTAGAATTGCCATATACAGCTGCTGAAGAAGCAAATATGATCTTTTTAACACCATATTTCTGAGAGAGTTTTATAATATTTGTTGAACCTATTATATTGATTCTTGCATCATTTGTTATATTTGAAACAGAATTTTGTACGCTAATTTGTGCGGCTTGATGAATTACAAAGTCAGGCTTAAATGTTTCTATCGCTTTTTCTAATGCCCCTTCATCTTCTACGCTATCAAAGAAAGCGATCCCTTTTGAATGAACATTATTTATGGATCCGGTGGATAAGTTATCATACACAGCAACTTCATAATTATGATGAACTAATTTTTCTACAATATGGGATCCGATAAATCCGAAGCCCCCCGTTACTAGCACTTTCTCCATTTTTTCTTCGCCCCTTCAATATTTATCTAGCTCCATTTCCAGTAAATACAATGGCCAATGTTTGACATAAAATCTTGATTTCCATAGCGAATGATCGATGCTGGATATAATATAAGTCAAATGCTAATTTTTCTTCGGGAGTTAAATCATATCCACCATTTACTTGCGCCCATCCTGTTATTCCGGGTGTTACAATTAAACGATGTTTAAAATTAGGTAATAACTTATCAAACTCTTTATAGAAATATTCTCTTTCAGGTCTAGGACCAATGAGAGACATATCTCCTTTTAACACGTTAATAAATTGAGGGATTTCATCAATTCTTGTTTTTCTTATAAACGCACCTATTCTTGTAACCCTCGGGTCCTCTTTAGTTGCCCACTGAGGGCCGTTTTTTTCAGCATCTAAAAACATGGAGCGCAATTTTATTAATTTAAAGTCTTTGCCATCCTTTCCTAGACGCCATTGATAAAAGAAGGGAGAGCCGGTTGATTCAATTGGAATAAGGATGCAAAAAAGAACTAAAATGGGTGATAAAAGTAACAGCATGAATAACGAGACAACAAAATCTACAAGCCGTTTAACAAGAAGATAAGATGAAGTTGATAGAGGTTTTGCTTGGATTTCTACCTGTCTATCAATCTTTATTTTTGAGTCCAAAAGTTACCCCCCTTTATGAAATAATAACTGCACCGATTATTTCATGTTTGCTATGTTCAAGTTGTTTTCTTACACTCGCAATTTTTTCTAACTTATCACGACCTTCCTGTATCATTAAAACAACGCCATCACAATATTTTGCGAGGAATTGTGCGTCTGGTGTGTTTAGGAAATCGGATGTGTGAAATATAATGATATCAAAATCCTCTTTCCACTCCTCAATTAGGATTGGGAAGGTCTCTAATGTTAACAATGTCATTGGCTCATAAAGGTCTTCACCTGTAGATAAACAAGATAGATAATCCGTTATTTCTATTGTAGTATCTTTATTTTGCTCTCTTAAAAGTAAGTTGCTTAGGCCAAATGAATGATCGATATTAAACGCATGGTGTAAAGAGGGTTGACGCAGATTCGCGTCAACTACCAACACTCGTTTTCGTTGTTCTGAAAAAGCTAGGGCCAAATAAGCAGTAGCATTCGTTATATTTTGTGTTTGTGCAAGTGAAGTAATCATTAAGATTGACTTTTCCGTTTGAAGGCTCGGTTCAATCTGGTTACATATGCTATAAAATCGTTCTTTGATGGTAATGTCATATGGATTAAACAAATATTTCTTCTTAAATTTGATGACCATTCTGTTCACCTCGTTTCATAGAAGGTAAGGTTTTATAAGCTGTTTTTTGTTTGTTTTTTCTTTTTTTGGTATGTAAGTTCACTCTTCCTAATAATGGGAGACCAAGATGTTCAAGTTCTCGATTATTGTAAGTTGAATCGTCAAAGTGTTCTCGTAGCATTGCCAAGCCAATTCCAGCAAAAAAGCTGATTACAATTGAAATGGCTATAATGAATTTAGGTTTTGGAAAAAGTAGTTCAGCCTCTTCTGTCACCTCAGAATTATTAAGAATATTAAGTTGATTTGCATTTGTATAGTTTTTAAATTTAGATATGGATTGATTTACGACAGATTGTGCAATTTTTTTAGCTAATTGTGGATTAGAATCCTTCACTGAAATCGTAATAATCTGTGAATCATTTCTATTCGTAACGGAAACCTGTTTAAGTAAATCATAGCTTGAACGAGTCAGGTTTAACTCTTTTTTTACGCCTATCATGATATATGGACTTTTTATAATATCCATATATGAAAGGGCTAGCTGCTTGTTATCTTGCACTCTATTTACTGGATTTTCTTCTTTTTCTGCGCCTAAAGATCCAGCAAGAACTTGGGTGGAGTACTGATAGATTGGTTTCATAAGGTACATGGATGAAATAATAATGAACCCACTAGTGCAAATTGTTGTAAGTATAATGATTAAGAATCGCCTTTTTAAAACTTGTATAAACTCTTTTATTTTTACTTTTTCATTCATCTCGTTCACCACTTTTTCAATTTAATAGTAGAGTTTTGGCGTGACTTTCCAAATGGAAATGATCACCTTTGGTTTTGAAAAGGTCCTTATCACATTTATATTAGGGTGAAAAAATTATAAGCCTAGCATCCGAACAAAAATGGAACGGAATTCGTCTTCTCGAATTGTTGCTATGCAGGGCATAGCAACATCGTAATCAAGCTAAGAGTGACAAGAGGTATATGTAAGTGTGTTTTTTGAAATTTCTATGACTATACGAAAGGTGTGCATAACAAATAAGTCAATCAAATGGATACTTAAATAAAGAAGTTTGTCAATATGATCTTGCATCTTATAAATCCAAATAATAATTGTTTTTTCTGAATGTTTATAGTAAGATTTTTGTATAAATTGTATTTTTTTGAAATTAATAGAATTTTTTAGTGGGTTTTCACTCTTCACAATGTATTTATCAATCCATAAATGTAGTACATAAATGTTTGGTTTTTTATATGAAGTTTTATTATCTTATCTAGTTAAAAGGAGAATATAATGAATCATTCTATGGATATACAATATTTGTGTGATATTTTATATCAAACATTTCACGTATCTATTCAATTTGTATCGACAGATGAAAAAATCGTATATAAATCTACTTCTAATGATATTTGCAGTCCATTTTATTCTTCTAAGGAGGAACAATTTAGTGAACTTTTTCAAGAAAATGACCCCTATAATTTTCCGATTATGAGAGGAAACAGTTATCTAGAAAATTTCGTTTTCACTCACGTAGTAGATCATGAATATATAAAAGGAACCTTTGTGATTGGACCTTCTACATATCCCAAGGTATCAGAAGATATGGCCATTAGACTTATGAATGAATTTGGAACAAAGGCTAGCATACAAGACGGAATTGACTACTACCATTCCATACCTGTAATAAAAAAAATAACTTTAATTAATATAGGAATTTTATTGCATTACATGATTTTTAAAGAAAAGTTAGATGTCGGTGCTGTTTGGGTAGAAAATAAATTATTGGAGAAAACGTCCTATGAAATTGCGAATCCAGATTTATATATTTCAGCCCGTCGTCAAAATAGTCCTAATCATTACGATATAGCATTAGAACGGAAATTTTTCACATGTATTAAAGAAGGGAACAAAGAAAAATTAATAAAATATGCATATGCATTTCCGCAGGAAGATGCTGCAATTTCATCAAAAACAAATCCACTAAGAAATCAAAAAAATAATGGCATTATGGCCATTACTCTAGCTACTCGTTATGCGATAGAGGGGAATCTCCCATCAGACATTGCTTTTTCGCTTAGTTCTCTCTATATGGAGAAGATTGAACAACTAGATAATATGTATTCAGTCAATAGATTAATTGAGGATGCTTTATGTGCTTTTGCTGATCGTGTGAAAGAATATAGTATTCAAAAATATTCGCATACAATTACTGCATGTTTAAATCATATTAGCAAAAACATTTACCATGAAATATCTCTCAATAATCTCGCTACGCTGCTTGATATGAATCCTACTTATTTATCTAAATTGTTTAAACAAGAAGTGGGAATCCCTTTTAGTGAATATATTCAAAGGGAACGAGTAGAAGAAGCAAAAAAACTATTAGCATTAACTACATATCCATTATCAGATATTTGTGCTTGGCTTAACTTTTATGATCAAAGTTATTTTACAAGAGTTTTCAAAAAAATATGTAATATGACTCCTAGGCAATACCGTGAAAGACATACAGTGGTATAGGATACACCAACTTAATTTACGTCTTCATTTATAAGTAATAATACTTTCGCTTCGAATTTTTTCCATGTGTTAAAAAATATATAATCTATTTCTTTATGATTTTGCTAACTATATGAACATAATAGGGGAATGGAAGGTACCCTCTATTTTAATAAAAATCTTTTTAGTAGGAGTAGTATGATGAAAAGATATGAGGAGTTTGACTCTCTCAGAGGATTAGCAGCACTTCTTGTAATAATTGGGCATCATATGATGTTATTGCCTGCGTATGAAAATTATCGGTATAAGTTAAACAGCCCCTTCATCGTTTATTTATTTAAAGAAACTCCTTTACGTCTTGTCTTTAGTAGTGGCAACGAATCTGTCATTCTCTTTTTTGTATTGAGTGGTTTTGTTTTATATTTATCCATTCATAATGAGAAATTTCATTATGGTGTATACATAATAAAACGGATTTGTCGAATTTATATACCATATCTAGTGGCAATTAGCATTTCTATTATTGCTAAAATGCTTTTTAGTCGTAATGATATGCCATTTATTAGCGATTGGTTTAGTAAATCATGGACGACTGAAGATACACTAGTTTTATTCTTACAACATCTTGCTTTTATCGGTGAATATAACACGGACGCATATAATAATGTTATATGGTCTCTTGTCCATGAAATGAGAATTTCGATTGTATTTCCATTTCTGACTTTCTTTTTTATTCGAAAAAAGCTCAAATATTCCTTATTGTGGTTTATTGTTTTAAGTTTTTCTTCGACGATGGGAATATATTTCTTTGATTCTAGCGAAAGCATAACTAGTAGTTTTTTAAGTTTTCACTACATCACTCTTTTTTTTATGGGAGCTCTATTAGCTAAGTATCGTTCTTTTATTTTTCAGTATGCTTTAAATATGAAAAAAGCGGTAATAATTGCATTGTTGCTGATTGCAATTATTTGTTTTATGTACGAAGGAATGATTGGCGAGGTAGATTTTTTGAACAATTATATATTAAGAGACTACGTTGTCTCATTTGGGGTTTGTATAATAATGATTATGAGTGTCGCTTCATGGACATTTAGTGCGTTATTAAGAAGAAAAGTATTTATTTTTCTTGGAAAGATTTCTTATAGTCTGTATTTATATCATCTTGTTTCTTTATTCTCAGTTATGTATTTATTTTATGATACACTACCTACCGTATTAATAGTCTTTCTTTCTTTTTTTCTTTCTTTTTTACTGGCTTTATTGGGGTATTTATTTATTGAAAAACCTTGCATAAAACTTGGGCGGTATTTAACTAGGAGAGGATGAACAATCGAAAGCATTTGATTTCTTAAATGGTGTTGAAATTAAGTCACAAGAGGAATTAAATGTGATGAAAAAAGCATTAAGTGATTTTCCGAATGATTTTATGACTGCTAAGTTTGTGTATGAGGAACAAATGAAGGCGAAGAGTAAGCAAGAATAATAAAAAGGTTCCTTAACAAATAAATGTTAGGGAGCCTTTTTCGTTGTAAGAGAGGGTTTATTGTACACCACTTTCCAAAATCGAAAATGTCTTTTTCTCACAATCAATTTCTGCTAGTGCGCCATACGGTAAAATAAACTTAGGTTCCGTATGACCGAAATTTAAGTTATAGAGAATCGGTAATTTTTCTAAACCATATTCTTTCATAACTGCTGCAATTTCCTGTTTATATTCTTCATAATACTGCTCGTCTTTCGGTTTGCCGAAAATGATTCCGTTTATGTTTTGTAAAATGCCTTGCGCTGCATAATTACGTAACCAATATGTTACGTAATTTGGGTCTGGTTTGTCTTCAGATGTTTCAAAGAACAGGATGCTATTATCCCAATATTTTTTCTCAGGCCAAAGTTCTGTTCCTTTTGCAAACTCAAGTACTTCGATACAACCGCCGATTAAACGCCCTTGTGTAATACCGGATCCTTGCAGAAGTTCATAACTAGTATTTTTCTGCATTGTCCGTCGTTTACTTTTGTTTGATTCAATCCATTCTAAACGTTCACTCGTCCATTCTGTAGCCGGCTCGATTTCGCCAATCGGTTCATTTGAAAAGAGAGTTCGATTCACCATTTCAATTGTATATGGATCCATCTCAACGTTTTCAGCAAAATCGGTTAAAATAGCTGGGCCGTAAAAAGAAGAAATGCCCGCTTTATGACAAAATAAATGTGGAATAGTCACATCTGAATAGCCCATAAAAATCTTTGGGTTTTCACGGATAATGTCAAAATCAATATAAGGAAGCAGGCGAATGCTATCGGATCCGCCAATATTTGCAATGATGCCTTTTATACTTTCATCTTGAAATGCCGCCATTAAATCTTGTGCACGAGCCTGTGGATTTTCGTAAGTATATGCCGAACCTTTCAAACTATTTGGCATAGGTACAACCTCAAGGCCAAACACTTCTTCTAATCTTTTTACCCCTTGTTCATAACGCCACCTGAGTTCTGGATCACCTGCGCCTCCCCATGAAGGACTAATTGTTGCGACGCGATCCCCTGGTTGTAATCTTTTTGGTTTTTTTAACACCGTAACTCCCACCCTTACATCATTTGATTCACTATACGACTTGTATAGCATGTAATCCTTTTCTACATCATGAAAAAAATCCCTGCTATGATGCGAGGGTGGGGCTAAATTCTATTGTTTTTTACTTGGATGATGAAATGGAAAGTTACTTTATGTTTACATCTAGAACATGTTAAAATGTCCACGTATGCAAACTATAAAAAGAGAATAAGGGAGTCAGGAACTTGAAGAAGAAGGCATTGAAAGGTTTATTATGGGGGACAGGCTCGATAGTGGGTGCTTTCGCGGCATTTATTACGTATGTGGTAATTACGGATGTGAAGCATAAGGATGTTGAGCAGTTGAAGGTGGCAAATAATAACGAGCGCGTTCTTAAAGTTGGGGAAGAGTTTAAGGCGACAACGTTTAATATTGGCTACGGCGGTTTAGATAAAGATCAAGATTTCTTCTTAGACGGAGGGACGGGTTCACGCTCTAGTAGTAAAGAGCAAACAGAAGAGAATATCAGCAATATGCTGTCTTTCTTACAAAAGGAAGATTCTGATTTTATTTTAGTGCAAGAGATGGATGAGAAGTCGCTTCGTTCATTTGATGTGAATCAGTATAAGGCGTTTCAAGATGGACTGAAAGGCCTTGCGTCTACGTTTGGTTATAACTTTAATGCGCAGTGGGTGCCGGTGCCAATTAAGAAGCCGCACGGATATACGAACAGTGGACTTGGTTCGTTCTCGAAATATAAAGTAGAAGAAGTGACGAGATATCAGCTTCCTGGAAGAGAAATGTGGCTTCGTCAATTATTCGAATTAGATCGAGCGATTGTTGAGCATAAGGTTCCAGTTGATAACGGGAAATATTTACGAATGGTGAACGTTCATTTATCTGCATATGATAAGGGCGGAAACATTAGAAAGCAACAAGTTGAGTTTTTGAAAGAGTATATGAATAAGCATTACAAAAATGGCGATTATATTGTACTTGGCGGAGACTGGAATCAGCTATTATCTGATGTGCAGTTAAAAGATCCGAAGTTTAAAGAAGAATGGCCAGAGTGGTTAGTACAGCTTCCAGAAGATTTCACTGATGGTGGGTTCCAGTGGGCTGTTGATGATACTGTTTGGACAGTTCGTGATAATGTGAAGAGCTATGTCGAAGATGAGAACTTTGTTACGATTATCGATGGATTTTTAGTGTCTCCAAATGTGGAGATTGCGAGCGTACAAGGGCATGATTTGAAGTTTGAAAACAGTGATCATAACCCGGTTAGCGCAGTGTTGAAGTTAAAGTAGTAGGGGGAGATAGCGGAATAATGGTTCAAGAGTGAATGTGTACAAGAAGAGTGTAACCATATGCTGTCTGAAGTCTTATCCAATGTAAGTAATCTCAGCTCGTTCATTCATTCCATTAATGGATGCATGACAGAAGTTGCAACGTATCAAGGAAACTTTCAAGTAAAGACGACAAATGTTGTCCAAGATGTGAAATAAGCTGTCTTCTTCAATGTAACTTTTGATTTTGAGGGATACATTATTTTAAAAATAAATCACTGAAAAAGTTTGATTATAAAAGAGTTTTTACAACAAAAAGGTTCGTCACTATCCTTCGGCATACGGAAAAGAACGAGTGACGAATCCTTTTGTTTTATAATTCTATTTTCTGGTCGCCACGTTTTTCTAGATTTTTAGCAGTTTTACTTTGGTCAACATCCTTTTGGTTTTTAAAGGTACCCATGAGAAAATCATAGGCTGGGTTCGTAACACCATACCAGTAATTTTCATTTTTGAAATGATGCCATAAATGAACCTTTTTCATCCAACGCCCCCATGGAGATATTGGCTGAAGGGGGCGATGAGCGATATAATGCTTCCACTCATAAAATAATAAAAAGAGCATGATACCTGCAATAAATGCGTTTGTAATTACAAAGCTAGATGAAAGAAAATAAAAAATGGCTGCTACAATTGCAATGTTTGGCACACTATACCATAAGGGTAAAAATAATAAATGTAATTCATTCGGATTTGTATGGTGGTCATAATGTAATCGTTTAAGCATTTTTAACAAAAATACATTCTTTGGTGGTTTCAGATGAAAAAGAAACCTGTGTGTAACATACTCAGCTAAGGAATACATAATCATTCCCAGAATAAAAGTGCCCCAAATTCCGATAGAGGTTAGATGTGGAATCATAAATCCAAAGCTAATGAGGAATAGGCAGCTCATGATTAATATATCAGGGTAGAAAAAATATTCTTTTAAATATTTCACTCTCATTTATAACGCCTCCAGCTTTCTTTATTTTTTTCTATCTTTCCAGAGAGCCAAGCTTTTCGCCAGTGTTGTCTTAGACAATTTTTCCGCTTCCATTGCATCGCCCTTTAATGCAGCTTTTAATAAGTCGTGGTAATAGTTCAGGGACAACGCACGATGATCTTTTACAGAAAAATATCTTTTTGCCATATCTACATAAATGGAATCGAAGCTATTTAAAATGAGTAGAAAGATCGGATTGATAGCAAGGCCAGCACACCTTTTTTGCAAATCCCAATCAAATGCTGCATAGCTTTCTGCACTATCTTCAAGCTGCTCTAGATTGGCAAGGAGAGCAACCACTTTAGGTTGATTAAACGTAACAGCATCACGAATATAAGTCGGAGTCAACGAACTTCTTAATTCTAATAAGTACATGATAAATTCATCTGTAATGGTATGATGATTCTCAACAATATTAACAAGTGTCGTTAGATTCCCATTGCTCCAATAATCATTAATAATCGCAGGCATTCCTTTTCTCCCTGTTATCCATCCACCCCTTCCTAAACGTTGAAGTACCTCCCGAATAGTTGGACGACCAACACCAAATTCTTTTGCAAGCTCTCTTTCCGGCGGTAAAGTACTTCCTATAGAATAAACACCAGCCAATATGGATTTAATTAATTCATTCTCAATTTTATCTGAGGAGCGTTCCTTTTCTTTCAAATCATCGTCCCCTTTATTTTATGATAATACAAGTTAAAGGCAGTGGTAATACCAAAATTATATATCCGGTTTGAATTTTCTGTCAATAAAGAGGGGTGAATTTTTATAAATAGAATTAATGAAGAAGGAGGAGAAAACTCACTCGTTTTTTTGATAAAAATTTGCTTGGTTAAAGTTTCACTTTATAAACATTTGTTATACTATTATTATATTAATAGGATAAAAAAATATGTTTTTAGATGTATACATAATAGTTGAATACTCATAAAAGAAAAGGAGACAAAATAATGAGTACGAAAAAAACAGTCGCAATCTCTACACTAGCTTTAGCAATGATAGCAGGAGCTGACACGAGTTATGCGGAAGTGAATGATGCCGCTCCAACACACGATTCTATTGGGCAACATGCGGAAGAGAGATTATCTGAACTGAAGCAAGCGAAACAACATGCGGAAGAGAGAGCAGCAGAATTAAAACGGGCGAAGCAAGATGCAGAAGCGAGATTATCTGAAGCGAAGCAACACGCAGAAGAGAGAGCAGCAGAATTAAAACAGGCGAAGCAAGATGCAGAAGCGAGATTATCTGAAGCGAAGCAGCACGCAGAAGAGAGAGCGGCAGAATTAAAACAGAAGAAACAAAATGTAGAAGAGAAAGTAACAGAAGTAAAGCAACATAAAGAAGAGGTAGAATCAGAATTAAAGCAGAAGAAACAAGATGTAGAAGCAAAAGTAACGGAAGTGAAACAACATAGAGAAGAGAAGCTATCAGAATTACAACAAATAAAACAAAATGCGGAAGCGAAATTAACGGAATTAAAACAGAAGAAACAAAATGTAGAAGAGAAAATAGCAGAATTAAAGCAGATTAGGAAAGATGCTGAAGAGAAAGTAGCGGAAGCAAAGCAACATGTAGCAGAAGGGGTATCGGGTTTAAAACAGGTGCAACAAACGCTAGAAAATAAAGTAACGGAATTAATCCGTGCGAAGCAAAAAATAGAAGAATCAGTATTAGAGTTAAAACAAATGAAGCAAACGCTAGAAAATAAATTAGCGGAATTAAAACAGTCGAATCAAACTGTACCAGAAGAGAAGTTAGCAGAATTAAGTGAAACGACACGAAATATAGAAGAGAAAATAGCGGCATTAACACGTACAAAACAAGATGTAGAAGCAGAGATAGCTGAATTAAAACAATCAAAGCAAACTGTAGAAAATAAAGTAACAGAATTAGAAACGAAGAAACAAACGAATGCGCCTCTTAAAGTGGAAAATGATAAGAGGGAGCTTCCTAACGCCGGGGGAACAGAATCTAATACAACTGCTCTAGGAATGTTATCGATTTTAGGTGGCATTGTATTAGCAATGCGAAATAGAATGAAAAAAATGTTTTAATAAAATGTATCGCTATAAATAATAAAATGAGTGAATCAAAACTGTTTTTTTGCAATAATTTATAAAAAATGATAAACGCCGATTTCCATCGTTAATAGGAGAACGGCTTTTTTGCGTGGTACTTGTGGTTAAAATACCACTAAACGAGTTTATACATAAGGATATCATCTACATATTCGTTATCATCCATTTTAAATTCTTTTATTTTACGACCTTCTTCAATGAAGCCCATCTGTTTGTATAAAGAGATTGCATGATGATTTGTTGAGAAAACTGCTAAACTTACTTTTTCAATGAGAGGATTTTTCTCTGCCCAGTCTAGTAACGCTTGTAGTAGCATTTTCCCAATTCCTAGCCCTCGGTGACTTTTACTGATCATGATTCCAAAGGAACCTGTATGAGACAATCGCTGTTTATTCTCGCTCATAAATACGATCCAACCAACAACTTTACCATCTTTTTCAGCTACAAGTAATGTTTCTCTTTCATTCTCCAATACGCCCTGTACCCATTCTCTTTGCTCGGATGATGTTTTTTTAAACTCTTCAGGTAACGAAATGAGAAAGTGGCCTTCAGAAACAACCGATTTCTGTATGTCTAAAGTTGCCTCGGAATCTTCTATTGTTCCTGTACGAATCATGTAGCTAGCAGTGTCTTTTGAAATTGGCAATGATATTCCCCCTTATAAAATATTTTATTAATATTCTATGTCTTGTTTATAATTCCTACTACAATTAGAATGCCTGTTCATTTCAATAGAGCACTTCATAACCTCAACGTCTCATTAGGCTTGTATTTGCTTGGAAAAGGGAAGGGTATGCACCCTTGTAAATAGCTGAGATTTTTTATCCCGCATTAACGGGCAGTAAGACCCTCACCTTAAAATTCAGCGAAAGCAAAGAAGTTAGGTGGGGGCTGATTAAAGTTTTATTAAGACGTATGCACTTTTGAAAGATTATAAATAGAGTAACATTCAACATACAAAGTATAAAAAATACCGAAAATCCTGTATTTTTATATACAGGATTTTCTATGGAGTTAATATAGAATTACTTGCCTGTGACATCAGTTGTAGCAACTAGTTGTTCATTAACAATTCTTACCAGATCACCTTTACTTACGCTCTCTCTTAAATAATTGCTATATTGATCATTACTCCAAGAATAATTGTCATACGCTGTAGCTCTTCCAAAATGGTTATTTTGAAGATCCATTTCTTTATCAACTCCCAAAGAATTTTGTTCGTGTGCATCTGTCCAAATTTTTGTTCTTGTATCTCCATGATCGCGGCCTTTAGTACCACCTAAACGTTTAACAAGAATTGCATTCCAATAAGCATGTCTATACGCATCTCCATTTCCTTGCCACAGCTGAGTATCTCCATAATAACTTTTTGACGCAGTTATTGCCTCAACTGAACACGTACCATAAGTTATGAATTCGAAAGGGTGACTTTTAGCTAACTGAACTTCTGCATCTGTTAAATTAGGTAGGCCAGGTATGCTATATCCTCTTAAAACTGCTGATTTTTTTAAACTGCTTTTAATTTTTTCAGCAGCAATTTTGTTGATCTCTTCCTCAGTGTACTTTCCGCTTTGTATAACAGCATTTAATTCTTTATAAATGAGAGTCATTGTGTATGGGTTAGCTATTCTAACTTCAGCTTCACTTAGATATTCTTTACTATTTTCTTTTGTATCAATAGCATCTAATGTTTTCGCCTCTTCTGGCATATTAGATAATGAGAATGATTCAATGTTTGTTATGTCATTTTCCGCAGCATAAGAACTGCTTGGTAAGATCTCACCAAATAATATAGCGGAAGTTAATGTAAGAGCTCCTAGTTTTTTTAAACTTCGTTGACTTGTTTTCAAAATATCTTCCCCTTTTTATGGTTATTTGGATATTCAAAAAAACAAACATCCATACACTCATTTGTAACATGATTAACAATGTTTTGTAAGAAAATAATAATTTCTACAAAATATTCACAACATTCAAAAAATAATCTTAAACATTAGAGGTTACAATACATTCTCATTAAGCTAAGACATTCATTGTTCCACAAAACGAAAAAATGAGCTAAATTCCAATGGACAACTTATAGAAAGATAAAGTTTTGTTTTACTAGATATTAGTATAGACGGGGAGAGAATCTATTAAAAATTGCTTCGGAATCTTCTATTTTTCCAGTACGAATCATGTAACTAACGGTATCTTTTGAAATTGGCAATTATATACGCTTTTGTAAAATATTTTGTTAATATTCTGCCTTCCTTATAATCTCCTACTAAAACGAAAATACGTCGCTCTTTTTAGAAGGAGGTTTTAAAGTATTGTCGTATCTATTAAGTTGTCATCAGGTTTTAGAAACCTTGGCGATGGAAAGGCACAGGTATTTACTTAATATAAGGGAGTGGGAAGGTCTATGATTCATAGAGTTGGCCAAATTATGTTGTATGTAAATAACCAAGATGAGGCAGTGGAGTTTTGGACAGAAAAAGTAGGGTTTCGTGTCGTTGCTGAAGAAGATAACGGGCAAGGAATGAGATGGATTGAAATTGCTCCAGCAAAGGGCGCAGAAACAAGCATTATTTTGCACAATAAGGAATTCATTGCTAAAATGTCACCTGGATTAAATCTTGGGACACCTTCTTTAATGTTCTTCACGGAAAATCTCGATGAATTACGTAACGACCTACTAAATAAAAATATTACAGTCGGAAAAATTGTGAATATGCCTTTTGGCAGAGTATTTAACTTTTCGGATCATGAAGAGAATTATTTTGCTGTGATGGAGAAGAAATAAATTGTCAAAAACCCCTGTTTGTTGAACCAAAAACAGGGGTTCTTTCTATAAGCTAAGTATTCTCCGTATTTAGCTAATCCTACGGGTCAGTCCACGCCATCGAATGAATCACCATGTCCTGCTGCATCGGAACTATCGGAATCATGGTCGGTATTTGAATGTTCACTTGCATTTTTCATAGACGCAGTAAGAAAAGATGCTGTCATCACTGCATTCATCCAATTCGCTTCCGCATCTTTCGTAGTTAGATTAGCGTCTTTATGCCCTGCTGAATCTGTTGTTGAAGAATGTTTTTTTAGTTCCTTTTCAACGGAACGATGTTTATTCATTGGTTTTCCAAAAATCCTCATGAGTACCATTAAGATGAAACAGATTGCGGATAGGATGAGGATAAACAAGATGAAGTATAAAGATAAATCTAATATCTCTGTCATATGTATACCTTCCTTTATTCACTAAGTAAAGTTTAAGGATAACAAAAAATTTGGCACTATGAAACAGTAAATGTATATAGAAACACAAATAGTAATGGTATTGATTCTGAATTAAGTATCGATTTCCATCTTGAATTAGGGGGAGAACATATATCTGTCGAGTTAGTGAAAAGAGCTATATTTGCAAAATACAAAAATCCCTTTAGAGTAGATATACTTTAAGGGGATTTTTCGGCTTCTTTTAACTTTCTCAACATTGCAAGTGAATAAATATGGTAAAATAGTAAGCGGATGGGAGTCCAATACATATTATTAAAATTAAAGTGGTTATCAAGTCGGAGAGAAGGCACTCATGAGAGTGTCTTTTCTTTTTGATTTAAAGCAAATAAACTTTATCCCACATTAACAGGCAGTAGGACACTCTTTATTTTGGTCTACTTTTAACATAAAAGCATCTATTTAAGATTAAGATGTTTTTTCTTTTCAAAGAAAACGTCTCTTTTTTTATAGAACATATGTTTGTTTTAGTGTATAATGATCTTATCAAATAAAATGAGGTAAAGACAGGTGAAGAAAGCGTATTTTTCGAAACGGATCTATAAGACAGATTTCCCCCATGAGATGGTAGATGCAGTCACATAGACAATCGAAACATGTAATCGGGCGAAGCGATTTGCATTTCAAACGATTGTTCAGGAAAAACGTTGGAACCGTAAGATGCATGACAAAGTGTTCTGCCCTCGATATAAGAAAAAGTAGCTGTACCTGTTTTGTTTTCCTGTCGTTGGAAGATAGAATGGATTGTCTCACATAAAGACACTACCGAACTCTATATCGTTGTATCCTCTTTGTTGAACGAGAGGAACTGTTTTTTTCTTGGCAGAAACAGGAAAATCCCCCGCCACAAGCTCGTTTGGAGGTAGGTGTGGGTAGTTCAATCAGTAAAAGCAGGTTAATTTTGTGACGGCTATTTTGGCTTCCTTTTAATTGCATAAGGATGGGTTTATTCCCCTTTACTCTGAATCACAGGCAGATTACCTGTGATTTTCTAATTTGAAGGGAAGCGGTATGGTGGTAAAAAAATAAAAAGTGCAGAGAACGTGATGGATTGATAATTAAGGTTATGCCTTGCCCAAATTATTTGAAGAACTAAGAGAAGGAGTTGGGATAAATTAAATAAGGAATGATGTAAAATATTTTTACGTTTTATAAGGAATTAGAAAGATACATTATCTGCAAAATAAACAAGCCGTGGCAAATGAGACTATTTCAGAAGGCATTTTAAATAATGATTACTGCTCATTATATTTGTTTATGGTAGAAATATCGGAGGAACTTTATGAAAAAGAAGATTAATTCTAGAGTAATATTAATAACTTTCATCATTGGTGCATTTTTCGTAATATTAAACGAAACCTTATTGAATATTGCTTTAACTAAGTTAATGACTGTATTCAACGTTGATGCTCCAACTGTCCAGTGGCTGGCAACTGGGTTTATGCTTGTTATGGGTGTTTTAATGCCAATTTCCGCATCATTAATTCAATGGTTCACTACAAGACAATTGTTTATAGGTGTTATGACTATTTTTTTAATTGGAACAGTGATTGCTGCTTGTGCAGTGAATTTTCCAATGTTGTTAATCGGTCGTATGGTACAAGCTATTGGTACAGGAGTGTTAATCCCTGTTATTATGAATGCTTTGCTTTTACTTTATCCTCCTGAAGTGCGTGGGAAAATTATGGGGACCTTTGGTTTGGTTATCATGTTTGCACCTGCACTGGGGCCTACTATATCGGGGGTAATTGTTGATCTATTCGGTTGGCGATGGTTATTCTTATTTGTTATACCTTTCGTGTTATTTTCAATTGTATTTGCGTTAAAATATTTACAAAATGTCGGAGAGGTTACACGTCCTAAGATAGATATTCTATCGATTATTCTCTCAACTATTGGTATTGGTGGAATGATTTATGGTTTTAGTAGTGCTGGAGAACATGCAAGAGGTTTCTTATCAATAACAAGCATTTCTATTATAATGATTAGCATCATTAGCTTAGTCCTATTTGTTCTACGCCAGTTGAAATTAGAGCAACCACTATTGGATGTTCGTGTATTCAAATACAAAAATTACACAAGAGGCGTTAGTCTTTTTGTTATTGTGATTATGGCGATGTTTGCATCTGAAATTGTAATGCCAATGTATTTACAAGGACCTCTCGGATACACTGCGAAGGTAGCGGGATTATTGTTATTGCCAGGTGCGTTATTAAACGGATTAATGTCGCCAGTAATGGGTACTTTATTTGATAAATATGGTCCTAGAAAATTAATAATTCCTGGTACAATTATGTTGGTTGGGGTCATGATATTCTTTAGTAATATCACGCCTTCCATACCGATATGGTCTTTCATAATGGTATATATCATATTGATGCTATCTATTTCAGCAATTATGATGCCAGCTCAAACAAATGGATTAAATGAATTACCGAAGCATCTATATCCACACGGCACAGCTATTGCAAATACTTTGCAACCAATTGCAGGAGCACTTGGAGTCTCTATCTTTGTAAGTATTATGACCCAAAGTACGCAAAGCCATATCGAAAAACAATCAGCTCCAATAACAGAACAGTTAATGAATGAAGCCATGACAATCGGCGTGCACCACGCCTACTGGTTTGCTTTATTCTTATGTTGTATCGCTTTCGTTATTGCGCTATTTATCAAAAAGGCAATGGCTCCAGAATCTGATACAGAGTCTTGAAAGTAAGGTTTTCATTCGATAAGTTAATAAATTTATCATGTATTGTTGAATTATTAGATCCTCATTTTTTATTGTTATGATAGAAATAATATGTAGGGTTATATGTTAATGAACAATGCTAGGATAATTAAACCAAATAGAAATAATAAAAATCCTAAAACAAGCCAAATTCCATTGAAATTAGACATAGTTGAGTGCTCCTTGTGATATAGGATTAGTTTAATATACGATGGTACCATTTGAAAAAGACAAGCATATATTATAGTGTAGGGCAAGCTAGCTTAGTCTTATACTAGGGAAACTCCACTCCCAAAAGAGCATCCACTGATACAGGGTGCTCTTTTTTATTGAATAAAATGTCTGATGAAGAATTGGAAAAGGGAAAAGATGTTTATTTAATCAGCTATAGTCGGGCTAAATGTAATGACCAAATATATTTTAAATGATTATATAAAACTTAATAGAGGGCAAGTTGACGATTAGCTCCACACATAACGATAATGGTTTCACTATTAATGATACGGGGCGGGATATAGTATAATCTAATGGTGGAGGTCGAATATGAATAAATTAAATGCAAATATAGATTTGAATACAAATTTATTAGAAGCGATGTTTATCCCGAGGAGATTTATCGTTTTATGGATAACACTCGTATATATAGCTTCGCTGCTTTTAGAATTCCGTAACAACATTTTTTCCATTGATAGCTTGTTTTTTACAATCGTAATTGTTATACATACTATTTTTCATTGGTATGCTAGTTTGTTAAAGAATAGCCAGTTGTTTTACTTTTTTTTCATACAACTTTTTATTGTGTTTTTCGCTGCATTTATGGTGCCACATGCTTCGATAGCGGTTTTAGTTGGGTTAACTCCTATTTTAATTGCGCAAAGCTTATATATGTATAATAAAATATTTAAAGTAATTGCAGTTTTTACGATTATGTATGCAATATTTTGCGTTGCCAGTAGTATCAATTATGGTGGCAATAAATTAGCTATTCTTATTTCTATGTTCCTTTTGATATTAGCTATTATTATTCCTTTTTCTTATATTAATAAGCAGCAATTTGAGGCGCGTAATCGCATTCAGAGGTACATTCAAGAGTTAGAATTTGCATATATGAGAGTGGAAGAATTGACATTAGCTAATGAGAGGCAGCGAATGGCAAGAGATTTACATGATACATTAGCCCAAGGTTTAGCAAGCTTAATTATGCAATTGGAAGCAATAGATGCCCATATGCAAAGAGGGAATACAGAGCGTTCGCAAGAAATTATTCAACAAACGATGGTAAGAGCGAGAAAAACTTTACATGATGCAAGGTTGGTTATAGATGATTTGCGCTATACAACTAATCCATTTCATAAAGCAGTAGAGGAAGAAATAAAGCGTTTTTCTGAGGCTACATCTATACATGTAAGATTTCATATTCAAAGTCTCCCTCATATTTCAAGCTTAGTAAAGGAACACTGTTTATATTTAATAAGTGAATGCTTAACGAATATCGCCAAACATTCACAAGCAACAGATGTAAATATAAAAGTCGATTATATGGATGACCTTAGGATACTAACGATCCAAATTGAAGATAACGGAATTGGTTTTGACACTGAGTATATCGGTAAGGTTCCTGGGCACTATGGTTTAATTGGTATAAATGAGCGTGTTCGTTTGATTGAGGGGAAATTACAAATAGTAAGTGACAAGATGAAAGGTACGAAAGTATACATTCAAGTACCGATAAATAAAGAAGGAGATAGACATGAAGTATAATGTATTAATTGTTGATGATCATTTCGTTGTAAGAGAAGGTCTAAAATTAATAATAGAAACGAGTGATTCATTTCAAATCATAGGTGAGGCTGAAAATGGGGAAGAAGCTCTTTGTTTGATAGAGGAAAAGAAACCAGATGTCATTTTAATGGATTTAAATATGCCTAAAATGAATGGTTTAGATACAATTGAACATTTAAATAAAAAACAGGATAAAACTCCAATTATTATATTAACGACCTATAATGAAGATGAATTAATGATAAAGGGAATTGAATTAGGAGCAAAAGGATACTTATTAAAAGATACTGGTCGTGACAATTTATTTCGGACATTGGAAGCGGCTATTAGGGGCGAGACTTTACTACAACAAGATGTTATGGAAAAAATCGTTAATTATAAAAGGGAACAGGTACATACAAGTCCTTTTGAAAAGCCTAATTTGACAGAAAAAGAACTTTTTGTTCTAAAAGCGATCGCACGCGGGTATAAGAACAAAGAAATTGCATTTGATATGGGAATAGCAGAACGAACAGTAAAAGCGTATTTAACCAATATTTATAATAAACTCGGTGTGAATTCACGGTCAGAAGCGGTAGCTATATCTATTGAAAAGAAATTAATTCATCTTTAAAACATGAAATATTATATATGCCCAATCGTACATGGAAGGCTTGCCCTTTTGTACGATTTTTTTATTTCTTCTTCATGCTATGCTCAGAAAGTATCGAAAAGTTACATGTTTGATAATGTTAAATTCACAAGTGAGCTTCAAGAAAGATTGAAACAATACAATCTCATTAGAAATACAGAAGCTTCTAATAGAGAAAGGAAATAGAATCATTAAATGATAACTTTGTTTTTGATTTCTACAGTCATTTTCTTTGTTTGGATTCAAATTAAGCCTCGAAAAATAAAATGGATAGATATTTTCATTTTACTAATTGTTGCAGGGGTTGTAATATACACGATGCCTTATCCAATGACCTGGGATTTACAAGCTGAGTTGTTGGCTATTTCACTCTTTGCTTTTGGTATTGGCGTTTGGCAAGGGAGTGTCATGGAAGTCTATTATGATGATGGGATTTTATATATCAAAAGTGGAAGACAGTATGTAATCTCTTGGATCTTCTTAATAATCGGCCAGATGGTTATTATGGATGTATTTGAAGGAGGACTTCCATCATTAGGGAATGTGGCATGGTTCCTTTTATTTAGCGTTGTTATTGCATCTGGAATAAAAAGCTGCATTATATATATGTTCTATAAGGTATCTAGCAAACAGTAATATATGAGAAAAATCAATGCTGTTTCCTTCTTGTTTAATAATAAAATTTATGGATTTAAATTCGTTTCATTATATCAATTTAAGGCGTGTAGGGACACGGTAGAATATGATTGTATGCAATGGTTTAAATGAATGAAATATGTTTGAAGAAGTGGAGGGGAAGTTAGCGCAAATGCTTCCATATGGTTTCATTGACATATTGTATAGGTTTGGTTGGCAGAAAAATTTGAGTTTCAGACCCCAAAAGGCTGATATGAACCGAGAATTTCCAGGATTGGAAGATGTAACGGAAAAGAAGAATATTCAGTCTGTTGATTATGTTGATGCAAAAATAATTATAGATTCTGTGACACATGATGATAAATATGTGACAGGCCATGCGAAACCGTATTCAACAATCGTATTAATGAATGGTGATGTACTTATTGGAAGTGGCCGAGTTGATAAATATGGGAAGTTTTGTATATGTACGTGTAATCATTTGAAAAAGTATTCTATCATAAAAGCTCAGGTGATATTCGATGGTTCTTATCAAGAGAGCGTAACGATTCATGTTCATTAACTACGAAAATTCTACTTATTGCGTCGTAGAAAAGTAAATAGAAGGAAGCAACGTCAAAAAACGTTGCTTCCTTCTATTTATCCCGCATTAACGGACAGTAAGACTCCCACCTCAAAGTTCGGCAAAAGCAAAGAAGTTAGGTGGGAGACAAACTGTCCGTAAAAGCCCGATTCGTGAGGGCTGATAATCAGTGGGGGATGAAGAAAACCCCCACTGATTAAAGTTTCACTTTATTAAGCCGACTCTCTCTTCATTCTCTCAAGCAAACTAGCCAAAATATGCGTACGATATGATTCTAATTTTCTACCTTCATAAGTACGGATACCTAATTTTTTTAGTTCTTTTACATACCAACCTTTGCTTCCGAAATACATATAATCGCTCCCCTTCAAATTTGTTTTAGTTATTTGTCCTGATTTTTGGAGGTACGGGAAATAGATGAAGGAAATGAATTTCGTATGAAAATGGTTAACTTTGATGCAAAAGACATATATACTAAAGGTAGTATATAACGAGGTGGGCACGACGTGATTATAGAGAAGCACGAAATTCAAATTGACCAAATTACGAGCGGAAAGGTGAATATATTTACTTTCTACCGAAATCGAAAGCAAATTGACGATCCGTTTTTAAAATTGCAAGAGCCATCGCTTACGGCAAACTACTATTTCCATTTTCATTTGGATGCAGAAAGCCTGAGTCTTCTGCAGGAAGAGTTTCCTAGCGTATATCCGTACAACGGGAATGGAACGATTCACGACTGGACGGAAAAGATGAAAGATGAGCTAATGCGCCAAATTCAAACTGGACAGTGGAACAGACGCGTGCGTGTTGGTAACCGGATTCTAGATGTGGTATTTACGTGGTGTGATGAAGATATAGTATGAAAAAGAAGCGGATGACGCTTCTTTTTTTAGCGCTGGAATAAAACAAGCTTACCAGCTGAAGATGTGCAGCGATGTGTTTTCTCATACAATCCTTTTTCTCGCAAAATGGATTCGCCTTTTGACTTCGCTTCTGCTTCTGTCGCTACCTCAAATGATTCGTCTAGCACTTTTGAACCATCTTTTTCAAAGACTGTTAGAACGTATACTCCCATGAAAATTCCCCTCCAAAGATTAAAATCAGAATCTTATAACTATTTTGTCATAAATCGCTAGAATATGCAAAGAAATATGTGACATTGCGTGGTAAAATAGATTGAAGCTTTTATCGGATAAGGAAAGGATCGTTTATTTGTGAAACAAGTGAAGTTTATACATGCGGCAGATTTACATTTGGATAGTCCGTTTAAAGGAATGGAAATGAATGTGCCGTCATCTGTTTGGGAAAGAATGAAGCAAAGTACGTTTCAGTCATTTGAGCGTATTATTGATAAAGCAATTCAAGAGCGCGTGGATTTTGTGTTGATTGCGGGAGATTTATATGATGCGGAAACGCGAAGTCTCAGGGCGCAAGTGTTTGTGAGAGAGCAAATGAAGCGTCTTTCGCAGTATGAGATTCCAGTTTATATCATTCATGGTAACCACGATCATTTAGGCGGAAGCTGGGCGGCAATTGAGTTTCCTGAGAATGTTCATGTGTTTACAGAGTCATATGTGGAAGCGAAGTCATTTTATAAAGATGGGGAACTGCTTGCATCAATTTATGGATTTAGTTATCTCCAGCAAGCTGTCACAGACAATATGACAGCGCAGTATGAAAAAATGAGTGATGCGCCTTTTCATATTGGGATGCTTCACGGGAGTGTAGAAGGCGATGCAGAACATAGTCGTTATGCGCCGTTTCAAATTCGTGAACTGAAAGAAAAAGGGTTTGATTACTGGGCTCTTGGCCATATACATAAGCGCGAGATTTTAGCAGAGGAGCCGTATATTATTTATCCAGGTAATATACAAGGACGCCACCGGAAGGAAACGGGAGGAAAGGGGGCGTATCTTGTTGAGATATCGGAACAGGGAACGAATTGTTCCTTCTTCCGTACGGCGGATGTCGTTTGGGGAGAAATAGAAATTTCTATTGATGAACTAGAAACAGTTGATGACCTTATGACAGCTTGCACGGAAGCGCTCAATGAGTGTCGTAAGGAAGAGGAAGGAACTCTTTTGACAGCCGTGTTTACTGGGCAAGGACCACTCGCTTCTTATTTGCGCGATGAAAAACGTGTGGAAGAGATTTTTCATATTTTAGCAATGGGAGAAGAGCGCAGGGATTTCGTGTATGTGATGAAGTGGAAGAATGAGACGATTTCATTTGCGGAAACGGAGCGGCTAAAAGAGGAGAATCATTTTGTCGGTAATGTACTGCAAGAACTAGAATCTTTTACGAATATGGATGCAGTGCTGAGAATAATTTGGACATCTCCTGTCGCACGTAATGTGGTTGAGTCTTTTTCAGAAGAAGAGAAAGCAGAGATTCAAAAGGAAGCGGAAAATATTATATTAGAGCAATTATTCCAGCAAGAGAGGGATAAAAAATGAGAATTGAAAAACTCCATATTTATGGCTACGGAAAATTAGAAAATGTGGAAATGGATCTTTCATTGCTGACGGTGTTGCATGGTGAAAATGAAGCGGGAAAATCAACGATTCGTTCGTTTATGAAGAGTATTCTATTCGGGTTCCCAGTGAGGGGACAACGGCGTTATGAACCGAAAGAAGGCGGGAAGTATGGCGGTGCATTGACGGTTATGATAGAGCAGTACGGAAGAGTGAAAATCGAGCGTCTTCCGAAAACGGCTGCTGGGGAAGTAACGGTTTATTTTGAAGATGGAAAAACATATGGCGAAGAGGTACTGCAGACTGTGCTGAGCGGGATGAATGAAAGTTTGTTTGATTCGGTCTTTTCGTTTGATATGCATGGTCTTCAAAATATTCATCATATTGGAGAAGCTGAAATCGGAAATTATTTATTTTCAGCGAGTGCAGTTGGAAGTGACGCGCTGCTGCAGTTAGATAAAAAGTTAGAAAAAGAAATGGAGCAGCGTTTTAAGCCAAATGGTCGTAAGCCCGAGATTAATGCGATGCTGCAAGAAATAAAGAAGCTCCAGGAAAAGCTTCAGGCGTGGCAAGGGAAGATTGGTACGTATGAAAAGGTGATGGGGCAGTTAAAAGAAAGTGAAGGGCGCCTTGCTTACATTCGGAATGAAAAAGAGATGGCAGTAAGGCGTAAGCAAGACTATGAAGTATTGGCCACGCTGCAACCACTTGTCATTGAAAAGCGTGCATATGAAAAAGCGCTAGAAGAGCAGAAAAATCCGTTTCCTGTTCGAGGTGTGGAGCGCTATGAAACGATCAAAGCAAAGCTTGAGCCACTCGGCGTACAACTCGATTCAATCCAAAAAAGGATGGAAATGGTGCAATCGGAACTAGAGGGGATAGAAGTACAAGAAGAGCTTCTGCAAAAGGATAGTTATGTAGAAGAACTTCTTATGCAGCATATGTCATATGAAAATGCGCGCCAAGAAATGCGTGATATTACAGCAAGCACCCGAAATATGAAAGAAGAGATAAAAGAACTTGAGCAACAAATTGGTGCTACTTTTGAAAAGGAAAGTGTACTGTCATTTGATACAAGCCTTGCCGCAAAAGAAATGATAACGCAAACGGTGCAAAAGGCGAGAGAATTAGACAAGCAGAAAGAGCAGCTTGATGAGAGCTTTAAAGTAGCTCAGCAGCAATTAGAAGAACAAGAAGAGAATGTCGGGCACATTCGAAAGCAAATGTTAGCGGATGAAGAGCGGCAGAAACTTGTGGAAAAGGAAAAGACATTTCAAAGTACAAGTTTTATTGGGACTAGTGGTCAATATGAAGAAAGAATGAAAAGTGCGCAGGAAAAGAAAAAGCGCTGGCAGAAAGTTTGTTTCTTTTTGTTAGCTATTAATACAGTGATGTTGCTGACAAGTGTATTGTTAGATAACCGCGCATTGTTATTTACGAGTGTTATTGTTTTTGTTCTTATTGTACTTGCCCTTGTTTTATATAAAGATAATGCTTCTGATGGTTTACAAGCGGAACTGCTCTCGCTAAGGCAAAGTGCAGGAGGAAGGCAAAATGAAGAGGCGCTATCTATTCGTTATCAATTAGAAAAAGATGAAGAAATGCGTAAATTATTTGAGCGCGAGTCTTATAAGCTGCAACAAATAGAACGGGCCTATGATAAAGTGGTTTCTGCATACGAAGAATGGGAACAGGGTACGTTTCATGTGGGAGAGCAGATAGATACATATCATGCACGCTATTCTTTCCCGCGCTTTTATACATATGCACATATATTGCCGGCATTTGAACGTATTGAAAAAATGCAGCAGTTATATCGCGAAGTAGGAAAATTGGCGGAGCGAAAAGGAATTTTATATGAAATGATTTCGCAGTTTGAACATAAACTAGAGAACGTTATGGAAAATACAGATTTTGATCATCTGCATATGATTCGTGATCGTATTCAAAAGGAAAAAGAAAAAGTGCAAAAGAAGGAACAACTTTTAGGAAAGCTTGCTGATTGGAGAGAAGAACGAGAAGTACTGCAGCATCAAGTAAATCAGCTCATACTAGAAAGAGATGCACTATGGAGGGTGGCGGAAGCTACTGATGAAGAAAGGTTTTTAGAAGCTGGCAAGAGGGTAGAAAAGCGTGAAGAGGCAGAGAAGCAAGTAGAGCGGTTATCACCTCAAATTGATATGCTAGAAAAGCGTTTAACAAGCTTATCATTAGTGGAACACTACCAAGTGGAAGGGTATGAAGAAAACTTAAATCAAGAAGTACTTCATATACGAGACTTCCTTTCAGAAGAGAAGAAATTGACGGAGCGCATTGCGGAGTACCGTGTAGAGATTGCGAATTTAGAAGAAGGCAGTACGTACGGTGATTTATTACATGAATGGGAAATGAAAAAATCACAAGTACGTGAACAAGTGAAGAAGTGGGCTGCATATGCCACGGCAAAAACGGTGTTAACAAAAACGAAGCAATATTATCATGAAGTACAGCTGCCACGTATTTTACAAAAGGCCGAGGAATATTTTGTATACTTAACAGGCGAAAAGTATAGTAAAATATTTTCACCATCTGAAGCAGAGCCGTTTATTGTTGAGCGGAGTGATGGGATTCGTTTTTACAGTCATGAACTGAGCCAAGCGACGGCGGAACAACTCTATTTATCACTAAGATTTGCGTTAGCGCGGACGTTTGAACATGATTACCCATTTGTTATTGATGATAGTTTTGTGCATTTTGATGCGATAAGAACAGAACGAACAATCCAGTTAATAAAAGAAATTGCGAAGGATAGACAAGTGATTTTCTTTACATGTCATGCCCATCTATTATCATTCTTTACAGAAAAACAGATTATAAAATTATCACGTGAGCGTAAAGAAAATAAGGTGTAGTGTGCTATACTAAAAGTACTTAAGTTGGTGGAGGAATCAGAATGAAAAAGAAAATTGCAGAGTATGAAGTTGGTGAACAAGTCGATATCTTCCTGCTAATTAAAACGGCGACAAAAGGTATCGCGAGTAATGGGAAGCCATTTTTAACAGTAATCTTACAAGACCAAAGCGGCGATATTGAAGCGAAGCTATGGGATGTATCACCTGAAGTAGAGAAGCAATATGTTGCAGAAACGATTGTGAAAGTAGCTGGGGATATTCAAAACTATAAAGGGCGCATTCAACTTCGTGTGAAGCAAATCCGCGTTGCAAATGCGAATGAAGTAACAGATATCTCAGACTTTGTTGAAAAAGCACCAGTGAAAAAAGAAGACATGGTCGAAAAGATTACACAGTACATATTTGAAATGAGAAACCCGAACATTCAGCGTCTTACAAGACATTTGTTGAATAAACATCAAAATGAATTTTTAGACTATCCAGCAGCAACGAAAAATCATCACGAGTTCGTATCAGGACTTGCGTATCACGTTGTATCAATGCTTGATTTAGCGAAAGCAATTGCTACGCTATATCCATCTTTAGATAAAGACTTACTGTATGCAGGCGTTATTTTACATGACCTTGGAAAAGTAATTGAACTATCTGGCCCAATTTCAACAACATATACACTAGAAGGAAACCTACTCGGTCACATCTCTATCATGGTAAACGAAATTGGAAAAGCAGCTGATGAACTAAAAATTGAAGGAGAAGAAGTACTAATTCTTCAGCACATCGTCTTATCCCATCACGGGAAAGCGGAATGGGGTAGTCCAAAGCCACCACTAGTAAAAGAAGCAGAAATTCTGCATTACATTGACAATTTAGATGCAAAGATGAATATGATGGATCGCGCGCTTGGACGTACGAAACCAGGCGAATATACAGAGCGTGTCTTTGCGCTTGATAATCGTTCATTCTATAAGCCTTCTTTTCATAATTAAATAACACTTATGAGGCAAGTGATTTTAGCGTATAGCTGAGATCGCTTGCCTTCTTTATTTTCAAAAGTAAGGGGGATATAAAACCGTCTTTTATTGGGGTTTTTCAAATTGTGTGATAATCGGAAAATATTCTGATAATTGTTTTTCAATTAACGTAAAGAAGGGGTTTGATATACAATTTGTGTAATTGTATTAATATTCAGAGTATTTTAAGCGAAAAATAAGAAGGAGGAATCGTTATGAGTGCACATGTAGTAACGAAAGAACAGATTAAGCATTCATTAGATACTTGGTATCAGTCGATGTTGCAGCAGCAGGTGGAGAAAGCGACACGATTGAAAGAAGAGATTGATGAGAAGGTTGTTAATATCGAAGAAGATCAAAATTTATTGTTATATTACGCCTTATTAGATTTTAGATATAAAGTGTTAACCGATAGTTTAAGTATTACAAAAAATAGTTTTGATGAAATTGAATCGTATAACACACCGTCTGATGGGGTTCTTTCGTATTATTACCACTTTTTTAAGGCGATACATGCTACCTTAACAACGAATTATAATGATGCAAGAGAATACTATGAAAAGGCTCAAAAGCTATTGCAGTATGTTCCTGATGAGATAGAACAAGCGGAGTTTAATTATAGATTAGCATCGTTTTATTATCACGTAGGAGAAGCTGTGCAATGTATACAATATACAGAAAAAGCAAAAGAGGTATATTCTAAACATCTAGGTTATGAGATTGGTATTGCTTTATGTGATAATGCTTTGGCCTCATCTTATTTATATTTAAAGCAATATGAACAAGCAGAAGTTTGCTATACATCTGCGATCAATATTTTAAATAAACAAAATGAGGAGAGATTGTCCTTAAGAATTAGATATAACCTTGGCCTGATGTATGCAAAACAAAATATGTCAAGTTTAGCAATTCGTTATGTTGCGGAAGTATCTCAAAAAATGCCTAATCATTTTAAAGCAATCTTTGTAGAAGCCAGAGAGCGAAGTAAATTAGGGGAAAACAAGATTGCAGCAGAACTTATTGCAAGGGGAGAAAAAATTTGTGAGGAAGTAAATAACATTGAATATCAACACCGTTTTAAAATGTTAAAACTTTTAAATCAAAAAGTTTCTGCTTCAGAATTAGAAAAAGACTTTCAAGAAGGGATATCGTACTTTGAGAAAGAAGGTTTATGGGAATGTATTCAAGAGTATGCTGCAAAGCTAGCAATTCAATTTCATCATGATGAATTATATCAGAAGGCAAGTGCGTACTTTTATATGAGTCATGAGATGAATGAAAGAATATTAGAAAAAGGAGCGTTAAAATAATGAGAAAAATTAAATTAGCAGTAGTAGGATTAGCTTTTACAGGGATTGTTTCTTTAGGGTTAAATTCTTTTATCGCATCACAACAAGCAGGAGAGGCGGATTTACCAGCACCAGCAAACCTGGTTTCGCACCAGCTTACAATATAGGAGACGGCGGCGGAGCACCTTCTAATGCAGATGGGAATACAGGTGGAATTGTAAAAGCAGATAGTTAAGCGGATTTACCAGCACCAAAAGAACTATAAGTAAATTTACAGCAAAAAACAGAAGAACGTTTACCCTCACTAATAGGCGTTCTTCTTTTATTTTGCGCTCTTTACCTCCAGCGCCATGCGATTGTTGTATCTTCTATGTAAATGGCCGGTATATCGATTTCTAAGTATTTACATTCATTTTCATCAAAAATAAACCAATTACTTTCCGCTAAAAATTCTGGATCTGCGACTTCAAAATCAAATTCAATTTCCTCATCAACCATCCCGCGAAAATATTCATGAAATGGCTGACTATTTTCATTTAAGTGAATCGTTCCATGCATCCACGGTGTATCTGCGGATACTTCGGTAATATCACCTAATTCAATATCTTTAAAGTATAGTTTCATATGGACACCTGCTTATCTGTAAATTTTATGTAATCCATTATTATTTCATATTACTTATTTATTGTGAAAATTTATAATTTTTATATCGTAAATTCCTTCTTTGAGCGTAAGATCGACACTTATCCCGCACTAACCGGCAGTAATACTCCCACCTCAAAATTCGGTGCAAGCAAAGAAGTTAGGTGGGAGATAAACTGCCCGTAGAGGCCCGATTGGTTCAACTAATAATCAGTGGGGGATGAGGAAAACCCCCACTGATTAAAGTTTCACTTTATCTGAACGTGTTATTCCAACTGATTAAGAGGTCAATCTTTATGTATTTGTTCTAGCACTACTAATAAAGGTATTTAGGCCACACTTGAAATTATCTTCACACTTATTTTTACAGTATTTCACATGGGGATTTGATCATATTTTTATAAGACTACTACACGGTGTTTGATAAATCATCTCAATCTTTTAGTAGAGTACAAGGAATATAAATTTCGTAGAAAAGAATTGACTTACTTTTTGTTTGTAACTATAATGATTACAGATGGTTGAATAGTATGAAAGTAATCTAATGTATTCTTATATAGACAGAAAACATATTTTTTTGTTATCGTTGTAACTTGTTTGATTACAACTGTAGTAGCTATAAAATATGTGTAAAAAGTGAAAACTAATTTTAAGTATATGTGTCCATAGTTACAATGGCAGAAAGGAGATATTTTATTTGAAACGATTAAAGTTCTACATAATTAGTTGCCTTGCGCTTGTTGTGCTGGTCGTTTGCAATATCGTTGAGAAGCCGACAGCGAAAGTGGAAGAAGTGAAAGATGTTTTTGTTACGAAACTACACACAAAAGAAAAAATGGCAGAAATCGATGGGCAAACGATCTATTTTAAACAGATTGGTGAAGGAAAACCGCCGCTGCTTATGCTTCATGGCTTTGGAGGTTCTTCGGATGGATTTCGTGATATTTATCCGGAACTCGCGAAAGAGCATACGATTATTGCGGTTGATATTTTAGGGTTCGGACGTTCTTCGAAGCCGGTGGATTTTCAGTATTCCTTCCCAGTGCAAGCAAATTTATATTATAAGTTAATGAAAAAACTAGGCTATGACCAGTTTGCGCTGCTCGGTCATTCGATGGGGGGAGAGATTTCTCTTAATTTAACTTATCTATATCCTGAGGCGATTACGCATCTCATTTTAGCGGACTCGACAGGAATCGAATCTTTCCAGCAAAAAGGAGATATTCAAAAGCCAAAGTTGTCAGCTGATATAAATACGGTATCTACTATTACGGATTATGATAAAAATGAAGTGAAAAATAGCAGAGATGATAAAGAACATTATCGTGAACTGACGAAAATGAGAGAGCGCCGTATTGTGATGGATGCAGATGCGATTCAGGTGCCGACGTTAATTATTTGGGGGAGAAATGATAAAAGTGTTCCGTGGAAAAATGGTGAGACCTATCACCAATTATTCAAAAATAGTACATTCCATATAATCGAAAAAGGATATCATGCGCCATTTCGTCAAGAGCCGGAAGAGTTTATGAAATATGTCCAAGCTTTTTTCGAACAACATGCGAATCATTAACCGATGTTTCATTATGAAAAGGGAAAGGTAACAGATTTTTATTTGTGTCGTTATTTGCCGAATGGTCGATATATTTCAATTTGCGCCGATATTTGGTGAGGATATATTTGAAAAATCGCTGATGAAATTTCTTTTACCAAGTTCTCCACAACCTGAAAAAGGTTCTGCTTAAGCAAGCAGAGCCTTTTTTTTGTATGTGTAATTATCAGAAAAATATTTCTCAACTTTTTATATGTCTTAATTTTTAAAATATATTGAAAATTGAATAACCGAACAATATTATTTAAATATCGACAAAAAATGATAATTCGCAGGACATAGGGAGGGAATGGATTGAAAAAGAATAAGAAGTTAAAGCCTTTATCAGTATTAGCAACAGCGGCAGTGTTAAGTAGTACGTTTGCATTTGGGGGACAATCTGCATATGCGGAAACGCCATCAGCATCGTTGCCGATTGACGAGCATTTAATACCGGAGGAACGTTTGGCGAAAGCGTTGAAAGAGCGCGGAGTCATTGATCAATCAGCATCGCAAGCTGAGACGTCAAAGGCTGTAGAGAAGTATGTTGAGAAAAAGAAAGGGGAAAACCCTGGGAAAGAAGTAATAACAGGGGATAGCCTTACGCAAGAAGCTTCTGATTTTATGAAAAAAGTAAAAGATGCGAAGATGCAGGAGAATGAAAAAGCGCAGCAGCCAGCAGTAGGTCCAGTAGCTGGTCAAGATGCGGGAGTGAATACTAGGAAATTAAATGGAAAAGTTCCGACTACACCAGCGAAACAAACAGAATATAACGGTGCAGTTCGCACAGATAAAGTGCTTGTTTTACTTGTAGAATTTAGCGATTTCAAACATAACAATATTGATCAAGAACCAGGATATATGTATTCTAAGGACTTTAATCGTGAGCATTATCAAAAGATGTTGTTTGGCGATGAGCCATTTACGTTATTTGATGGATCAAAAATTAATACATTTAAGCAATATTACGAAGAGCAATCAGGCGGTAGCTATACAGTTGATGGAACTGTAACGGAATGGTTAACTGTTCCAGGAAAAGCTTCGGATTACGGTTCGGATGCTGGTACTGGTCATGATAATAAAGGGCCTTTAGGACCACGTGATTTTGTGAAAGAAGCATTAAAAGCTGCAGTAGCAAAAGGGATTAACTTAGCTGATTTTGACCAATTTGATCAATACGATTACAACGAAAATGGAAATAAAAACGAGCCAGACGGCATTATTGATCATTTAATGGTTGTTCATGCGGGTGTAGGACAAGAAGCTGGTGGCGGTAAGTTGAAAGATGATGCGATTTGGTCTCATCGTTCAAAACTTGGATCAAAACCATATGCAATTGATGGTACAAAATCTTCTGTTTCAAACTGGGGCGGAAAGATGGCGGCATACGACTATACAATTGAGCCTGAAGATGGAGCGGTTGGTGTGTTTGCACATGAGTACGGTCATGATTTAGGTTTACCAGATGAATATGACACAAAGTATACAGGGAACGGTGAACCTGTTGAATCTTGGTCTCTTATGAGTGGCGGTAGCTGGTCTGGAAAAATTGCAGGAACAGAGCCAACGAGTTTCTCACCACAAAATAAAGAGTTTTTCCAAAAGAATATGAACGGAAACTGGGCGAACATTTTAGAAGTAGATTATGATAAGCTTCGCGGTGGTATTGGTGCAGCAACATACATCGACCAAAGTGTTACGAAATCTAAACGACCAGGAATCGTTCGCGTGAACTTACCTGACAAAAATATTAAAAATATCGAAGCAGCATTCGGTAAGCAGTTTTATTACAGTACAAAAGGGAACGACATGCATACATCACTTGAAACACCAGTATTTGATTTAACAAATGCGGCAAATGCTAAGTTTGATTACAAGGCATTCTATGAGCTTGAAGCGAAGTATGATTTCCTTGAAGTAAATGCAATTACAGAAGATGGAACAAAAGTGCGTATTGATAGAATTGGTGAAAAAGATGTAAAAGGCGGTATGGATACAACTGATGGTAAGTGGGTTGATAAGTCATACGATTTAAGCCAATTTAAAGGAAAGAAAGTAAAATTACAATTTGAGTATGTAACAGATATTGCAGTGTCTTACAAAGGATTTGCGTTAGATAATGCAGCATTAACTGTAGATGGTAAAGTTGTGTTCTCTGATGATGCAGAAGGACAGTCAGCAATGACATTAAAAGGATTTACTGTATCTAACGGATTTGAACAGAAAAAACATAATTACTATTTAGAGTGGAGAAATTATGCTGGTTCTGACACAGCATTAAAACATGCGCGTGGTCCAGTATTTAATACAGGAATGGTTGTATGGTATGCGGATCAAAGCTTTACAGATAACTGGGTAGGCGTTCATCCAGGTGAAGGATTCTTAGGAGTAGTAGATTCTCATCCAGAGGCAATTGTAGGGACATTAAACGGAAAGCCGACTGTGAAGAGCAGTACGCGTTATCAAATTGCGGATGCAGCATTCTCATTTGATCAAACGCCAGCATGGAAAGTAGATTCACCAACTCGCGGAATCTTTGATTATAAAGGATTACCAGGGGTTGCGAAATTTGATGATTCTAAGCAGTATATCAACGACATCATCCCAGATGCAGGACGTAAGTTACCAAAACTAGGATTGAAGTTTGAGGTAGTAGGTCAAGCTGAAGATAATTCTGCAGGAGCAGTTTGGATTCATCGATAGAATAAGTTGAAACTAAGGGGAGTTGTCCCATAAGTCGGTGAAATCGACTTATGGACAGCTCTCTTTTTATTGTAGAAACGGGGCAGTTTAGTTTAGGAACTAGTTCATTGGATAGGAAAATATAAAGTTCATTTTCAATAAAAACGAGAAATGATATTGCTAGAGAATTGCCTATTCTTTTAAAGTGAAAGAGACTATAGTAAAAAAATATATAAACTATCAAAATATTAAGATATGGGCGCATGTTACTATATAAATGCAAATTGAAAAACCGACATAAAAACCCTCAAGTCATGCTACCTTTTACCCCCTAAATTCCTCTATCCATAAATCGTTGTGAAAAATGATGTTTCTATAACAAAGAATTACCGAAAATACAAAAAATTTGAAAATTTAAAATTTAATATATGTAATTTTGCATAAATAACCACAAGATACTGTTTTATTTGTATACTCCTTAACAAGATGCATCTTTATTATTTGTAGTATTGAGAGGAGAAATAGAAATGAAGAAATCCGTCGTTACATTACTAGCAACAGGGATGGTTTTAGGTGCTCCATTTTCAAGTGCCTTTGCAGAAGAACAAGTATCGCAGCAAGAAGCTTTGGGCAAAATGGAAGTCGTTCAAAAACAGTGGAATGATGAGCAAGGAAATCCATCCTTCCTTTCGGGAGAATTATCTGATAAAAAAGTGGATTCAGAAAAAGCAGTAAAGTTGTTCCTTGAAGAAAATAAAGAGTTATTTAAAATCAACCCACAAACGGACTTAACACTAAAAGAAGTAAAGTCAGATGATTTAGGAATGAAACATTATGTGTACATTCAATCTATTAATAAAGTTCCAGTTGATGGTGCACGTTTCATTGTTCATACAAATCGTGATGGCAAAGTAACAACGGTAAACGGAGACGTACATTCCGCTGCCGCTGACCGTTTGAAAGGAAATACAAAGGCAAAGATTTCAAATGAAACTGCCATTTCAAATGCATGGAAACATATTAATCTAGCAAAAAAAGATACACTTGTAGAAACAAATGGGACTCCGTTAGAACAAATAAAAGAAAAAGCAACATCTACAAATGAAAAAGCAGATTTAGTTGTTTATGAAAAAGACGGGAATTATTACTTAGCTTATAAAGTACAATTACAATTCATTAAACCTTATGGAGCAAACTGGCAAATCTATGTAAACGCAGAAGATGGAACAATTGTAAATTCATATAATGCAGTTACAGATGCAGATACTCCGCAAAAAGGCTATGGAAACGGCGTATTTGGGGATCGAAAAAACCTGAATACAACTTACAGTAGTCAATATGGAAAATACTATTTAAAAGACACAACAAAGCCGATGAATGGTGGCTTTATTGAGACAACTACAACTAATCATGGCACTGATTGGCAAAATCCAGATAATTACTATCTATTCGATAAAGATAATGCTTGGATAGATAAGAGCCAAGCTCCTGCAGTTGATGCTCATTTTAATGCAGGAAAAGTATATGATTATTATAAAAATGTTCATAACCGCAATAGTTTTGACGGAAAAGGTGCAACAATTCGTTCTGGAATCAATTTCGGAACTAACTACAACAATGCATTCTGGAATGGACAACAAATGATTTATGGTGATGGCGATGGTGTTGAATTCGCACCGCTGTCAGGTTCGCTTGATGTTGTTGCACACGAACTAACACATGCGGTAACTGAAAAGTCAGCTGAGCTTGAATACCTAAATCAATCCGGGGCACTAAATGAATCTTTTTCTGATGTATTTGGATATTTCGTTGATCCAGCCAACTGGGATTTAGGAGAAGCTGTAACTACGCCAAAAGTTGCAGGAGATGCACTTCGCAGCTTATCAAATCCTGAAAAGTATGGACAACCTGCTCATATGAATGACTATCAATATTTACCACCAACAGAAGAAGGAGACAATGGTGGCGTACATATCAATAGCGGTATTCCAAATAAAGCTGCTTATTTAACAATCAATGCTATTGGTAAGGAAAAAGCAGAAAAAATCTACTACCGTGCTTTAACAACGTACCTTACACCAACAAGTGATTTCAGCAAGGCACGTGCTGCTTTATTACAATCTGTTGCTGATTACGATGGCGTTAATAGCGCGACATATCAAGCTGTGCAAAAAGCTTGGAATGACGTAGGAGTAAAATAATAGTTTCATTGATAGAAAAATGTAAACGGACACGCTTGCTAGGAGTATCTGGCGAGGGTGTCCTTTTTTCACTATCATTAAAGAAAGGGTTCTGGTGCAAAAACTTCAGGACAATTGCAATGAATCTATCAATCTTGGACATACTGACACTATTACTCTAAAAAGGGTGCGTGATTGGTATGGAAAAAAGTCATAATCTTGTCCTTCCTCTCATACAGTGAAACTAACAAGGCTTGTCTTAGGAAAGGAAGGGAATCAAGTGGAAACTTTACCATGGTGGATTTATCTTGTTATTATTGGGATTGTCGTAAGTGGCTACATGGTTTTATATACTTCTAAAAAAGAGCAAGATATGGATAATGAGTTTATTGAAAAAGAAGGGGAAGTATATATGAAGCGTTTGGAAGAAGAGCGCGAGAGACGGAATCAAGAAAGTGATAAGGATTCTGTGTTGCTTTAATAGAAACCTTTTGAGAAGAGAAATGTATTTATTTCTCTTCTTTTTTATTCTACAGGAAATATTGATTGTGGAATGTTTGTATAAAAGGAAAGTATACGTTGTGTTTCAAAACGACATGATATATGGTACGAAATAGCGCTTATTATACGGTGTAACGCATAAGTTGCGCAGTTTATGCAACTACAACTATCTTTACTATTCATCATTCATTTACTCATACTAGGGCATAGAGAGAGGTGATGAACTCGTTATGATTTTTAGCGAACGTTTAAAAGAAGAAAGAGAGAAAAGAAATTGGTCACAAAATGATTTGGCTGAAAAAATTCATGTAAGTCGTCAGTCTGTTTCGAAATGGGAGACTGGAAAGAACTATCCAAGTATCGAAATCATCATTCATTTGAGTGATCTATTTGATATTACAATTGATGAGTTGTTGAGGAGTGATGAGGAATTGAAGCAGAAGGTGATTCAAGATAGTAAACAATTAGCGCATCCAAAATGGAAGGTGTTTTTTGATAGTGTATTTATGTTAGGGCTATTTTTGTTGCTATTAAAAATCAGTGTACTACTGTTAAATAAGTTTGCAGGAGCAAATATAACAATTTTAGCAGGGGTACCGTATGTCATGAATTTTGCGCCGTTACTACTTATGGTTATAGGCGGCACAGGGTCGGATAAGTTGAAAAATACATATCAATAAAAAGCTGCCTCTGAATTGGGGGCGGTTTTTTATCGGCGATTTTTCAAATATATCGACCGTTTTTCGTCATATATCGGCGATTCGACATAGGATATCGACCATTCGACGCCGCGCGACAAGAAAGAGAGCTGAAAATTTCTCCTACTAGCTTTTCTTTTCGCCTAAATTGTGTACTATAAAAGGTATGATGACGTAAAGAAGGGGACTTTTTGAATGGAATTTCATGAACAAAAGATTTTGCCAGCTGTTCGGCAGATTAAGGATTTAGAAAAGTTACTACATAGCTCTTATGAGTATATGGTTATTTTAGATATTCATATCGGACAATTGAAGAGTGTCGTGGCACTTGCAAAGCAGCATGGTAAAAAGGTATTTTTACATGTTGATTTAATTCATGGCTTGCAAAGTGATGGTCATGCGACAGAGTTTTTATGCCAAGAATATAAGCCATATGGATTATTGTCGACAAAGGCAAGTGTCATTATGAAGGCGAAGCAAAAGGGTGTTGTTGCGATTCAACGTATCTTTTTAATTGATTCGAGTGCGATGGAGAAAAGTTGCAATCTTTTAGAGAAAACGAAACCAGATTATATTGAGGTGCTTCCAGGCGCTTTAACAGGTGTGATCGCGGAAGTGAAAGAACGGACGGGTGTGCCGATTTTAGCAGGCGGATTTATTCGTACGGTGGATGATGTGGAAAGAGCGTTAGCTGCTGGTGCGACAGCGATTACAACGTCGAAAAAAGAACTATGGAAACATTACAAGAAATAGGAAAAAGGAAAAGCTTTCTTGTAGGTGAGAGAGGATCCACCAATGCATAGAAGCGGTCAGTGCCTATTTTCGCTCCAAGCCGTGTGAAAACAGAGGGAGAAAATGAGTGGAAGGCCGCTTTTGTCTTCATAGCACGGGCTTGTATGTTGAGAAAATAAAATGGATGTAAAAAGTGTCGAAAATGTGAAAAAATTTTATTGACACCGCTTTCATTTAGGGTTAACATTATAGATAAGTTAATAAACGTGACGGAGAAAAGAAGAGATCCACATTTCATTGTTTCTATATTGTTATATAGAAACGTGTTAGCTGTGGGTCTTTTTCTTTCGAAAAAAACGAATGGCCATTCATTTTCTCTCTATCACATTACACACGTTTAAATTGATTATGGAGGGATTTTATGTCAGCATTTTTAGGGGAGTTAATAGGGACTGCGTTGTTAATCGTTCTTGGTGGCGGCGTTTGTGCTGGTGTAAGTTTAAAGAAGTCATTTGCTAAAGATTCTGGTTGGATTGTTATTACGCTAGGATGGGGCTTAGCAGTTGCGGTTGCAGCGTATGCAGTTGGATCAATTAGCGGAGCACATTTAAATCCAGCTTTAACTATAGGACTCGCATTTAAGGGAGCGTTCCCATGGAATGATGTACCAGGTTACATTGTAGCGCAAATGATTGGGGCAATCATCGGTGCAATTATCGTATATTTACATTACTTACCGCATTGGAAAGAAACAGAAGACCCAGGTACGAAGTTAGGTGTTTTTGCAACAGGACCAGCAATTCCGAACACATTTGCAAACCTTTTAAGTGAAATGATTGGAACATTCGTTTTAGTATTTGGTATATTAGCGATTGGTGCAAATAAATTCGCGGATGGTTTAAATCCATTCGTTGTCGGTTTCTTAATCGTAAGTATTGGTTTATCATTAGGTGGAACAACAGGGTATGCAATTAACCCAGCTCGTGATTTAGGGCCTCGTATTGCACACTTCTTCCTACCGATTCCGGGTAAAGGCGGATCAAACTGGAAGTATGCATGGATTCCGGTAGTAGGACCGATTTTAGGTGGATCACTTGCAGGTTTATTCCATCAAGTTGTATTTGACGGAAAACAAAATGCAGCACTTATTTATGTGATAATTGCAACTGTGATTGTACTAGCAATCTCTTATATGACAAGCAAAAAGAGCGGAAGTAATACAAATAGTAGAAAAGTAGCATAAGGGGGAACTGATTATGAAAAAATATATTCTTTCATTAGACCAAGGAACTACAAGTTCACGTGCAATCCTTTTTAATAAGGAAGGAAAAATTGTTCATTCAGCTCAAAAAGAGTTTACACAACATTTTCCAAAGCCAGGTTGGGTAGAGCATAACGCGCACGAAATTTGGGGATCTATTTTAGCAGTTATCGCAACTTGTTTAAGTGAAGCGGATGTAAAACCAGAACAAATCGCGGGTATCGGAATTACAAACCAACGTGAAACAACGGTTGTATGGGATAAAGAAACGGGTAAGCCAGTTTATAATGCAATCGTATGGCAATCACGCCAAACAGCTGAAATTTGTGATGAGTTAAAAGAAAAAGGCTATGGCGACATGGTTCGCGAAAAAACAGGTCTTTTAATTGATGCGTACTTCTCTGGTACGAAAGTAAAATGGATTTTAGATAACGTTGAAGGTGCAAGAGAAAAAGCAGAGCGCGGCGAATTATTATTCGGTACAATTGATACATGGCTTGTATGGAAACTATCTGGCGGTAAAGCGCACGTAACAGATTACTCAAATGCATCACGTACATTAATGTTTAATATTCATGACCTAGAGTGGGATGATGAGCTTTTAGACATGTTAACAGTGCCAAAGAGCATGCTTCCAGAAGTACGTCCATCATCTGAAGTATACGGTCATACAATTGATTATCATTTCTTTGGTCAAAATGTACCAATTGCAGGTGTTGCAGGTGATCAACAAGCAGCGTTATTTGGACAGGCTTGCTTCGGTGAAGGGATGGCGAAAAACACATACGGAACTGGTTGCTTCATGTTAATGAATACAGGTGAAAAAGCAGTTGCGTCTGAGCACGGCCTATTAACAACAATTGCATGGGGTTTAAATGGTAAAGTTGAATATGCATTAGAAGGAAGTATTTTCGTAGCAGGTTCAGCAATCCAGTGGTTACGTGACGGCATGCGTATGTTTAAAGATGCAAGTGAAAGTGAAGAGTACGCAAATCGCGTAGAATCAACAGATGGCGTATATGTTGTTCCAGCATTCGTAGGACTTGGAACACCGTACTGGGATAGTGAAGTACGCGGAGCGGTATTTGGTGTAACGCGCGGAACAACGAAAGAGCACTTTATTCGTGCAACGCTAGAGTCGTTAGCATACCAAACGAAAGATGTATTATGCGCAATGGAAGCTGATTCAGGTATTCAGCTGAAAACATTACGTGTAGACGGCGGAGCAGTTAAGAATAACTTCTTAATGCAGTTCCAAAGTGATATGTTAGATGTGCCAGTAGAGCGTCCAGTAGTGAATGAAACAACGGCTTTAGGTGCAGCATATTTAGCTGGTCTTGCAGTTGGGTATTGGGAAAACCAAGATGAAATTAAAGCGCAGTGGAATATGGATCGAAGCTTTACACCAGCAATGGAAGCGGGAACAAGCGAAGAGCTATATGCTGGATGGAAAAAAGCAATTGAAGCAACAAAAGCTTTTAAATAATCATAAACAGTGTTATAATGGTGACAAGTTAATAATTCGGTAGGAGATATGGAGAGACCACAACACGCTATAGAGGAGAAATCTATAGCGGAGTTTGTGGTCTCTTTTTTCGTATAATAGGGAGGAATTACCATGAAATTTTCAAGTAAACAACGTAAAGACGTATTAAACGGAGTAAATAAACAAGAATTAGATGTGATCGTAATTGGTGGAGGGATTACTGGTTCTGGTATTGCATTAGATGGGGCAACACGTGGTTTATCAACGATTGTGTTCGAAATGCAAGACTTTGCAGCAGGTACATCAAGTCGTTCAACGAAACTTGTACACGGTGGTTTACGTTATTTAAAACAACTTGAAGTGAAGATGGTAGCAGAGGTGGGGAAAGAGCGTGCGATTGTATATGAGAACGGTCCCCATGTAACAACACCAGAATGGATGTTATTACCGTTCCATAAGGGCGGCACATTCGGTTCATTTAGTACATCAATCGGTCTTCGTGTATACGATTTCCTAGCAGGTGTAAAACGAAGCGAGCGTAGAAAAATGTTTAGCCGCGAAGAAACAATGAAAAAAGAACCGCTTGTAAAACAAGAAGGTCTAAAGGGCGGCGGTTACTACGTAGAATATCGTACAGATGACGCACGTTTAACAATTGAAGTAATGAAAGAAGCAATTGAGCACGGTGCAAAAGCAGTCAACTATGCAAAAGTAGACGGTTTCTTATATAAAGATGGAAAAGTATGCGGTGTACGCGTTATCGACTTACTAGACGGTGAAGTATACGAAGTATATGGTAAGAAAATTGTAAACGCAGCTGGTCCTTGGGTAGATACACTTCGTGAAAAAGATAATTCGAAAAAAGGAAAAGTACTGCAATTATCGAAAGGTGTTCACTTAGTTATCGATCAAAAACGTTTCCCACTTGGTCAAGCGATCTATTTTGATACACCAGACAAACGTATGGTGTTCGCGATTCCGCGCGGCGGGAAAACATATGTAGGTACGACTGATACGTTCTATGATAAAGACGCAGCAGTACCACAAATGACAACAGAAGATCGCACATACATCATCAATGCGATTAACTATATGTTCCCGACTGTGAAGATTACAGAGAAAGATATTGAATCAAGCTGGGCTGGTGTTCGTCCATTAATTTATGAAGAAGGAAAGAATGCATCTGAAATTTCTCGTAAGGATGAAATTTGGACTTCTGAATCAGGTTTAATTACAATTGCGGGTGGTAAGTTAACAGGATATCGCAAAATGGCTGAAATGGTAGTTGACTATGTAACATCTCTACTACAAAAAGAAGGGCATAGCGCATATCCGAAAAGTGAAACGAAACATATGCCAATTTCAGGCGGTCATGTAGGTGGTTCTAAACAGTTACCAACATTCATTGCGAAAAAAGCACAAGAAGGAACGAAATACGGCTTAACGACGCAACAAGCAGAAGAGTTTGCGAAATTCTATGGCTCTAACGTTGATATTCTCTTTAACTTAGCAAAAGAACTGAAAGCAGATGCAAAAGAGTATAACATGCCGCTAGACGTACTTGTACCGCTTGTATACGCGATGGACTATGAAATGACAGCAAAACCAGTTGACTTCTTCGTACGCCGCAGAGGAGCTGCATTCTTCAACATTCACTGGGTATACGATTGGAAAGAAAACGTAATTGCGTATATGGCAGCAAAATTAGGCTGGAGTAAAGAAGAACAAATGAAATACACAGCTGAACTAGAGAAAGCATTAAGAGACGCTGTCGTGCCTGTAGATCAACAGGAGCAAGCAGCAGCGTTAGCATATTAGTGTATGTATCGTCACGCAATTTGTCGAATGGTCGATATCCTATGTTGAATCGCCGATATATATCAATTTGCGCCGAGATATTGTGAGAAACGATTGATATATTTGCAAAATCGCCGATAAAATTTCATTTGCTATTTTTTAGAGGGATAAGCTTCACTTTCTTAGTGGACATAAAAATAATAATAGCAATTTTTTTATGTTTTTTTATGTTTTTTTTGTTATAATAACATACGGGTTAAGGGAAGTTAAAAAAGCTTCCCTTGTGTTTTAAACTGCATCTAGCTTTTTGCTAGATGCTTATTTTATTTTATACAATAAAATAAGCTGTCAGGTTTCCCCTGACAGCTTATTTCATAACAATTATTTCTTCTCTTTGTCTTCTTTTGGAGCTTCAAAAGTATCTTTTAAGTCTTTATCGTTAACTTTCACGTCAGCTTTTTTCAGTTCTTTCTCTTGAAGCTTAGCCATGAACTCGCCATCTTGCATTTTTTTCGCAACAAGATCTTTTTTGATGTCAGCTTTTGAGTCATCAAATGATTTTTCTTGTTCTTTAATATCGGTTACTTTAATGATGTGGTAACCGAATTGTGATTTTACAGGTTCACTTACTTCATCTTTTTTCATTTTATATGCAGCTTCTTCAAATTCTTTTACCATTTTACCAGGTCCGAAGAAACCTAAGTCGCCGCCTTTTTCTTTTGATCCTGTATCTTCAGAGTATTGCTTTGCAAGTTCTTCAAAAGATTTCCCTTGATTAAGTTCTTCTTTTACTTTTTTCGCAGTTGCTTCATCTTTTACAAGGATGTGGCTCGCTTTAATTTCAGGTTTGTAATTTTCTTTTAGTTCTTTTTCAGTGATAGAGCTTTCAATTGCTTTGTTCATTGCTAATTCAGCACGAACGCTTTCTTTAAATGATTTGTCTGTAAATCCTTGTTGTTTTAGAGCGGCATCAAATTGATCACCAAGTTGCTTCTTATACTCGTCGTATTTTTTGTCAACTTCTTTATCATCGACTTTGTAGTTTGTCACAAGTACTTTTTCTAATACCATACCCGTTAAAATTTGTTTACCAGCTCTGTCTTTCATTTTTTCATAAAATTCGTCTTTTGAAATGTCACCAGCTTTAGAGGTAACAACTTTATCAGCTGATCCACATGCTGATAAAGCAATCAGACTCGTTGCTGCTAAGGCAAGCATAGCTTTCTTCATTCAATAAACACTCCTACTATTATGTATTTTTAATTCATCCCGCACAAATGAACGATTGCCTCATGTGAGGTGATATGTGTTCATAAGAGCCCGATTAAGTCTCACTGGTTTCGCTTTTTTATCAAGTAAAAAGCCTGCTTAACAGGGCTTACCGAGGCTGAGGATGAAATCTAGCTGAAGGTAATTTTATTCTATAGTATAAGCAATATGTACAAAATTTAATATATCATATTTCGACGTCTTTTCCTATTGATAAAGAAAAATTGACCATTTACTTATAAAGATTGTCAGATTAAGGAGAGAGTACCATATTGGGCGCATGTAGCATATATATATATCCAATTTGATTTTCTAACATATAAATTGCGGTTATGAAGAATAGAAGAAGACTTCTTCTCATTTTTCCCTTTTGTTTTCGCATGGCATGGGATTAAAAAGGGCACTGACCGCTTCTATTCATGAGCGGATTTTCTCTTCCACCTAAAAGGAATGGTTTTATGATGGTCTATAGACAAGAGGAGAAGGGATGGGATGAGTGAATGAATTCAACACTTATTATTTTATTGCTTGTACTGTTTATTTTATTGGTTATAGTAGGTATAATTTGCTTATAGAGGAAAAAAGTGAGGAAGGGACTTTCCTTCCTCACTTTCCATGAAATATAATTTCTATATAACTAGAAATTAATAGAATCGTAATACATACATTAATCACTCGAAAAGCGCTCGTTTGGCGTCTCTCGGATAGTTGTTTTCGTACGCAGAGTGTATGCGTCAGGAAATTCGTGTAGAATAGAACAATAAGTGCAAATGTGACAAAAACAATTTCTATAAGAGTCACGAGGAGATACCTCCTTTTGGCCAAAATACATATACTTTCATATATTGTATCATACGATATTTTGTTCGTGTTATAAAATTCAGAAATAGAAGACATTGTGTTAGAAAGTGAGGGAGAAAATGGACGTTGTAAAACGACTAGAGCAAGCTGAATATTATGTAGAACTTCTTTTTCAAATGATCGACGAAGATAAGTGTCCATTTTATTCTTTAATTATAAAGAAAAAAGCTCGTAAAAAGGATATTGAACGTATACTGAATCTTTGTGAACAATTGAACGAACAATACATAGCAGAGAAACAAGAAGGCTTACTTTTATTCGATGCTCTTTTGGAGCAGTTTGAAAAAGCGCTTCCACATCAGCTCGAAGTAAACGAGACTGCGGAAGCGCTTTATAGACAAGGCTTATTTCAGCCAATTATGCAAGAATTTTTACGCATGACAGCGAAAAAATAATTGGTTTTATTTTTTAACTAATTTTTGATCGTGTTCTATAAAATTTTCCTCAATATTTTCTAGTGACTTCTCAAAAATATCGATAAAATCCTGTCCGTAAATGTTTCTTAAAATCGCGATTAATTCGATATTTTCTGGGAACTTACCGTAGAAGTTGCGAAGAGCAAGAGCGCCATTAAAGACCGAATTATTTTCAGGGTCATACTCCTCCATTAATTGCAGCAGCAATTCTTCCCCTTTTGGTGTAATTTCAATATACGTATTTCGCTTATCATCTTCTTTCTTTGAGAATACAAGATAGCCGCGCTCTTCAAGTTTTTTAGAAAAGTTAAATGCCGTCGATACGTGCATCACGCCAAACTTTGCAATCTCAGAAATAGAAGCCCCTTTTAAATGATAAGCAATCGATAAAATATGATGCTCATTAATGTTTAAATCGTATGGTTTAATCCACTGTTGCCAATCTTTTTCTACACATTTCCATAATGCCTTTGATAATTGAGCAATGCGTTGGCTAAAAATCATTGCTTCTTTGACCGAATAATCTTTTTCTCCACTTTTCATGTACTCACCCACTTTTACATTCTTATTCATTAGTATCTATTATGCCAGTAAAATAAAAATTAATAAAGTATTTTTGTGAGAATTGTGAAAATTTTTCGGAAAAATTATAATTTTGTACAAATCATGCATAATTGTGGAAGCGTTTTAGGTGTCGTAACTATAAGTGTCATCTTCACATAGTAATGGATAACATATATTGTAAATGCATAAAAACACGACATATCTATGTGATATGTCGCGAGAAGAGAAATATTTATAAAAAATATTTGTTATATGCAAAAACTAAGAATGGAACATCGTTTACGCTTTTTCTGGAACTGCTTGTTGCAATTTTTCAATTGACTGTTGAATATCTAAAATCTCTTTTTCAATATGACGCTTGTTCTGTGAAATATTTTGTTTCCATGTGGAAAGTGTATCTTGCATGTCATCTTTCAATTCTTGAAAGGCTTCTTTCCCTTCTGAAGCTGTTTCAACAATTTGACGTTTTAATAATTTTGTATCAGCTGCAATATCTGATAACGTCTTTTTCACATCATTTCCTTTTTCTTTTAGTTTACTGCGCATATCTTTACCAGAAGAAGGAGTTGAAAAAAGAACGGCTAGTCCAGCGACAGCACCGCCACAAATTAAACCTGTTACAAAGGATTTAGCTTTTGACATAAAAGGAAACCTCCTTATTTTTTGCTTGTATTCATGATGTACAAAACAGTGCATATGCTTAAGACAAGGGGGGAGAAAAGTGAAACTTGTAACAACAATTTGTTTTATCGTAAGTCTTTTCTTTCTTGTGCGCGCTATGCATTTGCTGTTATTTGTAAAACAAAGCAGATCGTATCCTCCAGCATTTTGGGTGAAAAAACAAGCCATGCAGTATATGTCTTTTGGAGGAATTGGCTTGTTATGTACAATTTTGTTTTATATGCTCCTATAGTCTATTTTACACTATTTGCAATGGTACTTGCGATGTTTTGTAAATTTTCCGTCGTATATTCATTTTGGTGTGATTTCCAAACGGCGCCAAAACCATCGTTTTCACCGTAGCGTGGAATTAAGTGAAGGTGGAAGTGGAATACAGTTTGTCCAGCTTTTTCACCGTTGTTATTTAGAAGGTTAAAGCCGACTGGATTAAATTCAGCTTTAATCGCATTTGCGATTTTCGGAACGACAGAAAAAATGTGTGATGCAATTTCTGGCGTTAAAGCAAAAATATCTTGTTTATGTACCTTTGGAATAACGAGTGTATGTCCTTTTGTTACTTGGCTAATATCTAGAAATGCAAGTACATGTTCATCTTCATATACTTTTGAGCAAGGAATTTGTCCTTCAATAATTTTACAAAAAATACAATTATCGGCTGTGTGATTCATTGTCCTCATCCTTTCAAGTAGGTCTTAGCCGTATTTTACCATACTTACATAGGAGAACAAATACGAAAAACAGGAAGCTGACTCAGCTTCCTGTTTTCTGAAGAGGGATTGAAAAAGCATTTAATTTAATCTACCGTTCGCAGACACCTCATTTATTTAGGAAATATGTGACAATTCGGCTCGTATTCTGCCTTAGACACCCCATTTACAATGAAATGATAATCCTTTATAAAATGAACTTGTTTATTTTATAAAACAGCATATACTCTCCTCGAGACACCCCGTTTCTAAAATGAAACAAATTATCTGGTTTCGTGTAAATTTTCTTTGTCCATTATGGACACCCCATTTCATGATGATTTCGCTAGGCTATGTTCATCAATTAAGTGGTTGCTTTTTCAATGTGTTCCTTCTTCACTAATTATGATGTCCCGTTTCAGAAATGGTATGCAAAGAAATTAAATTTTTTTGAAGAAATTTAGATACTATGTAGTGTCTTTTATTTTTTGGTAAGATGAGTATATACATTTTATTGAAAGATACGCTTTTCTAAGCGGATGAATATAAAGAAGAAAGTGGTGTCATATGGGACAGTTATTACGTGTGGAAAATGTCACAGGAGGATATACAAAGCGGCCGGTGCTACAAGATGTTTCATTTTCTGTTAATAAAGGTGAACTTGTTGGCTTAATCGGTTTAAATGGAGCAGGTAAAAGTACGACGATTAAACATATTATCGGGTTAATGGAACCGAAAAAAGGTACTGTAACAATTAATGGAAAAAGTATTAGAGAAGATATGACTGCATATCGCTCTAGTTTTTCATTCATTCCGGAAACACCTGTATTATATGATGAGTTAACGTTAGAAGAACATTTAAAGTTAACAGCGATGGCATATGGTGTTGATGAGCAGCAATATGAAGAACGTGTTCAGCGACTATTAAAAGAATTTCGAATGACGAATCGTTTGAAATGGTTCCCGGCTCATTTTTCAAAAGGGATGAAGCAGAAAGTAATGATTATGAGTGCGTTTCTTGTTGAACCATCACTGTATATTGTCGATGAACCTTTCGTTGGACTTGATCCATTAGCGATTCAATCGCTCCTTCAAATGATGGACAAGATGAAAAAGAGTGGTGCTGGCATTTTAATGAGTACCCATATTTTAGCGACAGCAGAACGTTACTGTGATTCCTTTATTATTTTACATCAAGGTGAAATCCGTGCGAAAGGAACACTATCTGAGTTGCAGTCACAATTTAACATGCCGGGTGCGACGCTAGACGATATTTATATTGCGTTAACAAAGGAAGAAGATTATGAATAGTAAAGCGTTATGGAAAGAACGATTCAAGTATTTCTTAAAAGAAGTTCGTACATATAGTAAGTATGTTTTTAATGATCATTTAAAATTTATTTTCGTATTTATCATTGGAGCAGGTGCGTATTATTATCAGCAATGGCTGCAAACATTGACGCCGTCATTTCCGACCGCGCTTGTTATGGCGGTGCTACTTGGACTTGTATTAACTGCAGGATCGATTCAAACGTTGTTAAAAGAAGCAGATCTTGTGTACTTGCTTCCAGTTGAAGAAAAGCTAAAACCGTATTTTACGAAGGCGTTTCTTTTTACGTTTATGATTCAGCTATATGTAATCGCAATTGTATCTGCTGCACTTGCTCCGCTCTATTTTCAGCAGATGAAGCAAACAGGCGGGGCTTACATATGGATTGTGGCTGCGCTTGTGTTAGTCAAAGCATGGAATTTATTTGTAGCATGGGAAAAATCATTTTTAACAGATCAAGGCATGCAGCGCGCGGATTGGTTCATTCGCTTTTTATGTAATGGATTATTTGTATACTTCCTTGTCGAGCGCACGTCAGTGATTTACATCGGAGTAATCCTCTTTGTAATGGTGATCTATCTTGCCTTTATGCATCAAAAGGTAAAAGGAAAACCGTTAAACTGGGAATACTTAATTGCAGAAGAAGGCAAGAAAATGATGTTTTTATATCGCATTGCCAACATGTTTGTCGATGTACCAGCATTAAAAGAGCGAGTATCACGCCGAAAATGGCTTGATTTTGTGCTTTCAATAATTGGTGAAAAACGTACATATTTATATTTGTATACACGTACATTTTTAAGATCTGGAAATTACTTTGGTCTATATATTCGCTTGCTTGCGATTGGTGGTGTGATTCTTTACTTTATACCGTTTTTATATGGACGTTTTATTGTAAGTATCGTATTTCTATATTTAATTGGATATCAACTACTAAGCCTTTGGAAACACCATCGTTTAAAGCTTTGGCTTGATTTATATCCGGTGACCCATGAAGAAAAGAAAAAAGATTTTCTGAAACTGCTCAGTGCAATTTTATGTGTTGGCAGTATTGTATTTACAATCATATTTGCTTTCGCAACAAAAGATATCATCATGACTTGTGTTGTACTTGCCATTAGCATAGCTTTTAGTATCGGTTTTGTTTATCAATATGGCGCAAAACGTATCGAACGTTTAAACTGAAAGGAATGAACTTATGACTGTATATGAAGAGAAGGTCATAAAAGAATTGCAGCAGTGGAAACATACAATCATGAAAGATTCTTCTATGATGAATCGTTTTTCAAAAAAGGTACAAACGAAAGTACAGCAGCTAATCCCAGAAAAAGTGCAAAATGTGCTAACGGAAACAATTAAAAAAATGGTGCAAGGTATTAGCGCCGGATCGCATTTTATCAAGCCGAAGCTAAAAGAAACAGACTGGTCCTTGCAAAGAAGAGATGAAGAAGTGCTAAAGAAAATGGATGAGTACAAAAAGATTGCCGCAGCAGAAGGCGCTGGAACAGGAGCGGGCGGCTTTCTTTTAGGACTTGCCGATTTTCCGCTTTTACTCAGCATTAAAATTAAATTTTTATTTGATGCCGCGACTCTATATGGATTTGATACGAGCAAAGAAGAAGAGCGTCTTTTTATCCTGCATGTATTTCAACTTGCTTTCTCAAGTGATGACCATCGCAAGGAAATATGGAAAGCAATTGAAACGTGGGACACAGAGAAAGAAAATCATATGGACTGGGAGAAATTTCAGAAAGAGTACCGCGATTATATCGATTTAGCGAAGATGCTACAGCTTGTGCCAGTAATTGGTGCGCCGGTCGGTGCATATGCCAATTATCAATTGTTGCAACGGCTTGGTGAGGTGACGATGAATTGTTATCGGTTGCGTTTGCTTCAGGAGAAGGGAATACGTATATAAAAGATATAAAACCTTTCTTTTTAGGTGGGAGAGAGCGTCCGACCGAGCATAGAAGCGGTCAGAGCTTTTTTCGCCCCATGCTATGTGAAAACAAAAGGAGAGAACGAGAGGAAGTCTGCTTTTATTTTCATAGCAGCAACTTATATGTTGAAAACTAAATAGACGTGTACATTTGAAGAAAAGCTTTCACGTTTTGTGGAAGCTTTTTCAGAGTGTCGGAAAATGAAAGACAATAGATTCTTGTTTTCGTATCGCTATTTGCCGAATGGTCGATATCCTGTGTCGGATCGCCGATAAAATTTAATTGCTATATGTAGAAAAGAGGTTATTGAAAAATCTTCAAAGAAAATAACTTTTTGTATATATAATGAGTAATGAATAGAGAGGAGCAGAAAGTATGAAGTTCCGAAAAGACTGGTGGCTTGGATTTCTTGGGTTTATTGGTGTTTATAAATTGCCGAATGTAATCGATGCGTTCCAAGGTGATAAGGATTGGACGGCGTTAATTGGACTCATTTGGTTTATTTGGTTCGGTTATTTCATTCCTGAGAAGAAAGATGATGAAAAGAAAGAAATGTAAAGGAACGTTTCCCTTTTCCTGTAAAGTTTTGTAAACTTATAGAATAAGAGAATTTGTATATTAGATTACTAAATTTGGAGTGATTAGATGCAGCCATTGGAAAATGAAATTCATCCTGATATGGTCAAAGTTTGGAAGACTCGTGTTTTAATTGAGCTAGGCATAAGTATATTAGTGATTCTTGCTTATCTTTTTTTCATGATTCGATTTAATTGGTGGGAATGGATTTTTTATACACTGATTGGAATTACGATTGTGTATACACCGTTTGAGTATTTTCTTTTCCAAAAAATACGTCAGCGTTATCATAGCTATCAATTAAATGAAGAAGAATTAGAAATTCAGCACGGTATGTTTACGGTTAAGCGTGTATTAGTTCCAATGATTCGTGTACAGCACGTTACAATTGAACAAGGACCAATTATGAGAAAATATGGTCTAGCAGAATTACAAATTTCAACGGCAGCTACTTCTCATAGTATTCCAGGGTTGAAGATGAGAGAAGCAGAACAGTTGAAGCATCAAATTGGAGAACTTGCGAAGGTGAGTGATGAGGATGTATAAGAGGCAACATCCAATCACGATGTTATTGGAATTAAAGATAACAGACTTTATACCATTTATTATTTTTCTGTTTAGTTTAAAAGGAAAGTTTCCATTTTGGTATTTAGTACCGATCGGCTTTTTAGTGATTTCAATCGTCTCTGTTATTGTCAGTTGGTACTATAAAGTATATTGGATTGAAAATAATGTACTGCACATTAAACAAGGATTATTTGTGAAAAAAGAAAGTTACTTGAATAAAGAGCGTGTACAGACAATTAATACAAGTTCCAGTATGTTATATCAAATATTAGGTTTAACGAAGCTCAAAATTGAAACAGCTGGCGGTGGTAATGAGCCAGAGATAAGTTTAGCTGGTATTAAGGCTGATGAAGCAAAAACATTAATTGCAATGTTAAATGAACAGGCCGATGAACATCAGGAATTGCAAGAGGATACTGTAAATGTTAGTTTGGAAGAAGAGAATAAGACGGAGTATAAGTTGACTTGGAAGGAAATTTTATTAGCTTCTGTGACATCTGGTCAATTTGGTTTGTTGTTCTCTCTATTGTTTTTTGTTTATTCTCAAGTAGATGAGTATATCCCAAAATGGATTGAAAAAAGGGTAGAAACATATGTAATGGATCATGATGTGTATGGCTGGATTTATATGGTCGCGATCTTGCTTGTTATCTCTTGGATTGTGTCCACACTTGCTTACGCTTTAAAGCATGCGAACTTTACCGTGCATCGGAAAAATGATGAAGTTCGCATTTCACAAGGGCTTATAGAAAGAAAAGAACTTGTGTTAAAATTGCACCGTATTCAAGGGATTACGATAAAAGAAGGGATATTTCGTCAACCATTTGGTTACTGTTCTGTTCATGTGGAAGTCATTCAAAACAATGAAAAAGGTGAGGAGAATGTTACACTCCACCCGGTTATTCGAAAAGACCGCGTCGCAGAATTGCTTGCTCACCTGCAGTTGCCATATGAACTAAACCCTAATATTATAGCCTTGCCAAAAACGGCACTTCGTCGCTATTTGTTGGAGAGTTTTATTTTCTTTTGTATACTAGCTGTTCCAATTACAGGCGCGAGTATATATTTTGAAAAATATTTTGTCATTTGGGCGCTGTTATCTCTGTTTGGATTACTGATGTCACTTGGATATGCATCGTTCCGTGCAGGTGGATATAGCGTAGAAGGGGAGCAGTTAACGATTGTGTATCGTGGTCTTGCGAAATATACAGGATTAGTACGAAGAAGACATGTACAGTCAATTGAGAAAACGCAGTCTTACTTTCAGCGCGGGGCACAGTTATGCTCACAAAATTTCTTTAGTGCATCCAAAAATTATAAATTAGAGCATACGCGTTTAGAAGATGCTGAGCGTATGCAGAATTGGTATAAGAATAAGTAGAATATGTGAAAAAAGTAGCACAGACGATATTTTTTCGTTTGTGCTACTTTTCTTTTTCCTGAAACTTTTTCGGTTTTCTTAATAATAGTTCAAAGATATAAAAAATAATATAAATGCATAGCACCTGTAGTACGATATTCCAAAGTTTTGATAGGGAAAAAGAGTAGATTCAAAATGATAGTGAAACGGCAGTGATACCCAGTGCACATCAATCTAACAGAACAGGTTATGCCAAAACGATAAAAATAAGCTTGGTTACCATAAAAGATAAAAAAACTTGTTTACTGAATAAAAAAGTTCTTTACTATATAGTAAAATCCTATGAAAGCTTAATGTAGATTTGAAATAAAGTTACGATGTTTGTAAGAAAGACGCGCAGATTTGAATAAAGTTGCGACGCTTTCTTATTTGATAAACGGAATATAATAATTGAATTGCGCTACAAGAATATAGATTTATAATAAAATTTTATTATAAATATTGGATAAGGTGGTTTGAATTATCTTCTTTTATCATGTCTCTGTATAATAAATACAAGAATACCTTGATGTTAGTTAATTTTATATACTAACCATTTCGACATTCCTCAAAAAACTGCCTATATCACAATTTAGTCCCTTAGTTAAATCCTGTTAATTTTTCGAGAAGCTTTTTTGAAAAGTTTGGTTTAAACATTATTATACATAGAGTATGTATGATAATGTTTAGAAAATGAAGAATTTACTATTAAAAGGAGGGGCTTTAAATGAAGGTTAATAGCTTTTATCCTGTAATAACGACGGATCACGTTGCGGAAAGTGCAAGTTTTTACAAACGTCACTTTGGATTTGAAGCGGTATTTGAATCCGATTGGTATGTCAGTCTGCGAAAGACGGAAAATGAGATTCCATTTGAGCTTGCGGTACTGAACGCTTTCCACGAAACAATTCCCTCACATTCTCGCAAGCTTGTAAATGGGCTGATTCTTAACTTTGAAGTTGATGATGTCGATAAATGGTACGAGAGATTAATCATCCAGGAAAAACTTCCCTTGCACCTTCCACTGCGAAATGAAGAATTCGGTCAACGCCACTTTATCACAAGTGACCCAAATGGAGTGTTGTTAGATATTATAACGATTATTCCTCCTTCAGAAATTCACCAGGAGCAATATGCAGAGAAGGTTTGGGATATAGATGACAGTGAGGGAAAAAGATAAGAAAAAAACAATCCAGTTAACTAGTTTAGATAGTCAATTCATTGACACACAAGAGAATAATAAGAGCCATTTTTCTCCAATCGCTTTTATCCCGCATTAACGAGCAGTAAGACCCCCACCTCAAGATTCAGAGGGGAACGAGGAAGGTAGGTGGGGGATCAACTGCCCGTAAAAGCCCGATTGGTGAAGGCTAATAATCAGTGGGGGATGAAGAAAACCCCCACTGATTAAAGTTTCACTTTATGCAATATCGCATAAAAAATGATTGGAATTTTTGTTATAATAGCATAATTGTAGACTTCAAATCTCGTTTTTTAGTCGATAATATTGAATATTTGTTTTAGTTTTGCAACGCCCCTAGTGTTAAGGCTTAATAGATAAATAGGTCAAGAGAAGGGGAATATTGGATTTATGAAACAGAATATAAAAGTTTTAGCTATGGCAGTTGGTCTAACAGTTATGGGATCAACAGTAGCTACTTATGCAAGCGCTGATACAGGCTGGAAACAAACTGGATCAGTATGGAATTATTATAATGGAAACGGCGTGAAGCAAACAGGTTGGCAGTCGATAAACGGAGCATGGTACTACTTTGGTGGAAGCGGAGTAATGCAAACGGGCTGGCAGCAAGTAAACGGAGCATGGTACTACTTTGGTGGAAGCGGAGCAATGCAAACAGGTTGGCAGCAGGTAAACGGAGCATGGTATTACTTTAACGGAAGCGGAGCGATGCAAACAGGTTGGCAACAGGTAAATGGAGTATGGTACTACTTCAACGGAAGCGGAGCAATGCAAACAGGTTGGCAACAGGTAAATGGAGTATGGTATTACTTCAACGGAAGCGGAGCAATGCAAACAGGCTGGCAGCAGGTAAACGGAGCATGGTACTACTTCAACGGAAGCGGAGCGATGCAAACAGGCTGGCAACAGGTAAATGGAGCATGGTATTACTTCAACGGAAGCGGAGCGATGCAAACGGGCTGGATCCAAGATAATGGTAAAAAATACTACTTGGAAAGTAATGGTGTTTGGAATCCAAATGCTAAATCCACAAATAATGGTTCACGACCTGATGGACAGCTGTTAGACGCATTTCAAAAGGAAATGAAAGTGCATATTAATAATCAAGAAGAAAATATAACGATGACATACAAATCCAAAAACTCTAATATTAATGAGGTTATGGATGCACTTATTAAAGAATACGATAAGGCAGTCGAATCTAACGAATACTTGAATTATGATATTGCGCGTGCGCAATATTCTGTTCGGGGTATTCCAGGGAATTATACGTTTACAGTACAGATTACATACCGTGAATCTAAAGCACAAACGAACCATGTAAAGACACAAGCGAAATCAATCGTTAAGTCTATTGTCAAAGCTGATATGGACGAGCACGAAAAAGTAAAAGCAATTCATGATTATGTCGTAAAACACGTTTCTTATGATACTTCTTTTCAAGCTTATACAGCATATGAAGCTTTAGCAAACCGCTCTGCGGTTTGTCAAGGATATGCATTATTAACGTATCAATTGTTAAAAGAGGCTGGAATAGAAAATCATATTGTAACAGGAACTGGAAATGGACAACCACATGCTTGGAATCAAGTGAAAATTGAAGGGAAGTGGTACCATCTTGATACAACTTTTGATGATCCAATTCCAGATGTGCAAGGACGAGTAGTGTATTCATACTATAACTTGTCTGATGAACAAATCGCTAGAAATCATCAGTGGGATCGTAATAAATTTGCGGCAGCAAAAACAAACTATGCGAATGAATTGGCAAGTAAAATCCAGTCGGGTAGCCCTAAATCAAGGAAATATCAGGAAATTTTAAAAGTTATTAAACATTAAAATGTAAGTTTTGATGCAAATGCTTTAAAACACGTGCTTAGGCATACGGATATTATAAATCTGTAAAGGTGAGGAATATCTGTATGAAAAAGTACATGTATTCACGTAGAGGGTGTTGCAAAACCAAAATAAATATTCAATATTACATATCAATAAAACTAGCTAAATATATAGTAATTCAGTTTTTACGATCTTCCCTGTATCACGATAGAAAGTGTTGAACGATAATCATGTTGTTTTATTTGTTATGAGAATAACAAAGTTAAACATAGAGGAATATTGGAATCAGTAACGAAATGTTCAATGAATGACGACGGTATTGGCTCTTCGATAATATTTTTCAGGAGATGATTGATTTGAAGTTGTTGCAAATAAGACTTTTGGTTAAGGATTTTAAGAAAAGTGCCATGTTTTACAGAGATGTATTGGAATTTCCAGTGAGTTGGTACGAGGAAAATATGGAATATGCTCTTTTCAATAATGGGGAAACGAAAATTGAACTTGTATCTCGCAAAGTGATGGCCGAATTGGTCAGAGAAAGAAATAAACCTTTAGAAGCTGAGCATCAATCAAAATTTTTGCTGCAATGTGAAGTTGAAGATGTCGATAAGACGTATAACCGTTTAAGAGAAAAAGGAATTGAATTTGTTAATGAACCGCATGATCGTAAAGAATGGCGAGCGCGTGTTGCGCATTTTCGGGACCCTGACGATAATTTAATTGAAATATATAAAATGCTGTAATTTGATTTGTCAAAATGGAGTTAGGTTAAACGATATTAAATAATCTTAGTAGCACAGTTCAATTTATTTGAACTGTGCTACTTGTGTTTGAAGTGGGAGATTCCTATATTCAGTATGTTTCAATTCTATGAAAAGAGGACCAGCTAAGAATAGCAGGTCCTCTCCACGATGGCAAAGAATAGTTCTTACTCTACTCTTTAGTTAAAATAATACACGATTATTAATAAAAATTCTAGGTTCTATATATTGAGAAATAAAGAAGGTGGATTCTAATAAAAATTCATTTTATAGAAAAATAAAGCCCTAGTTCCCTAGGGCAATGGGTATAACTGCTCGTTTCCGTCGAGCGATTACATGATATTCTGTAACAGTATGGGATACAACAGTGATTGTTACCAACAAAAGAGTAGCTAGCAAAAGCTAACTGCTCTTTTGTTGGTAATGGAAGAAATGGGGTGTCCACATTATTGACGGAATATTTAGTTTTATCAAAAGGGAGGAGAGAGAAATTTATATTATATATTTGATGAAAAATTCTTTTATTAACAGTACCATTCCCAGAAAAAACAAGACTTCAAGTGAGAACCAGAACATACTTTTTTGTGGATTTTTAAATTCCATCATGACAGAGAAAAATAAATAAATTGCAATGAGCAGGACAATAAAGAGACGGATTATATCAGACATTTATAGCACTCCTAATATTCACTGAGTTTTGTTATACAGTTATTTCCAATGTGATGGGATTTAAAAAGTGTCTTATCAGAATTTAAACAAAATAATTTTTTTAATAGAAGCCGAGGAATGGCATTTGAAGTGCTTATTAATCTGTTGAATGAAATGTACCAAAGAGAGGAATGGCACTTCACCTATAAACTAAGGATCCGACTTTTCAAGGAGGTGCTTGTTGAACTAAGCCCCGTTACATTAGTAGACAAATGTTAATTAATGAATTTTAGCCTTGCGGATACCATCAAATACACAGATTGCTGCAGATAACATAAAGGTGAAAATTCCACCGCCAACGATCCATGAGTCAAGTTGTTTAGTAGTAATAGAGAATAAATCAGCTGTATACGTCATAAAATCTTGGTTCATTATATTTGGATTTGTTACGATCACAATGAATACAATGGTTCCGATAAGCTGGAGAGCTGTATTATATATTGCTATCCCTTTTGTCCATCGTCTCTTGATTAATTTATAAATAGACAATGTGATTTCTAAAACGATCATAACAAGAACGATTGGCCAATATTGAAGCAATACATCCTGATTAAAAGCTGAGGTTACAAAATCGATTCCATGTGTACTACCTCTATACATGCCCACAAGGTGATTTGCGTAAAAATAAACGGTTGCCCAAATAGCAGTCCATAGTAAACTTCCAAATACTTCACACTTCGTAATAGCTTTTTTCTTGGGAATATAAGATATATCTTTCAAATTGTCCGCAGTCCATTTGGTAAACTTTGTTGTGAGTGTTTGGATTCCTTTCGAATGATCTACTCGTTCAATAAGTGCGAAAACGAGTGTAAGCCAGAAAAAGACATGTATACCGACTTCAATGATGCTCCCTATACTAAAACCAATCATATCAAAAACGACATTAATGACTGCTTCTTCGCCATGATAGCCTATAAAATATTTGGCAATGAGTGAGATTAGAGAAATAGTAGCAGCAATTGGTACAATCATTTTTAATAACGTGACATATGTTTCAAAATAGTGAGGGCCAATCAGATGCATTGGTCGATCGCGGTATTTACTAGCTAATATAGCAGGATTCCCTAATGTTTCAAGGACCACTTTTATATTTTCTTCACTGTAATCATCAAGTAACATATCTTCAATAGTTGATCTTAACTCGAGAGCGATATCTTCACGACTTTCTTCAGGCAGTCTTCGAGTCACTTCTTGTATATAAATCTCAATTAGATTCATCATCTTCCTCCTTTAACACCTTTAAGAGTTTTTTAGAATTGTCCATCCATTCCTTTTTTAACTGTAAAAAAATTTCTAAACCATATTCACTTAGAACATAATACTTACGCGGCCTACTTTCAGAGGTATCCCAGCTACTTGTTACTAATTCTTGTTTTTCTAAGCGTCGTAGCAATGGATATAAAGTACTTTGATCAATATGAATACCTGACTGTTCCAACAATTGAACAAGTGAATATCCGTACTGGGGCTTTTGTAATTGACTTAAAACAGCTAACGTCAAAGTTCCTCTTCTAAGCTCTGTCGTTAATGAATTCAATAAAGTATTCATTCATCCACCTCTTTTCTTGGTGTATGTTATACAGTATCTGTTTTATACTATGCGTCACACACCATTATTGTTCCAACATCAATGTAAAAAATAATTTAGTATGAAATACATATTCTCTGAGCGACATCATTGTATTCTACATAGTAAGAAAAATAACAATCTATGAATTTACATAAAATGTTTGTTTTACCTTGTTTTGTGTGATTGTGACATATTACAATGAAAGGGAAATAATATACATATTTCATAGATTTTTTAATTTGGAGTGATGAAATGCAGCCACTAGAAAATGAAATTCATCCGAATATGGTCAAAGTGTGGAAAATCCATGCTTTAATTGGTGCCGGGGTACTTGTAAGTATCGTTTTAGCATATCTTTTTTTAATGATTCAATTTCATTGGTGGGGCTGGTTGTTTGGGGTGTTGGTTACCGTAACGATTGTATATGCACCGCTCGATTATTTTATCTTTCCGGCACTGCGTCAGCGTTATTATAGCTACCGATTAGATGAAGAGGAGATTGAAATTCAAAAAGGGATGTTCGTTGTAAAGCGTGTGCTCGTTCCGATGACTCGCGTTCAGCACGTGACAATTGAGCAAGGGCCGATTATGAGGAAATATGAGCTAGCAGAATTGCAAATTTCAACGGCAGCGACTTCTCATAGTATCCCTGGTTTAACAAAGAGAGAAGCAGAAGAGTTAAAACGAAGAATTGGGGAACTGGCGAAAGTGAGTGATGAGGATGTATAAGAGGCAACATCCGATTACGATCTTATTTGATATAAGAATTTCTAGTTTAATTCCTCTTATTATCATTGTGTTGCTTGATGAAGATGGGGTAGAGCCTTGGTATTGGTTTCCTATTTTCATTGTGGGCTTCGTGTTAATTTTGGCTATCTTTTCGTTTGTGAAATGGTACTTTAAAGTATATTGGATTGAAAATAATATTTTACATATAAAACAAGGAGTATTTGTTAAAAAGGAAAGCTATTTAAATAAAGAGCGTGTGCAAACCATTAGCACAACTTCCAATATCATCTATCAGCTTTTTGAATTGACGAAACTCAAAATTGAAACGGCTGGTGGCGGCAGTGAACCAGAGGTCACATTAGCTGGTATTAAGGAAGAAGAGGCGAAAGAATTAATCGCCTTATTAAATAAAGTAGAAGATGAGAAACCAGTAAAAGAAGAGGAAGGCTTGCGACGAGAAACAAATACAACGGTTTACCAGTTAACAGCGAAAGAAATTTTGCTAGCGTCTATTACGTCTGGTCAGTTTGGTTTGTTATTTTCAGGATTGTTTTTCCTCTATACACAGTTTGATAACGTTCTTCCAAAATGGTTAATAGAAGAAGTTGAAACATATGTGAAAGACAATAGTGTATATAACTTGTTATATATGGTCGCTATTTTGATTGTAATTTCATGGATCATTTCTACAATTGGCTATGCTTTAAAACATGCGAATTTTACCGTGCAGAGAAATGGCAATGAGATTCGTATTTCACAAGGACTATTTGAGAAGAAAGAAATGGTTTTAAAATTGCATCGGATTCAGGCATTGACAATGAAAGAGGGAATTCTTCGTCAACCGTTTGGCTATTGTTCTATGGAAGTAGAAGTGATTCAAAGCATAGATACAAAGAATATGAATGTCATACTGCACCCGCTTATGAAAAAAAAGGATGTACAAGAGCTATTGACATATTTAAAGTTGCCGTATGAAATAGAAGAGGAAATTGTACATTTGCCAAAAGCAGCGCTACGCCGTTATCTGATTATGGGGTGGATGATTTTTGGGGCTATTGCGGCACCAATTATAGGAGCGAGCATGTATTTTCAGCAATATAGCACCCTATTTGTGCTTATCCCATTATTTTTATTCATTACGATTCTTGCATACGGTAAGTATAAGACAGGTGGCTATGCAATAAAAGGTGATCAGGTAACGCTTGTGCACAGGGGGATTGCAAAGTATACAGGATTTATGAAAAAAAGACATGTACAAGCAATGACAAAATCGCAATCATATTTTCAACGGGGAGATCGGTTGTATACATATATTGTAGTCGTAGCTTGCAGCGTGGCAGGGCGTCATTACGAATTGAAGCATGTGTGTGAAGAGGATGTAGCTTGTGTACATGAGTGGTATAAGGAAAAATAAAAGAAAGCTAGATATATCACCCGGGTAGTGGATTGTTTGAAAATTCTATTACTCGGGTTTTTTGTATGCTATGTCACTTTTAAATTATGAAGGGGGGAGATAGGTGAATATTAGAAGTTCAGTGCAGGCATTTATTATCAAAGATAATCAAATTTTCCTGCATGAACTGCCTGTAAAAGCCTGATTGGTGAGGGCTGATTAAAGTTTCACTTTATGGTAGAGGAGAGAAATGCGATGGGATTAACAATTTTACATATAGAAGATGATGAAGAAATTGGATTATGGGTAAGTGAGTTTTTTACTGAACGGGGATATAAAGTAATTTGGTTGAAGTCTGGCCATCATGCATTTGATTACATGGAACAAACGGACGTTGTTATTATGGACATTATGTTTCCAGGGCTTGATGGTTATACAGTTGGGCAGCGAATGAAGCGAAAGTTCCCTGAAATACCAATTATGATGCTCACAGCGAGAGCTTCAATAGAAGATAAACTGCAAGGGCTCGCTTTTGCAGATGATTATATGACGAAGCCGTACCATCCTGATGAACTCGAGGCCCGCATTCATGTTCTCTTAAGGCGACTCGGTGTAGTTTCTCCGGATCATATCCAGTTGAACCATTTAAGTATTGACCGGAAAGCCAACCGTATTTTGAGTTCACAAACGAATAAAGAGATTGTCCTAACTGGTAAACAGTTTCATATCTTTATGTTTCTTCTCAATCACCCAAATCAGATTTTGACTCAAAAGCAAATATATGAAGCTGTGTGGGAAGATTCCTATATAAAAGGGGATCGGACCCTTATGGTCCACATTCGTCATTTGCGTGAAAAAATAGAGATTGATCCCAGTCATCCGCAGATTATCGAAACGATTCGCGGCATCGGGTATCGGTTGAAGTTATGAATATTCGAAAATCGCTTGTTACCAAATATTTGTTATTGATCCTTGCCTCTTTACTCATGTGGCCTATTTTGCCAGCAATCTATTATTTACCTGACATTTTGCTTAAACAAGATGCGATATATGAGCCGCTGGAAATAGAAAAAATGTGGGAACATGAAGCTGAACAACTAAATGAAGCTAATGGGAATACAATCAATGAAAAGCTCGGTAAGATACAAGAACATTATCCGAAAGCTGAGCTGTTTTGGGTCGACAAAGTGGGGAAAACCCATGTGATCAATCAGCGTATCGTAGACATTCCTGATCAATGGACACCTTTGAGCCTCATCAACTATCTCGATAGGAAAAAGAAACAAGATACATTCACTGTGACAGCTACGATTGGTAAAGATGGTGAACAAGGATTTATGATATTTCATATCCCAAAATCTCTTACGACGCTTGCGATTCAGCCAGTAAATGGAGATCTCTTTTTAATCCTTATTATTTTTGTCGTAGGTGTTTCGATTGTAGTGGTATCTTTGTTATTTTTCTTAAGTATTCGCAAAAGACTTGTACAACTTCAAAGTACAATGTCAGATACCGTAAATGATGGAATACCTGATAAGGTTACAGTCAATAACAGTGATGAGATTGGACAATTAGAAAAAGCCTTTAACAGGATGATCGATCAGTTAAAAGCCAGCCGGAAGCGCGAGAAGGAAGAAGAGTATCTACGAAAACAATTAATTGCAAATATCTCTCACGATTTAAGGACGCCTTTAACTGTTATTAGACAGCATGCCTACTCCATTCAGAATAACCCATCATCCTTAAAAGCAACCGCATCGGTACAAATTATCGTCAACAAATTAAACGATGTTGGAAAATTACTTGAAAACCTTCTTACTTACACATTACTTTCAGCTGGAAAGTATCCAGTAGAGAAGACAAACATAGATGTAGTTGAAGAGTTACGTAATGCTGTTGCCGAGTGGTATCCGGTTTTTGAGAAAGAAGGTTTTGAAGTGGATGTCCATTTGGCTGACTGTTTGTTGATTTGGGAGGTGGATCCTCTCTGGCTGCGCAGCATATTGGATAACCTGTTTCAAAATGTCATTAGGCATGCCAATTCTGGCGGATATATTTGTGTAGAAACAATTGATCGTGACGGCGATTTATTTATGGTTATCAGAGATAAAGGACGGGGAATGGAGCACCACTCGGAAGCAAAAGGAGCGGGCATCGGACTATCCATCGTTTCGCTCATGACCAGGGAAATGGATATTTTTTGGGAGGTATCCAGTTCGCCGCAAGGTACATGGCATTATTTAAGGAAAAAATTAAACTAGATTTAAACTTGAGGTCACCTTGATTTTCCATTCACTCAATACAATGGATATCGAGGTGATTTTTTATGGTAGCTAAAAAAGGAAAGGGGCTGTGGGTAAGGTTAGTGACAAATTTGGATGCATGTGTATAAAAGAGTAAATCAGTTTCAAGAAAATAATAGGAAAGGGTGTTTTTTGAGTGGATTCAAAGACTTCGATTGACAAATCTAACATGGATACAAATGATGCATTGCCTTCACGAAAGAAAAGAGAAGGAATGAGCCTAAAGCGGTGGCCATCTTGGATTGGGTATATAGCCATTGCTTGGTCAGCCTTTTATGGATCAATGCATCTTTACTGGTTGCTTGGAGGAGAGGGGTATCCTTTTAAGAATGAAGATGGTATGGATTTGTTTGCTGGCAAGGTTAGTTATCTTCCGTCTCATATTGGAGGTATCATATTTGTTGTTCTTTGTCTCATAGGTATATTGGTTGGATTTTCAATGAGGAAGCTAGTGGAAAAGACTTTCCAACAGCGGCTTATCCTCATCTATGCCTGGGGGTGGGCGGCTGCTTTACTCCTCTTTGTACCGGATGCCAGTTTGATTGCGGCCATGGCCTATGCTTTTTTGTTAAAATTTAAGTTTGACTGGCTAATGTTCAATCAAATTATATGTGTTGTAGGAGCGGTATCTTGGGGATTTTTCGCTGTAGCTTATCGGAGAAAAATACGCCATGCATGTGAATATTGTGGAAGGACGACGGATGGGAAAACATCTCTTCTCATGCGATGGAGTCGATGGATTACCTATCTTGCGGCTCTTGCTCCTATCCCATATGCAATTACGCGCTATGCTTGGGCATTGAAAATCCCGTTAGGAATTGACGCGAAGTTTTTGCAGGACTTTTCCAATGTCAACCCAGCGCATCATATTACTGAATGGGCTTTTGGATCGATATGTATCGCCGGTAGTATTCTTACGCTAGGTTTGATCCAGAAATGGGGTGAAACCTTCCCGCGGTGGTTCCCATTTGTTAACGGTAAAAGGGTGCCAATCCTACTGGCGGTGATTCCAGCATCGTGTGTAGCGATTGCTGTAACCGCTGCTGGCTTCACCTTTACTTTCGCTTTTATCGCGGTTCAACTTCAACTCGTGTCTACAGATAATATTTTGCTGAGTCACATTTGGGGTTCAATAGGGCCAATGCTTTTATGGATTCTCTGGGGGATAGCGCTAGGTCTTGCTTCTATCGCTTATTATTATCGTAGACGAGGTCAATGTAGTTACTGTGGTAGAAATGAAGTGGAAAGTATTTCAAGATAAAAGGGTGATGAGTTCGTGGAAGACAGAGAAAAAAGCTGTAGCTTCTTTTCAATCGAAGTTACAGCTTTTTTGTTTAAGCTAACACATCGAACGTCGTCACAAAAGAAGGTCTTGAAAAAATACTTTTTTGTGGTTCTGTACTTGCTTGTGCATGGCGTTTTTTATGTGCATTTTCAAAAGAACGTGATTCTGTCCAATCTTTAAAGTTTTGCTCTGTTTCCCACATTGTCATAATGACATATGTATCGTTACTTAATGGACGAAGAACGCGGATGGCTTGGAAGCCAGGTTCGCTTTCAATCAGTCCTGCACGATTTTTGAAACGATTTTCAAAAACGGGACGGCCTTCGTCTGTAACGGAAATGTTGTTACAAACAATAAATCCATGTTGGCCTTTAAATTCTCCAACAGCGTCTAGCACGTCATAATGAAGTGCTCCTTCTACCGCTTCTTCTGTATTTTCTTTATAAAACATATCTTTTTCATTATCTTTTGCAGTGAAGTGTGGCTTTTCTAGAGGTGTTTCGTATGAAATAATCGCTTTCATTAGTGATGCCCCCTTTATAAGTTTGATTACATTATAGCAACTCTTCCGAAAAAGTTCGAAGATTATATACATAAAGAGAATCGTTTTTCAAATAATAAATGTACCATCATTTGGAAAGAAGGACGACGAATGAAGAAAATAAAGTGGACTTTAATAAGCGGCGTAGCAGTGTTTGTAGTGGCGATTGTACTCTATAAACTGATTGTGTTAGCTGGTGGTTATATGATGGATGAAAAAAAACTTGTTTTCCACTCTTCATCACGTATCGTTGATCAGCGAGGAAAAGAAATTACAAAATTATATGTAGAAAATAGAGATCTTGTACCGATTGAGCAAATTCCGAAACATGTGCAGCAAGCATTTATCGTTGTAGAGGACTCCAGATTTTATGAGCATCATGGAATTGACTACCCTTCTGTATTTCGCGCGTTGTATAAAGATATTTTAGCGAGAGAAAAAGTAGAGGGAGGTAGCACGATTACGCAACAACTCGTCAAAAATGTTTTTTTAACACATGAAAAAACATTTACGCGCAAATTAAAAGAAGTAGCTATCGCTCTTAAATTAGAACAAACATATACGAAAGACCAGCTTCTTGAAATGTATATGAATCATATTTATTTTGGTCATGGTGCTTATGGAATTCAGGCCGCAGCAAAATTGTATTTTAATAAAGATGTAGAAAAGTTAACAGTAGAAGAAGGTGCGCTGCTTGCGGGGCTTCCAAAAGCACCAAATGGGTATTCTCCGTTTCTGTATCCAGAAAAAAGCAAGGAACGCCGTGATTTAGTATTGTCTCTTCTGCATAAACAAGGGTATTTATCAGCAGAGGAAAGCGTTCGCTATCAAGGGAAAACCATTGCGCTTTATAAAAATTTAGATGAACGGGAACTCGCTTATATGCCGTATGTTGATATGGTTGTAGATGAAGCGGCGCGTTTGTATGGTTTATCGCATCAGGAAGTTCTCCGCGGGGGCTATACATTTGTTGTTTCAATGGATGAGAAAATTCAAAAAGTAGCGTATGATCAATTTCAAGATGCGCGGAATTTTCCAGGGAAAGAGGGCGGAGCACAGGGAGCCTTTTTATTAATGGATCATGCGACAGGAGGCATTAAAGCTGCAATTGGCGGGAGAGAGTATGTGCCAAGAGGATTTAATCGAGTGTTTGCGAAACGTCAACCAGGTTCTGTTTTAAAGCCGCTTATTGTGTACGCACCGGCGCTAGAAACGAAAAAATATAATCCGTATTCTTTATTAACAAATGAACGAGTCTCTTTTGAAGGATATGAGCCGCGAAATTATAATCAACGGTATTCAAAAGAAGTAACGATGTATGATGCGCTCTTGGAATCGGCAAACGTACCAGCTGTATCTTTATTACATGAAATGGGAATCGAAGAAGGGAAGCAATATTTAGAGAAGGGAAATATTCATATTGCAGATGCTGGCTTAAGTGCGGCACTTGGCGGATTAAAAGAAGGCGTTTCTCCATTTGAACTTGTAAAGATGTACCGTGCGTTTTTGGCAAATGGAAAAATTATTGAGCCACATGTGATTGAGAGGGTACTTGATCGGCACGGAAAGGTCATTGGGGAATCACCTAAAAATGAAACGAAAATTTTTTCAAAACAAACAGCATGGTATATGACAAAAATGCTAGAAGGTGTTGTAAGAGAAGGAACTGCAAAAACGGGTGAATATAAAGGTGCGCTAGCAGGAAAAACGGGTACAACGTCACTTCCAAATCAAAGTGAAGGTGCTAGAGATGTTTGGTTTGTTGGATATACGCCAAGTTTAGTAGGCGCCGTATGGATTGGGTATGATCGTACAGATAGAGAACACCAATTATATGATGGAAGTGCGTCTGCAACAGAATTGTTTAAAAAGATTTTAACGAAGGCGCATGTACAAGATAAAACGAAGTTTAAGAAGCCAGAAGGTGTTGAGACGATCGGAAACCCAATTCACCTAAGTAGAATTGAAAATATAGAGGCGAAATTATCGTTTAATCCGTTTGGTTTATTTACTACGAAATTGAGCTGGAAACCACTTCAAGATAAAAGAGTTATATATCGAATTTATAAGGTTGAGAATGGAGTCCATACTCATGTTGGAACAGTAAAAGGGATTGGTGAGTATGAAGACAAGTTTACGAATATATTCGCTAAACCAAGTTTTTATGTTGTCCCGTATAATCCACAAACAAATCGAGAAGGAGAAAAGACAAAAGTAGCTAAACCGTAGTTTTTGCTTGTGATATAATAAGAATGTTGTGAAAATAGTAAGCGGTTTTACGAACGTTTGTGTCAATTTCATGAACAACGTACATAAAGTTATGCATTTTGTTTTTACAAGCTGTATAGTAAAAAAAGATAATAAATAGGATAGGGTTCGTATAGGTAAGGAAGGGAGCAAGGGTCTTGGTAAGAACTATAAATGAGACATTTTTAAAAGCGTGTATGGGGGAACAAACAGAATATGTACCAGCATGGTATATGAGACAAGCAGGTCGTTCACAGCCTGAATATAGAAAGATAAAAGAGAAGTATTCTTTATTTGAAATTACACATAATCCGGAGCTATGTGCGTATGTTACAAAGCTTCCAGTTGATCAATATAATGTAGACGCGGCGATTCTGTATAAAGATATTATGTCACCATTACCAGCAATCGGCGTTGATGTAGAAATTAAATCAGGAATCGGACCGGTGATTGATAACCCAATTCGTTCTTTACAAGACGTAGAAAAACTTGGTGAAATTCATCCGGAAGACGATGTTCCATACATATTAGATACAATTCGGTTATTAACAACAGAAATGTTAGATGTTCCGTTAATTGGTTTTTCAGGGGCACCATTTACATTGGCGAGTTACATGATTGAAGGAGGACCTTCTCGTAACTATCATAAAACAAAGGCATTTATGTATACAGAGCCGAAAGCTTGGTTCGCTTTAATGGATAAGCTTGCAGATATGGTGATTACGTATTTGAAAGCACAAATCAAAGCAGGAGCAAAAGCGGTACAGGTCTTTGATTCTTGGGTTGGAACAGTAAATGTAGCGGATTACCGTACATTTATGAAACCTGCAATGGAGCGTATTTTTACGGAAGTTCGCAGTATGGGTGTTCCGATGATTATGCACGGCGTTGGAGCTGGGCATTTAGCAAATGAATGGAATGAATTGCCTCTTGATGTAGTCGGACTTGATTGGCGCCTGTCAATTGAAGAAGCGCGCGCACGTGGCATTCATAAAGCGGTACAAGGCAATATGGATCCTTCTTTCTTACTTGCGCCATGGGACGTAATCGAGGAGCATGTAAAAGGGATTCTAGATCAAGGAATGAAGCAGCCTGGTTATGTATTTAACTTAGGTCACGGTGTATTCCCAGAAGTAAATCCAGATACATTAAAACGTTTAACAGCGTTTATTCATGATTATTCGAAAGCACAGTTAGCGAAGTAAAGGAGAATACGTGTATGAAAAAGAAAATTGGTTTGCTTGTAATGGCATACGGAACACCGTATAAAGAAGAAGATATTGAACGTTACTATACACATATTCGTAGAGGCAGAAAGCCAAGTCCAGAAATGTTAGAGGATTTAACAGAACGTTACCGCGCAATTGGTGGTATTTCTCCTTTAGCTACTATTACATTAGAACAAGCAAAAAAGCTAGAAAAACGTTTAAATGAAGTGCAAGATCACGTGGAATTCCATATGTATCTTGGTTTAAAACATATTGAACCTTTCATTGAGGATGCTGTAGGGGCTATGCATAATGATGGGATTGAAGAAGCAATTGCTCTTGTTCTTGCTCCGCATTATTCTACGTTCAGCGTAAAATCATATGTCGGCAGAGCGCAAGAAGAAGCAGCTAAGCTTGGAAACTTAACAATTCACGGAATCGATAGCTGGTATAAAGAACCAAAGTTTATCCAGTACTGGGTAGATGAAGTGAAAAAAGTATATAGCACTATGTCAGAAGAGGAACGCGAAAAAGCGGTTTTAATTGTATCTGCTCATAGCCTACCAGAAAAAATTATCGCTTTAGGTGATCCTTATCCAGAACAGTTAAATGAAACAGCTGATTATATTGCGCGTGGTGCGGAAGTTCGAAATTATGCAGTTGGTTGGCAGAGTGCCGGTAATACACCGGACCCATGGATTGGGCCAGACGTACAAGATTTAACGAGAGAATTAAACGAAAAATATGGTTACACTTCATTTGTATATGCACCGGTTGGGTTTGTAGCTGAACATTTAGAAGTACTATATGACAACGATATTGAATGTAAAGTTGTTACAGAAGAAATTGGAGCGAAGTATTATCGTCCGGAAATGCCAAATGCATCAGATGCATTTATTTCTTGTCTAGCAGATGTCGTGTTAAAGAAGCAAACAGAAGTTTCGTAATACCATAGGAGAGGGGGAGCCTTTTTGAAAAAGAAAGTTGTTATCATCGGTGGTGGAATTACAGGTTTAACAGCAGCGTATTACTTACAAAAAGAAATTCGCGAAAAAGGATTGCCGGTTGATACATTGTTAATAGAAGCTTCGGGTAAGCTTGGAGGGAAAATTCAAACCGTTCGAAAAGATGGATTTACAATTGAACGTGGTCCAGATTCTTTCTTAGAAAGAAAAGAGAGTGCGGCTAGACTAGCAAAAGACCTAGGACTTAGAGATCAGCTTGTAAACAACGCAACTGGGCAGTCATTTGTTCTTGTGAACAACCGATTACATAAGATGCCGAGCGGATCCATGATGGGAATTCCAACACAAATTACTCCGTTTCTATTTTCAGGATTGTTCTCTCCGATTGGTAAAGTAAGAGCAGGCTTTGATTTTGTATTGCCACGTTCGAAACCTGTTTCTGATCAATCACTTGGTCAATTTTTCCGTCGTCGTTTAGGAAATGAAGTGGTTGAAAATTTAATCGAACCATTGTTATCTGGAATTTATGCAGGGGATATCGATCAAATGAGCTTAATGGCGACATTCCCGCAGTTTTATCAAGTAGAACAAAAGTATCGTAGTATTTCACTCGGTATGCGTAATGTAGCTCCGAAAAAAGCAAAAGATGCAGCGGTGAAAGGAATCTTTTTAACGTTAAAAACAGGTTTACAATCTATTGTGGAAGAGCTAGAAGATCGACTAGAAGTTGGAACAGTTGTGAAGGGAACTCGCATTGAAAAAGTCACAAAAATGGGCGATGGTTATTCGATTACACTAAGCAATGGAAAGGAAATTGAGGCGGACGCTATCGTAGTCGCTGCGTCTCATAAAGTATTGCCTTCTATGTTTGCACAGTATAAAGAGTTCCGCTTCTTCCGCAATGTTCCATCGACATCCGTTGCGAATGTTGCATTAGCCTTTCCGAAAGAAGCCATCCAGCGTGATATTGATGGAACGGGCTTCGTTGTATCTCGCAATAGTGATTTTTCGATTACAGCATGTACGTGGACACATAAGAAATGGCCGCATACAACGCCGGAAGGGAAAGTACTTCTTCGCTGCTATGTTGGGCGCCCTGGTGACGAAGCAATCGTCGAACAATCCGATGAAGAAATTGTTCAATTTATATTAGAAGACTTGCAAAAAACAATGGATATAACAGCTGATCCAGAATTTACTGTCGTAAGTCGCTGGAAAGATGCCATGCCGCAATATACAGTGGGGCATAAAGAAAGAATGAAGAAGTTAACAACATTTATGGAGCGAGAATTACCTGGTGTATATTTAGCTGGTAGCTCTTATGCTGGCTCCGGCCTTCCTGATTGTATTGATCAAGGGGAAGCGGCAGTAAAGCACGTGTTGTCGTATTTGGGAAAAATAGATGGGGCGGAATTAATTGCGCAATAATGAAACAGGAGCCAGCAGGCTCCTGTTTTTTGTTGTTTTTTGTCGGTTGGTCGATATCCTTTGTCGAATCGCCGATATATGTTGAGAAACGATTGATATATTGAAAAAATCGCCGATATATTCAAAGAAACGATTGATATAATTTCATTTACTGATATAGGTACAAGTTATTATTGTATATTCACTAACTCTTTGTATTCATACTGAATCATTTTATTATCGCGGATGGCACATCTATGTTCAAGGGGCTTCGAGTTATCGATAATTTTTGGTAAGATATGAGGAATAATCTCATCTAATCCATAATTTTCTTCGTCTATAACCGTTTTATTTGGTTCAACTCCGCCTGCTGGTAAATTATAATGGAGTCCATTTTCGTTGTTAAATTCAATTAATAGGATTGAGTCATTTTCGATAATAACTGCTCCAGCTCTTACTCTAATATGGTAATTCATTGGTTATTCCCACCTTTTGAAAAATATACCATATTATTTTACAGTATTTTTAGAGTTTTGTATTCGATTTTAGTTAAGTATTACATTTAGTGCTCCAGCTGCTTTCGGCCATCCAACGTAAAAGGCTAGATGTGTGATTAAAGCGATCATTTCTTGCTGAGTCATTCCATTTTTTTTGGCTAATTGAAGGTGAAACGGTAGTTGTTCGGTATTACCAATACTAATTAAAGCAGAAAGTGTAATGAGACTTCTTTCTTTTGATGTTAAAGTAGAGTCTCTCCATACTTTTTCGAATAATACGTTTTCACTATAATCAACAAAGTCGGGAGCAGTATCTCTCATTTTCTGTGAAACATTGAGTTCGATACGGTCATTCATGATTCTTTTGCCTCCTTCATAGTAACCATTTGAGCTATCCCTTGACCAAATGACCAGTTTTCAGCAGATGTCTCGTTTAGTGTAATAAAAATATCGGTTGTAGAGATGTTTAAATGGTTATAAAAAGCTTCTGAGATGGATTGATACAAATTTCTTTTTTGCTGTATTGTTCTTCCTGGTCCACATGTAATAGAAACATGTATCATTTTGTCTGTTCTTTTCTTCTTCTCTTCTAAGAGATAATATGGATCGTAAAAAAATTGATGAGATGGATAGGGTAAAAACATGTGAAAGTAATCATCTTTTGGGATTTGAAAATGTTCCATTAGTGCAAGGTGAATACCATTACTTACTTTTTTTAACTTTTCTTTATTCGATTGATTTTCTGGATAATAAACAGTAACAAACGGCATTTCTTCTTCACTCCCTTTCATATGGATTTATTGTACTCCTGCAATTTTAATTTTGATAATTGAAAAATTATCATATAATTATCAATAATACCGATAGAGATTAGGTGCGAAAATGGAAATAAAAGAGTTGAAAACATTCAAAATGATTATTCAGGAAGGAACTTTCTCACTTGCAGCCAAAAAGTTAAACTATGCGCAGTCAACTGTAACAACACATATAAAAAAACTAGAGAAGGAACTTGGATTTCTGTTATTTGAAAGAGGATGGGATGCAAGGTTAACAGACGAAGGTACTTTATTTGCAGAGGAAGTAGATCATTTGTTAATGCATTGGGACTATTCAGTATCTCAAGCGCAGCGTATAAGCAATGAGGAGAAGGGAACAGTAAGAGTCGGTCTATTAGACTCAATTGCAGAAAAATTGATTCCTCCACTATTAAAATATTTAAATGCGGAGAAACCATATATACATTGTGATTTTGTTGTAGGAAATACAGCGCTTTTATCACAAATGGTAGACCAAAATAAGATTGATTTTGCTGTTTGTGGAAACAACAAAAATATTTCCGATGTAAAATTCACTCCACTTTACAATGAACAAATCGAATTTATTGTCAATAATCCTCATCATCCATTATTACAAAAAGAGTCAGTAGAAGTATCTGATATCATTGATTATCCTATTTTAATTGGAGAGAATAGTTGCTATTATTATCAATCTGTGAATGCTTTCTTATTAGAAAACAATGTATCCTTTAAAAAAGTCTATAATTGTAGTGCACTACACCTTATTCCACAAATGATTTTTGGAGAGATGATAGGTATTATTCCTAAGGGAACTAATTTAAAAGAGGAAAATATATCGTTTAAGGTTAAAGGGTTTGATCCTGAAATGCCGATAGGATTATGCATTTCTTCTAAAAAAAGAGATTATTTGAGTCATACCAAACAACAGTTGATGAAGCAAATTGAATTGTTGTTTTAAATCATTATTGTATCTAGAAATCTTGAAAAGCCCCTTTCGAAATCAGAAGGGGCTTTGTTTTACACTTATAACTCTCTTAAAAAGCGGCGGAATTTCTTTAACCCTTGTGATTGCTGTTTTCTCCGCTTAATCACGAAATCAATTTTGACTGTTTCAGGCAGTTCTTCATACTGAATTGCTTCTGGCTTTGTCCGGCTATATGCAACATTAGCAGGTACAATCGTAATCCCAAGTCCACTATGAGCAGCTTGCATAATAGATTCAAGCGAATCAAATTCCAGTATCGTCGTCTGATCAAAACTATTCCTATGACAATAATCTAATAACGTCTTTCTATAGATACAATTTGAATCACTGTTTACAAGTAAAGTTTGATTTTCGAGAAGAGTATATTTTGATGAAATAAGAATCATATTTTCAAAATAACTGTACACAGTCTCGAATTGCGATTCATTATATATACCGTTTAAAAAAATCCCATCAAGTTCCCCGTATAAAAGCATTTCTTGTAATTTTACGTTATTATTTGTTTTTATCTTCAAATCAATATTTTGATATGTTGCCAAAAAGGAAGAGAATAGCTGAGGCACTTTCACCGCAGAAATCGTTTGAGATGCTCCTATTGTAAGAGAGTCTCTCCATTTTTCAGGGTTTATTTTGGATTTTGCTTCACTCATTAGGAACATAATTTGATTTGTGTAATCTAGTAACATTTCTCCTTCTTTCGTTAATGTGACGCCTCTATTATTACGTTTGAATAGTTTAACGCCTAATTTATCCTCTAAAGTTTTTATGCGCTGGCTTATATTCGGTTGTACATATCCTAACTTTTCAGCTGCTCTAGATATAGATTGCAGCTCTGCAACATGTTTAAAAATCCATAAGTCATGGCTTTCCAAGAATCGATCCCTCCACATAGATATCATTTAAAATGATACCTACTTCATTATTCAGTATTATACTCCTCAAATGAACGAAGATAAAATGAAATGGAATCAGATATGGTGAGGAGATTATAAAATGAACATAAAAGATAAAGTAGTCATAATAACAGGTGGCGGTACTGGGATTGGAAAGGCTTCTGCTTTGAAGTTAGCGAGTTTAGGCGCTAAAGTTGTGGTGAATTATAGTCGTTCCGAAAAGGGAGCGTTAGAAACTGTTCATGAAATTCAAGAGCGAGGAGGTACGGCAATTGCCATTAAGGCTAATGTAGCAAAAAAAGAAGAAGTGGAGACGATGGTTTCTCAAACTGTTAACCTCTTTGGAACAGTTGATTGTTTAGTAAACAATGCGAGTATAACAGTTCAAATACCGATGGATGACTTAGAGTCCGTAAAGGATCAAGTGTGGGATGACCTTTTTAGTGTAAACGTGAAAGGGATGTTTCATTGTATAAAAGCTGTTGTTCCTTATATGAAAAAGCAAAAATGGGGTGCTATCGTGAATATGGGGAGCGTTGCCGGGATAACGGGACTTGGATCATCTGTACCGTATGCCGCAACAAAATCAGCGATTCATACGATGACAAAATCGCTCGCTATTGCATTAGCACCTGCTATTCGAGTAAATAGCATTTCTCCTGGTGCAGTCGATACGAGGTGGTGGGCAGGCAATGAGGAGACGATGTACCAGCTTGCAGGGAACTTACCACTTCAAAGAATTTCAACACCAGATGATATTGCAGAAGCGATTTTGTTTCAATTGACGCAGGAATCTATTACAGGACAGATATTTACAATTGATAATGGACAGACGCTTTAGTATTACGTGGCATTATGCAGTAAGATTATCAGCTTATTAGAAATTTGTATTCATTTTATATAATTAGAGGAGGATACTATGTCTGATATGAGGATATAGTATCCTCTTTTTTGCAAGCACCACATCGCTATCAAGCTAATGTTGATTTGAAATAAAGTCGCGATGTTTTGAAAAAAGTTGTGAAGCTTTACCCTTTTGGATACTTTTGTCTGAAGGTGGGTTTTTATGTAATTAAAGCACTGCTTTTTCTTTTAGCTATGAAAGCATGATTCATGCAGTGATTGTTGATATGTATTGTTTAGTCTTTTAATAATTTAACAATTAAGATTTTTTAAAAAACAAGGTAAATAATATTGTTATATACGAAAAAAATCATTATAATACTACTTATTGATAAGATAGTTATTTTTATGGAGTGAAATGTGATAAAAGAGGCCATCCATCAAAATAATTATCTGAATTTTTTTTATTATAAAAAACCTTTTGATATATCCCGGAATAGCGTAGAAGGATAAAATCAAAAGCACAACCCTAGGATAGAAATTGACTTTCATAAAAGTCATCTATTATTCAACGGAATCTATGTGGAATAGATTTAAGTTTATCCCGCATTAACGGGCAGTAAGACCCCCACCTCAAGATTCAGAGAGAAACGAGGAAGGTAGGTGGGGGATCAACTGCCCGTAAAAGCCCGATTAGTTCAACTAATAATCAGTGGGGATGAAGAAAACCCCCACTGATTAAAGTTTCACTTTATTGTAGGGTTGTGAGAAATGAATCGCTCTATAGCAGCAATGTTGCAATTTTATCTTCAATTGATGGGGGAGTATTTATGAACAGTATACTGAAAAAGTGGAATCAAGTGAGTCTAGTAAAACAAATCATTGCAGGGTTGCTTATTGGTATTATTCTATCTGTGACAATCCCAGAAGTAGCAAAACCTATTGTAATTTTAGGTACTTTATTTGTAGGTGCTTTGAAAGCAATTGCGCCTGTGTTGGTACTTTTCTTAGTTATGTCGGCCATCGCACAACACAAGAGTGGTCAACAAACGAATATGAAGTCCATTATCTTCCTATACCTTTTGGGAACATTTTTAGCTGGATTAATCGCCGTTGTTGTAAGTTTTATTTTCCCTGTAACCTTAACACTTGCAAAGGGTGCTGAAGGTGTGACTGCTCCCGGCGGTATTGTAGAGGTTCTCAAATCTTTACTGCTGAACATTGTTGATAACCCAGTTAAAGCAATTTATAATGCGAACTATATCGGTATTTTAGCTTGGGCGACACTCCTTGGTTTGGCTTTACGAAATGCCTCTGATACGACAAAAACGATGATTTCAAATTTTTCAGATGCTGTATCCAAAATGGTTACATGGATTATTAAGCTTGCGCCATTAGGAATCATGGGTCTAGTAGTGGATTCTATTACTACAAATGGAATTGAATCATTACTAAGCTATGGGAAATTGCTTGCTGTTTTGATTGGTTGTATGTTCTTTGTAGCGCTGATTGTCAATCCAATCATTGTGTTCGCATTTATACGTCAAAACCCTTACCCGCTTGTTTTTAAGTGCTTAAAGGAAAGTGGTATTACAGCATTCTTTACACGTAGTTCAGCTGCGAATATTCCTGTAAATATGAGATTATGTGAAAATCTAGGTTTGAATAAGGATAGTTATTCAGTATCCATCCCATTAGGCGCAACGATCAATATGGGTGGTGCCGCTGTTACGATTTCTGTTTTGACACTTGCAGCAGTTCATACACTAGGTATTCAAGTAGACTTTCCTACAGCAATCATCCTCAGCGTACTGTCAGCTGTATGTGCTTGTGGTGCTTCAGGGGTTGCTGGTGGATCTTTATTACTGATTCCTCTAGCATGCAGCTTATTTGGAATCTCACCTGATATTGCTATGCAGGTAGTTGGGGTAGGGTTTATTATAGGTGTTTTACAAGACTCTTTTGAAACGGCACTTAACTCATCCACAGACGTACTTTTCACAGCAACAGCTGAATTTAAAGAGTGGCGTAAAGAAGGGAAAAAAATAAATATTCGCAAAGTATCATAAAGAAGAAATTTAGTTCTGGTACAAATGTGATTTTTTAGAAGCATAGAACATCAATAGCATGTTTAGCGATCGGTAATATGCATTACAAGTAAATATATAATTCAACATAAAAGGCAGTGAGCAACGAGCTCCTGTCTTTTATGTTGAAAGTTCGAGTCGTAGTTAAAGAAATCTTTACTCACAGTTACAAAAGGATGAGATTAATTTTTTGTAAAATTTGTCGAATTATAGTTCTTTATAAAGAACAATTTGTTATGATAGTACATGCCGAGAGAATATACAATTAGGGGAGGAAGATGAATTTGAAGAAAGTAGTGAGTATCCTTTTATCGTTGATACTACTGATTTCATTTACTGGTACGGTAACAAAAGCAGAAGAGAAAAGTGTATTATCAGTAAATGATGCGATTCAACTGTTTAAGCAGCAAGGAAAAAGTAAAGGGGTAGTAGAAGGGTATATTGTTGGGTATACAGAAAGCCCTTCTAAGTACACGAAAGATTCAGCGAAGTTTGGGGATACGAATGTTGCCATTGCAGATTCTCCAAATGAGACAGATCCTGAGAAGATTATGCCTGTTCAGTTGCCAAAAGGTGACGTGAGAACAGCAGTAAATGTAAAGGATCATCCTGAAAATGTTGGGAAGAAAGTTCAATTAACAGGGACACTTGAGTTATATTTTAGTAGCCCAGGCTTAAAATCCGTAACAGCATATAAGTTTCAAGGGGAAACAGAAAACCGTGTGAGCGATGTGACTGCATCACCAAATGGTGGAGAAATTGAAAAAGGAACGGCGGTTACATTAGCGACAAATACAGAGGGAGCAACGATTTATTATACATTAGATGGATCAGTTCCAACAGATAAAGGTATTCGTTATAATGAACCAATTGTGTTAAATGAAAACAGCGTTATAAAAGCAATTGCAGTGAAAGAGGGACTTATACCTTCATCAGTTTCTACTTTTTCTTTTACAGTTGTAAAAAGTGAGCAAGTTCGTATTCATGATATTCAAGGGAAATCCCATGTTTCTCCTTATAATGGGAAGACAGTACGAAATGTAGAAGGTGTGGTAACAGCGTTAGATAAGTACGGTTTTTATATGGAAGATCTGCAGCCTGATAACGACCCAGCAACTTCAGAAGGTATTTATGTTTATAAGAAAGATGCAAATGTAGCTGCCGGAGATCTTGTTCAAGTTGATGGAGAAGTGGAAGAGTTCATTGGACCTGGATATGCAGAGAAATTTGAAACAGATTTAGCGATTACGGAAATTAAAGCAAGCCGCGCCCTAGTAAAAGCAAAAAATCAACAATTGCCCCCTGCCATTGTACTAGGTGAAAATGGCGTCAAGATACCAGATCAAATCATTGATAATGATGCATTTGGTGTATTTGATCCAAGTGAAGATGCGATTGATTTTTATGAAAGTGTAGAAGGTATGCGCGTGACAATGCAGACTCCAAAAATTATCGCACCGCAAAAAAATGGAAATCTATATGTAACAGTTGCAAATGGTAGTGACAAAGTCGTAACGAAATATGGAACTCCTCTATTAGATGAGAACCAATTCAATCCAGAGCGTCTTTCTTTAAAAGTATCACGTGATTACGTAGCGAAAGTAGGCGATCAGTTTACAGGAGATATAACAGGTGTAGTTGGATATGATTATGGTGCGTATCGCATTTCGCCAGTAACAGAATTACCATCTATAACAGATGGCGGATTTAAACAAGTAGGGGCAAATATTCAGCCACGCCTTGGAAAGTTAACAGTAGCAACATACAATATCGAAAACTTTTCAGCGAATAAAAAGGAAACGTCTGATGAAAAAGTAAAAGCCCTTGCGTACTCTATTAAATATAATTTAAAAATGCCAGATATTATTGGCGTGCAAGAAATGCAAGATAATAACGGAGCAGTTAATGATGGCACAACAGATGCTTCTTTAAGTGCAAAGCGTATTATTGATGCAGTGCAAGAAATTCGCGGGCCAAAGTATGAATATGTAGAAGTTGCGCCGCAAAACAATCAAGACGGAGGAGCGCCAGGAGCGAATATTCGCGTTGGTTTCTTCTATAATCCGTCACGTGTGAAATTAGCAGATAAGCCCAAGTTATTAGAGACGAATCCAACGCGCATCGGACAAGAAAATCCACTATTTGAAAGTACGCGTAAGCCGTTAGCTGCTGAATTTACATTCCAAGGACAAAATATTGTCGTTGTTTCTAATCACTTAAATTCAAAAATCGGTGATGCGACGCCATTTGGGAAAATTCAACCGCTCGTATTAAAGAGTGAGGAAAAACGAATTCAGTTAGCACAAGAAGTGAACAGTTTTGTAAAAGGAATTCAAAAACGAGATGCAAATGCACCAGTTGTTGTAGTTGGTGATATGAACGACTTTGAATTCTCAAAACCACTGCAAGCATTAAAAGGTGATGTAATGAAAGATATGTTAGAAATGGTTGCAAAAGAAAATCGTTACACATATATTCATGACGGAAACGCACAAGTATTAGATCATATTTTAGTGACAAATAACATTGCACCGCACACAGTTGTAGATCCTGTACATTTAAATTCAAATATTATGAAGGAACATGGCCGCGTAAGTGACCATGATCCAGTACTGGCTCAGATTGATTTGAAAAAAGCTTCTTAACTATATGAATATGGATTGAAAGACCAACATAATTTTAGGTGGGAAAGAGGATCCGCTCATGTACAGAGGCGGTCAGCGCCTTTTTAAGCCCCATGCCATGTAAAAACAGAAGGAGACAATGAGTAAAAGTCTCTTTCTGTTTTCCATAGCCACAATTTATATGTTAGAAAATCAAACTGGATTTATATATAAATATCCCCCAGCATAAAGGCTGAGGGATATTTTATATTACATACCAATTGATTTTTGAATAGATTTTTTACATCTCATTCTTTTTTGAAGACGACGCATATATTTTTTTTGATCTTTATGTACACCTTTTATATACATAAATAAACTAATTCCTAAAAATAGAATGCATTGTATGATTAAAATATAAGGCGATATCCCCTGAAGCGGTTGCTTTGGATCGTATAAATGAATAGGTGCTCCGCCAATTGTAGGGAATACGATATTTAAAATTACATATGGAAGAGAGGCAACAGCAAAAGGGAATAGAATTGCCATGTAATCTTTTCTAGACCATATGGATGCAGAGAGTCCTAATACTGCCATAAGGCCAGCGAATAAAAAATTAATCCCGATATACAGGGAAATATAAGTGATGGGAGAAGAAAAATACAATGAGGCAAACATGCCATTATCTTTTATGATACCTAAGGTAGGTGTAGGACTGCCATCTGGGATTGTCAGCTTACAAAACAACAATGAAAATACGAATGGAAGAATATAAAGAAATCCTCCGATTAGGAAGGTAACGATATATTTCGTGCATACATAGGGAAAAAAGGGAATTTCTTTACTTACAAATGATTTAAATTTATCAGTTTTATCAGAGTTATAGCTTGTGCTAAAAGGGAGTGCTGCTAGTACAGGCATTAACAGTAAATACACATCCATTTCATTATCGCGAAAGCCAATCCATTTATAAGCTGTTGTGAAAAGCTCGTCAGGAGTATCTCCTAAATATTGCATAATATAATAATAATGATAAATGGAAACAAGAGTGAACCAACTAAACAGAAGAGTGAGAGAAATCTTATTGAAAAAGGCCTGTTTTATATGTAAACGAAGTGCACGCATCATGATTGAAAAAGCCTCCACTATTTTTTTATCTATATTCTATATTACTATTAATTGTAAAGATTTTCTTGTTTTTTCATTTGATAATTTCAAAAAGGGAAAATTTGTATGGTTAAAGAGACTATCTGATAAAGAAATGAGTACTATATTCCTTTTTTTGTCTGTTTATTTTCTACTTTCCATTTATCGCGTTTTTTAATCTCTAAAACAACATTCATTCCAGTAGGTTCTTTGTAAAGGATATAACCACGGTCTGATTTTACATATATTGCAGGTTCTCCTATACATTGCTTAGCACAAGCGTTGTTTTGTAATTGGATTAATGATAATTCACTCGGATCAGTTTTGCTCCAATGAATGAGTGCATCTATATTCACTTTACGAAATCCTTGTAAGTCCACACGAAAGCTCTTTTCTATATTGATAGTATCGCTAGTGTAGGTGGCTTCTACTATATTCTTTTTTTCTAATAAATAGCCGTTTCCATAGAGAAACTTTAAATACCCAACCCATGCAATGAGAAGAAACATAAGAAAGAAACTAGCAATTTTTACTTGATGCAGGCGTTTACTTACTATCGTTTCAGACCGTTTCACACAGTTTAATCCTCCTCGTGTTTTTATTTTACGGTATGCTTGTTTGCATGTATTTAGAAGTAAGTTTAGGAAGGGGTGAGAAATGGAGCTAGTTTTTACGAAATCCTTATTTTTAGCATTAATGGTATAATAGATTGCACATGTATCGATTGGAATTTTTCAAATTGGAAATAAATAAAAAGAGAACTTGTAAACAAGGGAAAACCGTGATAATATCAAAAATGTACTAATTGACTATATTATCCAAATGGTCATTTCGGAGGTGGAGATGTGGCAATAGATCGAAAGCGTTCTATTATTGAAGCTGCAACAAAATCCTTTTCAGCATTTGGCTATAAAGCAACAACAATGGATCAAGTTGCAAAATTAGCGAATGTTGGGAAGGGAACAATTTATACTTTTTTCAAAAATAAAGAAGAATTGTTTGGAGAAATTATTTCTAACTTAATTACAGAAATGAAACAAGTAGCAAAAGATGCAATTCGTTCAGATGTTTCATTTTTTGAAAATGTACATAAAGCATTATATAGTATTTTAGAATTCAGAAAAGAACATCAATTGATGATTAAACTCATTCAAGAAGAAAGAGATATGGGCACAAAAGAGGTACAAGAAGGCATGCAGCAAGTAGAGGCTGAAATTGTATCCGTTATTCAATCTTACTTAGAAGTTGCGATTGAAAAGGGCGAGATTAGTGAATGTGATCCGGAAATTACGGCATTTATTATGCTTCGCTTATACGTATCGCTTATTTTTGATTGGGAAAAAAATCATAAACCACTAGATAAAGAACGAATCGCAGAACTTTTTGAACTTTATTTATTAAAAGGATTGTCAAATTAAGATAATCCTTTTATTATAGTTAAATATGACTAAATGAACAAATCGGTCATAAATATTTAAAGGAGGGATTTGAGCAAGAGCAGATTACGTATGCAAAGATGCGAGAAGATAAATATGTTTTCATTGACCAAATGGATTAAATAGTCATTTATAATAAAAAGGTGCATAGTATAGAGAATAAGATAGTGCGAGTTAGGGATAGGTAATATGGATCACATCATATAACCTTTTTATTTACTTAAAAATGACTGATTGAACATTTAGGTCATAATTGGAGAGGGGAGCAAAATAATGAGAGGATTTACACTGCTTGGCAAGGAATTTACGGAAATTATAAAAAGCAAAAAAATCTTAATACCGATTATTGCTGTTTTATTTGTTCCACTTTTATACGCTGGTATGTTTTTATGGGCGTTTTGGGATCCGTATGAGCAGTTGGATGATTTACCAGTTGCGGTAGTGAATCTTGATGAAAGTGTAGTGTACAATGGAAAACCGATTGAAGCCGGTAAAAAACTTGTTGATAATTTGAAAGAAAAAGAGGGCTTCAAATGGGAGTTTGTCAGCGAGAAAACAGCTAAAAAAGGAATGGACGATCGGAAATACTATATGACGATCCGCATTCCAAATGACTTCTCGAAAAATACAACAACACTGTTGGATGCAAACCCTAAAAAATCAAAACTAGAGTACATTCCAAATGAAAGCTTAAACTTCTTATCTTCACAAATCGGTGGATCAGCCATTGAAAAAATTAAAAGCGAAGTATCAGCTTCCGTAACAAAGACTTATGCGGAGACAATGTTTGATTCATTAAAAGATGTTTCTAAAGGCTTTGCTGATGGAAGTGAGGGCGCTGGTAAGATTCATGATGGAACGGGTGAGTTAAAGGATGGGTCTGGAAAAGTAACAGATGGATTAAATACTTTAAATAGTAAGACTGGTGAAATGCAAACTGGGGTTAGAAAATTATTAGATGGTTCCCAGAAAATTGCAGGAGGATTAGGTCAATTTGTAGATCCAAAAGGAGATTTCCAAGGCGGTTTAGGACAATTATCAGGCGGTTCTAAACAGTTAGCAGATGGGCTTGTTCAATTTGAAGAAGGACAAGGAAAGTTAGCTGGTGGAGCAAAAGAAATTCAAAAAGGTATTAATGATTTACATGGTGGTTTAGAAAAATCATCAGCTGGCGTTCAAGAAATGCAAAAGAAATTGCCAGAGTTAACAAAAGGAACTGAGGGTCTTAGCGCAGGTGCTTCTGAGTTAGCGCTGGGTGCAACACAGTGGCAGCAAAAAGCAAATGAGTTAAGTGGTGGTGCTGAGAAAACAGCAAAGGGCGCTCAAGGCGTTGCGGACGGTTTAGTTGCTTTAAATGAACAAATTAAAAATCTACCTGATGGTGAAGCGAAACAAAAATTACAAGCAACTGTTCAACAATTAGAAGCAGGTAGCAAAGATGTGGTAGCAGGTACAAAACAAGTTTCACAAGGTGTGAAAGGACTTGCTGGAAAAACAGATGAAATTCAAGGCGGTGCTACAAAACTTGCCGGTGGCGCAAATGCTATTCATGCTGGTCAGGTAGCGCTTCAAAACGGTGTTGATCAATTACAAAATGGTCAACAGCAACTTGTTGTCGGTGCCGGTAAATTAGCAGAAGGTCAACAGTCGTTTGTAACGAATTTCCAAGTATTTGGTGAGAAATTAGGAGAAGCATCAAAAGGTGCAAGTGATTTAAATAGCGGTTTAAATCAACTGTCTAGAAAAGCAACAGCAGGCCTAGGTCAATTATCTACAGGAGCAAACCAATTGTCAGGTGGCTTAGGTGAATTATCTTCTGGTTCGAAACAAATGGCAGATGGTGTTAACCAACTAGCAGATGGCTCTGGTAAGGTGACAGAGGGTCTTGGCAAGGTAAATGACGGTTCAAAAGAACTAGCAACAAGACTTGGCGAAGGTGCTGAGAAAACAAGTGAAACAAAAGGTGACGAGAACAAATATGACATGTTCGCGAGTCCTGTGAAAGTGGAAACTGAGAAAGTGACAGAGGTTCCAAACTACGGAACAGGCTTTACGCCGTACTTCTTATCTCTTGGTTTATTCGTTGGGGCATTGTTGTTATCTATCGTGTTCCCGTTACGCCAAACAGTTGGTATACCGAAATCAGGATTTAGCTGGTTTATTAGTAAGTTTGGTGTACTACTTGCGGTTGGTGTGATTCAAGCACTTGTGGCAGACGCAGTGTTACTGCTTGGGTTAGGTGTTGAAGTACAAAGTATTCCATACTTCATATTGTTTAGTATTATTACAAGCTTATCGTTTATTGCGTTAGTTCAATTTTTAGTAACAGCTTTCAGCGATGCAGGACGTTTCATTGCGATCTTGACATTGATTTTACAATTAACAACAAGTGCGGGTACATTCCCACTTGAGTTAATTCCAAAACCATTACAAGTATTTAATGCATGGTTACCAATGACATATTCTGTATCCGGATTTAAAGCTGTTGTATCAAGTGGAGATTTCGGGTTTATGTGGCAAAATGCAGGTATATTAATGATCTTTGTTGTTCTATTGTCACTTGGAACAATTGGTTCGTTGACTTGGATGCATAAGCGACAATTTGGACATTTAGCTGAAGCAGAATATAGTCAGGGAGTTTGAGGTCAATTATAGAAATAAGAGGGGCAGTCCTTCATTTGATTTTTTTCATCAAGTGAAGGACTGTTCTGTGTTTATGTAAAAAGGTGTAAGAGTTCCATTTAACTTTCTAAATCGAATCATTCATTTTATACTTATGATAAAAGTAGAACGGCTTATACAGTTTTGAGCGGAAAGATATTGGATTCTATTTATAAAAGATTGGTTTATTAGAAAGTTGACATAGTAAGTGATTAGATATGGAGATGAAATGATGAAAAAGACGATTTTGGATATAGCGCAAATAGCGGGGGTTGCAAAGAGTACAGTTTCCCGTTATTTGAATGGGGGATCTGTCAGCGATGCGACTAAACGAAAAATTGAACGTGCGATTCAAGATACAGGATATGTTCCGAATACATTTGCCCAAAGTTTAAAGGCAAAGAAAACGAATATTATTGGTACAATTGTTCCGCGTTTGGATTCTTATGCGTCATCGCTCACATTAATCGGTATTGATGAAGAGCTAAGAGAGCTGAATTATCAAATGTTAATATCGAATTCCAATCAAGATTTGGAACGAGAAATTGAAAATATTTATACATTGGCTAATCAAAAAGTCGCAGGGATTATTTTATTGGCTACTCAAGTTACCGATCAGCATATAGAGGCGTTTCGTAAAATTGATATACCAGTGATGCTTGTTGGACAACAGCATCAAGAGGTGTATAGTTTCATTCATGATGATTATGGGGCAGCTTATGAAATAGGACAATATATTTTGGCGAAGGGTCATAAAAGAATCGGTTATTTAGGTGTCACAGAGCATGATACTGCAGTTGGTGTAAAACGAAAGCAAGGGTTCAAGCAAGCAGTAGATATAACAGCTGATTGTGAAGTGAAATATTATGAAACAAGCTTTAAAATTGAAGATGCAATTGAAAAGGCTTCTGAAATTATTGAAGAATTTCGTCCATCTGTTTTAGTGTGTGCAACAGATAATATTGCGCTCGGTGCACTAAAAGCAGCCTATATGAACGGGTTGCGAGTACCTGAAGATTTGTCTATTACGGGTTTTGGTGGATACCAAGTAACAGGAGTGATTCATCCTGCTTTAACAACTGTGAAATTTTATTATAAAGAGGTTGGACAAATTGCGGCCCGAAATATTGTGAAACTTGTGAATGAAGAAATGATAGAAAAAATTTCGGTATCAAAATATGAAATAATTGAAAGAGAAAGCGTTGACAATATATAAACGCGAGCATATAATCTAATTGAAACCGGTTCCAAAAAACCGGTTTCAATTAGATTTATTTTTGGAACCGGTTCCAAAAATAATTATAATAAAGGGGGAGCGTTATGAACTACAATAAAATTGCAAAAGAAATTTTAGATGCAATTGGTGGTAAAGAGAATGTATCGGCAGCAGCACACTGTGCAACCCGTTTACGTTTAGTTCTACATGATGAAGAGAAAGTGGATCAAAAGAAACTTGATAGTATGGATGAGGTGAAGGGGACTTTTTCTACGGGTGGACAGTTTCAAGTTATTATCGGTTCAGGAACTGTGAACGAAGTGTATAAAGAATTTGCGAGATTGACAGAGATTTCTGGCATGTCTACAACAGAAGTGAAAGCCGCTGGAACGAAAAAGTTGAATCCACTTCAACGATTTGTGAAAATGCTTTCTGACATTTTTGTTCCTATTATTCCAGCTATCGTAGCAGGTGGTCTATTAATGGGGATTAATAACCTATTAACAGCAAAAGACTTATTTATTGCAGGAAAATCATTAGTAGAAGCAAATCCTCAAATTACAGATTTAGCAGCTCTTATTAATACATTCGCAAATGCAGCATTCGTATTCTTACCAATTTTAATAGGTTTCTCGGCAACACAACGGTTTGGCGGGAATCCTTATCTCGGGGCAGCTCTTGGTATGTTAATGGTCCATCCAGATTTATTGAACGGCTATGGATATGGAGCAGCTTTATTGGCTGACAAAGTACCCGTTTGGCATATACTAGGTTTTAGTATTGAGAAAGTAGGGTATCAAGGCACTGTATTACCAGTTCTCGTGGCATCATTTATTTTAGCAAAAATAGAAACATATTTAAGAAGAGTTATTCCAACGGCACTTGATAACCTTCTTACGCCTTTATTAACGATTTTTGTTACAGGTTTACTAACATTTACGGTAGTAGGACCCATTACACGTTCTGCAGGTAATTTGTTAACAGATGGAATTGTTTGGTTATATGATACAGCTGGATTTATTGGTGGCGGTATTTTTGGATTACTGTATGCACCAATTGTTATTACAGGTATGCATCATAGTTTTATTGCAGTGGAAACACAATTACTCGCTGATGTTGCAAAAACAGGTGGTTCATTCATATTTGTGATTGCGGCAATGTCTAACGTTGCTCAAGGCGCAGCAACTCTTGCAGTTTCTTTAGTTACACGAAATAAAAAAGTGAAAGGAGTTGCCTCAGCAGCAGGGATTTCTGCCCTCTTAGGTATTACAGAACCAGCGATGTTTGGTGTTAATTTAAAATTAAGATATCCGTTTATAGGAGCGATTATTGGTGCAGGAATTGCATCTGTCTTTGTAACCTTTTATAAGGTAAAAGCTATTGCATTAGGAGCTGCTGGGTTGCCTGGTATTATTTCAATTAGACCAGATAGTATTATCCCGTATGTAATTGGAATGGTGATTTCTTTTATAGTGGCTTTTGGTGTAACACTTCTTTTAGCAAAACGAGCAAAGAAGCAGGGAATTGATTCTTCTCAAAAAGATGTAGCCTAATTATAGTAATGAACAGGGGAGAATGGTAGAATTCTCCTCTATTCATTAAGGGAGTTTGATGGAAATGATATGGACAAAAGAACAACGTTATCGTCGAATTGAAGAAGTAAGCGACGAAGAAAGACATAGTTTAAAAGAAAGAGTAAACGATTGTTTGTGGAGACAAACGTTTCATATACAGCCTGAGACAGGTCTACTGAATGATCCAAATGGGTTTTCTTATTATAATGGTGAATATCATCTATTTTATCAGTGGTTTCCGCTCGGACCTGTGCACGGTTTAAAGTATTGGTATCATACGAAATCAACAGATCTTGTTCATTGGGAAAATGTTGGTATAGGGATTAAACCGACAAATGATTATGATAGCCATGGCGCTTATTCGGGAAGTGCAATTGAGCATGAAGGGAAGTTGTATTTACTTTATACAGGTAACACTCGTGATGAAAACTGGGTAAGAAGACCATATCAATGTATTGCCATTATGGATGAATCAGGGGAAATTTCAAAGTTAGAACATCCTGTTATTGATAAAGTGCCAGATGGATATACAGATCATTTTCGGGATCCGAAGGTCTTTAAAAAAGATGAGATGTTTTATACAGTTATTGGAGCACAGCGGAAAAATGGGACAGGGTGTGTTGTAGTGTATTCTTCTCCTGACTTGTTCCATTGGCAGTGCGAAGGGGAAATACAAACTGATTTAAAGGATTTCGGTTATATGTGGGAATGCCCAGACTATTTTGAAGTAGAGGATAGAGGCATTCTATTATTTTCTCCACAAGGTTTAAACGCTAAAGGAGATCATTATGAAAATATTTTTCAAGCTGGTTATATTCTTGGAGACAAATTAGATATAAAACAAATGTTTATGTCGCACGGCTCCTTTCATGAATTAGACAGAGGATTTGATTTTTATGCCCCGCAAACAACAGTTGACTCAGAGGGTAGACGTATTGTAGTTGGATGGATGGGGCTACCAGAAATAAATTATCCAACTGATAAAAATGGTTGGGCGCATTGTTTGACATTACCAAGGGAATTACTTGTTCGTGGAGATAAACTTATTCAGCGTCCAATTAAAGAATTGCAAGTACTTCGTAAACGGGAGTATAAAATAAAGGATAGCATATGTAGCGAACAGAAAATGTACGAAGGATTTACAGGGATAGCATATGAAATGATTTGTGAATTTGAAAATGAGAATGCAACTGAATATGGAATTGTATTGAGAGCGAGTGAAAATGAAGGAACAATCATCAAATATGATGCTGTTCAGAAAAAAGTAATATTAGACCGTACACATTCAGGAAAACCTGTAGGAGAAGAGTATGGAACGACAAGAAAGCACTCGATAGAAGCACAAACAATTAAATTTCATGTATTTGTAGATGTATCTTCTGTTGAAATCTTTATAAATGATGGGGAAGAAGTATTTACTAGCCGGATTTTCCCGAGAGCTGATAGTAATGAAATTCGTTTCTTTGCTAATAAAGGAAGTGTAATGTACCAAGCGACAAGATGGGATTATGAATAAAAGAAGAGGTGGAGTGTATGAAGCGGTTATATGCGATTGGGGAAGTTTTAATTGATTTCATTCCCGTTCAAAAGGGAATGTTTTTAAAAGATGTGGGAGAGTTTCAAAGGGTTCCAGGGGGAGCGCCTGCAAATGTAGCAGCTGCTGTTGCAAAATACGGAGGAAATGCATCTATAATTACCCAATTGGGCTTTGATGCATTCGGCGACTTTCTTTTAGAACAATTGCAGCAAGTAGGTGTAAATACAGAAAAGGTTACGAGAACGAGCGAAGCGAATACAGGTCTTGCTTTCGTCTCATTACGTGAAGATGGTGAACGTGATTTTTCATTTTATCGTAATCCTTCTGCAGACCTACTGTTTAGTGAAAATGAAATAGAGGAAGAATGGTTTGAAGAAGGTGATATTCTTCATTTTTGTTCTGTTGATTTAGTAGAAAGTCCGATGAAATATGCACATGTGAAAGCGATCCGCTCTGCTAAAACAAAAGGAGCGATTATTAGTTTTGATCCCAATGTGCGGCTACCGCTTTGGAAACATGCAGAAGATTGTAGAAAGACGATTTTAGAATTTATCCCAAGTGCACATATCGTAAAAATTTCAGATGAAGAATTAACATTTATTACAGGTATTTGTAATACGAAAGAAGCGATTGCATCTTTATTTATAGGGGATGTAAAAGCTGTAATTTATACAAAAGGATCCCAAGGTGCGGAATTATATATGAAGAATAAACAGTATGAGTTGGCTGGATATCATGTAGTAGTACAGGATACAACAGGTGCAGGGGATGCATTTATTGGTGGCTGTTTATATAAATTATTAGAGAAAGAAGTAAAACAGCACAATGTAGAAGAGGTACTTCATATGCATTGGCAGGAGATACTAGCATTCGCCAATGCTAGTGGAGCCCTTACTACGACAGGAAAAGGAGCGATGTCTTCTATTCCAACGAAAGAAGAGATTAATCAGTTGATTCAAGCTTCACTTTATAAAGTATAAAAAAGAGTCGTATGTACCATTACGGCTCTTTTTGGCATGAAAGATAAGAAAGAGAAAGTGACTTAATTGTATTCTGTAGTATTACAGTTTCCAATCGTATACTTTATAATTTACTCAATAAAGCATGTTTTCCAAAAGGGGAGGGGGAGATCAATGAACGACAGCCAAATAAAATTCAGAGATACAATCATTAGAAACTTTTTTGATGCAAACGGTAAGTTAAAAGCAATGCCTAGTCAAAAGAAGAAAAAATTAGTGATATTTGAGTACCTCATAAGTAAATTGAATCCTGAACAACAATATACAGAAAAAGAAGTAAATACATTTATAAAGCAGTATCATGAAGATTTTGTACGATTAGAAGAGAATTCATCATTCATGGATTTATGGATCGGAATGAAAGTGTATATCGTGTGAATCAACAGAAAGATTGGAGGAAGTGGGAGGATCTATAAGTGAAGATTTAGGTAGGCTTTACGAAAAACACACTAATCCTAGTATGTTTCTTTGATTTTCCAAGTTTCACATAATATACATAAAATAACCATTTACACTATGTTAATATTAGAATGTAATCGCATTCAGTTGAAACGTAATGGAGATGAGAAAAGATGACGACATGGTTTGTTGTTATGTTAGTTATTTTCGGTGCCTTTAAAATAATAGTAGCGAGTATTCCAACTTCTGTTGTGGAATCGTTGATTAGTAGATTTGAATTGCATCCAAAATTAAATGCCGGGGATGTTACGGTAACAATCGATGGAAAGCGCTTAGAAGATGAAGAGAAAATTCAAGTGATCGATCAGTTTAACGAAGCAATATTTTTAGAAAAGTATTATTTTCCCCCACAAAATAGCGGAACGCCAGTAGTTATTCATATGAAGAAGGGCAAAAACGATGTGAGTTATTCTATGTACAGTTATGACGATCACATTGATGTAGTGAAACAATATAAGAAGAAAGTAGTCGCGTATAGTTTGCGTTCTAAAGATCTTCAGGACCGTTTTATGTTAGTAACGGGAGATGCAATGTAGGTTACCAAATATATGATTTGGTAACCTTTTCTTTCTATAAAAAAGACGTTTGAAAAAGGAGTAGCCATGGTACAACTTTCTCATATAAATAAAATTCATATCATCGGAGCTGTTGGAAGTGGAAAAACGACTTTAGCTAGACAAATATGTGACATGAAACATATACCTCATATTGAGTTAGATAATGTTGTGTGGAGGAGAGTGGAAACAGGTGATATAAGGCGATTAGAAGCTGAAAGGGATGCCTATTTACAAAGCCTTATTATGAAAGAATACTGGGTGACTGAAGGTGCACATTACCAGCAATGGATCGCTCCTGCATTAGAAAAAGCAGATGTTATTATTTTTATAGATCCGCCTTATTCTACTCGGCTATATAGGGTAATAAAAAGATGGATTTTTCAATGTCTTAAAATAGAAAAAGCAAATTATAAGCCGTCTTTTTCCATGCTTGTCAAAATGATAAAATGGACAAATTTACATGAAGCACAGGGGCGAAAAGTTATTGAAGAAGCACTTACACAATATGAAAAGAAAGTAATGATTGTAAAAAGTGCGAAACAGATTTCTATTGAATGAAACGAACTTATTTTCTCTATAAAGTTAGGTAACGAAAAAGGCTTCAATTTCATTTGAAGCCTTTTTCGTTATTGAAAGTATCTAGTTATTTAATCGTAATATGTTGCTTTAGCCTTTCCATTTGACGAAGGTGATGGGAAAAATGCATATAAACCAATTGAAACCACTCGACAGCATTTAAATAACCGAACCCTGGGTGCTCCGTCTTATGGTTGCTTGGAATGGAGGAAATCCTTGGTTCTATTTCTTTCATTTTCTCAACGAGTTGTAACAATGCTTGTTGAATTGGCTCTTTATTTGTTGGGTTTTCTGGTGTGTATCCAGGGCGATTAGGCACTTTTATTTGTATGGGAGGGAAAGAACCTAGTGCATATATTTTCTCACCTGTTTCTGTTTTCTTTCCATCTATTGTTGCAGAATGAGTTGAACACTTTTCAATGGCATGTAATTGCATGTTTGAAGCTATAAGTAAATGATTATACATTTGTCCGAGAGACCATTCGTCTTCAGAAGGCTTTTCTCTAAATTGTTCAAGGGAGTATGTTTCTAACTCGTTTGTGTAATATGTTGCTAGGTCCTCGAATTTTTCTAAAATAACATTTGTATTCATCGTGATAACTCCTTTTCTTGTATAAGATTTTGTTCTTAAGAGATACTATAAATGAATGATGTTGACACCATTATGTCAGCAGTGAAAGAAAAAATTACATTTGCATCATTTTCTTTGCTTCTTCACGAATTTTCTTCGAAAGAACAGTCGGTTCTAACACTTTTACTTGGCTTCCCCAGCTCAATATCCAAGAGAATACTTCATCTAGAGTTCTTGATTTCAAAAAAACGTGAAACCCATCATCTTTTTGTTCATAGAAATCTATATAAAAATAGCGGGATTCGATAATTTTATGCGAAATCATAGACGGAAATAGTAAATGGATGGTATGAGTCCGATTATTTTCAGGTTGATAGTTTGGTAAATAGAAGTCTTCAGGTTTCGTAAAGAATTCCTGCTCTTTTTGTAAGTCACTCATACGATCTAAACGAAAATGACGTATTTGCTGCCGAAGTAGACAATAGGAAACAATGTACCAAATTCCTGAAATATTGACTAAACCATACGGATTCACGGTACGTTTTGTTTTGTCAGTTTCATTCGGTTTACGATAAGAAAAAGAAACACATTGCTCTGTTTGAATGGCTTCCTGCAAGAGAAGTAGCTGTTTTTCTAGTTGCTCCGGAGCTTGTTTTTGATGAGGGAAAGTACCGGAAAGAAAACGGAATGTTCCTCTTAATTCCTCTACTCTTTGTTGTTGTTCAGGAAGGAATATGGATTCTAATTTTTCTTTAGCGGTTTCTGCATGTATAGAAAACGTAGAATCAAAATTTTTCTCAACATAATCACTTCCTAACAGGAGGGTTACAGCTTCTTCTGGTGTGAATTGAATAGGTGGTAAGAAATAGCCATCCATTAAAGAATAACCTTGTCCAGGCATTGAAAATATTGGGACGCCTGATTCACTAAGTGCTTGCATATCTCGATATATTGTTCTTTTACAAGTTTCAAATTTTTTAGCTAAGCTCTTGGCTGTGACAAGTTGTTTTCTCTGTAATTCTATGAGAATAGCAAGTAAACGATCTGTTCGATTCATTGTGTATCATCCTTATTTGCGTAATAATCTTGATAATGGAATGTTCGGAACTTGTAATGGGTTTTCCTGCAAATACAGACTTTTTCCTATGAATAATATTAATATAGTAAAATCATGAGAACCTATATTGCAGTTTCCAATAATATACTATATAATCTACTTAAGAAAACGTTTTCACACAAAGGGGGAGAATTTCGTGTCAACGATCGAGGACGTGGCGAAATTAGCGGGGTTATCAAGAACAACGGTTTCTCGGGTGATTAACAACCATCCGTACGTATCAGACGAGAAGAAAAAGAGGGTTCAATTGGCGATGAAGCATTTAGGCTTCGTTCCTAATTCTGCAGCAAGAAGACTTCGTAAACAAAAAACAGAAACAATTGCGGTGCTTGTTCCAAGGATTACAAATCCTTTTTTCAGTAGATTTATTGAAGCAATTGAGATTGCTGCTTCTGAACATAAATATAAACTGATTATTTGTCAAACAAGATACTTACCGGAAAAAGAAATGGAATACTTACAACTGTTATCAACAAAACAAGTTGATGGTATTATTTTATGTTCACTGGAGAATCCATGGGAGAATGTGGAGCCATACCTACAACACGGTCCAATCGTGTTATGTAATGAATATATTGAAGAGGCAAATATTCCAACGGTTAAATTTGATCATGCGCAAGGGGCTTATATCGCTGCGAAGCATGTATTAGAACAAGGGTATCGTAACCTTATTTTTTGCCGCGGGAATGAAACGAAAGTAGTGAGCCAACAGCGAAAAATGGGCTTTTTACGTGCAATCACTGAGAAGAGCAAACAAGTAGAAACAATCGACTTTCTTGAAAACGCTTTCTCTTGGGAAGATGGTAAGAGAATGTTCCATGAAGTACTAAAGGACAAAAAAAATCCTACCGCTATCTTGGCAGGAGGCGATGAAGTCGCAGCTGGAATTATCGCAGAAGCGAAACGCCATGGCTGGAGTATTCCTGATGATTTAGCTGTAGTTGGCTTCGATAATCAAATTTTATCACAGATTACAGAGCCGGGTATTACAACAATTGAACAGCCAATTGATGAAATGGCCCATAAAGTTGTTGATTTAATGATGGATAAAATCCATACGAAAAATTATCGTAAAAAAGAATTGTATGAGTTTGAATTAGAGCTTTTGGTTAAAGGTTCAACGATGAAGAATACGATGTTACTAGCCTAGTAGACGATGTCTGCTAGGTTTTTCTTATGTTTAGAAACTACTATTCTTCGTGAACGCAATCGTCACATTTATTATGATATGCTTCGTGTTGCTCATCAATTTCCTTCCCGCAGTGCGCACACGTTTTTGTTGGCAAATTTCTGAAAAATTCCATCGGTTGATCGATCATGTAAATCCCTCCATTTCCATTTCTTAGTATTATTGTATTAGTACAAATGACGAATGTCAACAACTGTTTTATAACAAAGTGAAAAATAATGAAAAAGTTTAGGAAATGGATTATAGTTAAAACTGTAGAGTGTAAGTAAAAACCTTTCTCATTAGAGGAGGGAGACTGCATTTCTACTCGTTTTAGAAAGGATGGATACATATGAAAATGACTGTTGTTGGCTTTTGGGGTGGCTTTCCAGAAGTGGGAGAAGCAACGTCGGGATATTTGTTTGAACACGATGGTTTTCGTTTACTTGTTGACTGTGGCAGTGGTGTACTAGCACAGCTTCAAAAATATATAACACCGTCTGATATAGATGCAGTTCTGTTATCACATTATCATCACGACCATGTTGCAGATATTGGAGTGTTGCAATATGCAAGATTAATTACAAGCATGACAAAAGGACAATTACCACAATTGCCGATCTATGGGCATGGCTTTGATGTGCAAGGGTTCGCTTCTTTAACACATGAACCATATACGAAAGGGATTGTATACAATCCAGAAGAAACACTTCAAATTGGACCGTTTTCTATTTCATTTTTAAAAACAGTTCATCCAGTTATATGTTATGCGATGCGTATTACGGTGGGAGATCAGGTGATCGTATATAGTGCTGATTCCAGCTACATTCCAGAATTTATTCCCTTTACAAAAGATGCGGATTTATTTATTTGTGAGTGCAATATGTATGCACATCAGGAAGCTGCAAAAGCAGGGCATATGAATAGTACAGAAGTAGCGGACATTGCAAAGCATGCAAATGTAAAGGAACTTTTGTTAACGCACTTGCCGCACACAGGAAATACATCTGATTTAGTAGAAGAAGCAAAACAAATTTTCAGTGGCCCTATTATGCTTGCGCATAGTGGTTACGTTTGGAATTCATGAGGTGATTACATGTTATTTATTGATAATAAAGGGATTACAGATCCTACGATTAACTTAGCAATTGAAGAATATTGCGTGAAAAATTTAGATATTAATGAAACGTACCTACTGTTCTACATTAATGAACCCTCTATTATTATTGGGAAAAACCAAAACACAGTGGAGGAAATTAATGCTGATTATGTAAAAGAAAAAGGGATTCATGTTGTACGCCGCTTATCAGGCGGAGGCGCAGTATATCATGATTTAGGAAACTTAAACTTCAGTTTTATTACGAAAGATGATGGCGATAGTTTCCATAACTTTAAAAAGTTCACAGAGCCTGTTACAAAAGCGCTTGGAAAATTGGGCGTAAATGCAGAACTTAGCGGTCGCAATGACATTTTAGCTGAAGGTAGAAAAATTTCAGGTAACGCACAGTTCTCAACGAAAGGTCGTATGTTCAGTCACGGTACATTATTATTTGATTCTGAAATCGATCATGTTGTATCTGCACTGAAAGTGAAAATGGACAAGATTCAATCAAAAGGAATTAAGTCTATTCGTAGCCGCGTAGCAAATATTACGGAATTTCTAAATGAAAAAATGACAACAGAAGAGTTTAGACAACTTCTTCTTGAGACGATTTTTGAAGGAGAAACAGAAATTCCAACATACGAGTTAACAGAAGAAGATTGGAAAGAAATCTACAAAATTTCGGAAGAACGCTACCGTAACTGGGATTGGAACTACGGTAAATCTCCGAAGTTCAACTTACAACATTCACATCGTTTCCCAGTTGGACAAGTTGATGTTCGATTAGAGGTAACAAAAGGGACAGTAACAGAATGTAAAATATACGGTGATTTCTTCGGCGTTCTAGATGTACATGATATTGAAGAGCGTTTAACGGGTGTTCAGTTTGATAAAGAAGCTTTTGCTGAAGCGTTAGAAGACGTAGATGTAAAACGCTACTTTGGTAATATAACGAAAGAAGATTTCTTAGCATTGTTCTTTTAAGGATGAACTACTTCTCAAATTTTTGAGGAGTAGTTTTTTTGTCGTGATTTGCCGAATGGTCGATATCCTGTGTCGAATCGCTGATATATTTTAATTTGCGCCGATATATGT
>NZ_JABUAE010000014.1 GCF_013314535.1 Bacillus sp. Xin1 | reverse complement strand
ATTATCAAAGATTCTTCTTCGCCTGTTTAAACTCCTACAGTGAAACGGACGAAAATCTCATCGATACAAGAAAAAACAGTCTTTGATATATTAGGTGTCGTTTATAATTGTACCATATCTAAAGATCTAGTTATTTAATTGAAAAAAGACAAAACCCATTAGGGTTTATTTCGTATGCGAATTTTTAAATAATCTACACTGATCCCCTATAAAAAGAAAAAAACTCTCTTGAAAATTTCGTAATGCAGTCTTAGCTTTATAGAGATGGGATAGAACCAACGAACCATAATTTTCGTACGCTAAGGCATTATTCAGAAACTAAAAACCTTTATTTGCTTATGATAATTAGAATAAGGAATTCATTATTCTAAGAAGGGCAAAATTCAAACTAAAAACTTACTGATTTATATACTTTTGTTCGTTACGGCTGGTTTTGAACCATTGCAAACAAAAAATAAATATGAGAATAATATCAATTGCATCCCCACCATAATACATTAGCATTCCACCCAGTTGAGCCTGGTCCGTGGGGATGCCGTTAGGTGGGTTCGCATAAATATATTTTGATAAAATACCATGACTTGCCAAAGCAATCACTAACACAATTGCTCGGTATATAAAACTAGACTTATGTGGTGTTGGATCAATATAAATCATCGATATGGTAAACAGGTAACTTGCAATGAAAACATGAAAGTGTACGAACAAATGAAGAAGTATGTTTTGATGCATCATAGAGTACAGTTTTGTCGTATAAAGAACCCATAGTCCACCCAAATTGAGCAGGGTTGCTACAATTGGATCACTAAGAGTTCGTATGGGCCAACTTCTTAACACACTTGAAAGACGTCGAGCTGTTTTAACATTGAGTGTTCGTAAGACAAGGGTCATTGGTGCAGCTAGTACCATAAGGATTGGGGCAAGCATTCCAAGGAATAAATGGCCTAACATGTGCGCCGCAAAATCAATATGGGCACGATTTGCTAAAGGTCCTACAAGTGCCGTAGCCGCACAAAGAACCCCTAAAATCCAGAAGGTAGTTCGATATAATGGCCATTTTTTGCGACGATGACTTGATAAAACTACAGCTACAATATAAAGAATTAATATCATGGCAATCAGGAACAAAAGTATAAACTTTAAAGGATTTCCATCTCCATGATAAATATGGTCATTGTTCATCTACAATTTTACCTCTCAATGTTTTTGATTCTCTTCGTGTTCGGAAAACTATTAAAATGCCAATTAAAGTGATTACACTAGCAAGTATATTCCATATCAAGTCGTAAATAAGTACATTTTCCACGTAGCGAATTTGATGTATTTTCATTACCTTGTGTTGGATTATGCCATCGTATAGCTGAAATCCACCACCACCAACCATTATCCCACCCCACCATCTTTTCAACCAAAATGCGTTTTTACGACGAAGGTCAGCAAACATAAATAACGAACTGATTGTTGCAAACCAACTAAAAGCATGAAAAAAACCATCTGAGACCAAGCCAATATCTGTTGTGGATTTGTCATAAAAGTGATGCCAATGCAATAGTTGATGAAAAATAGTTTCATCTATAAAAGCGACTAGGCCTAGTCCAAACAGGATGCCTGACCATAAATTACGGGTTAAATAGATAGAGTGAGCTATATAAAGTGAATTTTTAGTTTCAGTAGCCATCAAATCATATCCTTCCTACACATGCACGTTCTTAGCTTTTCCAAGATAAATAACTACTAAACATGCCCTGTTGGTTTATAACCTTTATTCGTAATTGAGAAAATGGAGGTTATAATAAGGTAATACAATCAATTTATTTTTTAATTTGAACGAACATACGATACACAAAATAGATTATAAATTTATTCTAACTATGAATAAAAAAGGGAGAGATTATTTATCTCTCCCTAATACCCATTTACTATATCAAGTTATCGAGTAACTCCACCGCCAAGTTGTTGTTCAGCTAATGCTACTAGGCGTTTTGTGATTTCACCACCAACAGATCCGTTTGCACGAGCTGTTGCGTCTGCACCAAATTGTACACCAAATTCTTGTGCGATTTCAAATTTCATTTGGTCAAGAGCTTGTTCAGCTCCACGTATTAATAATTGATTGCTGCTTCCACTGTTATTGTTTGACATGCTATGTCACCTCCTTCACACTTTTTAATATGTAAAAAAGCTTTCGAAAATATATAGTCCTTTTTTGGGTTTTAATTTTTTTTGTTTTAACACATAATTAATACTTATATTCCACAAAATAATATTGTGTAGGAGAGCGAAAAAATTCCTTGCCATATGAGTATCATGTAATGAGCAAATCTCCTGAACACGATGAAATGGGTTGTGCTTTATGAAAGTGCAACCCATTTTTATTGAAAAGTACTTTTCCTACATGAAAGTTAAAAGATAGGAGAATCATTTATGAAGCATATTGTTGCATTATTAATTAAATATACCGCTATTAGTGCCGTATTATTGATGATTTTAGGGATTTCCCAGGATATTTCGCTTCCAAGAATATTACTTATTTCATTAATAATTACAGGATCGGCCTATTTAATAGGAGATTTATTTGTTCTACCTAAGTATGGGAACATGGTTGCTACAATTGCAGATTTTGGGTTGAGTTTTTTAGGAATTTGGTTGTTAACTTATCTTCTTACAGACAACGATTACACTGGTAATATTGGCGCACCTTCATTTTGGGCGGCGCTTCTTATCAGTGTGATAGAGGTGTTTTTTCACATTTATATAAAAAAAGTGGTTTTACATGGAGACAATGATTCAAGAGAATCAACTAACATACATCATGATAGATATGCGATGGAGATCTCACATGAATATTTAAACCGTTCTGAAATAGAAAAAGTACGATCCATTCAAAAGGAAAACGATACAAAGAATAAAATGAAATAAAAAAGTGGCTTTCAGCCACTTTTTTATTATGCTTGTTCAGTATTTTTAACATGTAATGGCGGAAGAACTACCCAGCCTTTTTTCTTACTTAGACGTAGTAAAGTTGCCCCAGCTTGTGCTTTTTTCATATGAAATTGTCCAAAGAGCATTCCTACATCTTCTCGAAGACATTTTCCCATTACTTGACTACAAGTTACTAATCCAGCCGCAAGACCTGCAGAAACAGCTGCTGCAATTTCAGCATCATTGATGCGTGCCCCAGGTGGAATATCTTCAATAGATGCAACCGGTCTTTCTGGAGGTGCTGGTGGTAATTCCACTCCATTCACCTTTAAAAGAGCTTTTAGTTCTTCTATTTCAGAATTCATATCATTCTCAATTAGATTTTCTAAGAACTTCTTTAAATCTTCATCACCCGTGTGGTTAATATAAACTTGGTGGCCAGCAACTGCTCCTTGTGCTGCAAGAAGATAACTCCAAATATCAAATACTTCTCCATAATGTAAAGGTTCATTTTGAGGATTTCCACTTAGTACACCCATTTTAAGATGCCTCCCTTTTGTAAATATCATAGTTAGTATGCTTTTCAATATTGAAAATAAATTTTTAAGTATACTTGTTCCTATAAAAGACTTTTTAACATTCATGGGGAACACCTTCCCCATAAGATATGTGTTTGTAATCTAGAAAAATTTTTCAAATATAATACTCAAAGATTATTATTTTAAATTATCAACAATCTTTGAGTACAAATGCATTCATTATGAGAGTTTATTTTATAAATTAAATACAAACAACATGGAAAGATTTATATGCTAACTACTGTAATCTGCTATGTTTTCATTAATCAACAATACCACTTTCCCTAACCTTTTCTATTTAAGGGTGAAGTTAACGAGTAAACCCACCACCAAGTTGTTGTTCAGCCATTGCTACTAAACGTTTTGTGATTTCACCACCAACAGATCCGTTTGCACGAGCTGTTGTATCTGCACCAAGTTGTACACCAAACTCTTGCGCGATTTCATATTTCATTTGATCAAGTACACTTTCAGCCCCTTGAACCAATAATTCATTACGATTTCCACTTTTATTGTTTGCCATATGTATCACCTCCTATGTTTTTAATATGCTACGAAACATGAAAAAACAATTATTCCTTTTTATAGAAATTTTCTTTTCGGGATTTGAGTATAAGTTTTCCCTTTCTCCTTAAAATATAGTTGAGAGAGCAAGAAGAGGAACTGTTCTAATAGCTTTTCATAACAAGGTTGGTTAGAAATGATTGCGTTATCCTCCTAATCCTCTTCTTTTCTCTACTTGAATTCATATGTAAAAGGAATGGTAAGCAAGTGGAACCTTATACATAAGGTGTTCATGAAATAATGAATCAATTTATACAAAATATCACAGGTATAGGACCTATAACAGATCAGGTTATCACAATAAATCTATTACTTGGTTCTAAAACAGCTGTAAGAATCTATACATATGCAAGTACAAAAGTTACATCTGATCAAACTCGCGAAGTATTACATCAACATTTACAGGATGTAATCGAAACACATAAACAAGTAAGTTAATATATGGTTAATAAAGAGTATTACTAACCAACTAATGTACAAAAACAACTACAAGTAGGTTTAGTGTCTACACAAAGAGCTCTAGACGTAGCACAAAATCAACAACAATCCCTTTATAAACTAAAAATACGAACGAAATTCTATTTGATGCATAAGAACATACTCTGCTTTTTACAAAAAACAGAGTATGTTCTTTATTGATTATCTTATGTAAATAAATAATTAGAATATAAAAGCAATATAGTAATAAATCTCCTGACTTTGGGAAATATAAAAATTGTTGTTCATTCCAAAAAGAGAGGTATTTTCTATGTATTATTACAAAGAAGAATTGATTAATATTATTAAGCCAGACAAACCAGATCCCGCCGCTGCGAAGGTCTTACAAGAAATACTTGGCGGACATTTTGGTGAAATGCGTACGATGATGCAATATTTCTTTCAAAGTTCAAATTTTAGAGGAAAAGCGAAGCAATATCGTGATTTACTTCGAGGTGTTTTTCTTGAGGAAATTAGTCATGTAGAGCTCGTCCAGAATACAATTAATCAATTATTAAATGGATCTGGTAAGCCTACGCCAGGTAATGCTGGTATGGATAAAGCACCGCTTGATGAGGCGGTCAAACATGCAAATCCTCACCATTTTATTGTAGGTGCTCAAAGCTCATTGCCAGTAGATGCAGCCGGTAACCCATGGAATGGATCGTGGGTATACAGTCATGGAAATTTAATTAGTGATTTAATGGATAACCTAGTTCTTGAATCAACTGGTGTACTTCAAAAGACAAGGATTTATGAAATGAGCTCAAATCAAACTTTTCGTGAAACACTTGCCTTTTTAATTGTGCGTGATAATGCACATCAAAATGCATTTGCGAAAGCATTAGAAACTTTAGGCGTTGAATGGGGGAAACTCTTCCCTGTACCGAACTACGATATCAATAAATATCCTGAGTGTAGAAAGTACGTAGAAATGGGATTTCATAATGCACAATTTAATTTCAGGTTAGATGAAACAAGAATCGGGGAGATCTTCCAAGGTGAATCACCAAGTAGAAACAAAGGAATGTTAAGTGTAACGGAGCCACCAAAAGGTTTTCCTGTACCAGAACTTCCTGAAATGCCAAATGAGCATAGTCCGGGATTAAAAGATATGGAGCTTTGAAATTATTATGACCAACCATTTATAAATGGTTGGTCATAAATCTAAATTAGACAATCTCAATATGGATTCAAATAAGCTAGGATGTTTTCAAAAAGGAGGATATTCATTTTGAGTACAATAGAAAATACACTATCCATTTTTGCTTTAGGTGGAGTTAATGAAATAGGAAAAAACATGTATGCAATACAATATTCAGATGATATTGTGATCATTGATTGCGGTTCTAAGTTTCCAGATGAAAGTTTATTAGGAATAGATTTGATAATACCTGATATTGCATATTTGCAAGAAAATAAGGATAGAATTCGAGGTTTAGTCGTTACACATGGGCACGAAGACCACATTGGAGGTATTCCGTATCTATTAAAACAATTGAATGTACCAATTTATGCAACGAAATTAACCCTAGGATTAATTGAAATCAAATTAAAAGAACATAAACTTCAAAATCAAACACAGTTATTTGTTATTGATTCTGATTCATTAATTGAGTTTGGACAAATAAATCTAACATTTTTTAAAACCAATCATAGTATTCCAGATTGCCTTGGAATTGCTTTTCATACCCCAGAAGGTACAGTAGTTCATACAGGCGACTTCAAATTTGATTTAACTCCTATTAATAATCAATATCCAGATATTCATAAAATGGCTAAAATCGGATGCAATGGTGTTTTAGCTCTACTCTCGGAAAGCACGAATGCTGAACGTCCTGGATTTACTCCTTCAGAACAATCAGTAGGTGGGCGAATTGAAGAAGCGTTTACCAAGGCGCGTAGAAAAGTTATTATCTCTACCTTTGCATCCAACGTGAATCGTGTACAACAAATAGTAGATGCTGCTTTAAAAACAGATAGAAAGCTTGCTTTATTAGGGAGAAGCATGGTAAATGTAGTTTCTGTTGCATTGGAACAAGGTTACTTAGATATTCCTGACGGAATGTTAATTGAAGCAAATGAAATCAACCAAATGGCTCCAGAAAAAGTAGCTATTCTTTGTACTGGTAGTCAAGGTGAACCTATGGCAGCTCTAGCTCGTTTAGCCAGTGGAAGCTATCGGCAGGTAGATATCTTACCTGATGATACTGTCATTTTATCTGCAACTCCTATACCAGGAAATGAACGCAATGTTTCAAGAATTATAGATAATTTATTTCGCTTAGGAGCTAATGTTATTTATGGAATAGGAAGTTCAACAGGAATGCATGTTTCTGGGCATGCCTATCAAGAAGAATTAAAATTAATGCTTACTTTAATGAAACCTAAATATTTTATTCCTATTCATGGCGAATTTAGAATGTTACATCATCATAGTCTATTAGCAGAATCCGTAGGTGTTAAGAAAGAGAACATCTATATCATTAGCAATGGTGAAGTTGTCGACATTAAGAATCAGATTGCTCATCAAACCAGAAGAATACCTGCTGGTAATATATATGTAGATGGATTAGGAATTGGTGATGTAGGTAATGTTATATTACGTGACCGTAAGCAACTTTCTGAGGATGGTATGCTGGTAATAGTTATTACTCTTAGTAAAACAGATGAGAACATAATTTCTGGTCCAGACATCATTTCTCGTGGATTTATATATGTTCGCGATTCAGAAGATTTTTTAGAGAAAATCAATCAACTAACAGTTGAAACTATTAATAATATAAAAAAGACTAATATTAACCAATGGAATGTTTTAAAAAGGGAATTAAAGGAAACACTGGGCCACTTTATATATTCACATACAAAAAGAAAACCAATGATTCTTCCCATCATAATTGAAGTTTAAAATGATGATTTTCTGTGCCGATTAAGTAAGTTTTGCGATGCTTTCATCCCATGCCTAAAGGTAGATTAAAGTCATGCAGGGGCTTTCTTGTATCGCAAAATCTTTTAGTCTAACGTCAGTTCTACAAGCAGATTCAGTTTTAGGCATTTGTTGTACTTTTGTTTCGATAAGGATAGATACAAAATATTTACCACTCGGTTACGTCGAATCATTGCATGCAAGATGCGCACTTTTACTTTACGACTTTTAGCAAAGCGAACCAAGCCAAGTTTAAGTAATTTCATTTTGTTGTCTATAATAGCAATATTTCCGTTCGTTTTCTTGGTCGTGTAGGATTAAACTTTATTCTTTTTAGACTTGAATCGTGGAATAGCATCTGTGAAATTTTTCGATGTTGATTGAAGAGTAATACTATCGACTTCTTTTAACCAAATTGTATCCAGTTGCTTCTTTAATTGAGCTAGCCGGGTAAGACATGTATTAATGATTTAAATTATATATATTTATATTAAAAATTTATTCAGTATTTATTTTCAAAGTAAAAAGATAAGATCTTGGAATTGAATCTTATCTTTAGCATAAAGAATAATTAAAAAGGATTAATGAGAAATGACGGATTTTTAAGGTTTCAGAATAACTTTTATACAATTATCCTCACGATTATTAAAAATTTGATAACCATAACTCGCTTCTTCAAGAGGGAGTTTGTGTGTAATGATCTCCTTTGGATCAAATTCATTTTTTGTTATTTTTTCAAACAATTCGGGCATAAAATGAATGACCGGTGCTTGTCCCATTCTAAGGTTAATATTCCTAATCCAAAATGCGCCTAGTGGAAATGCGTTATAGTTGCCACCATAAACACCTGTCATTTGAACCGTTCCATATTTTCGTACGGCTTTTGTAGCAATTTGTATAGGACCGAGGGTTCCCCCTTGTAATTTTAATTTTTGTTCAACAAATTCCAAAGGCGATTTCTTTCCATCCATACCTACACAATCGATGACGACATCCGCTCCACCATGCGTAATTTCTTTAAAATGTTCTCCCATATCCGGGTATTTTGTAAACTCAAATATCTCAACATTGTTAATCTTTTTTGCATAATTCATTCGATAATCCAAATAATCAACTGCGATTACACGCTTGGCACCTTTCATCCAAGCAAATTTTTGTGTCATTAACCCAACAGGTCCACAACCAAGCACGATAACAGTATCGCCTGATTTTACACCTGCATTTATTACACTCCAATAGGCTGTTGGTAAAACATCGGATAAAAAAAGTAGTGACTCATCATCAAGCTCGCATGATTCTGATATAACAAAGGGAGTAAAGTTACCAAAAGGAACTTTTAAATATTCAGCTTGACCACCTGGATGGTTACCAAATTTCTCTGTATAACCAAAGTATCCACCAGAATCATAATGAGGATTTGAGTTATCACATTGACTTTCCATTTCATGTTGGCAATAAAAACAATGCCCGCAAGCTACATTAAAGGGGACGACAACACGATCTCCTTTTTTTACTTTAGTGACATCAGGACCCACCTCTTCAACAATTCCCATTGGTTCATGACCGATAATGTATCCTGGGGGTAAGGGCATATTACCTTGATATAAATGTAAATCGGATCCGCAAATAACAGTTGAAGTAATCTTTACAATAATATCATCTTTTTTTCTAATCTCGCATCATCAACTTATTTAACCTGTACCTGATTTGGCCCTTGATAGGTTACAGCTTTCATAATCACATGCCTCCAAAAATAGCTTTTATATTTATTTGTACTACAGCAATCATTTTCCTAGTTAGTGAATGAACCCTCCTTAACACTCTTACAAGTTGTTTGATTATAAATTGCTTAATAGTTCCTTCTATCGGTCGGTGAAAAAGGATTTCTATTTCTCCCAATCGTTTATTGTATAATTTTCCGTTCTCTGCAAATGACATCGCCAAGCAGTGTTTTCCATTTGGTTTGAATCCAAATTGAGGGAAAGCAAGAATATTATAGTCTTTATATTTTTTCAGTTTTGGATAGTTAGCTTCCCCACGAAAAAAGCCATCAAAGGCCTTTTTGAATCGTAAAAATACTTCTTGCTGTGCACGACCAACATGCATCCCCTTCCTAACACATGGACTATATCCTCCACGGGCTTGAGGAAGGGGATGCATGTTGGAAATACTGTTAAATATATCTTCCGTAATCAGGAATAGCTACTTTATCAAAATTTTTTACTAAATAACTTAATCCATTTCTTAATTCTTCCCCAAACATAGGTAGGCCATGCCCTGTCACTACAGATTTAGGATTCAACTCCTCAAGTTTTTTTACAGACTCCCAGGCGTTCTCCCAATCGGTAGTAAGATATCTTGGTGGACCATTTAATTCTTTTTGTTGAATTAATACTTTATATAATGAATCTTGCCTTACGGTAACAAAAGCATCTCCAGCGATTAAAAAATGGTCCATATTTCGAAACAGAGATATATGTCCAGGAGTATGCCCTGGCGTATGTATCCAACTCCATCCAGGCATATGAGGAACACTACCATCCGGAGGCAACTCATGTATACAGTTACCTAAATCAATGCCCTCATTTGGAAACAAAGGAGAAATTTTCGCTACAAATCCACCCTCCACAGAGCCATCTGGATCCGGATAGTCTTTTTCACCATTTAAATAGGGGATTTCTAGCTTATGTGCATAAACTGGAACATCCCATTTTTTTACTAATTCAATTACAGAACCAACATGATCAAAATGACCATGAGTCAATATAATTGCTTTGGGTTTACTATGTTTACCAAATTTTTCTTCTGCAAAATCTATGATGAGATTCATCGATTTTGGCATTCCTGCATCAATTAGAACCCATTCGTTTGGCTTTGTAGATTCACCAACAAAACATACATTAACAATTTTTATACATAAACAATAGATGTTGGATGCAACTTCGATGCTACTTCCATTGTCAAAAGAAGTTAAAGGTAAAATTGTTTCATCTAAATTACTTTTCAATTCTTGATTCAACTTTTCATTCATAAGAGCAGACTCCTTTTTACATTATGCTCTTTAGTATGTAGAATTAATAAAATAATATTACCTTCAAGCTGATTATCAACGTATGCTTTTGTATAGACTTATTCTTGTTCTGGTGCAAAGATAAAATAAAAGAGAATATAGCTCATATATTTCTAGTGAAATTCTATTTTATGTTGTAAGCCCAAACAATTGATGGATGAATTCTTTTTGGTTTTGGACAGACTGATCCCGTAAATCAATCTGTTCTTTTTTAATCATATGCATAGCTTCGTGTGCGGAAAAACAGGAAAAAGTTCGGCATATAACCGAACCTTTTTCATCTGTTTATCACTTCAATAAAAGATGTATTCCCATTGTTCCTAATTGTAGAATGGAATTTTTGATTTTCTAATGTCTCAGCAACTTGTTCTAATTTTTGTACATCAGTGATAGCCAAGGACAGACAATCCCCGCTGCAGCATCCGTTGCCTGCCCTAAATCTTGACGATCAACCAATGGAACTCGAGCTCCTGCTTTTGCAAGATGATAAGCAGTAGATGCTCCGAGAATCCCATCCCCAACTACAATATACGTTTTCATTTCTAACACCTTTTCCTTTTTCATTCTTTCATACGTTCCAAAAATTTGATCTATAAATGATCAAACACACTTTTATCTTTAAGATAAATTTCTTTATTCAGTATACTGGAAGGGGATTTTTTTCAACTATATGTAGTATGTAAGGAGATTTTCTCATGGGTTATTTACAAATGACAGGTGGGGAATATTTGACGCTTACAATCAACAAAACTTCCAACTTCCTCTTATACAATTCATAAAAAACTCTCCAAATTGAAGAGTCTCATTTTATATACTTACATCTATAGAAACACTTTTTCTAGAACTACATTTTAATAATTGTTCCTAATGACCATTCTCGTTACATCTATGAATTGCTGCAAGGGCGAAGTGATCCATTTATCTTTATGCCACGCAATTTGTGTAAAAATAGGAGCGATTGTATTCTCTAAAACTAACTCCTTCATTACACCTTGTTGTATATCTTTCTCCACTACCATCGCTGGTAAAATCGCTATACCTAAACCCGCTATAACACATTGCTTAATTGCTTCCACACTAACAAACTCAATTTTATTTGCAGGATATACATCTTCTGCACGGAATAATTCCTCAAATATAGTACGATAAGAACAACCAAGTTCTGTTAAGAGAAGTGTTTCACTTTCTAACTCCTTTGTAGAGATGATGGATTTTTCTAGCAAAGGATGATTAGGGAACGCTACTATTTTTATTTCTTCTTGAACTAACGACTCTACATGTAAAGCCTCTTCTACTTTGCATTCGTCTAAAATAAATGCTAAATCTAGTTTTCCTTCCAATAGTTGCTCTTTTACAGCTTCATTTGAATGAGCAGGCTTAAATATTAGTTTTATTTGCGGAAATTTTGTCTTAAATTCCTTTAATATGGAAGGAAGTCGATATGTACATTGACTTTCTTGCGCACCAATCACTAATGTACCAGATGTTGTTTCCTCATCTTTCACAACCAGTTTCGCTTCGTAACTTAACGCAATCATTTTTTCTGCATATACTTGAAACTTTCTTCCTGCTTCCGTTAGAAAAATACGTTTTCCTAATCGTTCGAACAATACTGTTCCTAACTCAGCTTCCAATGCTTTTATTTGTGCTGTTACACTTGATTGAGCAAAGTTCAATATTTTTGCAGACTGTGTAAAGTTCAAGTTTTCAGCCACTGTTTTGAATGTAATTAATTGTTTTATCTCCAAATCCCTCTCCTCCTTATAATCGATATTTTCGATTGATTCCATCTAAATAATTCTCTTTGACGATTGATATATGTATTGTATGATAAGAACCAATAACAAACAATATCGGTGTACTACTGGAGGTATTTCAAATGAAAGCACTTTGTTTCAAAGAATTCGGAAATGCGGATGTATTACAGTATCAAGAAGTATCTGATCCAGCTATAAAACCGAATGAGATTCTTCTTCGCACAAAAGCAATTGGCTTAAACTTTGCTGATATATATAGACGTAGAGGTAACTATCATCTTGTTGGTAACCCTCCCTATATATTAGGATATGAAGGTTCAGGAATTGTAGAGCAAATTGGTACTGAAGTTACCGCTGTTACGATTGGAGATCGCATTGCATTTGCTGATGTACCATTCGCAAATGCGGAGTTAGTAGCTGTTCCAAAAGAAAAAGCGATTCCACTCCCAGACTCAATTTCCTTTGAGACAGCCTCTTCCGTTTTATTACAAGGGTTAACAGCACACCACTTAACACAAGACAGCTATAAAGTAAAAGCTGGTGATATTGTATTAGTTCATGCAGCAGCTGGAGGCGTTGGCCAACTTCTCATACAAATCATTAAAATGAAAGGCGCACAAGTAATCGGTCTTACTTCATCTAAAGAAAAAGCAGACGCAGCCTCTTCAGCTGGAGCAGACCATGTATTTTTATATTCAGAATCATGGTGTGAAGAAATACTACAAATCACAAAAGGTCATGGCGTAGATGGTGTATACGAATCAGTAGGTTCTACATTAGAAGAGAGCTTTAAAACCACAAAAATTGGTGGTACCGTCTTATTTTACGGAATGGCTGGTGGCGATCCTGCCCCTGTTGATCCACGAATGCTGATGGACACTTCGAAAACTTTAACTGGCGGGGATCTTTGGAATGTACTCACAACGTATGAAGAACGAAAAACACGTTCACAGCAACTATTTGATTGGATTACTGTTGGAAAATTACATATCCAAAATCCAACTACATTCTCTTTAGAAAATGGTGCTGACGCACATCGATTATTAGAAAACCGAAAAAGTACAGGGAAGATTTTATTAATACCTTAACGATTTCAAATCAAAAAGGTAGCTAGAGGATTTCTTCTAACTACCTTTTTGTATTACTCAGAAAAAGCTTCCGAATACTGCACAATTCCTTGCACATTTTGAAGAGCGTTTTCCTTTAACTCCATTGCCATAAATACTTCATCCGGCACATCAAATGGTGCACGTATATGCCATAGGCTAGCAGGTTTAAAGCCAAATTTCGGATAATAATCTTTATGCCCTAGTACGATTACAGAATGATATCCTAGCTCTTTTGCTTTTCTTAACACACTAGAAATCAACAAACTTCCAATTCCCTTTTTCTGATACCCTGGTGCAACAGATACTGGAGCAAGTGCTAGCGAATCTACAGATTTATCACCATCTACTATTTGAATTTTAGATAAAAGGACGTGACCGATAATTTCTTTATCCACCGCCACTAATGATAACTCTGGAATAAATGCATCACATTTTCTAATACGATTTACAAGTTCATGCTCTTTCTGATCGCTAAACTCTTCATGTAAAAATGCTTGTTGTACAACTTCTTCTACCTTGCTATAATCTTTCTCCATTTCTTGTCTAATCTTTATATTCATAGCTTCTTATCCTCTATTCTTTCTTATTTCTTTTTGAATGTTACGAAGCGCTTTTTTCGATCCTCGCTCTATGTCGTGCTGCATTTTCCGCTCTTTATAATCCACAAACAAAGTTTCTACATCATACCCTTCCGGGTATAATTCCTTTGCCTGTACTTCTAAAGAAATTCGCTTCACGTTTACTTCAATGAATTCACCATTATAAAATACAACGACATTGGAGAAATTGTCTTTTTCTTTATATACAATACCGAAGTCATCATAGTCTAATAATTTCACACGGTCTCCCTTTTCATATTCATGTTTCTCTTCTATTTTCTCTTTCACAACCTTAGGCTTTCTTATTCTACTGTCATTCAGTCTCTCTAAACGATACTCTTTATTTTCCATATAACCTTTTGCTCTTTGCAGTACAGTTTCTTTCACATTCATTTTTCTAGAAATCCATAGAGCGTTACTCTCCCCCGACTTCCCAATCATTAACTTATACATCGGTTCCAATGTTTCACTATTAAATTGCATCGCTGCATTCATAAAGTCACTATGCATTTCTGAAAAACGCTTAATTTCACCATAATGAGTAGTCGCAACGGTAATACAGCCCATATGATAAAACTCTTCTAAAATAGAAATCGCTAGCGCAGCTCCCTCATTCGGTTCCGTACCGCTGCCTATTTCATCAAATAATAAAAGCGTGTTATTATTTGATACTCTCATAATTTCTGAAAGATTTTTCATATGAGAAGAAAATGTACTTAGTGCATTTTCAATACTTTGATTATCACCAATATCTACAAAAACATTTTCAAAAACCGCAATCTCCGTTTCCTTATCTGCTGCAATATGAAACCCAGACATTGTCGCTAACGTTACTACACCTATTGTTTTCAAAACAATCGTTTTCCCACCAGCATTAGGCCCTGTAATAATTAAACTTCGGTAACCTTTCCCAATTTCAAATTGAAGTGGTACAACATCTCCCGATAAAAGTGGGTGCTTGCAATTCACTAACTTTACATACCCATAATCATTTAATTTCGGCTCTATCCCGCCAATATGTTTACTAAATTTCGCTTTCGCAAACACCATATCGTATTGACTAATTAGTTCCATATTAATCTTGATGTTATAAATGTCCTCTAAAATCATTCCTGATAAAGTGGCTAATATTTGATATTCTTCCATCGCTTCTTCCGCTTTTAAACTTGCTAACTCCACATTTAATTTTGTCACTGTATGTGGCTCTATAAAAACGGTAGAGCCTTTAGAAGAAACTTCAACAATCGTTCCAGCAACTTGATTTTTATAGGAAGCTTTCACTGGAATTGTATATCGATCATCTTTTTTACTAATAAAGAACTCTTGAATATACTTTTTATTTGTACTACTATTTAAAAATTTATTTAAACGTTCTTTAATTTTTCCTTCTACTGATTCAATGCTATTTCGGATTCGTTTTAATTCTTTACTTGCAGAAGAGTCTACGCTATTTCCTTTTATCGAATAATTAATTTCCTCTTCTATACTTTTAAATTCGGACATGGAATTCGCATATGATGCCAATACTGGTGCAAAAAATTCTTTATCGAGCATAAACTTCTTAACCTTTCGGCATCCTCGTAAAAAATCTGATACACTAACTAGCTCGGCCGGATCTAGAATCATTCCCTTTTCCAATTTTTGAATTGTACTATCGATATTAGAAATTCCGAAAAAAGGTATATGCCCTTCTGCATCTAATATCGCTCGCGCTTCCGTTGTTTCATTCAAACGATTTTTCACTACTTTGATACTTGCGCTAGGCTCCAATTTATCTAATAATTGTTTTCCTAATCCACTCACACAATACGATTTAACTATTTGCTTCAACTCGTTATATTGCAACTTTTCAAAAGTCATTTTATTCAATTTCTATTCTCCTCACTATGATTTACTCACATCAAAAATGAAGATACCTACCCATTAGATTTCAATGAGTTGTAAATAATTAAACTTTCATATGATAAAAACAAACACAAAAAAGCTGCGGAGACACCGCAGCTTTTTACATTTACAAGGCCTGTGCAAAATATAAGGAAAGAAACCATCTCCAAAAACACATGGCTATTCCATCATCATTACACGCTTTATAAAGTATTGTAGGTATCTTCATAGGTATTCGAAATAAATCCATGACAAAGTTAGGGGTATGAAGTATATAAAAATCCCCTGTTCTCATCAGATTTATTTCATTAAATTTTTCCTATTTAGAACCTACCGCACTCACAAAAAGCACCTCTCATTAATTTATAATTATGTTCATTGAAATCTAATTTATTGAAATCATCATACTATATGTTATAAAAGATGTAAAGGTGTCATGACTATAATACTTTAGTCGTAAATATATATATGGATTTTCTATTCAACGTATTGCGGATGTTTTCTTGATTGATTTCGGTACAATGATTACATAGATAAGTAAAAACAAATAAGGAGTGATCCACATGACAGATTTCCAAAAACAATTCTTCTCTAGATTAAATATAGAACCAAAAGATCCTATTTCATTTGAAGATTTAAATGAAATTCTTTATGAGATGGCACAAGCGGTTCCATTTGAAAATTTGGATATTATTCAAGGTACAGTGAAAGAAATATCAAAAGAACATCTCCAAGAAAAAATCTTAGTTAATAATCGCGGTGGTCTTTGCTATGAATTGAATCCAACGATGTATTACTTCCTTAAAGATTGCGGTTTTGATGTTCACTTAGTATCAGGAACAGTTTATAATACCGCTTCCGGTACCTGGGCTGTTGATTCAGGGCATGTGGCAACCGTTTTAAAACATAATGATGAACTTTATTTAATTGAAGTAGGTTTCGGTTCATACCTACCCGTTTCACCCGTCCCTTTCTCAGGTGAAACGGTTCACTCTGTTACCGGAGACTACCGTATCCGAAAAGAAACAACTGAAAAAGGAAATTATATTTTAGAAATGAGAAAAAACAATGAGTTTCTAGATGCCGCTTCCTCTCAAGACTGGACATTAGGTTATGCATTTTATAAGGAAGCAGTTGACGAAAGAAAATTAAATGAAGCACAAAAAACAATTGTAGAACATACAGACTCTCCTTTTAATAAAGTACCTCTTACCGTAAAACTAACTTCTGATGGGCATGCTACTTTAACAAAAGATCATTTTACAGTAACAAAGCAAGGAGAACAGAGTAAAGAAGAGATTACAAAAGAGCAATATTCAAACCTATTACACTCGACATTCGGTATACTATTATAATCGACACGATAAAAAATCTTGCCAATGGTGGCAAGATTTTTTATTTCCTTCTATTCACACAGTTTTTTTATCTCGAATTCTACCATTGTTAAAATACAGAAAGATAGGTAGCGGAATAACGATAAAACCTAAGCTTTTAATCATTGTATTTTTCGCTTCCTGCTTGACTGTTTCTTTTCTATCTTCTACATTCCGATCATATTCTGCACGAATTTGCTCTTCACTTACCGTTTGTTGTGAATCTTTCGCTTCTACTAATTTCATCTTTTGAAATGAATCATAAGATTCGTAGTAAGAAGGTGGACTGATATAATCTGATAGTCCCATAAATATGCCAATTCCGCCTCCAATCGATAACATCAAAGTCGCAAATAATACTAAATGTACATATAATTGTCTAAACACATCTTCCTCCCCCTCTTTTTTCCATTTCATGATCGCTAACAAAATAAATACGATAATCGCAAGCGGTAAACCTAACAGAATGAATGGGATTAGAATCAATACACTCTCCTCCTTACTTAAATATATTTTCCGTCTATATATACATGCACAATCCTTTAACAAATAATTACTTATGATATAACTACACCTATGTTCTCTATTTTTCTATAGTGCAGCAGGGATTCTTTGCAATTTGTTGTATTTCATAGTTAGATAGAATATACAAAATACATATTTGGGGAAGGAAATGATTATGACAGAATTTAAAAATAGAATGGACGTACCTAATCAGGAAAAGTGGGATTTAACAGATATTTATAAAACAATGGAAGACTGGAAAAACGACTATGAAAAAATTGAAAATTTAACAGAGGACTTAAAAGAATTCAATGGAAATATCCATGATGGTCAAAGTTTACTTGCTTACCTTACAAAAAGTGAAGAAGTATCCAGTTTGTTCAGCCTCGTTTATGCCTATGCAAGGCTGCAAGCAGACCTTGATACACGTGATACGGAAGCGCAATCTCTTGTAGATCAGACATCACAATTACACGTTAAAATAAGCGCGGCTCGTTCCTTCTTTTCTCCATTTTTACTAAGTATCGATGAGAAAACATTACATTCTTATATAGAAGAAAACGAAGGCTTACAATATTATAAAGAAGACTTATTAGAATTATATCGATATAAGAAACATGTGTTAAACAAAGATAAAGAAGAAATTTTATCACAAATGGGCGAGGCTCTCTCCTCTCCTCAACAAACATACGGAATGCTCAATAATGCAGATATAATATTTGGAGAAGTGACAACCGATGATGGAAATAAAGTAAAGTTAACACGCGGCATGTACGCAAAATTAATAAAAGACGAAAATAGAGAGAAGAGAAAAGAAGCTTACAAAGCATACTATCAACCATATGTGCAACTAAAAAATTCTATCGCTTCTACTTTAGCAGCGGCTATTAAAAATAATGTTACCATTTCCAAAATTAGAAATTACCCATCTGCTTTAGAAAAATCTTTATTTGGTGATATGGTTCCGAAAGAAGTATATGATAATTTAATTCATACAACGAAAAAGAACATTACATCTCTACATACATATAATCATTTACGAAAAGAAAAACTGCAACTAGATGAATTAAGACAGTATGATCTAGGCGTGGATTTAGTAAAAGGTGTAAAACAAGATATTCCATATGATGAAGCCTATGAAATTATGCTTTCAGCCTTAGCTCCATTAGGTAACGACTATATTCAAGTACTTCGAGAATTTAAAAACAAACGCTATATAGATGTGAGAGAATTACCTGGTAAACGTTCTGGGGCTTATAATTTCGGAGTATATGGCATTCATCCATTTATCCTTTTAAATCACCATGATGACTTAAATAGTCTATTTACACTAGTTCATGAATGTGGACATGGCATGCATACTTATTATTCGCATAAGTTTCAGCCAAGAATTTCTGCTCACTATACAATCTTTGTAGCAGAAGTCGCTTCTACGGTGAATGAGGTTCTTTTAATTCACCATCTATTAAAAGAAGCAAAAGAGGTAGACATACGCAAGCATTTAATCAATCATTTCATTGAACAATTTAAAGGAACGTTCTTTACACAAATTATGTTTGCTGAATTTGAAAAGATTATGCATGAAATGGCGCAGCAAGGAAAACCACTAAATGTGCAATCCTTTAGTGATGTTTATGAAAAATTATTTAGAGAATACAACGGTGATACACTCGTATTCGATGAAGAAGTAAAATATGGATGGGCTAGAATCCCTCATTTTTACAGACCATTTTACGTTTATAAATACGCTACCGGATTTGCTTCTGCAATCCAAATTGCAGATCAACTGTTAAGCGGTGACCCTATCGCTAAGCAAAATTATATCGAATTCTTAAAAGGCGGAAGTTCAGATTATCCACTCAACCTTTTAAAGAAAACAGGTGTAGATTTAACAACACCACAGCCAATTGAAAGTGCACTAAATCGTTTTAATAAACTAGTTGAAGAGTTTTCTTCACTGTAATAAAAAAGGCCTCTCACGCTAGAGGCCTTTTCAAATTCATTTTTCTTCTAATAAATCTTTTGTCATCTTTCGAAACTCCTGATTAAATGCATCATTCATTCCGTTTTGGACATTCGAGAAAAGAATGACAAAAATTTGCTTATTCCAATCGAAATTATTAAATGTATTCCATCCAGCTAATACACCATGATTATGATAATAATCTGGATAAATATAAAAACTAAATCCATATTTCCTTGCGGGTGATACAGTGAACATATATGCTAAACTTTGTTTTGAAAGAAGTTTTCCTGTCATAATCGCTTCATCTAACCTTTTCATATCTTCTACAGTTGTATACATTTCACCACAACCATATAACCAGTTCATTCTTAACTTAGGAGTAGATACGAATTCATTATCTTTCTTTGTATAGCCTTCTGCAAAAAATATATCTCCAGGGAACTTTGCACCCATACCAGATTCATACATTCCAACTGGATTAAAAACATGTTCTTTTACATATTCAGCTAATGGTTGCTTCGAAATTTGTTCTACAATATAAGCAAGTACCATGTAATTATAGTCTGTATATCTCCAGCCGGTCCCTGCAGGGAATTCAAGGTTTTGCGAACCAATCCATGCCACTAATTTTTGGCGCGATGCTGCATCTACTTTTCCTTTCCCTTGCTCTGGTAGCCCGGATGTATGTGTTAATAAATGTCTCAAAGTAATATTTTTATCCACTGGGAATGAAGGGATATATGTATTCACATTATCTTCTATATTCAACTTCCCTTTTTCTTGTAACTGCAATATAGATACTGCCACTACTGTCTTCGTTATAGAACCGATACGATATTTCGTTCTTGGTGTTGTTAAAACTTTATCCTCCATATTTGCATACCCATAGCCTTTTCGTAAAATCACCTTATTTTTATCAGTTACAAGTACCGTTCCGTTAAATCCTTTTTCTTTTAAATATTGATCTAATTTTTCCGCTGCAACCTCATAACGGGTACGCTGCTCTGTATTTACTTTTAGCTTATCATTTTCTGTTTTACTATTAAAATCTGAAAATACTTTTAATGTCTGTATCTTATTTTTATTTGTTTGCATGAACATATATACACTTAAACAAAAAATTGCGATAATAAAGAAAATGGTTACATATTTCTTAAACATACAAGAGCCCTCTTTTTATTCATTTTGTATTGATTATCATTCTCATATATATATTCATTCTACCTCTATTCATTGAAAAGAAGACCTTAATTTTTGCTTAATTCTATAAATGAACGAACCTACTTCTCTACCTCCCAAAAGAATTAACCATATCGGAAAGTTGTTTAAGGTTAGCTTTCCATATTCAAATTTTTCACCACTTTTTATTGTATTTACTTTCTTTTAAAATTTCCAACCTACAATCTAATTCGTCTAACTATAATTTCGTTTTTTTATGTAACATTCATTACAATTAGTATATAAAGTAAAGCTTTCATCACCGGAAGTATACTACCCCACAATAGCGAGATAAAGGAGGAACTCTATTGGGAAACATCGATAAACGAAATCGACTAGATCTCGAAATGTTCAGTTATCGAACAAATAAAAATAACATAGTTTTTATTGAATATTACGGAAAACAAATTATGATTTTAAAAGGGAAAGAAGCAAGTGCTTTTCTAAATAAAATACATCTTGCAAATAATGAAAAAGAACGACAGCTCATTATGGCCAAGATAACAGGGAATTTCAAAAGAGGAAATGAGCGGAAAAGAAATACTACTAAGGATTAAGTTTATTTATTTCACTATTTATCAGTACTCCCATTACGACAAAAGTTTCTATTGATATGTCGTGATATCATTCCTTTCAAAATTGATTATACAGCATATTGTAAAAAAATGTCACTTGAATAGCATTTTTTTCAATAAACTTATCACTGAAGTAAACAGCAATATCACTAACCCTATCCATGCCCACATATATCCTTTTACATCGACAATGAGTCCAAAAATAGGCGGAGCTAACATGATTGCAATTTGATTAAGCGTAAGTGCAAAACTAACCGTCATTCCTACTGAATCCTGCCTTGCTGTTTCAGCAATCTCAACCATAAAAAGACTAAACCATCCAATGCCGAAGAACCCTAATAAGCCACTGAACAAAAACAATCCCCATACCGAAAAATTATGTATGTTCAGTATCAAAATAAAGATTAAAATAAACGAAGCAACTACAGAAATAAATAGTGGTTTCTGACGGTTACCTTTATAAAAAGAATCACTAATTACCGCTAACACAATTCGTCCTAGCATTCCCAAAAACAACGTAACCGAAAATATTTGTCCTGCCAAAATTGGAGATATAGATTCAGCAGTAATCAAAAAGTTTATAAGATGTCCAATCAACACCATTTGTAATGAAATCATACAAACCCCTGTAAACAAAACAGGATATAATTCCTTGTTACTCATTATCTCTTTTAACTGTTGCCAAAAAGAAATTCCTTTATTATTTAATGCAGGCTCATGATGAACAACAGGCTCTCTATAAAAAATGAAAAACAGTACTCCTCCCGCAATACATATACTTGAAAGAACATATATCACGAATGACAAACTAAACTTTACAGAAAGAATCGGAATCATAGCTCCCGCCACTGCACCGCCTATTGGAATGCCAGCTTGCCTAATCCCCATAGCTAGCCCTCTATTTTCTTTCGGGAACCATTTTAAAATCACTTTGCTCCCTCCTGGTTGTGCAGTACTATAAAACACTCCCATTGCCACAAGCACAAATAACAATCCCATAAATCTATCTACTACATGAATAAACAATATAGATCCACCAAGCAATATAGAACTAACTCCGATTAATAGCCTTTCATTATATTGATCAAGTAATCTCCCTACAAAAAGCATGCAAAAAAACGGCCCAATATTAACAGCGGTTAACAACATTCCCATTTGCATATTAGTAAGATGATATATTTCCTTCCAAAAAAACGCTAAAGGTCCTATCCCATATGTTATTAACGTTGCACTTGCTTGCACTGCTGTTGCTAGCATAAGCACAATCCATTTATACGAACTACTACACTTCATTACCTTTTCTTGACTTAACAATTTTATCCCCTCCATACATTTTAATTGTATCGAAATTCAGATATCATGTGAAATGAGCATTAATGATAAAAGACATCAAAATAATTGATATCTTTAGGAGGGGATTGAACTGGATATAAAAGATTTAACTGTTTTTTATGAAGTAGCTAAGGAAGGTAGTATCTCACATGCGGCCCGAAATTTAAATTATGTACAATCCAATGTGACAATGCGCATTAAACAATTAGAAAATGAATTAGGCGCGCCTTTATTTTATCGAAATGGAAAAGGTGTGACTTTAACTTCAAATGGGGAGGTTTTATTAACGTATGCGATACAAATCCTCTCTTTAATGGAGCAATCTATTCAAGCTGTCCAAAATAACAGTACACACCCAAAAGGAACATTAAAAATTGGATCTACAGAATCTACAACTGCAGTCCGTCTTCCTTCTATTCTGACATCGTACTATGAAACGTATCCTGAAGTTGAATTCATTTTAGAAACTCATTCAACAGAAAAATTAATTCAACTTGTTTTAGAAAGAAAACTGGAAGGCGCATTTATTGCTGGCAATAGACATCACCCTGACCTCAATTCAATCTTATTTCAAGAAGAAGAATTATTGCTCATTAGTAAACACCCTCTATCCTCTTTCAACGATTTAGGAGAGATGAACTTGTTGGCCTTTAGTCAAGGTTGTTATTACCGCAACCTATTAGAAAACTGGCTTCATGAAGAAGGAATTTATCCAAAACGAGTATTAGAGTTTGGAACAATTGAAGCGATACTTGCGTGTGTAAAATCAGGTATGGGCATCGCTATCATGATAAAATCAATTATACGAGATCATGAACATTCTTTAGCACTAACTCCTTTACCCGAGAGCTTTTCAAGGGTACCCACTACTTTTATTGTTCGGAAAGATATTTTTTATTCGGGCGCTTTACGTAGGTTTATTGATAGGGTTACAAATACATCCTACTTAATTGATAAAAATCACATTCACCCTCATGATTATTTAAGTTAGATACAGCTATATATAACAAATATATTTCTTATAATAAATTTCCTAAACCAAAAAAACCTAAGTCATTTTAATTTGACTTAGGTTTTTTAGAAAATCATAATTCGCTTACTTTCAAGTTAGTTCTTATTTTCCTTTTAGAACACTATGTAATCGATCTGGGTAATTTGTAAACATACCTGTAGCGCCCCATCCAATTAAAAGTCTCATATCTTCTTTCTCATTAATCGTATATGGATGAACTAGCAATCTATTTTCCCTAGCTTTTTTAATAAAAGTTTTATCAATAATTAGTTCTCCATTATCGTCACGTAAGTTTGGTCCAATACCAACCGCGTACTCTTTAATCGTTTGGAAATCTTGAGTTGCTACGCTTTTAGGAGCATGAGTAAGCCCTGACCATTCAATAATCTCATTGTTTTCATTTGGATAATACCAAAGCAGTTGCACCAGTGGAATATTTTTATTCATACTATGAATCTTTTTTAAACTTTCTTGACTAAATGATTGAATCATAACACGACTTGAAGACATATTTCGTCCAATTAAATTATATTTCTCTAACAATCCTAATAATTTTTCTTCCATTCCTGGATATACATCAGGCGATTTCGTTTCAATATAATATTTCATACTTCTTCCATACTTTTGAAATATCTCTTCAAGTGTTGGAACTTTTTGTCCCACATATTCTTGCTTCGCCTTCTCTGGATAAGCCTCATTGAACCAAGACCCTGCATCTAAACTTTTTATTTCACTTAATGTTTTTTCTCTTACTTCCCCAGTTCCATTTGTAGTACGATCCACTGCTGTATCATGCATTGCAATCAATTGGCCATCTTTTGTTAATTGAATATCTAATTCTAAATAATCCGCTTTCATTTTTTTCACAAGATTATATGAAGCAAAAGTATGCTCAGGGGCATGTCCACTCGCTCCTCGATGAGCAATATTTAAAAACTTATTCGCATTGAATTCATGTTTCTTTTCTGTTTTCGCATTAACTGTTCCCCCGTAAAAAGAACTCCCTATTGTAAAGAAAATAACTAAAAAACTTATTATCTTTTTCATGCTTTTTATTCCTTCCCACGTTGCAAATTTCAACAAGCTAATGAGATTTACACAAAATAGAAGAAATACCCTATATACTTTTTATAAACCTATAATAAAATTGCAATCTTGCATCAAAATTTGAATCTACTACTCTATTACTGCAACTTTCTCTATGTAACAAAAAGCTACTTATTCAAGATTTTCTTTTTTATATCACACCTTTCCTTATCGCAATCGTATTCTCTATTGTGCTTTTTGACCCCAACAAAAAAACCATAAAACATTTTAAAATACACTACTAGTATCCTAAAATTGTCTTATGGCTTTTCTCAAAATCTCCGGCCCTCTATTAACTTGTTGGATTTCATCATACCAAATCTATGAAAATTTGTGAATATTTTTCATCAATTAATAGGAATTTTTCATTTTAAGAAGATTTACATAGTATACACTTCAACACCTCTTCAAGTACTAGATCGGGTGTTAATACTTCTTCTGTACGCCACCCAATAAATCCATCTGGCCTTACTAATACAGCTCCTTCAGTATTTATTTCATATAACATCTCAAATATGTTATCTTGCACAATAAAATCACCTTTTGGACAAATTCGATATACATCAATACTTATTTTTAAACGTGCAGCAACAGTATGTGCAGCAACTAACCAAAAATCGTGTTCTGAACCCGTAAATAACACAAAATTCCTTCCCAATAAATCAAGTATTGAAGTCCGCTTCCCTTGATAAATCCCCCACATATGTGGAGCTCGTGTTCCCGGCCTTCCCTTGAGCTCTAAAATATCCATTCTGTGCGGATTCTCATCTTGATCTATTACTGCCGCGGAACAGTACTTATAACCCACAGTAACAGCTAAACTATCCATAGTATTCAAATTAGCTTCTTCTCTATTCGCAGCCCGCAGTAGAATGCTGCTTGCGTAATCCGTGGTTAATTGTACAGCAGGATGCCTCTCCACATGATAAGTTTCTAATAACTTGGGATTCGCTTGTCCATGGATAACAGCAGCTAATTTCCAAGCTAAATTATGAGCATCCTGAACACCTGTATTTGAACCATAGCCTCCTGTGGGCGGCATAAGGTGAGCTGCATCGCCAACTAAGAAAACACGATTATCTTGAAAACGTTCAGCTGTACTATCTGTTGCTTCCCAAGGTGTGATACTTAATATTTCCACATTTAGATTTGATTTTCCAATGACTTTTTGAATAATTTCTTGACAGTGCTCCACAGAAAAATCTTCTGGAGCTTCTCCTTGTAAAGGATTATAGGCTACATGATAAATCCAGCAATCCTTATTATTGACCGGAATCAATGCACCAAAAACTTCAGGATTTGTAATCATTGTGAAAGCAAAAGCATCCCCTTTTATGAAATCACTCAAATCTGCTTTAAAGTAGATGTTTATATAATGGCCCCCTATCGTACCACGACCATTAGTAGGAATGCCAGAATGTTTACGTATCAGACTTTTTGCACCATCTGCCGCAATCATATACTTACTATATATAATTTGTTCCTCTTTCGTCTCACAATTTCGCACAATAGCAGTTACTCCCAGTTCATCCTGTTTGTAAGAAACAAGTTCATGATGAAACCATAACTTTCCACCTAATCGCCTAGCCTCTTGCAGTAACATTGGTTCTAAAGTAATTTGGTAACACGAAGTCGGTTTTGATGGACTAATGTTTTTAATCAACTCGGACAAACTTTTATCATTTTCATCCTGAACCATCTTTACTCTTTTTAATTCTTCATAGTCTGCTTCAGCGATTGTATTTACATTAACCCTTCCACGACAGTTCTCCAGCATCTTTCCAGCAGTGCGAATATCCTTTTCTAAACCTAATTCCCGAAATAATTCCATCGTCCGAAAAGTAATCCCTCCTGCTTTTGGGTGAATAGCAGTTGTTGGATGTCTTTCAATGAGTAAATAATCCACTTTACGACGAGAAAGAAATAATGCAGAAGTTAACCCCGTTAAACCTCCTCCAATAATTAAAACTGGAACATGAATGGATTTCATGCGTATTTCTCCTTTCATATAAAACACACATAAATTTTACTGAGCTCAGTAGTTTAACTATAATAAGGAAGTTCAGAAAAATATAGACTTATTTTCCCGAATCATTTATCATATAGATAGAGTACGCCCCAAAAAATGTATTCTGTCTATATGATACATTTCTTTTCATAAAATAAAGCATAATCACAAACTATATACTATTAACTTAAAAATTAAACGAGCTATAATAACAAAAAAGCCACACTCATTATAAATGAGCGTAGCTTTTTCTTTTCTTAATACTCCACCCCTATATGTTAGGGATTGTTCACCAAATATAAATCTTCATTTTATTATCAACCTTTTTATGATGAGCCTTAAAGTTTTCAATTCCTGAAAATTTACCCCGCATTCACAAACCGTAGAAATCCCACTGATTAACGTTTCACTTTATCTAGAGATTCTATATTTCAACTTGCTGTCTTAATGTTCCAACATCGACTAAAGACATTTACCTAATGAAAAATGTTTACGTTTTGGTTCTGCAAATAAAAGTGTTACTATATATATCAGGACCATTTGAATACAACTCAATTACTAGTGCATTTTTTATTTACCATTGATTAAAGTTGTATCATACATATTTACAAGTAGATCACAAAAACGAAGGACAAAGACGCAACAAAATTAAACCCTTTCCTTCTATATCCCACAAATAAAATGGAGAATATTATGAAATACTTTTTATATTATGCTTTAAACTAGAATGAACAAGAAAAGGAGATACAATGGAAAAGAAAAAAGAAACACAAGAAACTGGATGGAACTTTGACAACAGTTATGCTCGTCTGCCAGAATCATTTTTCACAAAAAATTCTCCAACGCCCGTACGTTCACCAAAGTTAATCATTCTTAACGATTCTGTAGCAACATCTTTAGGGTTAAACGTAGAGCTACTTCAAAGTGAAGAAAGTGTGGCAGTATTTGCTGGGAACAAAATACCTGAAGGCGCTTCACCACTTGCCCAAGCATACGCTGGACACCAATTCGGGCATTTTAACATGCTAGGGGACGGACGTGCTCTACTAATTAGTGAACAGATTACACCTTCAGGTAAACGATTTGATATTCAACTAAAAGGGGCCGGCCGAACACCATACTCCCGCCGAGGGGATGGACGCGCTGCACTTGGTCCAATGCTCCGTGAATATATTATCAGTGAAGCAATGTATGCACTTGGTATTCCTACTACTCGTAGTTTAGCTGTGGTAACAACGGGTGAGTCAATCTTGCGCGAAACAGCTTTACCCGGTGCAATCTTAACACGTGTAGCCAGCAGTCATATACGCGTCGGCACATTTCAATATGCAGCAGCAAGCGGCTCAGTTGAGGATCTTAAAGCTTTAGCTGATTATACGATTAAACGTCATTTTCCAGCTATTCAATCAGATAAAAAACCATACTTAGCGCTACTTCAAGAAGTGATGAAGCAACAAGCAAGCCTAATTGCAAAATGGCAACTCGTCGGTTTTATTCACGGAGTCATGAATACTGACAATATGACCATTAGCGGAGAAACAATCGATTACGGCCCATGTGCTTTTATGGATGAATATGATCCAGCAACTGTATTCAGTTCTATTGACACACAAGGACGATATGCCTATGGCAACCAGCCTTATATTGGCGTTTGGAATCTTGCCCGTTTTGCGGAATCATTATTACCACTGCTACATGAAGACGAAGAACAAGCTGTCCAATTAGCCCAAGATGAGCTTTCAAATTTCGATGCATTGTATGAAAAGCATTGGCTTACTGGAATGAGAGCAAAACTAGGTATATGTAATGAAGAAGCAGAAGATAAAGCGCTTATCGATGAGCTCCTTAAATTGATGGAGAAATACCGCGCAGATTATACGAACACCTTCCTTGCTTTAACTTTTGATACTGATAAAGATACCGATTTATTTACAAGCCAAGAATTTACGGCTTGGAATGAAAAATGGCAAAAACGACTAAGCAGGCAGCAAGAATCAAACTCTTCTTCACACCAGTTGATGAGAGACAACAACCCTGCGATCATTCCACGAAATCACCGTGTGGAAGAGGCACTAGAGGCCGCGGTGAAACAAGGGGATTACAACGTGATGAATCGACTTCTTGCGGTTCTTTCAAACCCGTACGCCCATTCACCTGAACAATGTGAATATGCTACATTGCCTGCCGCTTCATCTCGTCCTTATCGAACTTTTTGTGGTACGTAAGAAAAGATGCAGTTAACACTTTCTCATGATTTACTATTTATATAACATAATGCTATCCCTCAAAATGGAGGGATAGCATTATGTTATGAAAAAATCATTCCTCATTCTTTATAAGATTTTCTTTCATCAACATAGCAATCGCTTTATGATTCTCACTATCCATTTGTTCAAGTTGCTTCACCACTAATTCTTGCCGCTCCGCTGAATGATTTTGACTTAGCTTCCATTTCCCCTCAATTCTATTAATCTTTATTTTGAATCCGACAATTCCTTTACTTAACCCTTCAATATAACTAGGTTCTACTTCATCTAGTGAATAGGAGCTCGCCTGATCTTCATATTTATTTACTAAATCACGAAGAGAATCGATTAATTCTTGTTCATCGACTACAATTTCCATTTCACCATATACATGAACTGCTACATAGTTCCACGTTGGTACTGCTTTGTTTGTTTCATACCATGACGGAGAAATATAGCAGGGTGGACCTTGGAAAACCACAAGTACCTCTTGATTCCCCATGTCTTTCCATTGTTCGTTCGGGCGCGCAAAATGACCATATAAGGTGCGCTCATTTCTATTTAACAGCAAAGGAAGATGCGTTGCATATGGTGCTCCATTATGCTGAGAAAATAACGTTGCAAAGCTATTTTGTTCAATCATTTCATATTTTGTTGCTTCATCTTTTACATCGAAGTATTTAGGTATATACATATTCTTTCCTCTTTTCTCATCATTTTATCTTCCCATTATATTTAGAAGAAAGCGAACCCAACAGGGACAGATAATGATTATTTTATAAGGGCAGTACTACTTCTATACATCATAAAACGCCTTTCAGTATTTGAACTGAAAAGCGTTTGAAATAGGTATGCACTCACCTTTCTACACTCGTTTGAATACTTTTTCTCTGCAAAATATCCGCTGGCTTTTTCGACCAAAACGTAGCAAGGATAGGTCCTGCGATATTATGCCATACCGCCGCTAAAACACTCGGTAAAGCTGCTAATGACCCAAAATGTGCAGTGGCTAGTGCTACACCTAAACCAGAGTTCTGCATCCCCACTTCAATCGAAATCGCCCGTCTCGTTCCTTCATCAAGACCAAGTACGAATGCCGTTAAATAACCGAGTAAAAATCCAAAAGCATTATGGAGCATCACTGCTGCAAAAATGAATAATCCGGAAGAAGCAATGCTACTTACATTCGCTGAAATAACCGCTGAAACGATAATAATAATTGCTAACACTGAAATAAGAGGTACGACTGTAATCCCTTTATTCACTACCGCTGGAAAGAACTTTCTCACTGCTATCCCTAAAGTAATTGGGACAATAATGACTTGTACGATAGAAAGAAACATCGACATCGGATCAACTGGCATCCATTGCCCTGCTAATAGTAATAAAATAAAAGGGGTAGCAATCGGTGCAAGTAATGTCGATAATGATGTCATCGCAATAGATAAAGGCAAGTTTCCTTTCGCGAGATACACCATTACGTTTGACGAGGTTCCACCTGGCACTGAACCTAGTAATACTAACCCCGCTGCTAGTTCTGCTGGCAAATTCATCATATAAGCCAGTGCATATGCAACGAGAGGCATAATAATAAACTGAGCGCACACTCCAATAGTGACTGGTAACGGCTTCGTTACAATCATTTTAAAATCAACCGCTTTTAGCGTCAGTCCCATTCCAAACATAACAATACCTAGTAAAATTGTTATGTACCCATTGAACCAAATGAATGGTGTTGGAATAATAAAAGCGATAACTGCGATACAAATAACCCAAATGGCAAAATATTTCCCTGCTACATCACTAATTGCTTCCAACGTTTTCATCGAACCACCCTTTATTCTTTGATTTTAAAAATCTTATTCGGATTCAAAATGTTTTTTGGATCAAGAGTTTGTTTTATATTTTTCATCACAAGAAGTGCTGCACCGTGCTCTTTTTCTTGATATTTCCGTTTACCAACCCCTACCCCGTGTTCACCTGTACATGTACCGCCGCGCTCCAGAGCATACATTACAATTTTTTCATTGACCGCTTCCGTTTTATGTACTTCCTCTTTATCATTTGGATTCACCATTAATAAAACGTGAAAGTTCCCATCTCCGACATGTCCAAGTATTCCCCCAATGATTCCTATCTCATCTAACGTCTCTTTTGCATATTGTATTGCATCCGCTAACTCTGAAATAGGTACACAAATATCCATACTCATTAGTTTCTTCCCCCGATTGCTGTGAACATAGGCGTATGCTAAATTGTGTCTTGCTTCCCATAATTTATTTCTTGCTGCTGTTTCTGTTTCAAATGAAATACCGTTACATTTATGATCCTTCACAATTTCTGTTGTGAAATCAATATCTTGTTTTAACCCTGCTTCATTACCATGGAACTCTAAAAACAACGTCGGCTCTTCTCTATAGTTTGTTTCACTATATTTGTTAACCTGTTTCATAGATAGTTCGTCAACAAGTTCAATTCTCGCGATTGGAATGCCCGCCTGTAAAATATCAATCACAGCTTCTACCGCATCATTCACTGTCGGAAAAGATGCTCTCGCTGCCATCGTATGCTCAGGTATTCCATATACTCTAAGCGTCAATTCCGTAAAACAGCCAAGTGTTCCTTCTGATCCAACGAAAATACCATTTAAATGATAACCAGATGATGACTTTGCAGCTAACGTCCCTGTATGTATAATCGTTCCATCTGCCAATACAACTTCTAAATCCCGAACTTGATCACGCATAACGCCATACTTTACTGAAGTTGTTCCACTCGCATTTGTAGCAGCCATTCCCCCTAATGTAGCATCAGCTCCTGGATCGACACTAAAAAACAACCCATGCTTTTTTAATTCTTTATTAAGCTGTAAACGAGTTACCCCAGGTTGCACTTTAACTAAAAAATCCTTTTCCCTTACTTCTAACACTTGATTCATAAGTGAAAAATCGATTGTAATCCCATTTTCATACGGAATCACATGCCCTTCCAAACTTGATCCTACTCCGAATGGTACAACCGGTATTTGATACTTGTTTGCTAGTTTCATTATTTCACTAACCTCTTTTGTCGTTGTTGGAAATACAACAACATCAGGTAAACTTTTAGGATGGTAAGATTCATCTTTACTGTGAAGTTCTCTCACCGTTTCATTTACTACTACTCCTGTTTCAGGAAGCACCTCTTTTAAGGCAATTATCAAATTTGCAGTTTCAGCTTTCATTTCATTCTCTCCCATCATTCTGTTACAGATTTGATATACAATTTAGGATCGTTTTATAACGATTCATCTGATGAACTATTTCATACATAATAATCTGAAAAGTTGAATAATTCAAGGTTTAATTTAGAAACAACTCCAAATTCTTCCTATCATGAAAAACGAAAAAGAGCCCACTCATATTGGACTCTTTTGTATTTATATGAAAAAAGTTTATTCATTTAGAGATTTTGGAATTCCTTTTCCATTTATATATATCTTGACTGGCAGCAATACTTCCAAAAGCACTCCAATTAAACATGCAAACCTTTCTCTTTGAAATAGCTTAACATTTTCCGGTAATTCTCTCCGTACTTCTCTTGAAATTCTTTTCCAAAATCTTCTTCGATATGTTGCATCATCATATCATGGTAAAAAGCATTTTTTATTACTTCAATTACTGCTGGGTGATTCGTCTCTAATGCCGATGGCTTCATATCTCCTTCGAAACTACCAATTAAAGCTAAACTAGAATCACAGAGAATCGAAAATTTCTTTTCTTCTGTAGGCCATTCTTCATCCCTATAATGCTGAAATACATGTTTAAGAGATGTTTTACATGCTCCCATTGTAATTAAGATCACACTAATCCCTTTACTTTCCGCTACAAGTAACGCTTCCTCTATACGATACAAATCTTCTGACCAAATATCTACAACTATAGATGTTTCTGCATTTGCAATAACGCGACGTACAACCTTATCTAGCGCATGACTTCCTTGCCAATTATAAAAAGCAGGTGTAGGTCTAGGTGGAGTTTTTAATTGATTCATAAGATCCTTCGAATTTTGTTCAAATTCAGCTTGAAAAAGGCGGATTAATTGCTCAATTGGAACAGCATTATAAAGAACGGTCTCCCCTTCCATACTTCGGCAAGCTCCTTTGTCTGTTAATGACCATAATGCAGCATATACATTTGTTCTTGAAACAGATACCCGTTTTGCAACTTCATACCCGGATAAATCTGACTCTTCATGTAACGCCAAATAGCATCTTGCTTCTAAATCAGACAAACCTATCTTTTTCAGTAAATCAATCATGCGAATCCCCCTTACTAAACAGTCAAATTAAATATTCTTTAAGTAGTATTTATCAATACTCCTAATTTGATATTACATTTAGTTTAAACGAAAACAAACAAAATTTCATCTGCTTATCTTCATTAATTAACATGGTAAAATATTGAAGGTAAGTTTCAAATGTAGAATCACAGTATTACGTACAGATTCATTAAAGCAATGAACAACATTTGGACATCCCAATCTATAGTCTCTAAATCCATAAACGTTATTATCCGCAAGTACTTTATTCCTCTAATATCCAAATTATGTTAGTATTATTTTAATATTTTAAAAATTTTATAAAGGAGTTTAATTAAGATGAATGTCTACTTAACTGAGCCTACAATCGACTTACAAGAAGAATATCTAGAATTCTATCAAGAATGGAAAAATAGCGGTGAAACAATGGTTCCTTGGGTTATTGCAAAAGATCCTTCTAATTTTCCAGAAATGATTCAAGAGCTACTCGATGCATCAGAAGGAAAAAATCTCCGTAAAGGTTGGGTACCTGACTCTACTTATTGGCTTATTGCAAATAATAAAAAAATTATTGGAGCCGTAAATATTCGCCATCAGTTAACAGAACATCTATTCAACGCTGGTGGACATATTGGTTATGGCATCCGCCCTTCCGCAAGACAAAAAGGGTTCGCTACAAAATTATTAGCATTATCATTGGAAAAAATAAAAGAATTAGATGTTACAAAAGTACTTGTCGTTTGCGACGAATGGAATGTTGCTTCTGAAAAAACAATTTTACATAACGGAGGTCTTCGTGACAACGACTTTGTCGAAGCAGATGGGAATGTTGTAAGGCGGTATTGGATTGAACTGTAATCGTCCATTCATTAATGAAAACGGAGGAATTCACATGTCTACATTAGCAACTCAACTAGAAAATACAATTCATACAGCTTCTCAAAAAATGATACTCATTTCTGACATGGACATAAAACTTACCCCAACAAAATGGTCTAAAAAAGAAATATTAGGACATCTTTGCGATTCCGGTACAGTCAACCATAAACGTTTTGTTGATATTCTTACTTCAAAGAAAACTATTACACTCACTGGTTATAATCAAGATTCGTGGGTGTATGCACATAATTATCAACAATCTTTTTCATCAAATGAAATTCTAAAATTATGGGAAGCTATTAACACACAGATTATAAAATTACTAAACAATGTAAAAAATGAACAATGGCAACTTACATGTAAGTTAGAAAACCAACAGGAAGTAACTTTAGAGTGGCTTATCAAAGATTATATTGATCATATGAATCATCATCTTACTCAAATATTTGCAACTCGAAAAAAATAAATCTCTTTTCATCCTTTGCTGTCCTAGATTACATATCAAAAATAAAGAGGAAAGCTCACCGTCCGCTCTCCTCCTTATTTTTACTATTCTACCTCTACTTCAAACTGCACCGTAATTCCACTGGGGTCCACAACTGTAAACCCATTTACTTTCTCTGTTAATTCATGATGTTTTCTCTACTAATCTTTCTCTCACTTCATTCAATGCCTCTTTATACGGTAATACAATTGTATTTTATAACAGAAATGAAATTTAACTCTAACTATACGAATGGATATTTAATTTTCTCAACTTGTAAATCAGCATCAAACTCTATAAACAACTTGACGAAGCGAACGTTTGTTTGTATTATGAAATTAATTCAAAATAGAAAGGGGAACTGTAATGAAAAGCTGGACAGAAGAAATTATCATTCACACGCCTATTGAGCACCTATTTTCTTATTTAGATGGTTCATTATCTCAAATGCAAAAGCTAATGCCTCAAGTGATAGAGAATACACCGCTCAAAGAAACCGATGCAATCGTTGGGAATGTTTATCGCCAAAAATACAAAGAGGGCGAAGAAATTCAAGAATATGATGTAGAAACTCTTGATTACATCAATTTACCAACTCGAAAAAATTTGAAGTTCGGTTTTACTCTTGCTAATATGTTTAATATTACTGCTACATACGAATTAAGACAAATAGATGAAAATCAAACATTATTTAAATATACCGCTACAAATCAGCCATTGACTGAGCAAGCTGAATTATATATGAAATCTGCTACAAATCAAGTTGTAGTTGGCTTTGTTAATCGTGTTAAAACGATTGCTGAGTCTGAATATAGTAAATAGATTGTTACTTAAGTAACATAATAAAACATTAAAGGAGTGTTACAAATGCAACAACAAATTACCCCATACTTAACATTCAACGGCAATGCAAAAGAAGCACTTGAATACTATAAATCGGTATTTGAAGGAGAAATTCAAGGAATCCAAACTTTCGGTGATGCTGAATTCCCAACGCCACCAGAGATGGATAATCGCATTATGCACGCTCGTTTCAAGAAAGATGGTTTATTTTTCATGGTATCCGATGCATTTTTAGGTCAATCCGTTGAAGTTGGAAATCATATTTCATTAGCTCTTGAATTAGATAATGAAGATGAGATTCAAAACATTTACGATACATTAATCGAAAAAGGAACTGTACTTATGGAATTACAAGATACATTCTGGGGAGCAAAATTTGCAAAAGTGAAAGATTACTTCGGTGTTATTTGGGATTTAAATTATACAAAAGCTTAGTCTCCATAGAAAAAGGTGCCTCTATACATAAGCACCTTTTTCTATATTATTTTACAATACGATTTATTTATCTTCTTTCTTCTTCCTTCTATTGACATCTTTTAACGTTTTACTAAATCCTAAAACCACAATGATGAATATCATCCCAGAAATTGCCACGGTTTCCAAAATGAATTGCACAGTTCCTCCTCCTTTGGTTAGCACTACATGTCCATCAAGTTACTATTTCAAAGTATCTATCACCTTCAAGCTGAGAAAAATAGCTATTTTTTCACTTTCTAAATTTAAGAAAAACATAAGTAATACTATAATTGATATTACATATAAAATGTGAAAAATAAAAACCCTATAAAAAATGGAAAATCAGAAAATTCAACTACTCACATATTCCTCCTTTAGAATACCATATATTTCTAAATCAACAACTCCTTTTCCAGACCATAATGAAGCTTGTCTTAACAATCCTTCTTGTATAAAACCATTTGTTAAGAGGACCTTTTTTGAAACCTCGTTTGCAGGCATGACCTCTGCTTGAATTCTGTTTACATTTACTTCTTCAAATAAAAATTTTACTAGCCTACGAACGGACTCAGTTGCAATCCCCTTCCCCCAATAATCCTCTGCTAAAAAATAACCGATAGATACCATGTTCACTTTTTTGTTAAAATCCATAGATTCTATAATTCCTACCAATTTATTAATTTCATTCTTCTGAAAGATTCCCCACTTAACTCTACTTTTTTTATGGTAATCCCTATCAAAATGACCGATCATTTTACTTACCGTTTGTATGTTATGCTTAGGAATGATCCCACAATATGCAAATACATTTTCGTTATCGTAGATTGTAAATACTTCCTGTAAGTGTTCCTCTTCAATTTTTCTTAAAACTAGATTCGTAGATTCTAATACTGGAAAATCTTCAAAAATCATTTCTAGATTCATGTTATTCTCTCCTTAAGTTATTCTTTAATAGATATGTAAATTTTCATTTTCATCTCCTTATTTTATAATGTAAACAAAAGATTTTTTTGATAATTCTCGCTAATTTCCATATTTATATGGTAATCTATGCATTGTTTTTCTTTATGAGGTTTGAGCGTAGTAAAAAAAACAGTTCTCCTTTAGCGTACGGAAGGCCTTCTTTTTAATTTCATCAAAGCAACTACAAACAAGAAAATTCCCATTACTGATTTATCCCGCATTAACGGGCAGTAATACTCCCACCTCAAAATTTTGCGGGAGCAAAGAAGTTAGGTGGGAGTATTACTGCCCGTAAAAGCCCGATTGGTTCAACTAATAATCAGTGGGGGATGAACCCCCCACTGATTAAAGTTTCACTTTATGTGTATACAAAAAGCCATCCTTTCTACAAAAATACTAGAAAGAATGGCTTAAACAATGATAATGCGAAACTTCTATTAGTGATTATTTTTCTCCCACCACTAATAGCTAGTTGAAGCAAGCTGGCTTTCTTGAGCGGTAACACTACTCTTATCTTGCTGCACGTACCTCAGCAACAAGCTTTCCACCTTCTACACTCATATAAAGCTTCACAGGCACATCATTTGTATTTTCAAATACTAAATCTAAATATGGATATGCAATTGTAGCATCTCGACCTTTTGGAACGTATCCTACTGTTTTAGAGTGTGTTGTTCTCTCTACCATTTTTAAACCAGCTTGATCGGCTGCATTATAAAGAGTAGAAGATGTTTGACATACTCCACCACCATAACCATCAACTAATTTCCCATCAACAATTTCTTTCCCTAACTGATACCCTTTATCCGGTGTTGTATCTCCGATTAGCGCATTAAAAGAGAAGCGATCTCCTTTTCCTAGTACTACACCACTAATGCTATTTGCAGACAAACGGATATTTTCAATTCTACCACCTGTAGAACCACCTAAGTTTGTTTCATATCTCCCTAAAACTGCACCACTTCCACTTGCATCAGCCGGTGTCGCTACTGGTTTTTTCTCAACAATCGGCAATTGATAAGAAGAATCCCACATACCTACGTTCATCAATTTGTCTACTAGTTCTTTTTCCATTAATTCATAAGAAGGCTTACCTTCTTGCCATGTTCCATCACTTGCCATACGGGACGGAACCATCTTTTGATCAATGCTTTTTCCTACTTCCTTAGCAACCTTCGTTACTTCTTTTTTAAATTTATTTTCATCTTCAAAATAACCTAAGCTTGCTAGATTCACATTTTTTACTTCTTTCCCACTTCTAGCATCAACCAAACTTACACTTTCACTGACACCAGTCTTAGCTTCTACGACATGCTCTCCTATACCGCTTACTAATGAAACTTCACTTACCTTTGTACCACACCCACTCACTACCCCTACACATAGAGCCCCTATTACCACACTTTTTACTTTACGTAACAATACACTCTCTCCTTTACCCTACTATTACTCTTTGTTTTTAAAATTATGTATGTATAATTACATGACTTTGCAATATGACTACAAAATATTACAATCTGATTTCCACTATATTAAAATTACTCTTTTCTTTACGAAATGTCTACACATATTTACTTAAAAACCTTAAGTTTGTTAAGAATGTAATCTTCCTCTTATTTAACCAGTATATACCAAACGATAATCCAAAAACAATTTTAATACATTGATAATTTGGAATTTTTTATAACAAATTAAGATTCATAAAAAATTCTTTACAAATTCTCTTACATACGTTTGATGAAACGCTCTATTCAAAATAGGTATTTGCCGTGCCACCCATCCGCTCTTACACATACATTATGATGAATTCAAACAAATTTAAAGAACGGAGGATGTTTATGTATCCCTACAATTCATATGATCCATACAACCCTTATGTATACCAACAACAATATGATGTACACCCGCAACATCAACCATATATAGAACAAACAGAACAACTCGATCCATATGATCCAAACAGACAATTTCAAATTCCAATTTCATTTCCTGGTGGTGGCGGCCGTCAACTAGAAAGACGAGTAAATGAGCTAGAACAACGAGTAAATCAATTAAATCGGCAAGTAAATCAACTTCAAAACACAGTAGAACGGCATACACGTAGACTCAATCGATTAAATCAACGTTTACGTACTGTAGAAAATCGACTCAACATTCCATTTTCAGCACTTGAGGATGGATTTTAATTCGTAATACAAAGAACTATAGGAGGGGACTCTCCCTTCCTATATTCTGAATTAGCAGATAGCAAATCCCCAATATTCGTTTTACTTTATAAAATTGACGAAAGTTTTCTCCATCTCTATACTGATAAGAGTCAATGAAATGAAACAAGGTGATAAATATGGATTTTGAAATAAATTTCCTCTCCTTCTATGTCGTACAAGTAGAAGGAAAAGGCGAACAAGCAGATAAGCGATATAAACATTTCCAAACGTTAGATGCCGAAGAATATGAAGACAGCTCTTTAAAGGAATTCTTAGATGGCGAATTACTAAAAATATCTAAGCGAAAAGTAGAACGTCACGCAAAGACCGAACAAGCCCCAACAAAGATTGGTCGATTTATTGTAGAAACTGGGCACGAATTCGATTCAAACCCTCATTATAATTTGTTTAATCGTATCCGCTTTGCAGAAACGAAAGAGAATTTTAAAGATATGAGTGAACCTCTCGTTTATACATATATCGATACAAGTGCAATACGTGGTGGTGTATTTTTAGTTGCCCAGGCAAAACTACGTAAATATTTTGACGATCCATTTGTATTCGTTATGAAGTGTGACTTCGAACCAAAAGTTGCTTCCATTTCTGACGAAGCAACACTTATTCATAATGTTGAAATGGCAATTACGACAAAAAACATGAAATCCATTCAATACCCATACATGCCAGAAGAAGGCATGGTCGAAGTTGGCGAACTAAAAATCCACCAAGCATCACACGCCCGCTACTTCGAGGATTTCTTAAAATTTGTTGAATATGAGCGCTCTATGCCCGAAATTATGAAAACACAAGTTATGGATATGGTATATGACCAAATTGAAGATGTCTTCGAAGAAGGTACAGAAGAACGCGAACAATTCGACCAAGTAATGGAAGTATGGGCGGCAAGTCCGAAGCGTGAAATTATGGAACAATTTACAACAGAAGAAGTAATGGAAGCAACAGCACAAATTGTGGAGCATGCTCCTGAGGTTGAGCTCAAAGTAAAAGCAGACCATATTTCTGTGAAGGCACTACTTGCGGATTTTGGTGACCAGATTCATATTGCGAAGGTAAATGATCGATATGTACTCATGATTGAGGCGGATACACTGACGTTTGAGAAGGGATTCTCTCCGATTGAGTTTTTGAAGCCAGATGAGCTGCAAGATGTGATTGAGCGGATTGAGAAGAAACAACAGTATGGATATGGTATACAAGAAGATGCATAGGTCACAAAAACGTGATTTAAAACGTTTTTGTAACCTATATCTATGAATAAAGGTTTCCGTTTTCTTTTTATTTATCTTAAAGAAGATTTAGTCCTGTTTTGGATTTCTTTTTTAAAAGGGCATATTAAATATATTGTTCATTTCTCAAAAGTCAGTGAAACCGACTTTTGAGAAATCCCTCTTTTCACTTACAAAAAAATCGCTTTCTACTTCTAAGTAACCAAACCTACAAAAACAAACTACCAGGATGTTTTAGATTGTTGAATTGCATCAGTTGTTTTATCAATATCTTCCATCATCTGTTTTAATTGAGATAAACCATCTTGTAACTGATTTTGACATGAGTCAATACGATAAGCAAATGCCCGGATTGACTCTCGTGATGGTGGATTTGTTGACTGAGACACGTCAATGATTTCTTTCTCGATTGTGTCGAATCCCTTCAGGGCAGACTCTAACATTTGAATGGCAAGCTTAGCCTTGTCGGCCACATGATCAATTTTAAGAGCTGTTGTTTTTGTATTAGATGTCCCCCAATCCGAAGACATATAATTTGGTGATGGGTTTGGTGTATATGACATAATAAATTCCTCCTTACTTTTGATATTTATCAGTAATTTCATCGATTTTATTTGTTAATTTATCAATTTCATCTGTTAGCTGATCAATTTCATTGGTAAGAATATCTACATCTTTAATATTTTTTTGTACTTCTTGTAAGTTATCCATTGAACTACTTACTTTAGACATAATTTCTGTTGTGATTGAACCAATTAGAACTTGTACATGGTCTGGCGCATTACCACCAATTTGCTGAACTAATCGATCTACTAATGGTTTGATTTGACCAAGTGTACTTTGAGCGCTGTTTAGCTCGCGTCCACAAGAATTTAATTCTGCATCAATTTTATCTGACGTTCTATCAATCTTAGATTGCGTAATCTGATCAATATCACGAACCACCTTATCAATTTCATTACAAACCTCACGAACTGCACCTTTACCTACGATCATTTTAAATTCCTCCCAATTTGATTTTATCAATGAATCTCTTTACATTTACAATTTGTCCGAATATAGGATATTATCAAATCTCCTTTAGTCACTCATTCGCAAATGGGTTCATTTACTGTGCAGCCAGTCAACCTCTTTTCGTGATATCTGGGATAACCAACTATCAGCTACTTCAACTGCCATCAACTTTATATAGACTACTCTCTTTTTCAAATAACACCCGTGCGTTATCACTGTGTTTGCATATCCATAAGGAGTAAATAAAATGTTTAGACTACCTATGTGGAAAATTTAATTTCAAATCATGTTTATTAATCAATCATTAATAAGCATCAGCTTTTGATTAATAATTTCTATAACTTTTTCTTTCCGTTTTTTGGATAAAATCAAAATCCCATAAAATTCTCTCATAAAAAAACTAATACTAATAAGACTACTACATGAATTAACGGTGTCAAAGTACATTCTCTACTCTAAGGAATATGTGTGATGCCAATGATATCTTTTAAAATTCGAACAAAACTAGTTAAATATATCCATATTATTATAATTAATTTCTTAATCTTTCGCAAACTAATTATGTTAGAGTTTGTAATGATTTAACAAGCAACTATACAGCTTATATTCTAAAGAAAACAAGTCAATCATTTTATCAATGAATCCAAAAATATCAAGTTTTTAACACGCGTCTATATCGGCTATGTACATTCACTTCTAACAGAAGTAAATTATGGCACTGAGATAGGGCGATATAGACTCCAAGAGAAACATAATTTATAATGTCGAAGTTGGCGAACTAAAAATTCATCAAGCATCACACGCCCGTTACTTCGAAGATTTCTTAAAATTTGTTGAATATGAGCGCTCTATGCCCGAAATTATGAAAACACAAGTTATGGATATGGTATATGACCAAATTGAAGACGTATTTGAAGAAGGCTCAGAAGAACGAGAACAATTTGACCAAGCGATGGAAGTATGGGCTGCGAGTCCAAAGCGTGAAATTAAGGAACATTTCACAACGTAAGAAGTAATGGAAGCAACAGCACAAATTGTGGAGCATACTCCTGAGATAGAATTAAAGCTAAAGGCAGATTATATTTCTGTGAAGGCACTACTCGCGGATTTTGGTGACCAGATTCATATTGCGAAAATGATAGATATGTACTCATGATTGAGGCGAATACACTTACGTTTGAGAAGGGATTCTCTCCGATTGAGTTTTTGAAGCCGGATAAACTGCAGGATGTGATTGAGAGAATTGAGAAAAAAGCTTCGAATCCACATGAATATTAAATCAATCACTAAAAATTACAGTCCTATTCACAAAGAACGTTATGTTCTCTCATTCAATTTAATAATGTTCAAAGACGTCCATACCCTATTTTTTGTTGAGCGCTAATCTGTAGCGCTCTTTTATTTTCACTCATAATCCTGCGCTCATACTTTAGTTACGAATCATATCCGTATTTAAAATGGACCAACATGGTTCGACCTTAAATAAAAACTAAAAAGAGTACCAAGAATAAAAGAAAGGACTATGACAAGGAAATAGTGTTTTTTTCTCATCTTCACAACATGTAGAAACTTTCTGTTCGTAAAGATGATTATCGGAAAAAGAATAGCACTCATGATCAAAGTAATAACTGTCCCCACCATAAGACCTACCCATTCTTCCCCTACCATATCTGAACAACCATTAAATAGACAATCGACTGAGTAAACAGCTACTAACACACCTAAAAGAGCATACGTAAAAAGAAAACCAAAAATAAAATTTAAAAGTACACTTATTGCTAAGTACATTCTTTTCATCTGTTCCCCCAAAAAACTGTAGTAAATTGAGTTCTGAAAAATACATGTACGTATAATTATTGTTAGTCTAGTTAAAGAAGCTTGATCAAGAAATAACTCTTTACAAATTAACCCTTTTTAACTTTTTACTACGATTACACATCATTCATCTTGTTATTCATTTCCTGTAACACTCGTAATTGCTGCTCCCCTTTCTGTACAGCAATAGTAAAATAATTTTGTAAAAGTCGTATCGTGTTATTATCAATATAATATCGTTCCGTTATATTCCCCCATGTCTTGCTATTTTTAAAATCTCCCCAAGTAAATTGAACATATTCTTTTTTCTTTAATTCTTTAAATACCCATCTCTTCATTTTCTTTTTTGCTTTTTCAGTTAATACACCATTCTTTGTAAGTATGAGTTCTTCATTTCTTTTATATCGCTTATAAATATCTTTTTCCTTGGATACTTTAAGAAAGATATTTACGGTGTTCTTAGCGTCTGCATAAGCACGGTGCTGTTTCCCTTCCCATTCTAAAGCGAATTGTTCCACCGCGAATTTCAAACTTGGTGTATGTATAAATAATTGCTCATATGCTTGAAATACAAATTTTTGCAAATCAAATTTTCTTTCATTCTCTATATTAGGACATTCGATATTATGCAGCTTACAATCTTGCGCGAGAAATTTGTAGTCTTCCTTCCCCCATGTTATAAACATGCCATCATCTCCAGCGAATTGAAGGAATCGCTCCATTACCTTCGGAAACGTTTCCACCTCTTTTAAATCTCTCTTTGTAATTCCTGTTAATTTTGTTGTATGGCGGGTTAGAGGTGCAGTTGGTTTAACAAGTGAAGAAAATCGTCCTATAATACGCATTGTACTTACTTCTACTTTGATTGCTCCAATATCAACTACTTCTAACGGATCTTGTGATTTATAGGGTCGAAAATTTCTCTCAACATCAAATACAATATAACATTTAGGTTCATTCAATTCACATACCCCTTCCTTATTTGATTATATTTATAACTATATAGTCTCCACTGTACAAATGCACAAAACAAAATTCCTAAAAAAGATTATAGATTATTTTTTGAATATTAAGACAAATACAAAAGACAAAAAAAGGAGAAGGGCAAGCCCCTCTCCTTTTAATTCAATTACTTCTTAACTACGTTAGTAGCTTGTGGTCCACGGTTACCTTGTTCTACTTCGAAAGTAACTTCTTGACCTTCTTCTAAAGTTTTGAATCCTTCGCCTTGGATAGCTGAGAAATGAACGAATACGTCTTCTCCGCCTTCAACTTCGATGAATCCGAAACCTTTTTCTGAGTTAAACCATTTTACTTTACCGTTTTGCATGAAAAAATCCTCCTACAATGTACCTATATGTACATATTCATTTTCGACCACTTTACACAATAATAAAGACATTAAAAAACTGCAACCGCAGAGGAGATTTAACATTGCTATCCTCCTCTGAAGTTACAGCTCATTTAAATCTCTATATTATTAAAAGTAAAATGGTTTATAACCACTATATCATATCAATATAATAAAAGTAAAGCGATTTTTATTTTCTACACATTTTACACAATATTTCTTTGCCACTCCATCAATTTTGATTCTCCTGATCCAGCCAGCCACAACATAGCCTTCCTCCTGATTAACAATGCGCCACCCGTGACCTTTAATAGATCCCCATACCGTTACCGTGCCTTCATCAAGAAGGACACGACATACTGTACTAATTCCAGCTTTATTCTGTGTAGATGTTGTATATAATACTTGTTGATCAACACTCAAATCTAAATAGCTACTTGCTTTTTGTTCACTTTGACATGTATGCCAATTTAATTTTTTCTTTTTAATAATCTCATCTACCATACAAAAAGAAATATTTCCACTTATTCCTCTGCAAGATCCACTTGCTGCTACTAAGTAGGAGTTATGTAATGTCAACGCAGAAATCATTTGGTTTGTGGCTATTTTGATTCTTTTTAACTTACGCTTTTGCAGATCAAAAAGCCAAACACCACCATACTTCGCATGAATTTTGGTACCAATAAATAAGTAATGCTTGTATAAAAATAGCGAACGAATAGACGGTGCACCACTACCATAACAAAGAAATGGATGAATAGTTTCCCAAGTAGAACCGAAGTTATTAGAAAGATATAACGTTTTATCTCCATGTGCAATAACTGTCCCACTCTCATTACTACATACATTCCAACTTGTTGCCTTTGTTGGAAAACGTTGAATCGTCCAATTGTCACCACAATCCATACTACGAATAAAAATCCCTTCGTCACCTACACCATAAATTACATTACCACTACTCTGTAAATCCCGAATTCTTTTTTGAAACCCGCTTAAAATCCGTTTCCATTTCCCATTTTGTTCAATGAATAATCCATCATATGTAGTTGCTAACATGAGTTTCCCATCTTCTAATTTCGTTACGGCAGTTGCACTTAACATTGTTTCCACGATGACACTCCCATTCCTAGAACTTTTCAGCAAATGCGATTGCAAAGTTACTGCATTTCTCGATGTCTTCTTCCTCTTCTGGAGCTAACTCAATTTTCAATCCTTCTTGTACAAGTTCTGCCCCGCATTCTACAAGACGTTCTTCAAAAATTGTTACTGCCTCACAAAATTGCTCATAAGCCGTATCACCAGATCCAAATACAGCAACTTTTTTTCCGGCTAAATCTACACTTTCTAAATCATCATGAAAATCTTCTGCTTCAAATGGCAGTTCCCCATCTCCCCACGTATACGATCCCAAAATGATACCATCATACGCTAATAACTCTTCTGCATCCATTCCTTCCATTTCCTTTAATTCCACTTCATGATTAAATGCATCCAAACTCACTTTAATTAAATCAGCAATACTTTCTGTATTTCCTGACATACTTGCATAAGCTATTAAAATTTTCGCCATATCAACATCCCCTTTTGCAATTGATTCTTATTCTCATTATATTAATAATGAGAATCAATTTCAATTATATTTTTGTTTTTTCCTTGCTTCAAATAAACCTTTCTATCAATATTGGTACAATCAAAAACTCAGCTATCCATTTGTATAAAAAAACACGAATGACCATTCTTGTCATTCGTGTTTTTCATTCTTATTTTTTAAAAATGCCAAACGGCTTTCCTACTGGTAATACAACTTTTCCAAAATGAACATTTAATACAGCTGCTGCTGAACCGTAGAAAGATAGTAATGAAATACATAGTTCCGAATACGCTGCTAAGTTATGCATAGCATGTGGCATAACACCTAAAGTACTAAATGCAAGACCAATAAATAAGAAATCAATAAGTACAAAAATCATAAATAATACTTTATGTGTTTCCATTGCGCCAATTGTCATAAAAATCGTAAAGATTAAATATCCAATAAAGGCTACACCAAGCTGCTTCGGATCTACAGATTGGGCTAATTTTTCGCCAAATACTCCTAGTTGAATTAACCAAGACGTTCCAACACCTAACCAAAATAGGCCATATGCACCAAATGCAGTTGTACCGAACGTATTGTTATGCTTCGCATCGTGAATACACGCAAAGAGTTGTGCAAATCCTCCTAAAAAGATTGCCCACGGCAATACAAATGAAACACCATCCGTTAATCCTAATTTTTGTGATGATGCTACAAGTGTTACCATTGCTAATCCAAATAGACCAATTCCAGATGGATCCGCTGTTGTCATTTTCACATGATGTGTAGTTTGATTACTCATAAAAAACCTCCTGATTTTGAACACATACTTAAATACAATACTGAAATCAGAAGGCCCTGTCAATGGTTTTTATTGTATGTCGTCAGACTTTATGCTTTTGTAAAAATGAACGATCATTTTTGCTATTTCATATGGCTTAATATTTAGATTAAATAGCTCTTGTATAGGAATCCAAACTGGAATGTATTGTCCTCTATCAACCGTTGTGAATTCTTCAGCTTTTCCTGTACCCAAAACACCACCCATGATACGTGCTTCATAGAAATATTGCGTGCCTTTATATTCATACTTCGTAACAAGTTTTTGAATTTCAATATGCACGCCTAGTTCTTCGTATGCTTCGCATACGGTTGCCTCTTCTGGTGTTTCATCTTCTTCAATTCCTCCACCTGGAAATACAAAGTATACTTCATCGTTTCGAATACGTTTTATAAGGGCAATTTTATCACCCTGTATAATAATACCCGCGCCACGATTTCGAATCATGCTATCACTTCAATCCCAATTGCAACGGTTCCCCACTTCTGCTCTTGTTCTTTCATATATATTTCATATGTACTTGCTAACATTTCTTCTAGACTCCAGTTGGCACAGTCCATCAGCTTTTTATTAATATCCTTATACATTTCTTCAAATGTTTTATAACATTTCAATTCCGTTACCTTTACACAAATTGTTTCTTTTGTTGCTAAATTTGTAAATTCGATTTCATCTTCTATTTGTATATTTTGACGCTTCTTATCATATAAGCGTCAAACACTTTTTTCCAGATTGAATAGATTGAAACGGTTCATTATATAAACTCATTTTATGTTTCATTTCCTCACCACCTTGAGTCATTATAACATGAACATTTCAAACGCTTTTTTTCATTTGCTACTGAAAATCCAACCAAATTTATCCCGCATTAATGGATAGTCCCCCACACGTACAAAACATTCATGAATTCTTCACCATATTTGTGATTATAATCACTTCCATCTTTTTTCTAAAACATTATGCTAAAAACATACAAATGAACAGAGGAGTGTTTGATATGGCTATACCTTTTACAAAAACATCTATTGTAGGTGAAATTGTTACCGTTTTTCCACAAGCAAGTGATTTATTTAAGAAACATCGTATCGACTTTTGTTGTGGCGGAGACAAGACAATTGAAGTAGCGACACAAACAAAAGAAATTTCTCCTGATGAACTTTTAAAAACATTAAATGAACAATATACTTTATATCAATCGAAAAATAATGAATCTACAAACTGGAATGAAGTTAGTTTTTCTACACTAATTGATCATATTATCCAAACACATCATCGCTATGTTCAAGAAGAATTACCACAACTGAGTCCGTATGTAACAAAGGTATTTCGCGTACATGGTCAAACAGAGTCGCATTTAAGTGACGTGCACAGACTGTTTCATGAATTAAAATTAGAACTTGAACAACATATTATCAAAGAAGAAACTCTTGTATTCCCGCTTATCAAAAAATATGAACAAAATCCTACTCAAGAAAATTTAGTTTTAGCAATCGAAAAACTTGAAGAATTAGAACAAGAACATGATGGAGCTGGCGATCTTATAAAAGAATTGCGAAGTATTACAAATGATTTTACTCCTCCAGAGCATGCATGTCGCACATATCGTATGGTTTATAATCGTCTAGAAGATTTTGAATCTGATTTATTCCAACACGTACATCTTGAAAACAACATTTTATTCAAGCGATTACTTTCTATCAAATAAAATGAATAGGCAGCGAGGACTATTTCTCGCTGCTTATCTTTCTCCTTAACTCCAACTATAATCTGTTACTAATTACTCCATTTCTACAAAAGAATCCTCTATACTATATAAGTAGATTACGCACACCGCATAATCAAAAAAATATACATAGGAGAGGAGTTCAACAAACGATGCGCTATGTTATTGTAACAGGTACTTCGCAAGGATTGGGCGAGGCAATCGTCATACAATTACTAGAAGAAAATACAAATCTCATTTGTATTTCTAGAAGACAAAATGAAAAACTTATTGAAAAAGCAACACAAAAAGGTATTTCTTTTATTTTTCACTCAATTGATCTCCAAGATGTACATAATCTAGAAACTCATTTTGAAACCATCTTTTCATCCATTGAAGAAGAGAATGTCTCATCTATTCATTTAATTAATAACGCAGGTACACTTGCACCTATGAAACCGATTGAAAAATCAGAGAGTGAACTTTTAATTGCAAATGTGCAAATTAATTTAATTGCCCCAATGATTCTTACCTCTTCTTTTATGAAACATACGAAAGATTGGAAAGTAGACAAACGTGTAATCAATATTTCCTCAGGCGCTGGTCAAAAACCTTACTTTGGGTGGGGGGCTTATTGTACAACGAAAGCTGGTGTAAATATGTTTACACAGTGTGTTGCTACAGAAGAAGCCGAAAAAGAGTATCCAGTAAAAACGATTGCCTTTGCACCAGGTGTTGTGGATACAAATATGCAACAACAAATCCGTCAAACGAAAAAAGAAGACTTCACAAACTTAGAACGCTTTATCACCTTAAAGGAAGAAGGAAAGTTACTTTCTCCTGAATATGTCGCTAAAGCTGTTGTTCACCTATTAGAAACTGAGGACTTTGAACAAGGTGGCGTCATTCGGATTGATAAACAGTAGTTTCATAACAAAAGGCTCGCTTGTATGCGAGCCTTTCATTACATCGGTTCTAAAAATAGTAAGACAGATTCCATTATGAATTCATACCCTACTTCTTGATAAATCTTATTCGACGTTGGATTTGCTAAGTCCGTATATAATGTAGTTGTTTTATAACCTTGATCTAACATGTACTGACTAAGGGCAGCTACACAGTTAGAAGCGTACCCTTTCTTTCGTGCTTCTTTTGGCGTATATACAAAGTTAACTGTAATATTACTCTTAGTCGGTCTCGTTATGGCAGCTACCGAAACTAATTCTCCATCTACTTCCAAGCCGAATAACCGCTTTGTACTTACTAATGCATATGCCGTTTGTTTCGCATCTTCTGCTGTAGTAGGTAAATAAACATCTTCACAAAATTGGTACACCCATTTTTCGATTAATGGTAGTTCTCCGTTATCTATTTGACGGAAGACACCATGATTATCCCATTTTTTCTTTACTTTTTTTAATTCATAAATCCCTTGATTCATACGGATAAAAAATTTCTTTTGTTCTATCTGCGCGATTTCTTCAGCTAGTTGTGTTACAACTCTCTTTTCCCCGATTAATCCAGGTATATTTGGATACACCTTCACTAATTGTTTCGCTATTTCTTTTATGTCCTTCTTCGATGCTTCAGATTTAGCAACAATCATTTGCTTTTTCTCAGTTTGAAGAAGTATAATTACAATGTTTTCATTCTGCTTTGCCGCTGCCATAAATTGTGGACTTTCTACGGAGTGTAGCACCCCTAGTATTAAATTATTTTCTTGTTCATTCATTTCTAAAATTGGAACAAAATCCTTCTTAAAATGAGAAATATCTTCATACACCTGCAATTGAACCATCAACATTCTCTTCCTTCTATTTATATTTTTGTAGAATATTGGCGATTCATTCGTAAAATCCTTCTTTTACGATTCAATAATATTCAACACTGTCGTCATTACTTCTTTTTCAGATTGCTTGATTCGCTGTTTCTCCATTTTAAATTTAACTTCTTCTTGCTTAAAACGCTCTCTTCTCTTTTGAATCATACGTATCATTTCTTTTTTACTTGTTCCCCCATATACATTCCTTTTCTCAACAAATGCTGCCGGTGATATAATATCATCCCACTCTTTTTCTGAAAGTATTACGTGCAAATTTTCTTGTAAGTACTTATTTACTTCTATGAGTTTTAATTCATGCAGTTCTTTTTGTTGCCTCATAGACACTTTTGCAATATCACTTGCAGCATGATGAGCACGCCGGAAAGGAATATTGTAATTCTTTGTTAAGGTATCCGCAAAATCTGTTATCGTAATCGAATGTTTAAACGAGCGATTTCTTAAAACCTCATCTTCCACCTTCATTGTTCGAATCACTGCATTCATTATACAGAACACACGAATCGACTTTTCGATTCCTCCATACAAATAAGGCTGCAAATCATCTTCTGTATCAACAATATCTCCAAACGGTGTATTATGGATCATTTGAAATGCAGTGAAAGCTTCACCAAATGCACCGCTAGCGAGCGCACGAGCATGTTCAATTGAAACAGGGTTCCGTTTTTGTGGCATTATACTGCTGATTTGTACATATGGGTTTGCAACGGTAATTCCATTGTATTCCTTTGTTGCTAGGAGTAAAAAATCATGAAGCCATCTACCCGTATTCGTCATTGTCATCATCAGTACGGAACTGACTTCTAGTAAATAATCAACACCTGCGACTGCATCATATGAATTTTCAATAACACCTGAAAATCCAAGTAACTGAGCAATTCTCTTTCTATTAATGGGGAAACTTGTTGTAGAAAGAGCTGCCGCGCCCATTGGCGAGCGATTCACAAGATCATACGTTTTCCAAATCCGCTCAAAATCTCTTTTCATCACATCATAGACAGCTAACATATAATGACCAAATGTTGTTGGTTGAGCAGGCTGCGTATGTGTATAAGCAGGCATAATTGTTTCCATATGATCATCAGCAAGTTGCAATATACTTTCTTGCAATAAGATATAATGCTCCATAAAACGTAGTAGGTAACGACGTAAACTCATTCGATACATTGTCACTCCCATATCATTACGACTTCTACCAATATGCATATTACTTACTAAATCATCATTCGCTTCTTTTACAATTAAATGTTCCATTAAAAAAAAGAGATCTTCATGTTCCTGCTCATACAATAATCGACTTTTTGGAATTTGCGCCACTTTCTCTAACGCTGTTAAGATAACTTTTGCATCTTCTTGCTTCATTAATTTTTCTTCCATAAGCATGATAATATGGGCACGATGAATCATAAACATCTCTTGCAATAAATAATCTCGCTGAAATTGAAACACATGCTGTAACACGCAGTTTACATAGGTTTTTCCAGGGAAATCAGCGCCTTCACTCTTAATAAATTCTTCCTTATTCCATTTCATCACCTTTTCCCCTTTCGCCCAGTTATTTACTAACCATCATACCCAGAGCTGCTGAAAAGGTGCTTGTATGAAGTGAAACTTTCATTGACGAAACAAAAATAAACCCGCTGCCACGCGCATCGGGTTTATTTAATAACAGTTGCATCATATTTTTCACTTTTTAGTACCTGGAAATGTAAATTACGCAAGTGCTTACGAAGCTCTGTACTATCATCTTCATCTAATTCGTTTGCTAAAAACACAATTTCTGTACAATTCCCAAGTTTATCAGTAGCATAAACAGCTTTTGCTAACGTCCACGGCGTATATCCATTTTTTTGCCCAGCATGTCTAAATGACTTACGATACTTCTTTGCTTTCATGTCCGTTTCAACGAGGTTTGCCCATTCTTTTTCTTCAGCCTTTGTAAAACCTTTTTTGTGGTTCGCTTTTTCTAGAAGCACCATATAATCATTCGCAGATGCAGCTGGAAACTTATCTGACCATATTTTTTCATATTTTTCTTCTAAATACAGCGGGATTTCTTTTTGTAATAACGGCCCTTTCTCTTTTAACCGTTCATGTATTAACATCGCATACCGACGATATTCTTCTTGAGACATTTCTTTTAACTTTTTCTCTAATTTAGATTTTGGAACATGCAATTCCTTATGCAAATATCCCGGAATATATAGAGAAGAAACGATAGGAAATAACGGTTGATGTGAAGGAAGTGATAGGTTTTGTAAATTTTGATTAATATGCTCTAGCCCGAGTCGTTCCATTAAATATTCTGTATTTGCATTTGAACTAAACTTCACCATTCCTTTCGCAACTTCTTCTAATGGTACTGCATTTCCATCTATTTTATCAGTTTTTATTAAATACTTTTGCCAACGATCCTGTGCACTACCATCTGTATTTGGAACATAATAGCGATTTACATCATCAATTGAAACATAACTATTCGGGTCAATTCTCCCATCTACAACTTGTTTCGTAAATTCAAATGCGACAATTAACTTCATCGTGCTCGCAACTGGCAACATAACATTTGAATTTACAGAATAAACAACTTTATCATTTCGCTTTATAAGTAAGGCACTATTTTTTTCATCTTTATGTTCTTCAACAAATGAGGCAATAAACTGAGCATCATCATTATTAGAGCTCCAAACTTTTTTCGCTAAAAAGTTACCGGATATAAGTAAAATGAATACACCAATGATTCCCGCACATATTATAACTTTTCTCAAGTGAATTCCCTCTCCTAATTTATATCTTTCATCTGTTATATATCGTTATACACAAAATAATAGAGACGATTTTCTAAATAATCGTCTCTATTATTTTAACTTGTCATCTATTATTATGTCTATGTCATAATTCGAACAAAGTTTTCAACAAATTTCTTATAATTTAATTTCCATCCAATCCTCACCCAATCTTTAAGAGCTTTTGCATCAGGTTGTGGCCTAAAATCAGCAATACTTTCACCTTTTGCACTACCTTCTAAATCAACATCTACTTTCCGATATACATATTCAATCATAGAAGGATTTACAACTGCCATCATCGTAAGCACATCATGAATGGGGCTTCCGGTAATTTTCGGATTTATTTTCTTATATGCTTTATAATAATATTGAAATATAGGTTCAATTAATTTGTTAAATGCAGTTTGTGAATGTTTTTTTATATATTGTACAGTTTCAGGTGTAATGATTGATTCACTTGTAACATTAAGAGGGATTAATGTTACGTTTTTTGCATACTGCATGACTAAATTTGCAGCAAGTGCATCCCCATGAAAATTTGCCTCCGCTACAGGTGTTACATTCCCTGGAATAAGGAAGGCACCACCCATGATGTAATATTCTTTTACATCCTGCATTACATCTTTTCCTAATATAAATGCAGTTGCTAAACTTGTTGCCCTCCCTGCATCAACAATAATAATTTCTTTTTTATAGCGTTTAATAATGTCAAATATTGTGCAAAACGATTTAATATTTGGTTGAATAGTTTTTGGAGGGCGAATTGGCCCCAACCCTTCCGCTCCATGAATTTCAGGATAATATGTTGTAAATTCACCCGACAACGGCATTTTCGCTCCATTTATAATCGGTATATCTTCTCTACCTGCTAGTTGCATTAAATACGCAGCATTACTTGTTGCTTGCTCTTGTGTTACATTTCCATACCCAGTTACAACCCCAACAATTTCAATTTCTGGATGTAACAGCCCATACATGATTGCTAAAGAATCATCAATACCAGGATCCCCTAAAAAAAGCACCTTTTTCATGATACTTTCCATCCCTTCACTCCTTATTACCAAAAGCACATTCTTTATCGTTTATACCATACACATGAAATACGAAATTTGCGCACTGATTTTTGAACAAATAATGAATCATACAAAAAAAACAACCAAATCAAACTATTTGTTCAAATTTCGTTCATTGTGATTCGATTCACAAAAATACATAATAAACTTGTAAATACATTTTATTATGTATGGGAGGAATTTATTATGTTTATTCATTTTTTACGTAGTAACACGAAAGCATTATTTATCCTTTTGCCTCTTCGCTTATATTTAGGGTATGCTTGGCTAGCTGCTGGATTAGAGAAAATTTTCGGTCAACAATTTGATGCAAGCGGCTTTTTAAAAGGAGCAATCGCAAAGGCGGGTGGAGATCATCCAGCTGTACAAGGTTGGTGGGCTGATTTTCTACAACATGTCGCTCTTCCACATGCTGATTTATTTAGTTTTTTTGTGCAATGGGGAGAAGTTTTAGTCGGGTTAGGGCTTCTTTTAGGAGGATTAACAAAAACTGCTGCATTTTTCGGAATTATTATGAATACTGCTTTTCTTTTAAGTGGAACTATAGCTACAAACCCAAATATGATATTACTGTCTATCCTTATTTTAGTAGCAGGGCATAACGCAGGGCGCATCGGTTTGGACGGATTTGTTTTTCAAAAACTTTTCAGTAAGAACAGAAATAATACTCCAACTTATCCTACACATAAATTCGCATCATAGATAAGTTCTACACATAAAGTGAAACTTTAATCAGTAGAGGTTTTCTTCATCCCCCACTGATTATTAGTTGAACGAATCGGGCTTTTACGGGCAGTTTATCTCCCACCTACCTTCTTTGCTTCCGCTGAATTTTGAGGTGGGAGTATTACTGCCCGTTAATGCGGGATAAAAAATAGAGCTCCTATTCCATTTATAGGAGCTCTATTTTTTATGTCAAATGTATGGAATTGAAGGATAACCTCCTCCATTCCATACATTCTATTAAACATCACCAATTGACATACATTTATATTTTCACATTGTTTTTTGACGTTAACATACTGCCTGTTACATACGCAATACAAGCAAAAACAATCGGCAGCACGACTGTATGTATACCAAACGGATTTGGAAAACAAAGGTGAACGATTATATAAGAACCAACACCAAAAAGAATAGACGCAAGCGCCCCGTATGCATTCCCCTTTTTCCAATATAACCCTAAAACAATCGGCCAAATAAAAGCGGCCTCTAAACCACCAAAGGAAAATAAATTTAACCATATTAAAAAATCTGGCGGTTTAACAGCTGCAGCATATACAAGTAAACCAACGATACCCGTAATCCATAAGCTTCCTTTTTTTATTGTTGTATCTGCTGCGTGTTCATTTATGTAATTCACATATATATCTTTAATAATAGATGAACTCACCAGTAATAACAGTGAGTTTACCGTTGACATAATTGCCGCCATTGGGGCCGCCAAAAATATTCCCGCAAGCCAAGGCGGTAATACTTCCATTGCTAGAAGCGGCATTACTTTGTCCGGCACAGTTACACCCGGAAGTACTACACGGGCAAATACACCTGTTAGATGCATCCCGATCATAATGGTGCCGACAACAATCGTTCCAATAATGAGCGCTTGATGCATTGCTTTTGAATTTTTATAAGACATCGCCCGCACGCTAATTTGCGGTAATCCAACAACGCCAATCCCAATTAAAATCCAAAATGATGTCACATACGTTTTCGTTAAACTACCATCCGCTCCAAACGGTGTAATTAAATTGGGATTGATTTGAACGAGTTCTTGCATGATCTTTTCAATTCCGCCACCAGCAATCACCGTTGCAATTAAAATAATTGTCGTACCTGCTAGCATAATAATGCCAAGCAGTGTGTCGGATAAAGCAACTGCACGGAATCCACCAATTATAACGTATACAAGTACAGAAAAGGTAAAAAGAAATAAAGACGTTGTATACGAAAGGCCTGTTAACGATTCAATTAACCTTCCGCCTCCAACCCACTGAGCAACTGTTGCTGAAAATAAAAAGATAATAATACATAATGCCGAAAGAATGACCACCGCTTTATGATTGTATCTTCCTTTTAAGTAATCAATAAGCGTAATTGCTTCCATCTTTCTTGCAATGATTGCAAACTTTTTACCAATTACCGTCAAGACGATGTAACCCGTTACAACCTGGATTGCCGACAATAATACCCATCCAAGCCCCATATTATATGCAATTCCAGGTCCACCGATAAAACTACTCGCACTACCGTACGTAGCAATCATTGTCATAGCTAATAATAGACCGCCAAGTTCACGTCCACCAAGAAAGTATTCTTGTAAAAATTTATTATGAGCCGTTGCTTGCACACGCCTTGATGCATATACACCAATTAAAAATACAACGATAAAAGAAATTATCATTGGAATTATTACGTACCAATTCATTTATCATTCCTCACTTTTTTCTTCCTCATCGAGCGAAATATCTTGAAATGCAAAACGCACGATTAAAATAAGAAGTATAACAACTACAACAAAACCGACTATACAACTATAAAAAAACCACGCTGGAAAACCTAATACATATGTATATTCACTTGGATCTTTACTACCAAGCCCATAAGCAAACCCATACCATATGATAAAATTGATAAAAGCAAGTCCAAGACCAATTAACGCCTCTCTATGGGCAATTCGAAAGCGTGGATCATCATGATAATCTTTCATTTTCTCCCTCCTCTCACGATGTATAATTGTAACATTGTTCTTTTAGTTTTTCCTACTAGAAAAGAAAAACTAGAAGGATTTTTTTTAAAGATATAGAATTTAGCTTCATATTACATAATTTTTACAATTGTAACGTAAATGAAATTTGAATTTTCAGTCTTTGTTATTTATGATTAAAATTAGAGTTCTTTCACCTAGTTTTTACAACCTTGTTACAGGAATAAACGCCGTCTCGTACTGCGTTTACACTATATTTTCAAGGGGGTTATACAATGAGTCAACTAGCTGTAAATCTTCATGAAAAAGTTGAAAAATTTCTTCAAGGAACAAAAAAATTATATGTGAATGGAGCGTTTGTTGAAAGCGCTTCCGGAAAGACGTTTAAAACTCCTAACCCAGCAACTGGCGAAACACTTGCAATTGTTTCGGAAGCTGGCCGCGAAGATATTCATAAAGCTGTAGTAGCTGCTAGAGTTGCATTTGATGAAGGTCCTTGGTCACGTATGAGCGCTGCTGAGCGGAGCCGCCTTATGTACAAGCTTGCTGATTTAATAGAAGAGCATAAAGAAGAATTAGCACAGCTGGAAACATTAGACAACGGAAAACCAATCCGTGAAACGTCAGCTGCAGATATTCCGCTTGCAATTGAACATATGCGTTATTATGCTGGCTGGGCTACAAAAATTGTCGGTCAAACAATTCCAGTCTCCGGTGAATATTTTAACTATACACGTCACGAAGCAGTTGGTGTTGTTGGACAAATTATTCCATGGAACTTCCCGCTCCTTATGGCGATGTGGAAAATGGGGGCAGCACTTGCAACTGGCTGTACAATTGTTTTAAAACCTGCAGAACAAACCCCACTTTCCGCATTATATTTAGCTGAATTATTTGAAGAAGCTGGATTCCCGAAAGGTGTTGTCAACATCGTACCAGGATTTGGTGAAACAGCTGGACAAGCTCTTGTCAATCACCCTCTCGTTGATAAAATTGCATTTACCGGTTCAACTCCTGTCGGTAAACAAATTATGAGACAAGCCTCTGAAACACTGAAACGAGTTACATTAGAACTTGGTGGTAAATCACCAAATATTATTTTGCCAGATGCTGATTTATCTCGTGCAATCCCAGCTGCACTTTCTGGTGTTATGTTTAACCAAGGGCAAGTGTGCTGTGCAGGATCCCGTTTATTTATTCCAAAGAAAATGTATGACAATGTCATGGCTGATCTTGTGCTATATTCGAAAAAATTAACACAAGGCGCAGGTCTAGATCCACAAACTACAATTGGCCCCCTTGTTTCTGAAGTGCAACAAAAACGCGTTTTAGGATACATTGAAAAAGGTATTGAAGAAGGTGCAGAAGTCCTTTGTGGTGGAAATAATCCATTTGAACAAGGCTATTTCGTTTCTCCAACCGTCTTCGCCGACGTAAATGACGAAATGACAATTGCCAAAGAAGAAATTTTCGGACCTGTCATCTCCGCATTGCCGTTTAATGATATTGATGAAGTAATTGAACGTGCAAATAAATCATCATTTGGTTTAGCTGCTGGTGTATGGACAGAAAATGTTAAAAATGCACATTACATTGCAAGCAAAGTCCGTGCTGGTACAGTGTGGATAAACTGTTATAACGTATTTGATGCCGCTTCTCCATTTGGTGGATTTAAACAATCCGGTCTTGGCCGCGAAATGGGATCTTATGCATTAAATAACTATACAGAAGTGAAGAGCGTTTGGGTGAATCTGAACTAAATGAAAGAGCCTGACCTACTCTGTAAAATAAATAAGTGACAATATCTATCTTTCCTTATAAGAATAAGAGGATGTATATAATGTTGCACATTATATATGTATTAGTACATTGCTCAATAAGAGTGATGTACTTTTTTATTATGCTGACCCCTTTATGGCCTTATATACAACAACAACATTAGTGTGGTTACACTAAACAGGAATGTATGTTTCTATTTTAAATAAAAGAAGGAAATATGACCGTAAATCAAATTTGTGAAATTACAAATGTGTCTAGAGCTTCATTATATAGAAAGCTATCCGAAGGGAACAAATAGTCCTTCCTTACCCCATATTCCAGAAAAGGGCTCGATTATAGACCAACACAGTCATTGTGTCATGCTAAAATCAGGAAAACATTGTGAAGAAATGCACTTAAAGTATCGTGGCAGGTTAATTTAATAAATGATAGAATTATTATCAGTCAATAATATTTTGTAAAGTGGTGAATTCATGAATATTATAGAAAAATTTGGTGATGTACCTAAAATAGAAACGGAACGTCTCGTCCTTAGAAAAATCACATTAGATGATGCAGAAGATATGTATTTATATGCCTCGAATGAAGAAGTAACGAGATATGTAACGTGGGATACTCATTCTTCATTATCAGATACAAATGAATTTATAGATTCATTTGTACCTCAATATGATGCTCCATGGGGGATTGAGCTAAAAGAAAATGGTAAATTTATTGGAACAGTTCACTTTGTTTGGTGGCAGCCAAAACACAATAGTGCTGAAATTGGATATGTTCTATCTAAAGAATATTGGAGCAAAGGGTTAATGACCGAAGCAGCAAAGGCAATCATCTCTTTTGGGTTCGAAAGTATGAACTTAGTTCGTATTCAGGCGAGATGCTTCTTAGAAAATGAGGGTTCAGAGCGTGTTATGGAAAAGTTAGGTATGTCTTTTGAAGGTATAAGTAGAAAAGTAATGTATGTTAAAGGGGAACATAAAGACTTAAAGGTGTACTCTTTATTAAAGTTTTAGAGTTTTTACCAAAGATTTAACGTAGTAAATGAATTATGTAATACTTTTTATTTTTTTCGTTTCAACTGATGAACGTCATTTTACAACAGTCATATATTGCATTAAATAGATTTATCAGGATTTACACTTAAACTAACGGGTGTTTTCCTTGAATAACGTTTTCTACAATCAGGTGCTTTAATGAAGTAACTAAAGCCTAATTTCTCACTTATACCCCCGAGAAATTAGGCTTTTTATATTGGGATTTCCTTAACGTTGTAAATCCACATTTTCCTGACGCTACCCCTTATATGCCCCAACTTGATTTGTACTAGCTGTTATTTGTTCCCTTTTATATCTGAAATATATTTTAGGAGAAAGACGGTCCTTACAACGCGTCCTAGTTCTCTAAATACTTTATAAAGTCGATTTTTTTACTGTCAATTATATATGGGCTTTATTCTTTTAATTTCTCCTCCTGCGAAAGAGCACTACCCGCTGTAAATTCTTCTAAAGCATGCATGGCAAACCTCGCATTGGGATAAGTGATCAAGCCGCCACAAATCACACAAATTTTGAGGGTTTCCATGATTTCATCGATGGTTGCCCCTGCACTTAAGCAGTCTTCCATGTGATAGCAAATGCATTCATCGCAGTGGCTGACTATTGATATGACTAATCTCATAATGGTGTACTTACCCTAACTGACGTTTAAATACTTTACTGGCGAAGAAGTAAGCAATGACCATGATGCTGACGCACCAGGCAAGTGCGATCCAGATACCGTTGCCAACAGACCCTTCATACAAGAGAGCACGAATTGTATTCACTATTGAAGTCACGGGCTGATTCTCAGCGAACGCACGGACAATTTTAGGCATGGTTTCGGTGGGGACAAAGGCCGAACTGATAAACGGTAGGAAAATCAGCGGGTACGAGTAGGCTGTCGCCCCTTCCATAGACCTTGCTGTCAATCCGGGAATGACCGCCAGCCATGTTAGCGCCAACGTAAATAGCCCGAGTATCCCAGCTACCGCGAGCCAATCTAGGATATCAGCGCTGGAACGGAAGCCCATCAAGAGGGCGATGAGGATAACCACCACGACAGTAAGCGCATTGGAAACAAGCGAGGTCAACACGTGAGCCCACAATACCGACGAGCGCTTGATGGGCATGGTAATGAAACGCGCCATCAGCCCGCTCTTTACATCCGTAAACAGCCGCAGTGAAGTGTAAGCGACGCCGGATGCGATAGTTATCAGCAAGATTCCCGGCAATAAATAATTGACGTAGTTGTCCGTGCCTGTCTTTATGGCACCGCCAAATACGTAGACAAACAGCAGCATCATCATAATCGGCGTAATCGCCACCGTGATAATTGTATCCGGGCTGCGCATGATGTTGCGCATTAAACGTCCTAGTAATACCCCTGTTTTACTTTTCATTTACATCTCCTCCTTTTTGCCAATGATCGCGAGGAAAATTCCCTCCAATGTCGGCTGCTTCTCGATGTACTCGACTTTCGCTGGCGGGAACATCTCTTTGAGTTCGGTAAGGGTACCGGTCGTGATGATTTTTCCGCTATGCAGGATGGCGATACGATCCGCCAGTTGTTCGGCTTCCTCCAGATACTGGGTCGTCAGCAAGATGGTCGTGCCACCGCCGGCAAGCTCCTTGACTGTATCCCAGACTTCAATCCGCGCTTCGGGATCAAGTCCTGTCGTCGGTTCGTCGAGAAAAATGACTGTTGGCGTCCCGATCAGGCTCATGGCGATATCAAGCCGGCGCTTCATCCCGCCGGAATACTGGTCTGCTCGGCGGTTGGCCCCATCAGTCAGGCTGAACCTTGCAAGCAGATTGTCGGCGACTTGAACGGGATTGGAAACTCCCCGCAACTTGGCGATCATCATCAAGTTTTCTCGTCCAGTGAGCATGCCTTCTAAAGCTGCGAACTGCCCTGTCAAGCTGATGCTCTGGCGAACATGATCCGGTTGACGCTGGACGTCAAAGCCGCAAATACCTACTTCGCCACCATCGGGCTTCATCAGCGTCGAGAGGATGTTGACCGTCGTTGTCTTGCCTGCTCCATTTGAGCCCAGCAGTGCGAAAATTTCGCCACGCTGCACCTCAAAATCCAACCCCTTTAAGACTTCCTTGTCTTTAAAGGATTTTTTTAACCCTATTACAGAAATCGCTGCATTGCTCATACTTTTTTCCTCCTTATAAAAAGCGCTTTGCGGAGCTAGATTGCCTATACCCCTCTATTTAGTCTTACAGATAATCTGTATTACTTATTACCAGGTTAAAAATATAACTGAATAGCGAAGGCGGCAATTCACATTTGTAACCAGCTAATCAGTCGGTATTATCTATTGAATTTATTTTTTTCTCAATCGCTTCATGATACTCTGATTCAAATCTTCACGATACTTGGCGACATAGGTTTTAGCGTTTGCTACTAGTTCGTCAGCAAAGGACGCTACGTCGTCCCCAGTGATTTCCAGCACTTGTCTACCTTCCGCTGCACCGGCTTCGAACAACTCGATTAATTCATACTGTATGTGCAGCATATCCATCCCGTTGCCCGCTGAGAAATTCCACATGTAGTTTTGAATTTTCTTGAATACAAACTGGTAGTCCTCTGGCAGGGCTCCAACCCGTGCCATCATCATTTTGTACTCTTTTTTATCACCAATCATTTTTTTGAACATTTCCATCATATCATTTTTCCTCCTTTTTTATAAAGCTGAACAAGACACTCTAAAAATATCGGACAGAATATCTTATGAAGCTAGATTGACTTTAAGACGTTAATTTTTGATGATACAAAATCCCATTTTTCCCAAAACAATTCAAGTTCCTGGCGGCCAGCTTCATTAAGTGAGTAAAACTTGCGGGGCGGCCCCATATCTGACGGTTTCTTTTCTATATTCACAAGTTTTTTCTTTTCTAATCGTACGAGGATGGTATATACCGTCCCTTCCACGACTTCGGTAAACCCAAGCTCGTTCAGGCGGCGGGTAATCTCGTAGCCATAGGTTTCATGGCGGCTGATGATTTCCAGCACGCAGCCTTCCAGCGAACCTTTCAGCATTTCAGTTAAATTTTCCATGTTCAGATCCTCCTTTACCTCCTCTATTTTGTCTGACTTATATTCAGTATAACAGAGTACCGAGGGGAATTTTTACTGAATAGCTTTTAGGAAATAACGCTATTCAGTATTACTTATTACATGTATATTATAACACCGAGTAGAAGGTGTCAAATATTTTTCTTAAAATATTTTTACAACCTCACTATTCAGTGATACCAGTATCCAGTGTGGCATACTACAGGTGCATCGTAACACGTAGTAGATAGACTGTCAACTGGATTTTCTAAATATTTTTAAAACCAGCTATCCCCATTGGATACAGCCGAGTTTCTTTATAGGAGCTTTTACTTCCTCCTATGCTTCTTTCACAATGATTACACCGTGAATCATTCCCATCCAGTAGCTATACATGTAGGCTCCCGATTTCTTTGGTATGAAAAAGATGAGGTTTTCTCCTACTTCCAGTGATCAATTCCTTCCGAAGAAATGCTAAAGAGTATTTCCGAAATGAAAGAAGAACTTCGTAGACCTATGTCCTTAATAATCTCAGCAGAAAAGTAAATGTTTATGCAAGATGTGGGGACGTTTTTCTTTTTGGGTTCACGGGAACTTCAGTAAATTAACTGAGGATTATTCTATTTCAAGCATCAAAATGAAACATCATTATTATCTCTATACACAAAAAGCAATTACATTGTAGTAGTAAATGAAGTCATTTGTAGTACAACAAAAGGATAGAACAAGCAGAATTTCTCTGTTTGTTCTACCCTCTTCTTTTTATCTATATAATGTTGCACATTATATAATTATTCTTGGTATACATATACCAAACGCACATCACTTGATTCTAAATAAAAAAAGTTGGTCAGGCTCTACTTATTATGTAATTGATTTTTTAGAGAATTCAAACATTTTATTCCATAACGTATTTAAAAATATAGAACTATCTCTTACACTTGTAAACCACCACTCACATTTAATACCTCACCTGTAATATATGAAGCATACTCTGAAGCGAAAAAGGCTGCTGCATTTGCGATATCTTGCGGCGTTCCAATTCTCCCAACTGGAATTGCACCAACCATCTTCTCTTTCACTTTATCTGGTATTGTTTTTGTCATATCTGTATCCATAAACCCTGGACAAATGGCATTACAAGTAATACCAAATCCACCTACTTCTTTTGCTGCTGTTTTTGTTAATCCAATAACACCTGCTTTCGTTGCAGCATAATTCGCTTGCCCAATATTCCCTTCCCTACTAATCGAAGAGATATTGATAATACGTCCAAATTGTTGCTGCCTCATATAAAGAAGTGCCGGTTGCATACAATAAAACACACCTGTTAAATTCACTTGCATGACTTGCTCCCAAGCCGATTTCTCCATTTTATGTAACATCGCATCTCTTGTAATCCCAGCATTATTCACTAAAATATGTATCCCACCGAATGTTTGAACCGCATATTCAATTAATGATTTTGCTTCGTTTTGATTACTCACATCACATGCATATACACTTACTTCATATCCTTGGTCTAAAAACTCTCTTGCTGTTTCTTTTAACTTCTCCTCATTGACATCACTGATTAACACCTTTGCACCTAATTTTGCAAAAGTACAAGCAATTTCCTTCCCTATTCCTTGTGCAGCTCCTGTTATAACAGCTGTTTTCCCATGTAAAAAGTCCATTACTCTCCCCCACTTCTATTACTTATACTGTATATTTCGGCTTTATGCTTTCCAAATCCTTTTTGTATAAAAAAGTCTATTTGTGTCAAACTAAGCTTGCAATACAGTATAAACACAAGGAGATTGTGTCGAATGAATAAAAAGAACCCAGGACGAAACAAAATTTCTGATGGCATCGATGTAGAGTTTTCTCGTGAACTCGCTGATCACGATGACTTAGAAGCAAACGCACGTGCTGACGCCGCCGATGCACGTCAAAAACGCCAGTCTAAACAAAAATAAGGGACTATCTCGCCCTTATCCTTTTTTACTTGGGACCTACTACTACCCATTAAAAATGAAATAAACCGAGAGAATCTCTCGGTTTATTTCCTATATTTTTTGATATAATGCGCAAAAGTAAGGAGTGGAAATATATGATAGTAGCTATGGTAGTGAATATAAAACCCATCTGATAGCCCTATGCCTGTAGGATAATCTTGATTCTGAGTTAGATGTGCGAGTAAATAAGAAATCCCATTTCGAATGACAGGTGTTTCCGTATCATAAAAAGCAATCAGTGCATCGAGTGCCCATGCCGTTTGTGATGGTGTACTAAAAGGTAACGCAATAAACTTCTTTTCTATACTACTCCTGCAAGACTCGCCCCACCCTCCATCGCTATGTTGAATACTCTCTAACCAGGTAGCTGCTTTTTGTAAAGCCGTATGATTAGATGGAACACCTACAGCACGTAAACCTGTGAGGGCTGCCCAAGTACCATATATGTAACACACTCCCCATTTCCCATACCAGGATCCATTCTTCTCCTGCGTTTGAATTAACCAACGAATCGCTCGATCTTTTGGGTTACCTTGTAACTCGTTTGGAGCGTATGTTCCAAAAAACTCCAACACTCTACCTGTAATGTCTGACGTAGACGGATCCGTAATCATATCCCCTGAGTTATCAAGAGGTAAATGTGTTAAAACTTTACTTGTTACACCTCTTTCAAAAGCTGCCCAGCCCCCATCAATATTTTGTAATCCCTTGACCCATTCAATTCCTGTCTTCCAAGCTTTTTCTATCCTTTGATTTTCTTTTCGGTTTCGCGCTAACGCTCTAAGTGCAGCTGTCGTATCATCAATATCAGGAATTGTCGTATTAACATCTGAAAATCCCCAACCTCCAGCATCAAGTAATGGGGCATGCACACTCCAGTCTCTTTTCTCTTTATGTTGTTTTTGTAGTAAATAACCTGTTGCTTTTTGAATCATTTGGTTATCATGTGGTACATGCGCTTCTTGCAACGAATAGCTTAGTAAAGCTGTATCCCACACTGTAGATGGTGAATTTTGAAGATGGGTTCTCTTATCCATATTCCATATATAAGTTTTCAATCCTAATACTGCATTTGAAATAAGCGGTGACTGAATGGAGTGTCCCAGTGCGAGCAATGCATAAATCATGTAAAATGTAGCACTCGCATAACTATATAATGTTCCATTTGTATCAATCCGCTCAATCATAAAACGCTCTGCTTCCCTGTCCCCTTTATGATGCAAAGATAAGGGGTATGATAAAAACTTCTTTACATCTCCAAGTAGCGTTTGAAACAATGGTGAACGTTCTTCACGGAACCACTGCTTTTTACTCTCTCCTGAAATGTAATCTAGATTAGGAAGAATTTTTTTAGACACAGTAAATCGTTTATTCATACAAATCATCATCGGGATGAGGTGAATACGCGCGGAACTACTTAGCTCAAATATACTAAGTGGGGAATCTTCAGGTAAAAATAAAATAGGCGTTGGAAAGTGGAATAAGGAAGGGTATTCATATCCTCCATGAAGCGCTAATAAAAACTTCGTCATAAAGTGGGCCTTTGTAACCCCACCCTGCTTCCGAATAAACGCTTCTGCACGTTTCATAATTATATCTTCTTTCGTATACATTTTAGAAGCAAGTAAAGCCGCATATGCCTCAATGGTCGTCGATAAATTACCAACATGCTCATCTTCATAGAGCTTCCAAGTTCCTTCATCTGTTTGAAGAGCTACTAGTCTTGCAACAAACGGCTCTATTTCTTGCTCTTGACCTAATAATTTAAGCAAAAAAATCATATGACAATCTGTTAATGGTGAACCTTCAAAACAAAATCGCCATGCGCCATCTTGATGCTGCATCGTTTGCAGTGCAGTAAGTTTCCTCTTAACTTCCTCACGTACTTTTTCATGTAATAACACCCTTTTCACCCACCCTTTCTAAATCCGTATACGATATTCCACTTCGCACGTAATTATGTATAAAACAAATATAAGCAGAATATGTAAATACACATTCTGCTCACAAACAATATCCAATTCCAACAACAATTCCTAAAATAGCTCCGACAACAACCTGATACGGTGTATGTCCGACAAGCTCATTTAATTTCTTATACTCTGTTTGTCTACCATGAAAAAAGTCATTTAAAATCTTTGCCTGTTTACTTACCGCAAGTCTCACTCCTGAAGCATCATACATGACGATAATGGCAAAAATAGCCGCTATAGCAAACACTGCACTCGTGATTCCTTCTACCATTCCAACACCTGTTGCTAACGCTGTAACCGTTGAAGAATGAGAGCTCGGCATGCCACCAGAAGCGAAAAACTGAGCAAAATCAAATTCTCTCATCTTTACTAATTTAAAAATGACTTTCATTAGTTGCGCCAAAAACCAAGCAATTACAGCTGCCATAAGTGGTTCATTATGTAAAATGGTTTCCATATTTCCAGCTCCCTACTTACTGTAATGGAAATTCTATACTATTAAGTATAAAGAAAAAAGCGTAGAAAATACTACGCTTTAGGATACTTTTGCTGATTTATTTTTCAAAAACTTCGGCTGCTTCCGTAGTAAAAACTTTGTTTTTGCCATTGAAAACACAAATAAAGCAACCCAAATAAAGAAAAATGCAACCATATGAGCTGATGTAAAATGTTCATGAAAAATACACACACCTAAAATAAGGTTAATGGTCGGCGAAATGTATTGTAAAAAACCAATCATATATAAAGGAATCAATTGCGCTCCTTTTGCAAAATAAAAGAGCGGCACAGCAGTAACAATACCTGCTCCCATTAAAAGTAAAGTTGAAACAGGCGAAATCGATCCAAATGAGCCAAATCCATGCTCACCACTCATAAACAAGTAAATAACCGCAAGCGGCGTTACAATCATTGTTTCCATCGTAAGACCAATCATTGCATCATAGTTTAATAATTTTTTCGTCAGTCCGTACAATGCAAACGTCAATGCAAGTGACAGCGCAATCCATGGAATCGTTCCATATCGGAATGTTAAAATGATAACGCCAATTCCAGCTAACCCTACCGCAACATACTGCCAAAAATTCAACTTCTCTTTTAATACAATTGTCCCAAGTAAAATGCTCACAAGTGGATTAATATAATATCCTAGACTGGCTTCGATAATATGATTGTGATTCACAGCCCATATGTACACGAACCAGTTTCCGCTAATTAAAATAGAAGCAATTGTTAATGAGATGAATAATTTAGGACGTTTAAAAAGACTCAACAGTTCTCCCACAAATTGCCCAAACCGCTTTGATATCCCTAAAATAAACAACATAAAAACAAAAGCCCAAACAATGCGATGTGCTAATATTTCTTCTGCAGGAACCTCTTCAACCCACTTCCAATAAATAGGGAGAACGCCCCACATCATATAAGCACCAGCCGCATATAAAATCCCTTTCTTTTGCAGTGCTTTTTGACTCTCCATCTTCCCTTTTCTCCTCTTCTCTTTTTTCTCTTCATTATAAGGGGTACCTTTAAACCTTTACAAATATTCTTCCCCTATCTTTTTCGACAATGTAATTCCTTTTTCAAAAAACTTACTTATTTTTAATATTACACGCTTCAGAACCTAGCAGAAAACAGCTAACTTCCTTTTAGAATTATCATAGAATCCTAATTTGTAGCACTAGTAAACTTAAATTACCCATAAAACATATGAATTGATGACAACAAGAAGTGGTATACCCATTTTAAATTTATTTTTATGAGTTTTATGGTGAAAAACATACATTCCAATCCACGTTCCGATTGCTCCCCCTGCTGCAGATACTAAAAACAATGTACTCTCAGGGGTACGCCATTGTTTTTTCACTGCTTTACGTTTATCAAGTCCCATCATCGAAAAAGCAACAACACTCATACACAATATATACATACATTTTACGAACATTATTAATTCTCACATCACTTTCTTTTTTTAATTCTCTCTACAACAATAAGTTTTTTATTTATATACAAATAAAAATCGCTGTAGACAGTAAAGAATTACTTGTAAACAAGCTATCTTTTCAGCCTACAGCTATTATTTCAATTATTTATCCCGCTATTCGCAGGTAGTAAAAGCTAAATTGATGAGAGCTAACAATCAACCTTAGGGATATAGTTGTTACACTTTATACGCTATTTCTTTTTCTTATATTACTATGCTTTTTAGCATACACAAAATAAACCAAAATACCTATCATAATCCAAACCATAAAACTGATTAACGTTACTTGAGAAAGATTTAAAGCTAAATACATACAACTTATTATTGACATGATTGGTAAAAAAGGAACCAATGGTGCACGAAATGGTCTTTCTATATTTGGATTTGTTTTACGCAGTACAATTACCGCAATAGATACAAATATAAAAGCTGTTATCGTTCCTATATTCACTAAATTCGCCAATAAATTTAAATCTAAAAGCCCAGCTAAAAGTGCTGCGAGAATTCCTGCAATCCATGTATTAAGGAATGGTGTTTGGAAACGTTTATGCACACTTGAAAGCTTCTTTGGAAGTAATCCATCACGACTCATTGGGTAAGATATCCGTATAAAAGCAAACATGGCTACTAAAAGCACTGTAGTTAAACCAGCAATGGCTCCTACTGATAACAAACCTGCAATTTTATCCTCTCCTACAATACGTAATGCATAGGCAACTGGATCAGCTACATTCAATTCAGTAAATGGTACCATTCCTGTTAAAACAAATGAAACACCAATATAAAGAATTGTACAAATACATAACGATACAAGAAGACCAATTGGAACATTTCGTTGTGGGCGTTTCACTTCTTCAGCTGCTGTAGCAACTGCATCAAAACCTAAAAAGGCGAAAAACACAGTAGCCGCTCCCCCAATAACACCGTGAAATCCAAACGGAAGAAATGGTTGCCAATTCTCTGATTTTACATATTGTCCACCTACAATAATAAATCCTAAAATAACAGCAAGTTTAATAATAACCATTATATTGTTAATACGCGCACTTTCTTTCGCACCACGACTTAATAAAAATGTAACAACTAAAATAATAAAAACTGCAGGTAAATCAATGATTCCACCTTTCCCCATGCCCGGTGCCGAGGCAAAAAGAGTAGGAATTTTAATATGAAATCCTAGAAGTAATGATTGAAAATAAGCGGACCACCCAGCTGCTACTGCAGAGGTTGCTAATAAATATTCTAACATGACACACCAACTAACTATAAAAGCAAAAATTTCTCCTAATGTAATATATGTATAAGAATATACACTACCGGACACTGGGACAGTAGCAGCAAATTCAGCATAACAAAGTGCCACACAGGCACAAACAATTGCAGCCAATACAAGAGATAGAACAATCGCTGGACCAGCATGTTTCGCCGCTACAATACCTGTTAGTACGAAAATACCAGTTCCAATAATTGCCCCAATTCCTAAAAGAGTTAAGTCAAATGCTCCTAACGTTTGGTTCAATACCCTTTTCTTTTCTTCATTCATTTCCTTTTAAATTAGTAGACTCATTGATAGAAACCTCGTTTTCAATATAATCTCTTACTAAACAACCTCTTCTATTCCTTTTTAGGGTTTTATAATTATTATTTTTTAATAACTATAAACTTCACCTTTTCCATATTTCACATTTTGAAAACACAAAATTCTAAAAAATATACATTTAAATTCCCTATACAATATTCTTTCAAATGATGCATCACTGAGAAACAGGATTGAATTTATCATATAATTAATTCAATTGTCAATAATAAGATCACTCATTTCAAATAGATAATTATGTAACAAATCGTGTTATTTTACAAAATCAAATCATTACATTCTAATTATCACCAGGATTATCTCTTTATTTATTTTTCTAATATTGATTTTTTATTCACTATCCCCTACAAGATACATATGCTCGTAACTATTTCATAATTGAAATTATTTTTGCGAAATAAAAATAACAATCATTTGATTGTATCTTAACTCTATTATTTGCATGATTTGAATTTCAAATCTTAAATTTCTTTTTTATTATTAATTCAAAAAAGAAATTTTTTGTTGCTATATAAAATTCATATTAGTATAATAAAAAACGTTGTGAATATAATAATTTTAAAATTCAGAATTTTCTATGTAACATTATGGTATTTTTAATAATTATTTCGATGGAGGTTTTAAGTTGGCAAATAAAGCGCCCTTTTCTCGTATTCTTATAATTGGACTTATGTTATTTGCACTGTTTTTTGGTGCTGGAAATTTAATTTTTCCAGCTATGTTAGGACAAGCAGCTGGGCATAATGTATGGATTGCTACTGCTGGATTTTTAATTACAGGAGTAGGTCTTCCTTTGTTAGGCGTTCTAGCATTTGGCATTTCTGGTAGTGATGATTTACAAACATTAGCGAATCGTGTTCATCCTTGGTTCAGTGCTGTGTACACATTTATTCTCTATTTAGCAATTGGTCCGTTATTTGCACTCCCTAGAGCTGGAAGTGTTTCTTTTGAAATAGGTGTAAAACCATTTTTATCTAACGGAACAGAAACGGTTGCATTACTTATTTTCACAGTCATTTTCTTTAGTATTACATGTTGGTTCTCGTTTAATCCGGCGAAAATTGTAGATGTTGTTGGCAAACTTTTAACACCTATCAAACTTACATTCATCGGGATTTTAGTAGTTGCAGCGTTTGTCCAACCAATTGGTCCTATTCAGGCACCTACAAAAGAATTTGTAAACAATTCTTTTTTTAAAGGTTTCCAAGAAGGCTACTTAACAATGGATACACTTGCATCTTTTGTATTCGGCATTATTATTATCAATGCTATAAAAGAGAAAGGTACTTATGATAAAAAAGAAATAGTGAGCGTTTGTGCCAAGGCTGCTGGTATTGCAGCAATTGTATTAGCAATTGTTTATACTTCACTTTCTTATATGGGAGCCGCTAGCGTATCTAAACTAGGGCATTTAACAAATGGAGGAGAAGTATTAGCTAAAGTAGCTAATTATTATTTTAGTTCTCTGGGCAATTTATTGTTAGGCTTAATGATTACTGTTGCATGTTTAACAACAAGCGTTGGACTTGTAACATCATGCTCTTCATACTTCCATAAAGTATTCCCTAAAATATCTTATAAAACATTTGCTGTTATGCTTTCTATTTTTAGCGCATTGATTGCAAATCTTGGTTTGACAGAATTAGTTGCGGTTTCTGTGCCAGTACTTACAGCGATATATCCACTAGCAATTATGCTAATTGTTTTAACATTTTTGCACCCTATATTTAAAGGTAGAACAGAGGTATATCAATGGAGCTTACTCCTAACTTTTGTCGTTAGTTTGTTTGATGGACTAAATGCAGCAAATATACCTATTCAAGCAATTCATGTTATTTTCTCTAAATTTCTTCCTTTATATGATGCAGGTTTAGGTTGGATCTGTCCTGCATTTGTTGGAGGGTGTATCGGTTACTTCATTTATGTATTCCGAATGAAATTCATTACCAGTACTCCGAAAACGAATCATTAAAAAACCATGCAGATAAAGCTCTGCATGGTTTTTCCTAATCTTCCATTTCTATTTCCGTATTGTTCTTTTCCACATGCTCATCACGCAATTCTTCTTCCTGCATTTCCATCGAAATCATCGTATGATAAATCTCAGGATATAATCCAAATATTTGATACACGCTTCCTAAAAATGGCACCTGAACCCCTCTTTTCAAAAATAGTATTGGCATAATTAAGGGTTCCCTATCTTCATTCTATACATTCGTTTTTGTGTCTTGTTCCTCATCTTGAACATGTAATACATGTTGCCATTTTTTATAAGGTGCACTATTTGGATCCACATAGCCTTTCGCATGCGAACGGTCCCATAGTTGTTTTACAAACAACTCTGCTTCTTTCTTTGCTACCATTTCAGCACCAGTTCCATAATAATCTTGGAAATAAACTAAAATTTCATCAAGAAGTAACCGTAACAATTCATCTGATGTTTCCTCTAACGTTGGATCATACTTTGCCTCCCGATCATACATTAAAATAATATCTAAAATATTATGGACATGTTCTTTTCTAAGCCATCTTACATCTTGTGCACCTAACACAAAAGCTTGCGTGTACAAATGTCCGCCTTGGAGCATTGCTTTTTCTTGTTCTTCTTCAAAACGCGACAAAATATTTTCATAAATAAATGGATTATGAAGCAATGCACGGTGCAATTTATAACTTTCACTTGAAATATTTTTCCCCATGGACTGTATTAAGAAGCTACGCCCTACACCGTTATATTGATAGACAAATTGACCGTCGACAGCGACAAGACTAATCCACCGGTACATATATGCATAAAGAAGAGCACGATTACATTTATCATAATCTAATTTTGTTTGCGTCGCATTTAAGTCCGGCATAAAGGCTGGTAAGTGCCAATATTTATCTAAATGCGGTGTTAAATTCGATTTTTTGATATTTAATTTATTCACACGGCGATAATACGATTGAAAATAATCACCTTTATCATGCATAAAACCATTTGCGATATGACCAGAAGAAAGTTTAGGAAAATCTTGCAATGACAATCCATAATGCGCTCGGTAACAAATTACCTCAAATTGCGAAAATGCTTCATTCACCGTATCTTTTTCTTGGAATATTTCTTGCAAAAGTTCTTCTTGTAATTCTTGTTTTAGCGAAGGATGTATACCCCAATATTGTAACTCTCGATGATGAGCTACTTTCGGAATAAATGGACTTGCTAAATGAAAGAGGTCTTCAATTTTTTCTCTTACGTATTCATTACGATCACGTTTTTTAAAGTCAGCTTCTTTTCGTAATGCTTCAATAATATTGAGTTCTAGTTTGTCTCGATATCGAACTTGGAGCTCTGAATAACAATACGTTAAAATATGCTCTCGATAAAAATCTTCTACCTTCTTCGATTGACTTTCTTCTGCTTGCGCATCGCGGCAATATTCCCCGTACAAACTCATATAAATCTCCGCTGATATATCCTTTGGAAGTACACCTAAATTTAAATGTTGCTGCATATCTTGCCATATTTTTTCTTGTAATTTTTCATCTGCTAACACATATACATTTGTCGGATTTGTTCTCCCTTCAAATTCTTTACTCCGTTTTTGAATTTCAAATAGTAAGTTTTCACGTGTCTCCTGTAAGTTATCAAAGAATCTTTCCCAATGTTGAATCATTTTGTTTACAGCTTGATATAGTGATTGATAAACAAGTTCAAGTAACATTTCTTTACGATATTCATTCAACTTATGCACATATTGTGTGATGATATCTTCGAATTCTTTTCGGAATGTACGCTGCTGATTGTAGAACATCTTTCCAAACCACCCTTGCTGCTGTGCAAGTTCAACGCGGCGTACCGCTGTTACTGTACCATCAATATTGCTTACATTAAATTTCTTATCGTAATTTTGAATTAAATTGCGCTTCTGTTCATTATTCTCATGTAATCGATTCATTTTCTCGACTAATTGCTTACGAATCTCATACAACATAAAACGAGCGGCCACTGGGTGAACAGCTTCTGTTTTCTTTAGAAACCATGTATTCAGTTGGTATGACTGTCCCTCTGATCCACTTGGTGTATAGCGGTCTGATTCGATCATGTCGTATAAAAGTGTCGTCACATGCTCATGTACGCGGCTTGGTATCGCATAAGCATACAACCGAACAGCGTGATCAACTCTTGCCACTTCTCCCTTCATTTGCTCCATTATTTTAAGCTTTGCGGCATATATTTTACATTCATGCTGCAACCTATTTAACTCTTCGTCTTTTTGTACAGTACGATGTACATAGCTTTCAACTGCTTCTAAAAACAGCTTTGATTTCGCAACTCCAACCTTCCCGCCTTCAGCTCCTTCACGCGTTTCATTATACATTTGTCGATAGAAAATATGCGCTTGCTCCGGGCGAGTGGCAAGATGCTCTAAATCTTCTAAATAACTCTTTCCTCGCTCTGGCTTCTCACGCTGCATACCACGACGAACATCTTGTTCATACCGTTGTTTTTTCTCTTGAAACAATTGATCTAAATGTAACCACGATTCATCTAACCCTTGCACCGCCCATTTTAAAGCACAATATTTTAGTACATGCTCATACGGATAAATGAGCTTTGCAGTTCCAGCACCGCAATAACGCGCTTTCCCGTTTGATTCCGCCAATTGCTGAATTTGATTATCTTCTTGTGCGAAATGACTTGTAGACATTGGACTAAATAACTGTAAATAAATCGTATTTGTCATTTGTTCCATGTAATCTGATAGATTGTGTAAATGATGACCATGTAAATTCTCATAATCATATAAGAAACAATAATTATATGGTAAATGATGCTCTTTAATTGTATGATTCGTTCTTCCGTCTTCATCTACTTGATCTGGACGATACTCTAGTTCAATTGTTACACCGCCCCGTTTTGATAATTCACCTGTTGAGCCAAGTGTAATCGCGTGTAGTTCTTTTAATGACGCATAGCCATTCGCCTGCACAGTTTCAAATTCTTTCGCACTAACCGTGCGCGTTTTCACCAGTGCATCTGGCATTAAAAATGCACCGCGTATTAAAATGTTATGATGCTGTAATTTTTTTCGAAGCATCTCGCGTAGATACAATGCAATTTGTAAAAACATCCCTGAACCAGTACCACCAGCTAATGATGTAACGATAATAACACGAACACCATACTCTGTTTGATCACTTGTAACCGGAAAAATCTTTTCGATTTCTTGCCAAAAAGCAGTCAATTTATCTTCTTTCATCGCCGCCCGAAGAGCTAAACGTGAAATCACACGAAGTTGACCAGCTCCTTCTGTTAACGGCTTATCAAGAATAGTAGGATCCATTGGAAACCATTCTGGAATCGTTGGATCCCCCGCAATATATTCCCTGGGCGTTTTACTAGAGCTCGTTTGTGTCTTAAACTTACGAATGTGTTCAAATTTACTTAATGTATTCACGTCTGTATCAAACACGTGCATCGCTACCTTTTTACGTCGCTCCTCTGGCAATCTTTCATATATTTGATGTGTAACAGTGCTCCCGATTCCACCTAAACCAATTAAAATTGTAGGAACTTGTAATGTCATGTGAACCACCTTCCTATTAGTACGTATTCAAAAAGGAGGATAAAGAGAGCCGAGCAGTTCAAGGCGCAGAAGCCAGGAGGATACGGAGTGTAGCTAACACTACATGAGTACCGGACTGGCGATGCAACGACGAAATGCGAAAGCTATCTTTACCGGACTTTTTGAACTTCCTATCATTCACATTCGTATCGATAGATTTCCTTTCCATACCCCCGATCAATCAATAAAATCTCATTCGGATATAATGTCTTATGCTCATTTCCGACCTCTTCCTCTGTTATAAACATACCGTCAATGATCATACCAATCACTTGTGATTCCTTTGCTACAAACACAGACTTCGAACCTTTTTTCGCTATAAAGGTTACGGATTGTATCGTCTTTCGTTCTGCTCGAAATGGAATACCAAAATAATGTTTCCACCATTTATTTTTTAATAATTCTGGTTCTGATTGATAAAGCCAATCTTTCGCTACCTCTTGATCCCATTCGTAGTACAACATTGCTTTCCGATGAAATCTCGGCCGGACAATCCATCCTAAAACAAGAATTGTAACAAGCAAAAACAGTAATGCAACTGGAATTACGAGTTGAAAAATTATCGCATAACGTTCCCAAAATGGTGCATTTTGAATATGAAACGAAATCGTTTTTTTCACTTTTTGTAACCTTAAATCGTTTATAGTGATGGTAGCTTCTATGGTGCCGGTATCTGTAAAATTGAATGTATCGGAGTAATAAGGACGAGGATACACATAAATTTGATTGTCATGTTGCCGCAGTTCGTAGTTGATCGATTGATGAGATGTGACACCAGTAGATTGCAATAGCTTCTTTACTTCCCCTTCTGCCATTGGTTCACCATTCAGTAATGGCTGCAACACAAATGGTTTGCTTTTTTCTAAATTCGTCACCTTTTCTTCATAATCTTTCGTTATAATCTGCAAAGATAATTTTGCCTTTGGCATCGGATCAATTCGGAACTCTCTCGTTTGCCTGTAAAACCCCTTTATATTCATATGAATTTTTCCGCGTACTGGCTGTTTTCCAACTTGCGTTTCATAGTAAAATAGTTTTCTTTTATTATCCCATTTCATTGGATGCTGTTTTCCATCTAGTTCTATTTCTGCTTGGAAATAAGAAGATTGAATGGGTAAATCCGTCGGTTTCGCTTCAATCACTGCTTTCGTTCCCTCATACATTTTCTCTACATTTCTTTTCGATTCATCCTCTTTATCATAAGTAGAAACGGTATAATCAAGTGCTGGTTCGACAAGTACTTTCAATCCTTCTTTCACAATATCTCTATCAATTTCTAACGTATATGTCCCTGGTTTCATCACTTCACCGTTCGTAGCAATAATATGTGTAATACCTCCATATAATTTCGATTCTCCTGGTGCATGAATCGAAAAGGACGATTGTACTGCTAATGGTTTAGAAAGTTGTTCGATTTGATATTGAGATGCATTAGAAGATTGTTGCACAAGTGTCATTCTTTTTAATGGAAATGGTGTAGTAACCTCTAATTTATTGCCTGATATACTCGTTTTCACAACAGATTCAACAGAAGAAAATGGATCTCGATTCGCAATCAAAGCCGCAGTCTGATTTACACTCTCAATGACCCCATCTTCCCCGCTTGTCGGCATGATAATACCATTTATTTCTTTCTTCCAAATTTCTTTGAACGTATTCATCTGTTGTTGCTCTTGCTGTCCTAGATTCTCTTCCATTGTTATTAAAACTGGATGTAATGATATTTTTTTCGCTTCCATTTCTTGTTTAAATCCCTTTAGTTTCTGCGTGATTTGCTCTTTACCACCAGTTTTTTCTTTTTCTAATTCATTAAATGCCCCGTCAGTTAATACAATAAGCCAAAATTCACGTTTTCCATTTATGTCCGCTTCCTTTTTAATAGATTGCATTGCGGTCTCTACTGCGCTAAACGGTGTATTTAAATAGTTCTTCCATGCCCCAATTTGATTGATCTCTGTTTGCCTTTTTTCATTTGTTAACATAACATTTAACGCTTCAGTAGGACGACTCATTGGAACATATGAAAATCTATCTTTTTCATCTAATAATGCAACTAAACTTTGCAAAGCATAATTGGCATATTTCCAGCGATCGTTATTTCGCATGCTGCCAGAATCATCATATACAAGTGAAACGACCCTTTCTTTTGCCTCCTCTCCTTTTGCAAAAGTAAAAAAAGGATTCAAACATACTAATAGAAAAAAAATGAATGTGGCACAGATTCGAATCTTCATGATGAGGCTTCGCCACCTTTGTAGACAAATTCCTATGTTTAAATTTATGAAAAGAAACAAGATATATGACTTGTATTTTAGGGCAGAAATCACGACATAATCTTATTATGTAAACAAAATTCAAAATAGAAACATTCCTTTTCGTATTTTCTACCTGCATATCTACCTTATTATTTATACGCAAAGAAAAAGTCTATTTTGAAATAAACATCTCAAAACAGACTTTTCAAACTGAAAGCTCTCGTAAAAAAGTTTGATTTTTTTATTTAGCACAGCACTTCAATTTGCTGCAATATATATTGTATCGTTCCATGCAAAGTAGCCGCTACCGACAGTGTATTCGTTAACAAAATTGGGCTTTCTATGACGCCCAGTTCTTGTAATTGAATAGTTCCAACCGTTTTTCCAAATCCATTAATTACATAGCTGCTCGCAAATACCTTTTCATAAAATAAATTTCCGGAGTGGGGTAAAATAGCCGTAACACCTGTACGAACTGTATCCTTTTCAAAAAGTGTAACATGTCCAACTTGGACTCCTTGTACATCCGTTATCGCATTATACAAACCTGTTTCAAAGTTACCTATTACACCCCCAAGATCTCGTAACCGTTTCTATTCCATAACTTCTCCTTAAATCAAGAATTTTCTTATATTTTATCATACAAATAAAAAAACACGCCGATAAAAGCGTGTTTCTATTGTTTCACGTATACTTCAACAATTGGGTTATCTTTACGATCCGCATGCAGGCGAATATTCTCTTCGCTTGTATGATAAATACTTGCTAATAACATAACTGTTAACAAATTGGGGATTTCTCCATCACTTCCAAATTTCCGTTCAAGTACCTCTTCATATTCAAAATCCAAATCTCCTTGTATATATGTATACACTTCAAATCCATCTGCTAAATCACAAACAATCCTATCGATAATATCTGCCCCTACTTGCTTTTCCATTTCACTACGAAGGGCATTTGTAAATTCACCCCAAGGAACTTCATATGTTTGAAATTGATCTTTAGGTTCCATATGTCCCACTCCTTTTCACATACACTCTCCCCTTATCTTTTCCCTTTCTCGTAACAATTATGAGACTTAGGTCAATCGTACAAGCCGCACTTGTCCCGATGACATATCGTATTACTGTAACACGGAAGGAGGAAAGAACGTGCATCGTCAAAAATGTTATAATACTTGCCGACGCTATTTTGGTAAAGTTGTACGAATTGAAGATCGCGATGGTTATATTCATCTAGGTAAAATAGTTGACGTAACAGATGATTCTGTTTGGATTGAGCCGATTCATCGTCCATCTTTTGATACCGGTTTTGGATACTATGATGCATATGCAAATGGCGGCTGTGACTTTTGTGGTGGAATACGTCGATGTAACCGTTGTGGATTTGGTTTTGATAGAGGTTTTTGTGGAAGTGGCGCCATTCAATTAGCTTTCGGGTTTATTTTTGGTATTTCTTTAGCCGCATTATTTTTCATCTAATATATAAAGGAGTTGACTGCATTTTCTAGTCAACTCCTTTTCAAAAATAACGCGATATAATAATCCTATTATACACAAATACACACAGCAGATCTTTGGGTCTGCTTTTTATTTTTCACAAATAAATACACGGTGCCCTAAAATATGTTGGTACATTTGTAATACTTGCTCGTGTTGTACCCAAGCATCATACAATTCTGATGGAATAAAATGTGACAAATTCCATTCTGGCTGCTCTATTTGGCCTGCAACCGTCTCAGCAATCGTTCCTCCACCTACTATTGTTATCCTTTGGAAGTTTGCTATTTGAAATACATCCATCCATTCCTTTTCTGTTTGTAACTCTTTTATTCCATATAATTGTGTTATTTTATCCTCTTCTTCTTTTGGTAAATGTTTCTCAATAATCATTTCAATCACAATAAGCTTCCCGTTCTTTCGCAAGACACGATAACATTCTGGAATCGCCCGCTCTTTCTTTGTAAAAGCAAGTACAGATTCTCCTAATACAAGGTCGAATTGCTCGTTCAAAAACGGCAACTGCTCCACATTCCCTTTAATCAGCCCAATAGGTAATTGTTCTTGTAACCATCTATTTTTCGCCTTTTGAATCATAATCTCATTATTTTCAATTGCCGTCACATTGTAACCAAATTGTTTTTTCATATAAGCTGCTGTACGCCCTGTTCCACACCCTATTTCAAGCACATTTGCTTCACGATGTAATAGCAACTGTGCCAATACCTTTTTTGTTAATGTAAAACCACCAGGGTGTGCACTCCCAATTCCGTAATAAGCTAAAAAATCAATATACACGTTCCGTTTCATAGGATTCTCCTTCATTTTTTCTACAATAGCTATATTCATAAACATAAAAAACGGTGCAAAATAAAAAAGCATTTCTAAGGACCACCTTAGGAATGCTTTTGTCTTTACTACTTACTGTTTTCCTCTGTTACATAAGCCCACTTAAAGCTGTATTCTGGACTGATGTTATGTTTTACGACTCCTTTTACGTTTGGTTTCATTACATACGATCTAGCATTTTGATATAACGGTACAAGCGCTACATCTTCTTCCAGTAACAATTTTTCAGCCTTGCCTAACTCTTCCCAACGTTTCTTCGCATCCGCCATTAACTCTGTCTTACCTTTGTTAATCATTTCATCGTATTTTGGATTTGAGTAACTCATTTGGTTTTGAGAGTTTGTTGATTCGAACATATCTAGGTATGTCATTGGGTCCGCATAGTCTGGGTTCCAGCCGCCATATGAGAAATCGTAATCTTGATCAGATTCTAATTTCAGTTTTTGTTTAAATGGCTGCATTTTAATATTAACTGTTACACCTTTTAAATTTTTCTCAATTTGATCTTTTACATATTCTCCAACCTTTTTAGCGTTACTTGTATCATAGTTTAAGAACTCAAGTGTCACTTGATCTTTACCAAGCTCTTTCTTCGCTTCTTCCCATGCTGCTGCTGCTTTTTTCGCATCCGGTTTCAACCCATTTTTAAACGTTTCTTGGAAATCTTTACCGTCAGGACCAGCCGCTAATCCTTTTGGTACTAAATAATCCGCGGGTTTAGAACCATCATTTAAAATTACATTTGCTAAATCCTTTTTATTAATGGAAAATGCAATTGCTTCACGCAATTTTTTGCTCTTTAATGGTGTATCTTGGTTAGCACGTTTTTGGTTTAAACGTAAGTAGAATGTACTTGGTTCTGAATATGTTCCAAACTCACCTTCTTTATTTCTATATTTATCAACAAACTCTCCACTTAATAAAGTAAAGTCAACTTGACCACTATCATATAAATTCACACGAGTCGCTGCATCTTTTACAACACTATAGTTAATTTCTTCTAGTTTCACATTCTTTTTGTCCCAATAACTATCATTTTTCTTCAGCTTCCAGCCTTCTTCATGCTTCCAATCCGTTAGAACAAACGGTCCATTATAAACTACTGTATCAGATTCTAAACCATATTTATCTCCTTTTTCTTTTACGAATTTTTCATTTAGTGGATAATACGATACAAATGCCGTTAAGTTTAAGAAATATGGAGTTGCTCTTTCCAGTTCTACTTCAAGTGTGTAATCATCTACAGCTTTTACACCTAGTGTAGCTACTTCCGCTTTCCCCTTATTAATAGCTTCGGCATTTTTAATATAGTATGCAATAAATGCGTACTCTGCAGCCGTATTTGGATCTACCAACCGTTGCCATGCAAATATGAAATCTTTCGCCGTTACTGGATCACCGTTTGACCATTTTGCATCTTTACGAAGTTTAAATGTATATTTTTTTCCATCCTCACTCTTCGTACTAGATTCTGCGACAGCTGGGATTGGCTTATTATCTTTATCAAGACGATATAATCCTTCCATTGTATTCCCCAAAATTTGTGACCCAAGAGTATCTGTATTTTTTGAAGTATCCATTGTTGGAATTTCGTTTGTTTCTGTACGATTTAGTACTTGTTTTGCTGCATATTTAATATCCGATTTTTTCTCTTCCTCACTATTAGACGTTGTACTTGTCTTCTTATCCCCACCTGATCCAGAGCATGCTGTGAGTGCCATGCTTACTGCTAAAACTGGTGCTACAACTGCTGTTAATTTTTTCACTTTTTTCATTTGTATACCCTCCCTAATTTATATGTACGATGATACTCTTGAGAGATTTTCTGATATCCATCAAGTTATCAGAAGATTCTTATTAATTAATATTCTACTATTTTTTCCGAGTTTGTAAAGTTTCTTTTTAAAAATTCTGAAAATATTTTTTCTATAATAATTCGCTTTTTAATAGTAGTATTACAAGATTCTCCCCATCTACTATATGAGCCTCAAAACCTTCTTATTCTTTTCTATTTTTTTAAGTGCTATTATATATGCCTCTTTCTCGTTATAAATCATTTGAATGTAAAACATTCCTTTACTTTCTTCTTCCACTCTTGATCCATTCAAATTGATAAACTAGATTCTTCCCATGAAAAAGCCTCTCCAAAAGTGGTGTGCTCACCTCTGGAGACGCTTTTCTAAAGCTTATTATTTTCCGCCTTTCTCCTCTATATACGCCCATTTAAAGCTGTACTCTGGGCTAATATTATGTTTTACAATTCCTTTTACATTTGATTTCATTACATATGCATTGCCTCTTTGATATAACGGAACCATTGCTACATCTTCTTCAAGTAATAATTTTTCTGCTTTTCCTAACACTTCCCAACGTTTTTTCACATCAGACAATAATTCATTTCCTGCTTGTTTAACCATTTCATCGTATTTTGAATTAGAATAACTCATCTGGTTGTACGGACTCTTCGTTTCAAACATATCGATAAATGTCATTGGATCCGCATAGTCTGGACTCCATCCAGCATATGAGATTTCATAGTCTTGCTCTGTCTCTAGTTTTAACTTTTGTTTAAACGGTTGAATTTTCGTATTAATTGTTACACCCTTTAAATTTTTCTCAATTTGATCTTTTACATAATCAGCAACTTTTTTCGCTGTTCCATCATCATAACTTAGCAATTCAATTGACACTTGGTCTTTACCAAGTTCTTTTTTCGCTTCTTCCCATGCTGCCGCTGCTTTTTTCGTGTCTTGTTTTACACCACTTTTAAATGTCTCTGTAAAATCTTTACCATCTGGACCTTTTGCTAGTCCCTTTGGTACTAATTGGTCCGTTGGTTTCGATCCGTTGTTTAAAATAACATTTGCTAAGCCTTTTTTATCGATTGATAGCGCAATCGCTTCACGTAATTTTTTACTCTTAAGTGGTGTATCTTGACCACCACGTTTTTGATTCAAACGTAAGAAGAAAGTACTTGATTCTGCATACTCACCGTATTCATCTTTCTTCGGTTTATATTTATCAACAAACTCTCCCGATAATAACGTAAAGTCAATCGCGTCGGTATCATATAAGTTCACTTTTGTAGCTATTTCTTTTACAACACTATAATTAATTTCTTCTAGTTTCACACTCTTTTTATCCCAATAATTATCGTTTTTCTTCAACTTCCACCCTTGCTCATGCTTCCACTCAGACATTACGAATGGTCCGTTATATAAAACTGTATCCGCCTCTAAACCAAATTTATCTCCTTTTTCTTTTACAAACTTTTCATTTAATGGGTAGTATGATGCGAATGCCATTAAATTTAAAAAGTATGGAACAGGCTTTTCTAATTCTACTTCAAGTGTATAGTCATCTACCGCTTTTGCCCCTAATGTTGATGCGTCTGCTTCTCCTTTATTGATAGCTTCTGCATTTTTAATATAGTATGCAATAAATGCATATTCAGCTGCTGTTTCTTTATCTAGTAAGCGTTTCCATGCGAATACGAAATCATGCGCCGTTACTGGATCACCATTTGACCATTTTGCATCTTTGCGAAGCTTAAATGTATACTTTTTACCATCCTCACTCTTTGTACTAGACTCTGCTACCGCTGGAATTGGCTTATTATCTTTATCAAGGCGATATAAACCTTCCATTGTATTCCCTAAAATTTGTGCACCAAGTGTATCTGTTGATTTCGAAGTATCCATTGTTGGAATTTCCTGATTCTCTGTACGATTTAATACTTGTTTTGCTGCATATTTAATATCCGATTTTTTCTCTTCCCCACTATTAGACGTTGTACTTGTCTTCTTATCTCCGCCTGATCCCGAGCATGCCGATAACGCCATACTCATTGCTAGAACTGGTGCTACAACTGCTGTTAATTTCTTCATCTTTTTCTTCTTCATTTGTGTACCTCCCTAATTATATGTACGATGATACCTCCATTAGTTTTCTGATATATTAGTATTATCAGAAAATTCTTATTAAATAATATTCTACTGTTTTTTTAAGTTTTGTAAAGTTATTTTTTAAAAATCTTAAAATATTTTCTACTATAATGACAATATATTTTAGTTGCACTATTTTACAAAATACCCCTATTCACTATATGATAGCAATGCACTTCTTATCATTTAATTTAATTAATATTAAAATTCCTTATACATGATAGACATCGCTTTTAATAACTAAAGTCAATTTAAGAAAGATTCTATCCATAGCAAAAAAGCACCTCCAAAAGTAGATATACTACTTTTAGAAATGCTTTTTTATCTTTATTACTTACTATTTTCCTCAGTTACATAAGCCCACTTGAAGCTGTATTCTGGACTAATATTATGTTTTACAACACCTTTTACGTTTGGTTTCATTACATACGATCTAGCATTTTGATGTAATGGTACAAGCGCTACATCCTCTTCAAGTAACAATTTTTCAGCCTTCCCTAACTCTGTCCAACGTTTCTTCGCATCCGCCATTAAATCTGTCTTACCTTGTTTGATGATTTCATCATATTTTGGATTTGAGTAACTCATTTGGTTTTGAGAGTTTGTTGTTTCAAACATATCTAAATATGTCATTGGATCCGCATAGTCTGGGCTCCAGCCGCCATATGAGAAATCGTAATCTTGTTCAGATTCTAATTTCAGTTTTTGTTTGAATGGCTGCATTTTAATATTTACTGTGACACCTTTTAAGTTTTTCTCAATTTGATCTTTTACATATTCCCCAACTTTTTTCGCATTACTTGTATCATAGTTTAAGAATTCTAATGTCACTTGATCTTTACCAAGTTCTTTTTTCGCTTCTTCCCATGCTGCTACTGCTTTTTTCGTATCATGTTTTAAACCATTTTTAAACTCTTCTTGGAAGTCTTTTCCGTCAGGACTCTTTGCTAATCCTTTTGGTACTAAATAATCCGCAGGTTTAGAACCGTCATTTAAGATAACATTTGCTAAATCTTTTTTATTAATAGATAACGCAATTGCTTCACGTAATTTCTTGCTCTTAAGTGGTGTATCTTGATTCGCACGTTTTTGGTTTAAACGTAAGTAGAATGTGCTTGGTTCCGAATATGTTCCAAACTCTCCTTCTTTGTTTCTATATTTATCAACAAACTCCCCACTTAGTAAAGTAAAGTCAATTTGGCCACTATCATATAGATTTACACGAGTTGCCATATCTTTTACAACACTGTAGTTAATCTCATCTAATTTTACAGTCTTTTTATCCCAATAACTATCATTTTTCTTCAGTTTCCAACCTTCTTCATGTTTCCAATCCGTTAAAACAAATGGTCCGTTGTAAACTGTCGTATCAGACTCTAAACCAAATTTATCGCCCTTTTCTTTTACAAACTTTTCATTTAGTGGATAGTACGATGGGAACGCTGTTAAGTTCAAGAAATATGGAGTTGCTGTTTCTAGCTCTACTTCAAGCGTGTGATCATCTATCGCTTTTGCACCTAGTGTAGATACTTCCGCTTTTCCTTTATTAATCGCTTCTGCATTTTTAATGTAGTATGCAATGAACGCATACTCTGCAGCTGTATTTGGATCTAGTAAACGTTGCCATGCATATACGAAATCTTTCGCTGTTACTGGATCACCGTTTGACCATTTTGCATCTTTACGAAGTTTAAATGTATATTTTTTCCCATCTTCACTTGTTGTGCTAGATTCAGCAGCAGCTGGGATTGGCTTATTATCTTTATCAAGGCGATATAGACCTTCCATTGTATTCCCTAAAATTTGAGAACCAAGTGTATCTGTTGATTTCGAAGTATCCATTGTTGGAATTTCATTTGTCTCTGTACGATTTAGCACTTGTTTCGCTGCTAATTTCTCACCTGATTTGCTATCACTTCCGCTTGAATTCGTACTTGTTTTTTTGTCTCCACCTGTAGAACATGCTGTCAATGCCATACTCATTGCTAAAACTGGTGCTACGACTGCTGTTAGTTTTTTCATTTTTTTCTTTTTCACTTTTGTACCCTCCCTAATTACCTGTACGTTTCTAGATTAAGAAATTTCTGATAATTCTATTTTTCTTTATATATTTATCAGAAGATTACTATTACTTATTATTCTACTAATTTTTTAATTTTTGTAAAGTATTATTATTAAAAATTTTAAAAAAATTATTTTATTACAGTAACATTCATAAACATTCTTTTTTTATTTTACAGAAATTTCTGACTAATAGAGCGTATATCTCCCTATTCTTCCATTTATTACGATTCAATGAAAAGTCATTACGAATTATTGTTCATAAATAGTGTATAAATTTAACAAATCCTTTTTTAACAAAATAAAAAAGGCCAGAGAAACTGACCTTTTTATCCGGCTATTTTTTCTTTCTGCATCTCAAATAACATCTGTTTATGCTTCTCTTCATTAAATTCATTTTCGCTTTTTGCAACAACTACAGTGGCAATACCGTTTCCAATTAAATTTACAATGACACGCATACACACAACTCTCCCTCTCCACCTAAAAATTTTCATGTCATTTTTTGTGATACAAAACAAAAAAGCAGAGCTTATGAAAACCCTACTTAATCAACACATCCTATCTCTAACCTTCTTCCTCTTCTTTTTCAACTTTTTTCTTACTTACTCCCAGATGTATTCGAAGTGTATTACTAAGTTCTCTTAAACTCTTTGTATCTGGATTATAATAATATACACGTTCACCTTTCGGACCATTTGGCAAATATAAATCATCTCCAGCTAATTGAATTTTCTCAATTGAAACATCTAATCCATATTTATAAAACGACAGCATATCATCCAAGGCTAAGTTTGTCTTCAAATCACCATCTACAGCATCAATCATTTTTCCTATTTTCGTAACAGATCCTACACTTTTTAATTTTGTTAATATCGCTTCAATGACGAGTTGCTGACGCTTTCCCCTCATGGCATCACTATCAATATGACGTGTTCTTGCGAGAGCCAGCGCTTCTTCTCCTGTTAATGTTTGCATTCCTTTTTTCAAATGGATAGCATCAGGTTCATCTTTACTATTTTGCTCCGAAAACTCAATTGGAACATCTATTTCAATACCACCTAAATCATCGACAATTTTGATAAATGAATTAAAATTGAATTTCACAAAATAATCAACCGGTACATGTAATAGTTTTTCTACTGCTTCAACAGACGCTTGTGGACCTCCATCTTTTCCATTCTCCACAAAACCTCTGCCATAAGCATGTGTTATTTTATCTTTTTTCTTTTCAATTGGAACATATGTATACGTATCACGTGGTATACTTATTAACTTGACTGTCTTATCATCCTTATTAAAAGTCGCTAGCAATAATGCGTCTGTATGAAATGCCCCATTATATTCTTTTTGACGCTCCTCATTCTCATCAATCCCCATAATTAACAACGAAACATTATTCGTTATTGGCTTTACAACTTCCTCACGCAAATCAGATTTCTCACCACGTGCTAGACTGAGAGAAGCTTTTTGCACCGCATTTGAAGCTTTATTGTATAAGTACGCAGCGTATCCCACCCCACTAGCTAACAAGATTCCTACAAATATTCCTACTACTGTTCTTTTTTTATATTTTTTCTTATTCTTTTTTTCACGCGAAAGTGAATTTTTCTCCATATTATTTCCCCCGATATATATTATTCAAGACGAATTAAAAACTAGCAAAATAACTAGCTCACTATTTATTCAATGCGTTTTTTAATTTTTCATATGAAGAAACATCTTTTTGAAATATGTTTTCATCAATTCCTTTATCTATTTGTATCTTTTCTGTAGTAATAGAATATTGAATCATTCCATTATGAAAACTAAGAAAGTTCAACATAATTCCTGTATTTTTTTCTACAATCATTTCGAATTTCCCTCGTAAGTCCTCGGATGTACTTAAAGGCATCTCTATATTAATAACGCCCTCTATTTTATAGCAATTTAATCCAAGATATTTTATTTCTTTAAAGTCCCAATCTTTATATCTAATTAACAAATCTGCAAACTCCGATTGAATACTATATTTAGCGAATCCAACATAGTCATCATCATACCGTTTTTTTTCTCCCATTTTATTAAACGCTCTTTCAGTAGGCGTTAATTTTAGTAACTCTTTATTTTTAGATTCTGGCTTCCAGTTCACTTCTTTATATGTATAATCTTTATCATTAAATTCTTGTTTTTTTCCTTTGTTATATAAAACCGTCATTTTTTTTGACTGACGATCCTCTTTAGAAGAAATTCCTCTTTGATTTTTTGTATCAATTGCATACTTATAAGTAGTAATGAGACGAGATGAACTAGAGTACTCTTCAAATTTCCCTGTAACATCTTTAAAATAATCAATTGAATCAAGCATTTTTTGATGAATTTTCTCTTTTTCAGGATAATTTACGTTAAGTTTTGTTTCTTCCTCGTTTTCATAGTCTGAAAATGCCTTTTTCGTTACATATTCAAATACGCCACCTTTTTGCGCAAAACTTTGCATGGAAAATTCAAACATAGAAACGATTGACATTACCATTATTGCCGCACTAACAGCCATAACTTGAACTCTATAAGACTTCTTTTTTACCGGAAGATTATATAATGTATCATTAATTTTCCGATTCAAATGCTCCGGTAGCATCGTCTTTTCTCGTTCTATTCGTTTTTTTAGTTTTTCATCAAACAATTCATCCTTATCCAACACATCCCACCTCCTACTCCATTTTTAATTGTTTCTGCAGTTGTTCTCTCGCCCGTGACAACCTCGATTTAACCGTTCCTTTTGGTATTTCTAATAATGCCGCAATATTTTCTTGATTCATATCTTCATAATAGTAGAGTACTGTTACAGCTTTTAATTCTTCGGTTAAAGACTGAATTGCATTATGAAGATCTATATCTTCATAAGAATCAAATGCTATCATGCAATCAATATTTCCTTCTATTGCAATTACCTTTTTTCGCGATCGTATCATTCCATTACACTGATTAATCAGAATTCGAATGCACCATGTTTGGAAAAATTCTTCACTTTTAAGATTTTTTATATTTTCATAAGCTTTTAGAATGGTTGTTTGTATCGCATCTTCTACGTCATTTTCATCATATAGCATTGCTTTAGCTATACGATAGAGTTGAACTTTTTGTGTATGTATTAAAGAGACAAATGCTTCATGATCGCCTTTTTTAGCTAAAGAAACATCGCTCTCTTCCTTCACTATCGTTTTATATAACGGTATTACTTTCACTGTTTATCCTCCTGTTTTATTTCTCTCAATAAAACTTTACACTTATTAGACGGATTTGTGAGGAAAAAGGTTCATTTTTTTTGTAATTTTCTAGAAATAAAAAAAGATAGTCAATTCCTTTAGGAACTAACTATCTTTTCAACTCTATTTATCCCGCTATTCGCGGGCAACCCAATTGGTGAGGGCTGATAATTAGTGAGGATGAACCCCTTTATCTATAACGGTAAATCTCTTTTCTTAAACAACACAATCGCTACTGCAAAGATACAAATCGCACCAAAAGTTAGCCCAACACTCACCGGCCATATGTTATATGTCCCTGCCACAATTTCTTTTGGCCGAAACAGCGTAAATAATGATATATTTCTCATCCATTCTAGCTTATCGCTTAATTTCCCTACCATATCTAGTAAATAAAATAAAATTGTCATACTAGCAGAAAGACTAAGAGCCTTTCTTTCATCATTACATATACAAGAGAATAAAAATGAATAGGCACTGACTACGAGAAACAACAGTCCCCCAACTAAATTCATTTTGAAGAATACTTCTTGATTTAAATTGTTTTCTTCCAAGAGCCACTCTGCTCCTAATACACCTGCCCCATACGTCGCAATTATAATGATTAGTAATCCCAGAATAAGAACTACTCCTTGTGTGATTGCAATTTTCACTCTCGATACCGGTGTTGCCAACAAGTAAGCCATTGCTCCTTTATCTACATAACGAGCCATTACATGTGTAGCTACCGTTACACTAAAAATTGTCAATATAATGAGAAACAACATACCATAGTATTCGCCGGCTAAAAAATCACTTACATTTTGAATCGAATTTTCCATACCAACAATCTTTTTCACACTATCTGGCATAGCATCTATCATTTCATTTAGCCCTTTCGCGGATACGAGCGATGGGAATATCCAAATTAATAACCACAAGTAAAGAGCCGCACCAATCGAATAACTCCATATACTTTTTTGGTTTTCTTTAAAACTAGCTAAAAACAGCTGTTTATTCATGTTTCACACCCTCCTTTGCATCATAATAATGCATAAATAAATGTTCTAAATCCATTGCTCTCGTTTGGAGTACTTTCACATTATACCGAGCAAGTGTTTTTAATACTTCCTGATAATTCCCCTGTACAATAACGGACGCTGTATTCCCCTTTATCGCTTCAAATTGTAAATTTTCTTTTTGTAAAGAACGTATTTCCTCTTGTGACGAAACCGTTACGTCCATTACCTGTCTTCTCATCCCCTGTAAATCATGAATGTTTTCTACCGTTACAAGGCGACCATCCTTAATAATAGCTACCCGGTCACATGTCCGTTCAATTTCTGTAAAAATATGAGATGACATGAGAATTGTCTTTCCTTTTTGTTTTTCCTCTAATATTAAATCTATAAATATTTGCTGCATGAGCGGATCTAATCCTGATGTTGGTTCATCCAAAATTAGCACTTCAGGATCATGCATAAATGCAGTTACAATTCCTACTTTTTGTTTCATCCCTTTAGACATTTTTCGAATCGGTGTTTTCACATCAAATTGTAATCTTTCAATGAGCTCATCACGTCTTTTTGTATTTTTCAATCCTCTCATACCTTGCATAAGCTTTAGAAACTCTAATCCATTCATTCCTTCTATAAAAGAAATCTCGCCAGGTAAATAACCAACTTCTCTTTGAATTTTCGCAGCCTCATTCCAGCAGTCTAATCCAAAAATTTCGGCATGACCAGCAGTTGGTTGTATAAATCCCATTAAATTACGAATCGTCGTTGATTTCCCCGCACCATTTGGTCCTAGGTAACCGAAAACTTCCCCCTCTTTTACTTGAAAAGTAATATCAAATAACCCTTTTCCATTCGAAAACTGCTTTGTGACATTTTGGACTGAAATCATTATTCCACCTCATTTTTTGAAATATTCAATTGTTTATATTTCAAAATTATTGTACTCCTCTCCAATCATATTGGCAACAAATTTTTGAAATATTTATATGCGTATATTTCAAAATTATTGTTTTCCTTTTTATTTTCTTGTATATTTTAAGTGAGGTGATTGTATTGAACGGGTTTGAAAAAGTAAAAGAAAAGAAAAAACGAGCCATTAAAGATGCCGCGTTGTTATTATTTTCAGAACGTGGATTTAACGAAGTAAAAATAGAGGATATTGCAAAAGAGGCTAAAGTATCTCAGGTGACAATTTATAACCATTTTGGGAGTAAAGACGCCCTTTTTAGAGAGCTTATTCAAGAATTTGCGACAACTGAATTCCAATACTATCAAAAAATAGCAGCTGAAAACATGCCATTTCACGATATGATGCATAAAATGATACTACGGAAGATGGAAAGTGGCAGTTTATTTCATCCTGAAATGTTATTGCAAGCAACTCAAAAAGACCCAGAACTCCATGAATTTCTATATCGTTATCAACGCGAGACAGTCCTTCCTTGGTTTTTCGAGATATTAGAAAACGCACAGCATAAAAATGAAATTAATCCAAACCTTTCAAAAGAAATGATGCTATTATACATTCAAATGTTTAGTAAGTTAGGTGAAGATTATGGGGCACAACTCTTAGAAGGAGATCGTAAAAAACATATAAAAGATATTGTTACGTTGTTTTTTTATGGACTTTCTAATCCCGACAATACGACTCACAAAAATGAAAAAGAAAGTTTGAATTGAGCTATTGAGATCAAAGGGGAATGTTACATGTCACAAGATAAACTGTTCTATGAATTGGTTTGTATGAGCTGTAGACAAATATTTAAAGCATATGAAGGAACGAAAATATACAAACTCTTTAAAGAAAATAGCAATGGAAAATACACTTGTGAGCACTGTAGTCATAATATACAGCTTGAAGCAATTAAAAATTTTTTTAACAAATATTAAAAAATGTTTCTATCTAAACAAATCCATTATATATTTCAAACACGAAACTCATCAAAAAAAGACACGAAATCGTGTCTTTTTTATTTATAATGAAATAACCCTACCTGTTTCACTACTTTCAATAACAGCTTGAATAACACGAATAACTTGTAAACCTTCTTCTGCTGTTACAGGAACTGGCGCTCCACTTACAATGCTATTTCGAATTCCTTTATAATACATTTCATAGCAACCCACTTCTGTTGGAATACGTTTCACTTCATCTTCTGTTTCTAAAATAGCAAAATTACTTTCACTATCTTCTCCATATCCTGCACTACCTGGCTTCATACCAAGCTTTAATTGCTCTTCCTGTGAATCCATACCATATTTCACAATCGAGCCTTTATCTCCATGAACACTAAAGTGAGGTCCTGCATGTTTTACATAACTGCTGCTATGTAAAATGACACGCTTAAATCCATAGTGAAGCACAACATGAAAATAATCATCTGTTTCTGCTCCAGGTCGCTGCTTTACTACATCTGCACTAATAGCATCTGGTTTTCCGAATAAACGTAATGCTTGGTCAATTAAATGCGACCCTAGATCGTATAAAATCCCTGACCCCGGTAAGTTTTTTTCACGCCAGCGATCGCGTACATGAGGACGGAAACGATCAAAGTGCGCTTCATATGCATACACATTTCCAATTTGTTTCTCCTCAATTAATTTCTTTATTGTTAAGAAGTCATTATCAAATCGGCGATTATGATACACACTAACAAAAACATTATGCTCTTTCGCCAATCTAATAAGTTCTTCTCCCTCTTCAATTGAAACAACGAAAGGTTTTTCTACAACAACATGTTTGCCATGTAAAATAGCCTCTTTTACAAATGGAAAATGTGTTGTATTTGGTGATGTAATAACTACAAGGTCTATATCATCTCGTTTTACTAATTCTCCAATCGTGCGAACCACTTGTACAGTCGATAATGCTTCTTTCACTACCTCTTCTTTTGAAGATACAATCGCACGAATATCAAATTCATCTATCGTTTGTAATAAAGGGATGTGAAATGTTGTACTAGAAAATCCAAATCCTACAATCCCTACACCTATTTTTTTCATATAATTCCTCCATCTATGAGAACGATTTCATATTTATTATAGCAAGTTTTATTTTATTTACATAACCATTTGCTCATTCTTAGATTGGTAAACATAACGTGAAACTTTAATCAGTGTGAATTTCTTCATACCCCACTGACTATTCACCCTCACTCCCATTTGCTCTTGCCGAATTTTGAGATGAGAGTCTTACTACCCGCGAATAGCGGGATAAAAGTATAGAAGATAAATAGAATTGTAAAAGATGTGAATATACACATCTTTTTCGACTTTTTAAGGAGCAACCTCATTACCATCAAACTAATAAATCTATTGACTCGCCTAAATAACAAAACAAGCTGAATTCTTATAAATAGCTGTAAAGAAAATTTTTTCGTTTTGAGGGTACTTTAAAATATTTACTGGATGAGCGTAGGCAGCTCCATAAAAAAGGATATGCATACTTTCAATTTATCTCATCTTATTTACTTTATTCTTCTATAAGATTTTATGAAATCAAAATTTTCTCAATATACAAAACAAAAACATAATTTATAATAACTCTTGAGCTAATCATTTTTAAAATTTATTTTTTATATTCTACTTTCTTAGAGGACGTTATTACATTATTTCCATCTTAAAAAAAGAAAGGTTGAAGTCATGAACAATACAGAAAAAAAACTAGAATACATATTGTTTAGTAGCTGGTCTGTTTCTTTTATTGCAACACTCGGGAGTTTGTATCTGTCTGAAATAATGAAATATGAGCCCTGCACATTATGCTGGTATCAACGTATTCTCATGTATCCACTCGTTCTTTTACTAGGAACAGCTATTATACGGAAAGATTATAGAATTGGGGTTTATAGTTTGGTTCTCGCTATCATTGGCGCATGTATAGCTGCCTATCACTATTCCCTTCAAAAAATCCCATTTTTATCTGAAAACGGAACATCATGTGGGAGAATACCTTGCACAGGAGATTATTTAGATTGGTTCGGATTTATTACAATCCCATTTCTCGCTCTAATAGCCTTTCTTTTTATTATTATTTGTTGCTTTATTCTTATTAAAATAAGCAAGGAGAGAAACAGTATATGAAAAAAATGCTTTTTTTCATTATTACTATTTTATCAATATTTACACTTATTTTTATTCTAACCAATAAAGGAACAAAAAGTGAAAAAACCACAAGTACTGAGGAGGTTGATTATTATAAAAACCAAATTACCCCCGAACAATTACAACAAGATCTATCAAATCACAAAACAAAAATAGTTTATTTCTACAAAACGACCTGTCCGCATTGCCAAAGGATTTCACCAATTGTAGTTCCTATGGCAAAAAATATGAATATTGATATGCAAGTTTTGAATCTAGAAGAATATAAACAAGGTTGGGATATGTTTCAAATAAAAGGAACCCCTACAATTATTTCTTACAAAGACGGGAAAGAAATGAACCGTATATTAGGCGAACAGTCCTTACAAACGTTTCAAACATGGTTTGAAAACAACAAATAAGGATTTATATTTTACCAAAAACATTATTTTTCAAACTTATAACTAGAGTATTGATAAAGAAATAAATATTAGCGTAATTTTTTGTTTTTAACTATACATTCTATTAATTTATAGAGGAGTAAAGGGGGCTCTCCCTCATGCTTACCAATATTGAATACAGTTTAATTTTTTATTTGTTAAGTATGAGGGGGATTCCCCATTTGCAATAAAATATAATTTATTAGGAGGTAACACGTATGTTTAAAAAAGTTGCATTATCAATCGCTTCGGTAGCAGTAGCAGGTTCAGTTTTATTCGCAAGTCAATCGGTAACGGAAGCTGCTTTTTATCCGGTACAAAAAACGGGTTCTGGGCTAGATCTTCGCACGACTCCGACAATAAATGGCCTACGGACTGAATCAAACATTCCAGATGGCACTAAACTTTGGTTATATTGCTATGTAAATGGCGAATCTTATATGGGAAGTAAGGTTTGGGATTTTGTAGATGATAATGGCTATGGTGGTGAGTTAGATCAAGGCTTTGCTCCTGACTATTTCATTAAAACTGGTTCTTCTAAACCAGTTGTTGGATACTGCGCTTTTTAATTGGAAAAACAAGAAAACAGCCTCCTCGGGCTGTTTTCTTGTTTACATAGTAATCCCCTAGTGGTTAATGGTCTCATCTTACTTTTAGTTTATTAATTTCGTACTACATCAATCATTACCTTTAATTTGGTGCTTGAGATGAGAAGCAAATAAGTGTAAGCTTCACTCTCACATTTACATTAAGTTTCTATTTTTGGGGATCCGCGCTCATTTTGTATACATCTACTTGTTCACCATTGCTTAAAAGTAGATGATAATGGCTATGGTGGTGCTTGAGCCAAGGCTTTGCTCCTAATTATTTCATTAAAACTGGTTCTTCCAAGCCAGCTGTTGGATACTGCGCTTTTTAATTGGAAAACACAAGAAAACAGCCTCCTCGGGCTGTTTTCTTGTTTACATAGTAATCTCAGTAGTAGTTACTGCGCTTACCTCATTTTTTGTTTTTTGATCTCGTACCACATCAGTAATTACTTTTACGGATGTAACATCATTGGGAGCTTGAGATAAGAAACAGATAAGTGTAAACTTCATTTTCTCCTTGGCATTTAAGCTTCTATTTTTTGGATCCGCATTCATTTTATATACATCTACTTGTTCACCATTACTTAAAACAAGTGTTTTAAAAGGCCCTTGTTCCAAATCAAGTACTTGATCTGAAGTATTCTCTAAAGTAGTTGTAAATTGTATTGCATTCATTTGCTCTGTACTTAGTCCTCGTTCTTTTAAGTTGTATTTCCCAATTTCACTTACTTCTGTACTTTGAATAACCTTAATTCTCTCTACTTGAATATGAAGAGGCCCTACTTCTATCATTGTATTGGGCTCACTTAATTGCTTTAGAACCACTGTTCCAAGTGGATGCTTTGCTTCTTGTCCTACTTGTGTTAATGGCTCTGTATAAGGTTTTGCTTTCACATTCGTTTCAGCTATTGGAGCTTTTTTCGTATGAGATTCTACCTCTTTTTCAGAATTCGTTTGATTAGAACAAGCCGATATAAATATACATACAGATACAGTCATTAAAAAGGAATATACTTTTTTCATTTATGGGCTCCTTTATTACAGAATATAGTTCATATATTTATTACTGTTCTACACTTCTTAAATTATTGTAAATTAACAATGTATTTTTTTGAATACTGAAACCAACAATATATGCAGTCTTATATTGAGAAAATTTATTGTTACATATTTTCGTGTCTGCTTCTTTCAAACATTTCTCTACTTTCATTTGAAGAGTTCGTGATAACAAAAATACCCGAAATAACTAATACCATTCCAAAAATATGATACCAGAAGAGAGGTTCATGTAATATAAAAGCTGATAAAATCACTGTGCTTATAGGCATTAAAGCTGTAAATACTGCCGCTGTCCCCGCTGATACCACTTCTAACCCCTGATTCATTAATAGAACAGCTAATACAGTAATTACAACTCCTGTATATAATACGAGTAACCACGCCAATGGAGATACAGTAAAAAAGTTAAAATGTAAGGATTGATATATCGCAGAAGGTAAAAATAATATCGCACCTGTCAAACTCATAATTGTTGTCATTGTTAAAGGTCTTAAAGGCGTAGAAATTAATTTCCCAAAGGAAAAGAAAATTGCTTCTCCAATCACAGCGCAGAAGATTAACATATTTCCTGTTAATGAGTGCGAGCCTACATTAAAATTTGAAAGTTGACCAAAAACATTGATAGACAATGTACCTAAAATAGTTAATAGAATCCCTCCTATTTTATTCATTCCTAGTCTTTCTTTTAGAAAAAAATAAGAGATTAAAGCCATTATTGCAGGCGTACAACTCATAATGATGCCGCTATCTAAAGCTGTTGTTTGTTTTAAACCATATAATGTGCAAACACTAAATAAAAACACACCTATAAAACTTTGAAGAAAAAATATAATGTAATCCTTTTTTACTAGTTTAGGCATTTTTTCACCTTTATATAAAAATAAAGGAAGTAATATTAATGAAGCAATTAGTAATCTAAGCTCTGAAGCAATAAATATAGGAAGTTCTTTAATAATGTACTTATTAACAATAACGAAACTTCCAATTGCAACCATTGCAAATGACATTTGAATATAAGCAATTGTTTGTTTGGACATATTGGATTCCTTTCTCACTAAATTGTTAGTATTAATAGTTTTATTTAGAATGTTGCGTATTATGATTTTGATATTCAACTAATTACATAGCATAAACTCTTAAGCCTTCATGAGTCGAACGATCTTCTATGCATGATGATTTCATGATTAATTACCTTTTGGGTGAAAACTCGTTTATAGTGAATTGGCTCTTTTAAAAAATAAGGATTTCTAAAAATCATAACTAACAATAGCATGCAGCATCTTATATTTGCAAAATAAAAAATTGATTATCTTTTGAGAAATTTATACTGAATCATCAACCATAGAATAAAAAAAATTTTTTATGGTTATATTTCTTATCCTTCAAAAACACTATTATTTTAAAATATTTTGCATATTCCTTTATTTTATTTGAATACTTATATTTTCAATAAACTTTCTAGGTATTAATTTTGATGTTGAGAAAAATAATTATATTCAGAATATTATTGACGATTATTTTTTTAGAATGATACTATGAACAACGTGATAAACAAGTTTCAAATTAGCACCTAAACTCTATATGATGGCAGTGTAGCCAAGTGGTAAGGCATAGGTCTGCAAAACCTAATTCCTTGGTTCAAATCCAAGCACTGCCTCCATACATTTTAAGGGGGTAACATATGTCGAATTCAATGAATGTAAAAAAGAAAGGAATTCATCAATTAGTTGCATCAGAAGAAGAGATGATCAAGTTAATCAGTGAAGAATTAAAAAATACTACTCAAGAAGAATTAGTAATTATGTCAGGGCACTTTATGCTCTTTTTTGATGAAGAAACAAATAGCTTAACTCCTGGAATTATCGAAGAACAGAAAACAGATGTGATGAAAGAAAGGATTTCACGTAGAGTAGGTATATTCCCTTTATACACGTGGAATATCGGAATTCAATTAGGCGAGCAATTTTATGAACAATTTAGAGACATTAAATACCTACTATTAATTAATGATTGGCAATATGTTCCATCTACAAATACAAGCGTTAGTGATCTTCGTAAAGAGTTTTATGAGAGATATACAGAAATTCCAGAAGCTTACGTTACAAGTTTAGAAAAGAGTAAGTACTTTAATCAACGGAATATCTTGTCTAGCCGAAAAAATCCGATCTTTTTCCCTGAAACTTGGCTTAAATATAGATTTCAAAAAAGTGCTAGTAAGCTAGTAAAAGAAGGAAAATTAGAAAAAAGAATGCTAAACGATCGAGAAAATCAATCCGAAGTATCATTTGTAGATGCGGATGGAAATTATAAAACATTAATTAGTTGTGGTGTAACTGGATGTGCAGGAGAAATTACAGAAATGATAGCTGAGGTACATAAGGCAGGTTATAGAGCATTGTTATTATTCGCACCTGGAGAATGTTACCAACCAGTACGTACAGGTATTGAAATCGCTCTTAATCTATATAATTTAACCGGGATGAAAGTTATTGTTGTAGATCCTGGTGGAAGTGGTGAAATGTCAAAAGAAGAAATCTATGAAAAAACCGTTAATTTCTCTGTGTTTTCTTCGTGATAAAGGAGGGCAATGCTTATGAGACAGGTGTACTTAGATTATGCTGCTACTACTCCATGTCATAATAAAGTGATCGAAGTGGTAGAAAAGTACATGAAAACAGAATTTGCAAATCCTTCATCTCAGCATGTGATGGGAAAAAAAGCACAGTATGCGGTGTATCAAGCGAAAAGTAAGATTGCAATTTCTATTGGTGCTCATAAAGAAGAAATAATATTTACTTCGGGGGCAACAGAAAGTAACAACTTGGCATTGTTAGGAGCAATTGATTATCATGAAAAAGAACCTGTAAATGTAATTCTCTCACCTATAGACCATAAATCGATTTTAGAGGTTGGAAAAGAGTTACAAAGAAGAGGTATTATCGTAAAATATGTGGACATTAAACGTGATGGAACCATTTGCTTAGATTCATTGAGACGCTTATTAGATGATGATACAAGGGTTGTTAGTTTTGCATATGTTAATTCCGAGGTGGGAACAATTCAACCTATTAATGAGATCTCTGCTTTATGCAGAAAGTATAAAACATTGATACATGTAGATGCTGTTCAAGCTTTTGGAAAAATACCAATAGATGTGAAAGAATTGGATATAGATGCTTTATCATTATCGGGACATAAAATTTATGGACCAAAAGGTATAGGCATTTTATATGTAAACCAGCACAAACAGGAATATTTTCGTCCTTTATTATTTGGAGGTGAGCAAACATATTTGCGCAGTGGAACATTACCAACTTCACTAATAGCTGGTATGGGCGTAGCAAGTGATATAGCTATATTAGAACTAAAAGAGAATTATGAAAAAGCACTGAAATTAAGAACAATTGTTATAAATCAAATTCAACAAGAAATACCCCTTTCTCGCGTAAATGTATGTATGGAAAATAGCATACCTCATATCATAAATATAATGATCCCAAATATTAGTTCAGAAACACTTATAGCAGGTATGAGAACTGTTTCTATTTCTTCGGGATCTGCTTGTAATTCAAACAGCTTAGAACCGTCATATGTATTACAAGAGATTGGATTATCAAAAGAAGAAGCTAATAGTTCTATTCGTATATCAATTAGTCCCTATTTAAGCGAAGAAGAACTTTTATACGCTGTTGATGAGATTATAGCTAAAATTAAAGATATTTATTGTGTGCAACAGGGGTTTTAAAAATAATAGAAAAAAGCACTCTTTTTTCTATATATCTTCACAGAAAGAATAGTGCTTTTTTATGCTTCACAACAGTCTAAGATTTTAATAAAGAGTTATAACTTAAAACAATATATTTTCGAGAGTACCTCATAGTCCTAATAGGATGGTGACATACTGTACTCCCCTTCTTTCAATCAATATATAATTACCTTTATTTTTCATCCTAATTCTTTTTGGTTTACTTTCATGAAAAAACTAAAAAAATTAGAATCGTGGTGAGTTTAAAACCCTACTACTCCAAGAAACCCCTGTTCTATATAGAACAGGGGTTTCACTAATAAGATGAGTATATTTAATTGAAATTCTTACTATCGTTTATTCACTCTGTCCGTTTCTTCGTCCACGTTTCGACCACTTCACCTGTATCCGTAACATCTAGCACTAAACTACCGTTACTATAGCGATCTTTATTACGGAATGCTTTTGGATCTATTTCTTCGACAATCTGTTTTTCTGTTTTCATATAAACAAGTTCATCATCTCGAACAATTTCAATACCAACAATACGGTACGGATTACGTTTTAACTCTTTAAAGATAACAAGGCCGCGCTTTGCCCTTGTTGATTTCTCAATCTCAGAAGCTTTCAATCGCTTAACCGCGCCTCGCTGCGTGACAAGAATCAATTGATCTTTTTCACTATTTAACGGCTTACCAGAAGCAACGTAGTCATCTTCTTTTAAATTAATCGCTTTTACACCAGCTGCTCTTACACCAACTGGACTTACCTCTTCTTCGTTAAAAATAAGTGCATATGCACCGTGTGTTGCAAGAACAATATCACTTGTTCCGTCTGTTGCAAATATATCTACAACTTCATCATCTTTTTTCAAGTTTACAGCCACGAACGCCCTTGAATAGCGCTGAACTTTATACTGATTTAGTTCCGTTTTCTTAATCATACCATTTCGCGTTACAAACACTACGAAACGTTTTTCTTCCTCAAAGTTCTGTACAACCGTTGCCCAAATTAACGTCTCATCTCGTTCAAGCGAAACAATATTGGCTACATGCTGGCCTAAATCTTTCCAACGAATATCTGGCATCTCATATACTGGAAGATAAATATAATTTCCTTTATTCGTGAATAAAAGAACTGTTTCTGTTGTGTTTGTATCGAAACGTTCCAGTAAGATGTCGCCCTCTTTCATACCGAAGTCTTTCCCATTCGATGCATTATGTGAACGCCAGCCTGTTCGTTTTACATACCCTTCTTTCGTTACAGTAACGATGACATCTTCTTGCGGAATCATAACTTCCACATCAATTTTTATTTCTTCAATTTCTTCTTCAATAACCGCACGACGATTATCACTATACGTTTTCTTTACTCTCTTTAAATCCGCTTTAATAACTTGCAGAAGCTTTTTCTCACTTTGTAAAATCGCTTGTAATTCTGAAATTTTCTTTTGCAGTTCTTCTGCTTCTTTCTCCAGTGCGGTAATATCTGTATTCGTTAAACGATACAATTGCAGTGATACGATCGCTTCCGCTTGCGCTTCTGTAAATCCAAATTTTGCACTTAAGTTGTCTTTTGCATTACGTTTATCTTTAGATGCTCGAATGGTTTCAATTACCTCATCTAAAATCGATAATGCTTTCATTAAACCTGCTACAATATGCTGGCGGTTTTCTGCTTTTCTAAGTTCATATTCTGAACGACGTGTAACAACTTCTTTTTGATGTCCAATGTACGCATCTAAAATCTTCGGTAACGTCATAAGCGTCGGACGACGATTATTTATAGCTACCATATTGAAGTTATATGGAATTTGTAAATCAGTATTTTTATATAAATAATTTAAAATACCTTCTGCGTTTGCTTCCTTTTTTAATTCCACAACAATACGAAGACCTGTACGATCTGTCTCATCACGGACTTCAGCAATCCCATCCAGTTTTTTATCTAGACGTAATTCGTCCATTTTTTTTACTAGATTCGCCTTGTTTACTTCATATGGAATTTCTGTAATAACAATTTGTTGCTTACCACCACGAATCGTTTCAACTTCCGCTTTTCCGCGAATGATGATTTTTCCTTTGCCTGTTTCATACGCTTTTTTAATCCCATCAAGCCCTTGAATAATACCACCTGTTGGGAAATCAGGCCCTTTAATAACCGTTAATAAGTCATCTACCGTACTATTAGGCTTATCAATACGCATCATTGTTGCATCGATTACTTCACCAAGATGATGAGGTGGAATTTCTGTTGCATATCCAGCTGAAATTCCTGTCGATCCGTTTACTAATAGATTCGGGAACATTGCTGGCAGAACAACTGGTTCTTCACTTGTATCATCAAAGTTTGATACGAATTCTACTGTTTCCTTATCGATATCACGAAGCAATTCAGAGGCAATTGGCGATAAACGAGCTTCTGTATAACGCATCGCTGCCGCTGGGTCACCATCTACACTACCATTATTTCCATGCATTTCAACTAATACGTTACGCACTTTCCAATCTTGACTTAAACGTACCATCGCTTCATATACAGAGGAATCACCATGTGGATGGTAATTACCAATAACGTTACCAACTGTTTTAGCCGATTTACGAAACGGCTTGTCATGTACGTTTCCTTCTACATACATGGAATATAAAATACGACGTTGTACTGGTTTTAAACCATCACGCGCATCTGGAAGCGCGCGATCTTGAATAATATATTTACTGTAACGTGCAAAGCGATCACCTAACACGTCTTCAAGCGGGAGGTCATGAAACTTCTCTGCTTGCATGTTATTCCACCTCCGTCTCCATAATCATTTCATTTTCTAAAATATTTCCTTCTTCTTGCATACCGAATTGTACATTTCGCTCGATCCACTTGCGACGAGGCTCTACTTTATCACCCATCAACGTCGTAACACGGCGTTCAGCTCTTGCTGCATCATCAATTTTCACGCGAATTAGCGTACGTGTCTCTGGATTCATTGTCGTTTCCCATAACTGATCCGCGTTCATTTCGCCCAAACCTTTATAACGCTGCAACATATAGCCTTTACCGACCTTTTTCGTCACATCATCTAACTCTTCATCTGACCACGCATATTCAATTACTTCGCTTTTCCCTTTTCCTTTACTTACTTTATATAAAGGTGGAAGAGCAATAAATACTTTACCTGCTTCAATTAACGGCTTCATATATCGGTAGAAGAATGTAAGTAATAACACTTGAATATGTGCGCCATCTGTATCAGCATCGGTCATAATTACAACTTTATCATAGTTAATATCTTCGACAGAAAATTCGTTTCCAACACCACCGCCGATTGCATAAATAATAGTATTAATCTCTTCATTCTTGAAAATATCAGCAAGCTTTGCTTTTTCCGTGTTAATTACTTTACCTCTTAGCGGCAGCACTGCCTGGAAACGACGATCGCGCCCTTGCTTCGCAGAGCCACCAGCAGAGTCACCCTCTACTAAATATAACTCGTTCTTTTGTGGGTTACGAGATTGCGCAGGTGTTAACTTGCCGCTCAATGTTCCTTCTGAACGTTTTTTCTTTTTACCAGTTCTCGCTTCTTCTCTAGCTTTACGAGCTGCTTCACGCGCTTGTGCTGCTTTAATCGCTTTTTTCACAAGAAGAGTTGCTACATCTGGATTTTCTTCTAAAAAGTATGCTAAGTGTTCGGACACAATCGCATCTATGGATGAACGTGCTTCACTTGTTCCAAGTTTTCCTTTCGTTTGACCTTCAAATTGTAGTAAATCCTCCGGCACACGTACAGAAACAATTGCCGCTAACCCTTCGCGAATATCCGTACCTTCTAAATTTTTATCTTTCTCTTTTAACATTGAAACTTTACGAGCATATTCATTAAAAACACGTGTCATTGCTGTTTTAAATCCAGCTTCATGTGTCCCACCGTCTTTCGTACGTACATTGTTTACGAATGAAAGAATGTTTTCTGAATAGCCATCGTTAAATTGAAATGCAAGTTCTGCTTCAATTCCATTTTGTTCACCAGCAAAGTATACAACTGGATGGATAGAGTCCTTTTCTTCATTTAAATAAGAAACGAATGCTTCAATTCCTGTTTCATAATGGAAAACATCTTCTAGATCATTTCGTTCGTCTTTTATAGTAATTTTCATGCCTTTTAACAGAAAGGCAGATTCACGCAATCTCTCACATAACGTTTCATAATTATAATTTGTTGTACTGAAAATAGATGGATCTGGTTTAAAATGCATCGTTGTTCCAGATTGTTTCGTTTTTCCGATTTTCTCTAGTGTTGTTACAGGCACACCACCATTTTCAAAACGTTGTTCATATATATTTCCATCACGTTTAATCGTTACAACGAGCCATTCTGATAAAGCATTTACAACTGATGCACCAACACCGTGTAAACCGCCACTTGTTTTATAGCCTCCTTGTCCAAACTTCCCACCTGCATGAAGTACAGTTAAAATCACTTCAGGTGTAGGCTTTCCAAGTTTATGCATTCCTGTAGGCATCCCGCGCCCTTTATCAATTACACTAATACTATTATCTTTATGTATTACGACAGAAATTTCGTCGCCAAATCCCGCTAATGCTTCATCAACGGAGTTATCTACTATTTCGTATACTAAATGATGCAATCCACGGCTGTCCGTGCTCCCGATATACATACCCGGGCGTTTTCGAACGGCTTCAAGACCTTCAAGCACTTGAATGGCATCTTCATTATATTGAAACTGATGCTTTGCCAAACTCCTTGCCCCTTTCCTAATCAAATCAGAACATACGTTTCTATTATAGAATAACGCCTTAACCATACTTTTGGCAAGTTATGTTATGTCTTTTATATACCATTCTCAATAGAAAAATCCTTGTTTTTTCACAAGGATTCCTTTAGGCTACTATTTCAGAAAAATAATCGTTTGTCAACGAGAAATGGATATGTATTCCAAATTACACACTCCACCATTTGGCAATTAACCAAATGACAATTATCCAAAATGGGATAGCAAGTAGCAATCCCCAAAAACAGCCTTTAAAAAATCTCATGATGAACACCTCGTTCATCTGTTTAGTTAGCAAGTATTAACTAAAGCTGAATCGAACTTTCACTTACAATGTCTATACTATCGCGTCATCGCATGTTCTACTTTAATACAGCGATCCATAATGACAGTATAGCCTTTTTCTTTTAAAAATGTATATGTATCTTCATCTTGTACTCCTAATTGTGCCCAAAAAACATCCGCATCAATCTCTACAAATTCTTTTGCAACGTCCATTAAAAATTCCGAACGACGGAATACATTTACGATATCGACATGTTCCTTAATATCTTTTAATGACGAAACTGCTTTTTCTCCTAGCACTTCATCTATGACCGGATTTACCGGGATAATACGATATCCTGCATCCTGCATCGCTTTTGAAACCATATATGATGTGCGTTCTGGTTTGTTGGATAATCCGACAACTGCGATTGTTTTGCTTTTTTTCAATACTTCACCAATTTCCGTACGAGTTGGGTTTTCAATTGTCATAGTAAATCCCTCCTATTCCTTTAGTATAGCCGATAAAGAAAGTCTCTTTCAATACGAAAGAGACTTTCTTTATTAATTCTTAGCAGAAGAGTTATCTGCTAAAGTAGCTGTTTTCGTCATTTTTTCACCATTTCGATAGAATGTTACTTCGATTTTATCGCCAACTTTTTTCTTTTCATATAAATATTTACGGAATTGAAGTGAGTTTTCTACTGTTTGGCCATCTAATGCCACAACAACGTCATACTGCTGAAGTCCCGCTTTTTCAGCTGGTGAAACGGGATAAATTTTGCTTAAGAGAACACCCTTTGTAACATCTTTTGGTAATTTTAATTGTCCTAATGCATACGGTGGATAATCCTCAAGAGATGCAACTCCTACTCCCATCGCTGGACGTTTTACCGTTCCATCTTTTTCAAGAGATTCAATGACTGGTTTTGCAACATTAATTGGGATAGCAAACCCGATTCCTTCTACTTCTTGCTGTGCAATCTTACTAGAGTTAATGCCAATGACTTCACCATTTTGATTGAATAATGCGCCACCACTGTTCCCTGGGTTAATTGCTGCATCTGTTTGAATAACTTGTGCTTGCCAATCCGGCTGTTTGTCACCATTAATATCCACTGGAATTTCGCGTTCTTTACTACTAATAATCCCTTCTGTGACACTACCATCAAAACCTAATGGATTCCCAATTGCAATAGCCGATTCACCAGCGCGAATTTTACTGGAATCACCAAGTGTGGCTACTTTATTAATATTAGATCCATCAACCTCTACAACAGCTAAATCTAACCAAGGGTCTTTCCCAACTAATTTTGCGTCTACTGTTTTACCATTACTTAGTTTCACTGCAAGTTTATTTGCCCCATCTACTACGTGATTATTCGTTACGATCAGAGCTTTGTTTCCAGATTTTTTATAAATTACACCCGATCCTGATCCAGCCTCTTGTTCTTGACCTGCTTGCTCCATCGCAAATGGGTCGATGCTCTGTTGCATATTGATAACACCTACAACTACTTCTTTTGCTCCTTCAATCATACCAGGTAAATCTGTTTCACCCTTTACTTTATTGACAACAGGAACCACAGTTCCCTCTACTTTTGAATTAGATGTTAAAACCGTCCCATTTCCATTTGTCCACGGCATATAAGGTGCTGCAAAACTAATGGAAACAGCTCCGATAACTGCTCCAACTAGACCTGTAAAAAAGTACCCTTTTTTACTACCTGATTTTTTTACTTCTCTCGTTTCACTATGCTCTTCATTCATATTTGGTCCGTCATAATATCCCACAATTGATATCCCCTCTCTGCTGAATTCGTATTTTCAGTATAGTCACATGTTGTGTCCTTCTTGTGAACTCATCGTGAAATCCAATTAAAAAAATACTCTTATTCAACATTGTAGACAAAAAATTTATAATTTGTACATTTGCATCTAAAAAAGAGAGTGTAAATGCACTATATTTTCACCATATAAGTTACTGCTACGAAAAACAAAAAGAGACCTACACTCGTTTTCTCTTTCTGTTTTCATTCAGCGTGGGGCTAAAAAAGGACCTCACCGCTTCTACCCATGGGCGGATCCTCTCTTCCAACCAAAAAGGAAAGCTTTTCTATCGTTTTTTCAATTTCTAAAACTATTCCTCGAACTTATATCCAACTCGAATGACAGTTCCAATATGTTTTGCTTTATCACCTAACTTATTACGCAACTTTTTTATATGTGTATCAACAGTACGATCATCACCATAATAATCATATCCCCAAAGTTGATCTAATAAATGTTGGCGTGATAATACAATTCCTTTATTCTCCATTAAATAAACAAGAAGTTCAAACTCTTTATGTGTTAATATTATTTCTTCTCCGTTTACCGATACCGTACGTGAAAGACGATTCACATCGATTCCTGCCATAGAAAGTGCATTCTCTTCTGCCACCCCTACTGCCCCATCAGCGCGCTTTAACAAAGTTTTTGCTCTCGCAACTAATACTTTTGGACTAAAAGGCTTTGTTACATACTCATCAGCCCCAAGCTCAAATCCTAGCAATGTGTCATCTTCATCAGAACGTGCTGTAAGCATAATAATTGGTACTGCTGACTCTTTTCGAATGCGACGACAAACAGACCAACCATCTATTTCTGGTAACATAATATCTAACATAATTAAATCAATTGTATGTTCAGCAAATAATTCTAATGCTTGTTTCCCATCTTCAGCTTCTATCACTTCAAAACCTTCATTGCGAAAATAATCACTAACAATTTCACGTAATCTTCTTTCATCTTCAACAAGTAATACCGTTTTATTCATCTGACCTATCCCGCCTTTTTACTCTTTCAATCGAATCATACGTTGATTGGAGCTTCCGCGAAATGGAAGTGTTAAATCTCTTTTTTCAAGTTCAAACCTTCCATCGACCAGAACATCCCCATAATGTAACAATTCTATCATATCATTATTTTGAGAACTCTGTATCTCTTCTAGCGTATAACCTGTGTAAATCCATAAGTTTTTTTTCAAATCCTTTACCGCTTTTGCTACGATTTTCACTTCAGCAGCTTGAAAAAATGGATCTCCACCCGAAAATGTTACATCAGTAAGCGGATTTTTGGCAATCTCTTTCACAATTTCTTCTACGGTCATTTCAGTTCCATTACAAATATTCCATGACTTAGGATTATGACATCCTAAACAACGATGCGGACAGCCCGCAAAAAACACGACTGTCCGCAATCCTTCCCCATCTACTACACTATCATGAATAATATTCATTACTCTCATTTATGTTTCACCCGATCCGCTTCTTCACTACGTTTTGCACTATTCCATTTCGACATATCACCTACAAGATATCCCGTTATCCGACGAATTCTTTCTATTTCATTCTCATTCTCGTTTCCACAACTTGGACATTCATTTTCGATGACCCCATGGTAACCACAGCACTTACAACGATCAACTGGATGATTAATTGATCCATACCCTACTCCATACTCTGCCATTGCCTGCACAATTTGTTTTAATGCTTTTTGATTATGAACTGCCGCTCCATCTAATTCAATATACGTAATGTGTCCGCCATTACACAGTGCATGAAATGGACCTTCTAAGCGGATTTTGTCAATTGCTTGAATAGAATAATAAACTGGTATGTGGAACGAATTTGTATAATAATTATGGTTTGTCACACCACTAATAATTCCAAATTCATCCTGATCTCTTTTCACAAACTTGCCTGATAATCCTTCCGCAGGAGTTGCAATTAAAGAGAAATTAAGTTGATGTTCTTCCGTCGCTTGATCCATCTTCTCTCTCATAAAGGTCACGATTTCATTTCCAAGATCCCATGATTCTTTATCTTCCCCATGATGTTTTCCTGTTAAAGCAACTAAACATTCTGCAAGGCCGATAAAACCAATACTTAACGTTCCTTGTTTTAAAATTTCAGCAACAGAATCTTCAGGCTGCAGTTTTTCTCCGTCCCGCCATACTCCTTGTGAATATAAAAAGTGAAAATCTCTTGCCTTTTTCGTACACTGGTAAGCAAATCTTTCTAGTAGTTGACGAATGCCAAGATCCACATAATAATGTAAAGCTTCAAAAAAAGCTTCTTTTGAACCGCTAATCAATGCCAATTTCACTAAATTAATAGAAGTAAACGATAAATTCCCTCTTCCAATTGCAGTCTCTTCCCCATGAATATTAGACATAACACGCGTACGACAGCCCATATAACATACTTCGCTTTCTGAACGACCATCATAATGCGCTGCATTAAATGGCGCATCTAAAAATGAAAAATTCGGGAACAACCGCTCAGCAGTCGTTTCTAGTGCCAATTCAAACAAATCATAGTTCGTATCACTCTCTTCAAAATTGACACCTTTTTTCAGCTTAAAGATTTGAATAGGGAAGATAGGTGTTTCACCTTTTCCTAATCCAGCCTGAGTCGCTCGTAATAATTGCTTAATTAATAATCTTCCTTCTTTCGATGTATCCGTTCCGTAGTTAATAGAAATAAACGGAACTTGCCCACCTCCTCGGCTATGCATACTATTAGAATTATGAATAAACGCTTCACAAGCTTGATACGTATCGTTTTCTGTTTCTTTCCATGCAAATTCTTCTACTTGCTCTTTTGTTAACGGATACGCCCCTAATCTGTTCTTATTTCTCTCAAATGTTTTTCTCACATACGGTGCTAAATCAATATCAAATAAGGCAAATGATTGACCGCCGTGCTGCATGTTCTGGTTTGCCTGAAAAATAATCGAAGAAAGCGCCAACGCGCTTTTAATATCTTGTGGTTGTCTCATATGTCCATGCCCGGTATGAAATCCTTTTTCAAGCATTTGTGCTAAAGGAATTTGCGAACATGTTGTCGTACCTGTCGCATAAAAGTCTAAATCATGTGGGTATAATATATTTTGATTGATTGCTTTTTTTACTTCTTCAGAAAGTAACTGTTCCATTGCATAATATTTGGCGCTCTCAGATGCAAATGTTCCCAACATTCCCATTGGAGACCGTCCATCAACATTTGCATTTTCTTGCATTAAATCTTGCTCATTCCCGTGGACAATTGTTTCAAAAATCTTCATTAATTCTTCTCCACACGTACTTTGTTTCATCATTTTCCAAACCTCCAACAACATCTTGTTAATTCACTAACAAAATGATACAACATATAGTTCCAATCAATCTGTGAGAAATGTAACATTCCTGTGAAAGTTTTTTTAAGAAACTTTGAATTTTTCATTTACAAAAAAGAAATGTGATCTTTACAAATGTATGGTACAATATACGGGAAAAACTCTTTTTACCCTTTATCAACACATTTGAATAAAGGAGACTGAACTTATGCTTATTACATATCTTTTATTTATCGTTGCCTATTTACTTGGCTCGATTCCCTTTGCACTTGTTGTTGGAAAAATTGGTTATGGAATCGACATTCGCGAGCATGGTAGCGGTAATTTAGGAGGAACGAATACATTTCGGACGCTAGGGAAAAAAGCAGGTTTTATCGTTACAATTGCTGACATTTTAAAGGGGACGTTAGCGACAGCACTACCGTTAATTTTCGCCTTAGACACCCATCCCCTTTGGTTTGGATTAGCTGCAGTTCTTGGACATGTATATCCGATTTTCGCGAAATTCCGCGGCGGAAAAGCAGTCGCAACTTCTGCTGGAGTACTCTTATGCTACACGCCAATCATTTTTGTAATATTAGCCGCTGTCTTTTTCACCCTGCTATTTACAACGAGATACGTATCGCTTTCTTCTATGGTAACGGCTGTTGTTGCTGTTATCGCATCAATTATTGACGGGAATAAAATCTTCATTGTTGCGATGTGTTTATTAGCTGGTATGGTTATTTATAAACACCGTGCCAATATTGGACGAATTATAAATAAAACTGAGCCGAAAGCGAATTTTACAAAGAAACAAAAGTAAGGTTGTGACCCACATAAAGTGAAACTTTAATCAGTGGGGGTTTTCTTCATCCCTACTGATTATTAGTTGAACCAATCGGGCTTTTACGGGCAGTTTATCTCCCACCTAACTTCTTTGCTCCCGCCGAATTTTGAAGTGGGAGTATTACTGCCCATTAATACGGGATAACGCAAAAAGAAAACGCAAAGCATATTAATAGCGTCTTTTTGCGTTATTTTTTATACTAAAGAAAAAGCAACATAACTTGGAGGAACTATACATGAATCTTTCCGTAACAAAAGAAGCAGTAAATTGGTATAAAGATGAATTAAACTTACAATCTGGCGATACACTTCGATTTTTCGTACAATATGGTGGTTGCAGCACTGTTCAAAAGGGACTTTCTCTAGGCATCCGTAAAGACGATCCTGCTCATCCTGCCACTCAAATTCAAGAAGAAGGCATTAACTTCTTCATTGAATCGGATGATGAATGGTTCTTTGATGGGCATGACTTATCTGTTACACTTAACGACGGTGATGACTTCCCGCAATTTAATTATGAAAAATAAAAAAGTGTGGCCCTTGGCCACACTTTTTT
>NZ_JABUAE010000013.1 GCF_013314535.1 Bacillus sp. Xin1 | reverse complement strand
AATAAAACAAGCACCTACTCAGGTGCTTGTTTTATTTGTATTACTGAGGTGTAGTTTCTGCTACTTGTTTCTTCTTCCTGATTAGTAATAGAACTACGTTCATGTTTTGTAATAAGTATTTACCTTGTGATGCAAACATTGTGACAATCGCTAAACTTAAAAATAGAATTTGAGCAGAACTGAAAAATGGGATGATTTTATTCTCTAACGTTTCCGTCTTTTTCATTTTTATTTACACAACACTAGTGATTCTAAGAGAGTTGTTAAGGAATGTTTATACCATCTAAAAATATGGAAGGTATGAGGAATCCATATAAAGTTAGTATGCAAAATAATGTTAGTGAAGAAAAAACAAGCGTATATTTTATTAGCTTAATATTAATTTTGAAAAATAAAATAATTGATACGAGTATGAGTAAAACGAAAGGTAATGCAGATTCTATTTGTTCACGAGGTAATGAAAAATCATGAAAACTTCTAACAAAAGAAACGATGATGTAGAGAATTACTATCAAATTTAATGCAATTGATATAGAGGTTAGTATGAATTTATTCTTATTTTCTTTCATTTTTAGAACCACCCTTTTGAATGAAAATATAGATTGTTTATTGAAATCTTTCCTGTTTTATACAGGCATGTCCTCCTTAAAATTTATTGTGAAGGCTTACAATAAATTGTGTTTATACAATTATGCTAACTCCATACTAATTTTTAATCTATAAATGTTTTTCATCTTATCTGCATTAAAAGTAGAGACTGCTTCATGCTAGAGAGTACCTCAAGGGTTTGATTGTTGTGAATTTTCCTAATTATCAGGTTGTGTAATTGCATAGATAATAGAGGTATAAGTTAAATGAAAGAGAACATGCAAGAGGAAAGTGAACGTGTGTAACATATAATATATTAAATTTTTAAGTGATGAATTTTATTTATCATATGAAAAAAATGAAGAATATACTAGAAAATTGATGATTTTGTTTATGCCCATAATTGAAGTTGATTCTTGTGAAAACTACATAAGTATGCTAAGATTTATGTAACTTTTAATGAACGGAGGGGTCTCCTTTGATTTTAATCAGATTACGTCTCAATACTTTGTGCCGATAATTGAATAGCGCTCAAAGGCTCTGTCTGTGTGCAGAGTGAACGGGATTGGTCTGCCTATTTTAAAGGAACCCTTTATTGAACTAATATGTGAAAAGAGGGAGGGACGAATACGCCCTCTTTTTGTTTTGCCTTTATAATAGAATGATGTGATATATGTGTATGTTTTTAGGGATATGTATATCATTTGTGACGTATTGACCATGTAGCAATTTGAAAGCAATGCTTTCTTTTGTTTATTTGTCGTACTCTCATCCGTTTACGAAAAACACAGGCAGTGACCTGTGTTTTTTATTTTACGTAATCGAAATGGAGGAATTAATATATGGAAGAACTAGTACAAAAAGCAATATTAGTCGGAGTGAATTTAAATAATGAAAGTGATTTTGAATATTCAATGGAGGAATTAAAAAACCTTGCAGAAGCTTGTGATGTGCAGGTTGTAGGGCAAGTTACGCAAAACTTACACCGTGTGAATCCATCACATTATATTGGAAAAGGTAAAATTGAAGAAGTGTCTGCTTTTGTGAAGGAAGCAGATGCGAACATGGTGATTTTTAATGATGAATTATCGCCTTCGCAAATTCGAAACTTAGAAGCCGATTTAGATTGTAAAGTTATTGATCGTACGATTTTAATTTTAGATATTTTTGCGCAGCGTGCTAAGACGAAAGAAGCACAGCTACAAGTTGAAGTTGCACACCTGCAATATATGATGCCTCGTTTAATCGGTCTTCGTGAATCTTTAGGAAGACAGGGCGGCGGCGTTGGTACGAAAAACAAAGGTGTCGGTGAGAAGAAATTAGAACTAGACCGTCGTAAGATTGAGGAGCAAATTGCAGTATTAAATAAAGAGTTAGAAGCGCTTGTCGCGCAGCGTCAAACACAGCGTAAACAGCGTAAGAAAAATGAAATCCCTGTTGTTTCATTAGTAGGATATACAAATGCAGGTAAATCAACCATTATGAATACGATGCTGGAGATCTTCAATGGTTCTACTGAGAAACAAGTATTTGAAAAGGATATGTTATTTGCGACGCTGGAAACATCAGTGCGCAATATTGAACTTCCAGATAATAAATCATTTTTATTAACAGATACAGTTGGTTTTGTCAGTAAATTACCACATCATCTTGTGAAAGCGTTCCGTTCAACATTAGAAGAAGTGGCAGAGGCGGATTTATTGATTCATGTGGTCGATTATGCAAATCCAAATTATGAACAATTAATTGAGATTACAAATCAAACACTAAAACAAATTGGTGTTGAAAACATCCCGACGATTTATGCTTATAATAAATCAGATATGATGGATGTTGAAATCCCAAAAATACAGGAGGACCGAGTATATCTGTCTGCAAAACAACAAATTGGGATTGAAGAACTTGTAGAAATGATTCGTTCGCACATTTACAAAGAATATACAAAGTGTGAGATGTTAATACCTTATGATCAAGGGCAAGTTGTTTCTTATTTTAATGATTATGCACATGTTACATCTACGAGTTATGAAAATGAAGGTACGAAAATTTCACTTGAATGTAAGACGAGTGATTTTGAAAAATATAAACGTTTTGTTATTTAAAATGAAAAAGATATTGATTTTATTTGAAATTTCTAGCTATACTAAAAGTAGCGTTAATGAAATTAAAAGAACGGAAGGGTGACCCAATTACATGAAGTACTAATCCTATTTTACGAAAGCGAACAATTGAAGGATATTTTTAAACAGATCATTACTCTGTTATTTGTGATGCCTTCAATTTGTGTTTTCAGAATAGGATTGGCTTTGTATAGTTGGATCTAAAAGGGGTAGTCTCTTTTGGTGTACACCTATATAATGATTTATGCCTCCTATTCTGAATGGATATAGGGGCATTTTTTGTCTCCTAAACTTGATAAAAAGGAGATGTTACTATGTTTTTATTAGAAGCAAATCATATAAAGTACTATGTACAGGATCGTTTATTATTAGATGTGGATCAACTGCAAATTCATCAAAATGCTCGAATTGGGTTAGTTGGGAGAAACGGAAGTGGGAAAACGACGTTATTTCAAATGTTAGCTGGAAAAATTTCTCCAGAAGAAGGAATCGTTATTCAACATACTAGGTGTGAACTTTTACCGCAACTGAAACGAACGGATACAACAAAAAGTGGTGGTGAAGTGACGCAAGAATATATCCAAAAAGCTCTTATAAAAGATGCAGAGCTTTTACTGGCAGATGAACCAACGACAAACCTCGATACAGAACATATCGAATGGTTGGAGAAGAAGCTAAATATGTGGCAAGGAGCATTTATCATTATTTCACATGACCGTGCATTTTTAGATGCTCTTTGTACAACGATATGGGAATTGGATGAAGGAAAGATAAAAGAGTATACAGGCAACTATAGCGATTATGTAAAACAAAGAGAAATAGAGCTCAATCAAGAACAATTAGCGTATGAAAAGTATGAGAAAAAGAAAAGGCAGTTGGAAGAAGCATTGAAGTTAAAGGAGAAAAAAGCGGAAAGAGCAACAAAGACTCCAAAAAAGGTGAGTCAGTCAGAAGCGAAAATTACAGGAGCAAAGCCATACTTCGCAAAAAAGCAAAAGAAGTTACAAAAAACAGCATCGGCCATTGAAACGAGATTAGAAAAGCTTGAAAAGGTAGAAAAAGTAAAAGAAATTCCGCCGCTTAAGATGAACTTGCCGAATGCAGAAACATTTAAAAATCGAATTATTGTTCGTGTAAATGATGTAACTGGAAAAGTTGGTGAGCGTGTACTTTGGAGCAAAACGAGTTTTCATATTCGAGGTGGGGATAAGTTAGCAATTATTGGTTCAAATGGGAGTGGGAAAACGACACTTGTCAAAAAAATTATGAATCAAGAGTACGGTATTAGTCTTTCTCCAGCTGTGAAAATCGGCTATTTTAGTCAAAATTTAAACATATTAGATACGGAAAAATCAATTATCGAAAATGTACAGTCCTCTTCAAAGCAGGATGAAACATTGATTCGAACGGTTCTTGCGAGAATGCATTTCTTCAGAGATGATGTTTATAAACTTGTAGGAGTTTTGAGTGGCGGTGAACGAGTGAAAGTAGCATTAACAAAGCTATTTTTAAGTGATATTAATACGTTAGTTTTAGATGAACCGACAAACTTTCTTGATATGGCAGCTGTTGAAGCGTTAGAATCTCTTTTAAAAGAGTACGAAGGGAGTGTAATCTTTGTTTCACATGATCGCCGGTTCATTGAAAATATCGCTACACGAATTTTAGCGATTCATGATCAAGAAATTAAGTTATTTGATGGAACGTATCAGCAATATAAACTAGGTCAAGCGGAAAAGACGCGAGATACGAAAGAAGATAAGCTTCTTTTACTTGACACAAAAATATCGGAAGTGCTAAGTCGCTTAAGTATTGAACCGTCTGAAGAATTAGAAATAGAATTTCAAAAACTTTTAAAAGAAAAAAGAGAATTGGACATAGCTGAATAAGTTTGAACGGTATTCAAAAATAAAGAGTACATCACGACTAATTGAGTGATGTACTCTTTCATATGATAAGCAATATTGATGAGGGGAGGTCACCATTTATCAGTTGCTAAAGGTATGAAAAAGAAATGTTTTGCATAATTTTTTTAGTTTGTTTCTACATTTTATCTGTATTTCAGTGTAAAAAAGACAGAAGCATCCACGATTAAACCTAATATATATTATTTTGGTATAACAATTATATATATGAATATAAAAACGAAGTTGTGTTACTGGAAAAAGAGATAAAACCATTATAGAATAGGAAATATTTCGAAAATCAGAACTTATTACATATTACAGTAAGTGTACTGTTAATAAGTTATACTTTCTGTTTTGAGGGAAGGAGAGAGGGAACTATGCAGGCGGTGTCAAAGGAAAATACAGTAGCCTCACCTACAATTTATCGCATTTTATTTGCAATTAGTTTCGGTCATTTTTTAAATGACTCGATGCAGGCTGTTGTGCCAGCGCTATTTCCTATTTTGGAAAAATCGATGAATTTGTCTTACATGCAAGTAGGGTGGATTGCATTTGCACTGAATATGATGTCATCAATCATGCAACCGGTATTTGGGATGTATTCAGATAAGAAGCCATCGCCATTTTTACTACCACTAGGTATGTTTTCAAGTATGCTTGGGATGATTGGACTTGCGTTCGCACCAAACTTTATTATCGTTATTATTTCTGTTCTATTTATTGGATTAGGATCAGCGGTCTTTCATCCTGAAGGAGCACGCGTTGCTTATATGGCAGCGGGTGCGAAACGTGGATTAGCGCAGTCCATTTATCAAGTAGGAGGGAATACAGGGAATTCTCTTGCACCCATTTTTACAGCGTTAATTTTTGTTCCGTTTGGGCAAATTGGATCACTGGGATTTACAGCTTTTGCAGCAGTAGGTATTGTGCTATTAACTTTCGTTTCAAACTGGTACAAAAATGAGTTAGTAAATGGTGCAGTACGAAGAAAGAAAAGAGCTGCACTTGAGGCTGAAAATGCAATTGTGAGTACACATATTAAATTTGTAATTGTTCTTCTTGTTTTCTTAACCTTTGTTCGTTCTTGGTATGGAGCTGGCATCGGGAATTTCTATCAATTCTATTTAATAGAGCATTACGGCTTGTCTATTAAAAATGCGCAGTACTTTGTGTTTGCATTTATGATTGCTGGGGTGCTTGGCACATTCTTTGGTGGACCTTTGGCAGATCGATTTGGTAAGAAAAATATTATCGTATTTTCCATGCTAGGTTCTGCACCACTTGCACTTTTATTACCGTATGTTTCTTTAGCATGGGTTGTACCGTTATTTTTATGTATTGGTTTTATTAGTTCTAGTAGCTTTAGTGTTATTGTTGTTTATGCACAAGAGCTTGTTCCTGGAAAAGTTGGAATGGTGTCAGGCTTAATTGTCGGTCTTGCATTTGGGCTTGGAGCATTAGGTGCCGTTGTTCTTGGGAAATTAGCAGACGTGTGTAGTCTACAATTTATTATGATATTATGTAGTTGTTTACCATTAATCGGACTTACATCATGGTTACTGCCAAGTGATCGAAAATCATGATATAAAAAACCAAATTAAAAAACACATCAAACCATTCTTTTTAGGTGGGCGAGAGCATCCGGCCATGCATAGAAGCGGGTGGTGCCTTTTTTAGCTCCATGCCGTGTGAAAACAAAAAGAGGAAATAAGTGGAGCCCTTTTTTTGTTTTCATAGCTGCAGTTAATATGTGGGAAAATCAAAATGGATTAATATAGAATAGGGGATGCGCTATGAAACTATGTCATAATGTTACAGAATTAATTGGAGATACACCAGTCGTGCGATTATCACGATTTGTTCCAGAAGATGCAGCTGATGTATACGTGAAATTAGAAATGTTTAACCCATCTCGGAGTGTGAAAGACCGCGCTGCGTACAATTTAATTTATATGGCAGAAGAGCAAGGTCTCATTAAGCCAGGTGATACAATCATTGAACCGACAAGTGGAAATACAGGGATTGGTTTAGCGATGAATGCAGCTGCAAAAGGATACAAAGCCATTTTAATTATGCCGGATAATATGTCGAAAGAACGGATTAATTTGCTTAAGGCATATGGGGCAGAAGTTGTTTTGACGCCGGCAGAACAAAGAATGCCAGGAGCAATTGCAAAAGCAGTAGAACTGCAAAAAGAAATACCAAATAGCTTTATTCCGCAGCAATTTGAAAATCCAGCAAACCCGAATATTCATCGCTATACAACAGCTCTTGAAATTTATGAACAAATGGATGGGGAATTAGATGCATTTGTAGCAACTGCTGGAACAGGTGGAACGATTACAGGAACGGGAGAAACATTGAAAGAGAAACTACCAAATTTATATATTGCAGTAGTTGAACCGAAAGGATCTCCTGTTTTATCTGGTGGTGTGCCGGGTCCTCATAAATTAGTTGGAACAAGCCCGGGATTTATTCCAAAAAACTTAAATACGGAAATATATAATGAAATCATTCAAATCGCTGATGAAGAAGCGCTTAGTACAATGGGAAATCTAGCAAAACAAGAGGGAATACTAGTAGGACCCTCTTCGGGTGCTTCCGTCTATGCCGCAATTATGATAGCGAAACGATTAGGTGCTGGTAAAAAAGTGTTATGCATCGCACCTGATACAGGAGAGCGTTATTTAAGTATGGGATTGTTTGAATAAGAAACATAATGAAAGAGATTGTATGCGTCATATACAATCTCTTTTTTGTATGCTAAGGATATCATTTTAGTCTGTTTTCTTAAGTACTGTTCCTCCCTGTAAGAAATAATTAAATAAAAGTATCTTTCTAAGCACAATAATTTCATAAACAAAGAAGAGGTGTAACATTAATATAAGTTACACCTCTTCTTTGCTTCATTTTACTAGTTTTTTTAATACGGGTAAACGACTAATTCGATCACCAAGGATATGTGATGCTAGCCCACTTGTTAATACGAAAGCGAAATAAACAAATCCGCCAACCGCACCGCATATGATAACGATGAGTAATGATTCAATATAAGGTTGTCCAGGGATTAGCCATCCGATAATTGCTTTTAATCCTATTACGACAGCGGACATTGCTGCGGAGTAAATGATAATAAGAAATACTGTTTTAGCTGTTTCTGCAATATCAAACTTCGTAAATTTAACAATGCAATATAGCATGATGATATCAGAAACGAGATATCCAAGTATTGTTCCAAGTACTGCACCATGTCCACCTAATAAGTATAGAAGTGGCGTATTTACTACGACTTTTACAAGAATACCAACGGAGAAGGCAATCATTGTTTTTCGCTGATAATCAATACCTTGCAAAATGGCTGCAGAAACAGTGAAAATCGCACTTAATACAGCTGATGGTGCATAAGAAATTAAATATTTAGATCCGCCTAAAGCTGTATCAGGACTCATATACACCATGCGGAATGCATCGTATGCGATACTAGCGAGCCCGAATGTAGCCGGGATTGTGAAGAATAATAGCACCTGGAAAATCTTTGTGATTTGTTCTTGTAATTCTTCTAGTTTTCCGCTTGTAAATGATTTTGTTATCGCTGGAATAATCGTAAGTGAAAATCCAGTTGCGAGTGAAGCAGGAATCATGATTAATTTTTGAGCATAGTTCGTTATATAAGCAAAAATCGCGTTTGCTGTTTCAAGCGGTGTTCCAATTGCTCTTAGTGCATCAGCAACTGTATATTGATCCACTAAAGTATAAAGTGGAATGGCGATCCCCACGAAAACAATAGGGATTGCGTAACGAAGTAGCTCCACATAAATACTTTTTAATGAAACGTTTGAAGCCCTTGTTTTTCGTTCGCCTGCAGGTGGTTTCAAATGATTATATTTTTTCCAATACATGATTAAAATTGAAACGCTGGCAATTGCTCCGATAACCGCGCCAAATGTAGCAACCGCAACGGAAGAAGCAACAGATCCACCTAGTAATTTTGAAACGATGAAACTACCAACCAAAATGAAAACGACACGTGCAATCTGTTCTACAACTTGAGAAACAGCACTTGGTTTCATATGTTGGAACCCTTGGAAGTATCCACGTGTGACGCTCATTGCTGGGACAATAATAAGCGCAAAACTTAGTGCGCGCATTGTCAGTGTTACATCAGCGATAAACTCCGGATCTGGTGTTTTTGAGCGAATAATAAATTGGGATACGTAAGGTGCTCCGATAAATAAGATTAAAAATCCAGCGAATCCCATAAGTAGCATGATTTTCACACTAGAATAATACAGTTTCTTACTTGTATTATAGTCACCTAAAGCATTATATTTAGCAACAAATTTTGAAACGGCAATGGGAATACCAGCTGTTGAAAAGCTAAGCAAGATACCATACCAAGAATATGCATACGCATATAAAGCAACCCCCTGTTCACCAACTAATAGTTGAAAAGGGAAGAAGTATATAAAACCTAAAATACGCGAAATCATTGTGGCGCCACTTAGTAAAGCGGTTCCTTTTAAAACTTTTGAAGTAGACAAAACCTTTCCTCCTACTCGTGCTCTCATGCAACCATCCTATATTACTATAAACCTGCTGATGTATTTAATAAAGTATAAACCATAAGTGATGTAATAGTATTCATGGAAAAGTCAGATTTTGAATTTTTATAGCGAAAAATAGGAGTATAATACATAAACATTCAAAAAAATAGTTGACACTATTTTTAATGTATGATAAAAATGATAGTAATCAATTCGGAAAATAATATTTGGGCAATGAAAGGGTAAAGTAGTGAAAATCTCCCTATATCAGAGAGCTGGTGGTTGGTGTGAATCAGTATATAGATTATTCATGAAGTTCGTCCTGGAGCATCTTTCATAAATCTCATATTGTGAGGAAATGAAAGACGGTAGTGGATACCGTTATCAAATAAAGTGGTGAAGAATTTTTTTCACAACTAGGGTGGTACCGCGATATATATCGTCCCTACGTATTTACGTAGGGGCGTTTTTTATTTAGGTCTTACTTTTGTTGTATCTTCATAACTAGGGTGGTACCGCGATATTTTATCGTCCCTACGTATTTACGTAGGGACATTTTTTATTTCGGTAGTTTCTTAGTATTCTTCACAACTAGGGTGGTACCGCGATATTTTTATCGTCCCTACGTTTACGTAGGGACGATTTTTTATTTCTGAAAGGAAGTGGTCGCATTAGAAAGGGAAGAGGATAGAAAAATAGACATAAGGATGAAATGTCATAAAAAGAAAAAATAGAAGAAGAGAGGAGACAGAAAGATGAATTCACAGCAATGGACATCGAAATTAGGTTTCGTTTTAGCTGCAGCAGGATCAGCGATTGGACTTGGAGCAATTTGGAAGTTTCCATATATGGCCGGTATTGGAGGGGGCGGTGCGTTCTTTCTTATTTTCATCGGTTTTACTTTACTAATTGGTTTACCTTTATTATTAGCGGAATTTGTAATTGGAAGAAGTACACAAAAAGAGGCTGTGGATGCGTATAGGGAAATCGCTCCTAAAACATTATGGCCGTGGCTTGGTAAATTAGGGATTGTAACATGTTTCATATTGCTTTCTTTCTACAGTGTTGTTGGAGGTTGGATTTTATTATATTTATGGAATGCAGTTACAGGGAGACTATGGGAAGGAAATGGTGCATATGAAGCAACATTTGGTGAAATCATTTCCAATCCATATTTAGCAGTTGGATCACAGCTATTATTTATTCTTATTACTATTTTTATCGTAAGCAAAGGCGTTCAAAATGGCGTTGAAAAAGTAAATAAATACTTTATGCCAGCGCTATTTGTTCTGTTTTTTGTATTAATTATTCGTGCACTTACATTAGATGGAGCAGGAGAAGGGGTTCGCTTCTTCTTACAGCCGGATTTCTCGCATGTAACATCTGAAATTGTTTTATATGCGATGGGACAATCATTCTTCTCATTATCGGTCGGGGTAGCAGTAATGGTAACGTATAGCTCGTACTTACCGAAAGAAGAAAGTTTACCACGTTCTGCATTTTCAATTGTTGGTTTGACACTCGTTATTACATTGCTTGCTGGATTAGCGATTTTCCCTGTTGTATTTGCATTTGGAATGGAGCCATCTCAAGGACCAGGATTACTATTTATCGTGTTGCCAGCTATTTTCAGTAAGATGGCATTCGGAAAATTATTCTTTATTGTTTTCTTATTACTATTCTTCTTTGCGACTATTACATCAGCAATTTCTATGTTAGAAATTAGTGTTGCTTCTTTAACAACAAAAGGTAAAGGAAAGCGCGAAAAAATGGCATTGATTGTTGGGTTGTTAATCTTTGTTGTGGGAATTCCTTCAGCATTATCGTATGGTGTATTAAGTGATGTGAAGCTGTTTGGAAAAACAGTATTTGATTTAGCAGACTTTGCAGTAAGTAATGTTCTTATGCCACTTGGTGTATTATTAGTTGCGATTTTTGTTCCATTAAAGATGAAGAAAGATGTATTAATGAGAGAGCTTGGTGTAAGTAAAAATAGAGGATATAAATTATTTGTACTATGGTTATTCTTACTTCGCTATATAGCACCAATTGCAATTATTATCGTATTTTTAAATGTAATTGGAGTGATTTAAAATACAAAAGGTCCTAGCATAACGTTATGCTAGGGCCTTTTCATTGTAGAGTTATCTTTTCTGCAATTCATTTACTGTAACAAATTGATACCCTTTTTTAGATAAAGAATCTAAAATACCTTCAAGAGTCTGTAAATATTTTTCAGAATCATCATACATGGAATGTAACAAGATGATAGATCCAGGTTTTACATTTTTGTTTACATAGTTTATTTTGTCAGAAGGAGAAGTGTAGTATGTATCAGGTTCAAGATCCCATGTGATTGTTTCGATATGATGCTTGTTTAAATAGTAGGGCAAGCCGATTAGTTTTTTTCCATTCGGCGGTCGGAAATCAATTTGACCTGTATATCCTGTTGCGTGAATGAATGTATTTGTTTTTTTAACTTCCACTTTAATAAAAGAAGGTGTTTTGAAAATCATTCGATTGTGGGAATAGGTATGATTTCCAAGTTGATGTCCAGATTTTACGATGGCTCGCCCTAACTTTAAGTTTTTCTCTAATTCATTTCCAATTACAAAAAAAGTAGCTTTCGCATTATATTTATTTAAGAGTGGTAATATTTCCTCTACATTTTTTGTAGGGCCATCATCAAAGGTTAGTGCAACAACCTTTTGATTTGTTTCTACTCGATTTGTTAATTCGCCAAATAATTGATATGTTCGTGAATTCATAAGTTTATAGGCTCCGAATAGTAAGATAAAAAGAACGGTTAGTATAATTAATGATATAATGATTCTTTTTTTCATAAAGCGACCTCACATTATTTTTAATTTCAATCCGTATGTATTATATCAAAACGAATAAATTACTGCTTGTTTAAAAATCATAAGGATGCAAGAAAGAAAAAGTTGTCATATAATAAGAGTCAAAAGGTATATTAGGAGGTGTTGATATGGCGATTACAATACAATTGCCAGACACTGCAGCGTCTCATGCAAAGCCAAGTATGGAAATGGCGATACTTTGCGTGAGGTAGACAAGTAATATACAATCGCCAAAATGAGCTCGTATCATTTTTTTATATTTGGCTTTGCACCTTATTGAAATGAACCAGAAAAAATAAGGGGCGAGCAGAAATGAGATACGTAAAAGCAGCGGCTGTTTTACCAGAAAGCTTAATTGTAGAAATTCAAAAGTATGTACAAGGTGAAACAATTTACATTCCAAAACAAGAAACTGCACATTATAAATGGGGTACACGATCTGGTGGAAGGAAGCAAATTGATGCGCGGAATAGAGAAATTAAAGAGGCTTTTAAAAATGGAACTTCCATTCATCAATTAGCAGAGGAATACTTTCTTTCTGTGGAAACGATAAAAAAAATTGTGTATTCAAAATAATAATGAAAAGCACTGATTATTCGATTAGAAATAATCAGTGCTTTTTATGTATACTTTGTTTATGAATCGTTTTTGGCATTTTATAAAATAAGTGTATTGTATACAATAAAAAGAGATAAACAATTTGTATGGAGTGATAGTAATGGAAGCATTTATTAGAAGTGATCAATATAATTTTATAAAATCACAAACTCATATTCTAGCGCATGGACATGCTACAGCAAATGATAGAGGAGTTATTACTGCTCTGAAGTCTCTTGCGATAGAAAAAGTGTTACATGTTTTTGAAAATCTTATTGATGAACAGAAAGAATTAATTGATACGATTTTGACGGTTGAAAATAGGGAGGACGCAGAAGCGTTTTTACTCAAGTTAAATCCGTATGTTATTCCGTTTCAGGAAGTTACGCTGCAAGCGTTAAAAAAATTATTTCCTAAAGTAAAAAAATTGAAGCTGCCTGATATGGAAGAAATAAATATGAAAGAAATGTCGTATCTAAGTTGGATTGATAAAGGAACAGGCAGAAAATTTATTATAGCAAGGAACGGTAATAAGTTTGTGGGTCTGCAAGGAACGTTTCAAAGTATAAATAAAAAGAGTATTTGTTCATTGTGTCATGGTCACGAAGAAGTAGGTATGTTTTTAGTTGAAATAAAAGGGGATGTGCCAGGTACCTTTGTTAAAAAAGGAAACTATATTTGTAAAGATAGTATAGGGTGTAATCAGAATATGATTTCACTTGACAAGTTACATGATTTTATTGAGAGATTGAGAAAATAAACATGGGCAAGTAAAAAAAGAGCGATTATTTTTCGCTCTTTTTTTATGCGTTATAGCATGATTTATTCAGGTTTGCATAGAACGGAAAGGGATAGGACCAAAATGAATCAACATGTTCTATGGCACAATTTTTGCATTGTAATAAAAGAAAATGTAAGTAAGGGAAGTTTCTTTGGATGTAAAAATTATGTTTAAGAAGGGGAAATGAGAAATGAAATATCCACTCACACCAGATGTAAAACCAGAATTTTGTACGACAGGTTCATTTATGAGATTGCCTTCAAGTCATGATCAAGCTAAGGTCGCTATATTGGGAATGCCATTTGATACGGCAGCTTCATTTCGCGTTGGTGCGCGTTTTGCTCCGCAAGCAATTCGACAAGCATCAATGACGTTGTTTCCGTATCATCCAATTCACCGTGTATACCCGTTTGATGATACAAATGCGATTGATATTGGAGATGTTTCTGTAATTCCACATAATATTCATCGCAGCTATGATTTAATAGAGGAAGCTGTTTTTGGATTAATGAAGCAAGGAATTATTCCAATCGGGCTTGGTGGGGATCATTCAGTTACATTAGCAAGTCTACGTGCAGCAGCAAAAGTTCATGGTCCAGTTGCGATGATTCATTTTGACTCACACACAGATACATGGGATACATATTATGAAGAAAAATATTGGCACGGCTCCCCATTTATTCGTGCACATGAGGAAGGGTTATTACAGCCAGATAAAGTATTCCAAATTGGAATTCGCGGAACATTGAATCATCCTGGTGATATAGATGCTAGTAGTGATTTAGGATATAACGTCATTACAACAGCTGAATTATGTCAGCGTGGTTTTGAAAGCGTTCTTCAGCAAATGAGAGAAACGATTGGCGATACACCATGTTTCTTAACGTTTGATATTGATTTTGTAGATCCATCGTGTGCGCCAGGCACAGGTACGTTAGAGGTAGGGGGATTTAATAGTCGAGAGACACTAAATATGGTACGTTCATTAAGTGGTTTTAATTATATTGGTTTTGATTTAGTAGAAGTATTACCGCCATATGACCAATCGCAAATTACGTCGCTTTTAGCTGCCACACTTGTACATGATTTTGCTAGTTTAATTGCGTTGCAGCTGAAAAATGAGGAGAAGTAAGTGGGGGAGGAATTGCCGTCAGATACGGTATGGTACAGTAAAAATTGTAAGATTTTGTACCATACTAAGTATCTGAAACTTCCGTCTTGCTTCCTCCTTTCAATTTTAGTAAAGTAAGCTATAAGAGAAAACTGTTGCGTAAAAGGCACTCTTACTAGTTATTTAACAATTTAAAGATATAAGATACCGTTTTAACGGTACCATAAAGGTATAGCCTTTATGGTAGGGGCGAAGTCAACCGTCCTTATGTTCCACCACACTAAGGTAGGAGAGCATTGCTCGTTCGCACTACTGGGTAGGAATAAGCGTAGTTGTTCTCTGTGAGAGCAGAAACACTGTCAAACTTTGACAGACGCAAGCCCCCACTTTAATCAGACCGTAAGGTCAGATAAGTAGCGGGTTAGTTGACAGACCTTGAAATATTGATTTGTTATCTCTTATCCCAGTTTTCTTTAATAAAATCTTCACGCCCAGACTCTTTACGTTCTTGTACGTATTTTTCGGGATTCTTTTTATAAAAATGTTGATGATATTCTTCTGCTTCATAAAAAGGAGCTGCTGGACGAATTTCCGTTACGATTGGATCTTTAAACATACCGCTTTCTGCCAGAGCTAGCTTTGATTTTTCAGCTAGCTTTTTTTGCGATTCATTATGGTAAAAAATCGCTGTGCGATAGGATGGACCGCGGTCAAAAAATTGTCCGCCATCATCGGTTGGATCAATTTGTGGCCAATATAAATCTAGCAATTTTTGATAAGGAAAAATAGAAGGATCGAAAGTAATTTGAACGACTTCTAAATGTCCAGATGTTCCGGATTTTACTTGTTCATATGTGGGGTTTTGGATGTGGCCACCAGCATAGCCTGAAATAACTTTTTGAATACCTGGAAGTTCATCAAATGGTTTTACCATACACCAAAAGCAGCCACCTGCAAATGTAGCGAGTTCGTATGTTTTTTCTGTCATTGCTGTAATCCTCCTAAATACATATGTTTTATCTAGTATTATATAAATTATTTTATTGCGCAATAAAAAAGATTTGAAACTATATGTTTTTTTTATCCCGCATTAACGGGCAGTAAGACCTCTACCTCAAGATTCAGAGAGAAACAAAGAATGTAGTTGAGGGATTAACTGCCCGTAAAAGCCCGATTGGTGCGGGCTGATAATCAGTGGTGGATGAAGACCCCCACTGATTAAAGTTTCACTTTATAAGCAAGAACCACCGCTTACATCAATCAATTGACCAGTAACCCAGCGACTGTCAGGAGAAGCAAGAAATGCAGCGGTATCTGCAATATCTTCTACTTCTCCTAAACGGCCGAAAGCAGAAATTTCAGTTGCATATCGTTTCATCATGGGATCACTTAAGAGTTCAGCATTCATATCTGTTTTAATAAAACCTGGGAGTATTGCATTCACTGTTATACCTCTCGCCCCAAGTTGTTTTGCAAGTGTAAAAGTCATTGTGTTGATTGCGCCTTTTGTCATACTATAGGCAATGAAATCAGGTAAAGAAATTCGCGTTGCAGCTGATGAAATGTTGATAATACGGCTATTGTCACGTAAACGTGACAATGCTTGTTGGATAATAAAAAATGGGGCTTTTGCATTCACGGAAATCATTCGGTCAAAAAAGTTTTCAGTTGTTTCTTCAATAAAGGCTCCTGGGCCGATTCCGGCGTTGTTTACTAAAATATCGAAATGAGTCTCCCCAGTACGGTTTTGTAATTCAGAATCTAAAGATTTGTAAAGAGATTCTACGCCATGTAACGATTCGAGGTTACCATTTATAGAAAAAGCTGAACCGCCATTCGATTGAATTTCCTGCACGACTTCTTCTGCAGCACTTTTACGATTCCCATAATGAACGGCGACTAATGCACCATCGTTTGCTAAGCGTTTCGCAATAGCGCGTCCAATTCCACGGCTTGCTCCAGTAACCAATGCAACTTTTCCTTTTAACATATTCACATCATCTCCTTAGTAAATTTACATATGTATGAAGCTGTCTTTTCTTATGTGAATAGACTTAAGTAATATATGAGTGTTGGATTGAGATTCATTCCTTTTTTATTTCGATAAAAATATTCTAATTATAAATTAAAAAATAAATTTTCAAAAAACATATTGACAATGAAAAGATCAAAGACCTATAATACGTGTAACAACAAAAAACAATTTAGAATTTTCTGATTTATATATTTTTATATGCAAAGAAGAGGAAAGTAGATGATTATGATAGTTTTAGAGAGCCGTTCCTTGGCTGGAAGAGCGGTAACGATCGAATCATTGAAGATCACCTTGGAGCATCGCTTGCGAAAGGGGAACCGAGTAGAGAGCGGCGGTATCGTCTCCGGTAAAAGGACGGGAGTCTAATAGGACTTACAGAGCTTATATTTCGTGAGAAGTATAAGGAAGCTGAGTGGTAACGCGAAACTCTCGCCTCAGCAATCAAAGCTACTATGATGTAGTAATTGATTGCTGAGGTGAGAGTTTTTACTTTAGAAAAGAGAATAGCAGAATGCAAAGAAGAGGAGAGTAAACGATATAGATTGTTTTAGAGAGCTGCCCCTTGGCTGGAAGGGTGGTAACAATTGTATCAGTTGAAGATCACCTCGGAGTACTGCACTTGAAAAAATTAAGTAGAGAGCAGCGGAGTTGTTCACGATAAAAGAACAAAAGTCTAATAGGACTTACAGAGCTTGTATTTCGCGAGAAGTATAAGGAAGCTGAGTGGTACCACGATTCCCTCGTCTCAGCAATGGATTGCTACACGTTTGTAGAAAATCGATTGTTGAGGCGAGGATATTTTTATAATCAATTAACAGAAGATTTAGATAAAGCATATTCTTCTCAGCAATCGATACAAAGATAGATTGCACATAAAGAGATAAAAAAGAGGAGCGATGTAGGATGAGAAACCAGTATATCTATATGAATGGAGAATTAGTAGAGAAAGAAAAAGCTGTTGTATCTGTTTATGATCATGGATTTTTGTATGGGGACGGTGTATTTGAGGGGATCCGTAGTTACGGCGGAAATGTATTTTGCTTAAAAGAGCATTTAAAGCGTTTATATGAATCTGCGAAATCCATTTTACTAACGATTCCAATGACAATCGAAGAGATGGAACAAGCAGTTTTACAGACATTGCAAAAAAATGAATATGCAGATGCGTATATTCGATTAATTGTTTCAAGAGGAAAAGGAGATTTAGGCTTAGATCCAAGAAGTTGTACGAAACCAAGTGTCATCATCATTGCTGAACAATTAAAACTGTTCCCGCAAGAGTTCTATGATAACGGCCTTAGTGTTGTGTCGGTTGCGTCTCGCCGAAATACGCCGGATGCGCTTGATCCACGCATTAAGTCGATGAATTATTTAAATAACGTATTAGTAAAGATTGAAGCGGCACAAGCAGGTGTGCTAGAAGCGCTTATGTTAAATCAACAAGGATATGTTTGTGAAGGATCGGGAGATAACGTGTTCGTTGTGAAAGATGGAAAAGTAGTAACGCCACCTGCATACTTAGGTGCTCTTGAAGGGATTACAAGAAATAGTGTCATTGAACTTTGTGAAAGGTTAAATATTCCTTGTGAAGAAAGACCATTTACTCGTCACGATGTGTATGTAGCAGATGAAGTGTTTTTAACAGGAACTGCGGCTGAATTAATTCCAGTTGTAAAAGTGGATTCAAGAGAAATCGGAAATGGAAAACCAGGAGAAGTAACAAAACAGTTAACGGAAGAATTTAAAAAATTAACGAGAGAGCGAGGCGTACGTGTTCCGGGACTAGCAAAAAGTTTAGCTTAACAAACAGGGGAAGGAGTTAGTGAAATGGAAAAGAAACATGCAGTGTGCGAAGAAGCATATCGCAGGGAAGGAAAAACAGTAACAGGTGCCGGACATGTGATTCAATGTTTAAAGAAATTAGGAATAACAACAGTGTTTGGTTATCCGGGTGGAGCGATTTTACCAGTTTATGACGCACTGTATGGCAGTGGCTTAAAACATGTATTAACACGTCATGAACAAGCGGCCATTCACGCTGCGGAAGGATATGCGAGAGCTTCTGGAGAGATCGGGGTAGTATTTGCTACCTCCGGCCCAGGAGCTACAAACTTAGTTACTGGTTTAGCAGATGCGTATATGGATTCGATTCCTTTAGTGGTAATTACAGGTCAAGTAACGACATCTCTCATTGGAAAAGATGGATTTCAAGAAGCAGATGTTGTGGGAATTACAATGCCGGTTACAAAACATAATTATCAAGTACGAGATGTAAATCAGCTATCACGTATATTGCAAGAGGCATATTATATCGCTAAAAGTGGACGGCCAGGTCCGGTATTAATCGATATTCCAAAGGATATTCAAAATGCTATTGTAACGAACTTTTTTGAAGGAGAAGTTCAAGTTCCGGGTTATAAACCACGGATTGAACCAGACAAAATGCAGCTGGAGGGCGTGGCAGAGGCAATTTCAAAAGCAAATCGCCCGCTCCTGTATATCGGAGGCGGTGTCATTCATGCAGATGCATCCGAAGAGCTTCTAACATTTGCAAGAGAAAACCGTATTCCAGTTGTTTCAACTTTAATGGGACTGGGTGCTTATCCACCTGGAGATCCGCTATTTTTAGGGATGCTCGGTATGCATGGGACATATGCTGCAAATATGGCAGTAACGGAATGTGATTTGCTTCTTGCATTTGGAGTCCGTTTCGATGACCGAGTCACAGGAAAGTTAGAACTATTTTCACCTCATTCGAAAAAGGTACATATTGATATTGATCCAGCTGAGCTTCATAAAAATGTAACGGTAGAATATCCGGTTGTAGGGGATGTGAAGCGATCGTTACACATGTTAAGAAATATGAGAGTAGAGTGCCAAACTGATGCATGGATAGAGAGAGTAAGAGTATGGCAAGAAGAATATCCACTGTCATACGAACAACAGGGAGGAAAATTAAAGCCACAACATGTAATTGCTTTACTAAGTGAACTAACAAATGGTGAAGCAATTGTGACTACAGAAGTCGGCCAGCATCAAATGTGGGCAGCGCACTTTTATAAGGCGCAAAAACCGCGAATATTTCTTACATCTGGTGGATTAGGAACAATGGGGTTTGGATTCCCAGCGGCAATCGGTGCTCAGCTTGCCTTTGAGGATAAGCCAGTTATCTGTATTGCGGGAGATGCTTCATTTCAAATGAACATTCAAGAATTGCAAACAATTGCTGAAAATAATATTCCAGTGAAAGTTTTTATTATTAATAACAAGTTTTTAGGTATGGTAAGACAATGGCAAGAGATGTTCTATGAAAATCGTTTATCAGAATCACAGATTGGATCACCTGATTTTGTAAAAGTAGCAGAAGCATATGGAGTAAAAGGTTTGCGTGCTACAAATCCGGTTGAAGCAAAACAAGTCATGTTAGAAGCACTTTGTCATCAAGGTCCAGTTGTTGTTGATTTTTGTGTAGAAGAGGGTGAAAACGTATTTCCGATGGTCCCTCCTAATAAAGGGAATCATGAAATGATTATGAAGAGGTGGGAAGAATGAGTCATACTTTTTCACTTGTTGTTAATAACGACCCTGGAGTTTTACTAAGAGTAAGTGGAATTTTTGCTCGGCGTGGTTATAATATTGCTTCTTTAAATTTAAATGAAGGAGAAAAAAGAGAGGTTTCAGAAATGAAACTTACAGCAGTTTGTACTGAGAATGAAGCGAAACTGCTCGTAAATCAGTTAAAAAAGTTAATTGATGTCTTGCAAGTAAATAAACTATAAGGAGTGTATGAAAAGATGAAAACATATTATGAACAAGATGCAAATTTAGAGGTATTAGCAGGAAAAACAGTGGCAGTAGTTGGTTATGGATCACAAGGTCATGCGCAAGCACAAAATTTACGTGATTCTGGAGTTCGTGTTGTAGTAGGTGTGCGACCAGGGAAATCTTTTGAGGTAGCGAAAGCGGATGGATTTGAAGTAATGCCGGTTTCAGAAGCGGTACGAACTGCAGACGTTGTACAAGTATTATTACCAGATGAACAGCAAGCACATGTATATCGAAATGAAGTAGAAAAGAATCTTCGTGAAGGGCAAATGTTACTTTTCTCACATGGATTTAATATTCATTTTGGACAAATTCAGCCACCAAGTTACGTAGATGTAGCAATGGTTGCACCAAAAAGTCCAGGGCATCTTGTTCGCCGTGTATTTCAAGAAGGAAATGGGGTTCCAGCTTTAGTGGCAGTTCACCAAGATGCGACTGGAAAAGCATTTGATATTGCTCTTGCATATGCAAAAGGAGTTGGTTGTACACGTGCTGGTGTAATTGAAACGTCATTTCAAGAAGAAACCGAGACAGATTTATTTGGAGAACAAGCGGTATTATGTGGCGGGGTAACAGCACTTGTGAAAGCTGGATTTGAAACGTTAACAGAAGGTGGATATCGCCCGGAAATCGCATACTTTGAATGTTTGCATGAACTGAAGCTCATTGTCGATTTAATGTACGAAGGTGGATTGACAAAAATGCGTCATTCTATTTCAGATACAGCGGAATTTGGTGATTATGTAACAGGATCAAGAATTGTTACAGATGAAACAAAGAAAGAAATGAAACGAGTTCTTACGGAAATTCAACAAGGTGAATTTGCAAAGAAATGGATTCTAGAAAATCAAGCAGGACGCCCAACGTATAATGCGATGAAAAAGGCAGAGCAAAATCATCAACTTGAAAAAGTAGGAGCTAATCTTCGCGAAATGATGAGTTGGATTCAGCAACCAGAGGGGAAAGGTTTAGTGAAAAAGTAATTGAAAATAGATAAGGGGAAATGAACAGGAAGGGATTTGGAAAAGATGAGAAGCGATATGATTAAAAAAGGTTTTGATAAAGCACCACATCGGAGTTTATTGAAAGCAACTGGCTTAAAGGATGAGGATTTCGATAAGCCATTTGTAGCGATTTGTAATTCTTTTATTGAAATTATTCCGGGACATAAACATTTAAATGAATTTGGTCGTCTGGTGAAAGAAGCGGTACGTGCGGCAGGGATGGTTCCGTTTGAGTTTAATACAATCGGAGTAGATGATGGGATTGCGATGGGTCATATTGGTATGCGCTATTCGCTTCCAAGCCGTGAGATTATTGCGGATTCTGTTGAAACAGTAGTAAATGCACATTGGTTTGATGGGATGATTTGTATTCCAAACTGTGACAAAATTACACCAGGTATGATGATGGCAGCACTGCGTGTTAATATTCCAACTGTGTTTGTTTCAGGTGGGCCGATGGCTGCTGGAAAAACATCAAAAGGTGAGGTAGTAGACTTAAGCTCTGTTTTTGAAGGAGTGGGAGCCTATCAATCTGGAAGAATTTCAGAAGAAGAGTTAAAAGATATCGAAGATCATGGCTGTCCATCTTGTGGTTCCTGTTCAGGTATGTTTACTGCAAACTCAATGAACTGTTTATGTGAAGTGTTAGGGCTGGCCCTTCCTGGTAATGGAAGTATTTTAGCGATAGACCCAAGGCGTGAGGAACTAATCAAACAAGCAGCTGAAAAATTAAAAGTATTAATTGAACGTGATATTAAACCACGCGATATCGTAACAGAGGAAGCAATTGATGATGCGTTTGCATTAGATATGGCGATGGGGGGATCAACAAATACAGTATTACATACGTTAGCAATTGCCCAAGAAGCGGGACTCGATTATGATATGAGCCGAATTGATGCAGTTTCAAGACGTGTTCCACATTTATGTAAAGTGAGTCCAGCTTCGAATTGGCATATGGAAGATATTGATCGCGCGGGTGGCATTAGTGCTATTTTAAAAGAATTAAGTAGAAAAGAGGGGGTACTTCATCTCGATCGTATTACGGCTACAGGTCAAACATTACGAGAAAACATCGCTCATGCAGAAATTCAGGATAAAGAAGTGATTCACTCCCTTGAAAATCCTCATAGTGAAGAAGGTGGCCTGCGTATATTAAAAGGAAACCTCGCAAAAGATGGGGCTGTCATTAAAAGTGGTGCAACAGAGGTAAAACGATTTGAAGGACCATGTGTTATTTTCGGATCTCAAGACGAGGCTCTTGCTGGGATTATGCTTGGAAAAGTGAAAAAAGGAGATGTTGTTGTTATTCGTTATGAAGGACCAAGAGGTGGACCTGGTATGCCGGAAATGTTAGCGCCAACTTCAGCAATTGCAGGTATGGGATTAGGTGCAGATGTTGCACTATTAACAGATGGTCGCTTTTCCGGCGCATCACGTGGTATTTCTGTAGGTCATATTTCACCAGAAGCTGCTGCTGGAGGAGAAATCGCACTTCTTGAGCAAGGTGATATTGTATGTATTGATGTAGAAGAACGCTTGCTTGAGGTGAAAGTTAGTGATGAAGAGCTAGAAAAGCGTAGGAAAGAATGGAAAAAGCCAGAGTTAAAAGTAAAAACAGGTTGGCTTGGGCGCTATGCACAAATGGTAACATCAGCAAATACAGGTGCGGTATTGAAAATACAAAATTTTAATTAAATCCATATGATAAAGGGTGGTACGAGATGGTGCAAAATGTAAGGGAGAGAGTGAAAATTGAAGATATCCTCGTAGCTCACAATCATATGAAGGATATTGTCAATAAAACAGCGCTGCAGCGAGATTCAGTTTTATCTGAGAAATATGAATGTGACGTATATGTGAAACGAGAAGACTTGCAAGTTATTCGTTCGTTTAAAATTCGAGGTGCTTACAACCTTATTCAAAGTTTATCGAAGAAGCAATTACAAAATGGTGTTGTATGTGCGAGTGCTGGTAATCATGCGCAAGGGGTTGCTTATACGTGTAATTTATTGAAGATTCAGTCTAAAATTTTCATGCCAACAACAACGCCTAAGCAGAAAGTATCTCAAGTACAATTTTTTGGCGGTGTTTATGCAGAAATTGTATTAGTCGGAGACACATTTGATAGCTCTTTCCAAGAAGCACAGCGCTATTGTGAGGAGAATAGTATGACGTTTGTTCATCCGTTTGATGATCCTTATGTAATTGCAGGGCAAGGAACGGTCGCTGTTGAAATGTTACATGATATGGAGAAACCTGTTGATTACGTATTCACAGCAATTGGTGGCGGTGGTTTAGCATCAGGTATTGGTACATATGTAAAAGGAGTGAGCCCCGATACAAAAGTAATCGGTGTGGAACCAAAGGGAGCAGCATCGATGAAAGAAGCCTTTTTACAAAATGAAAACGTCGCCCTAGAAAAAATTGATAGTTTCGTTGATGGTGCAGCAGTTAAAAAAGTGGGAAAATTAACTTTTGAAATTTGTAAAGAAGTGTTGGATGATATTGTATTGATTCCAGAGGGGAAAATTTGTACAACAATTTTAGAATTGTATAAGAAAAATGCAATTGTTGCTGAACCAGCTGGTGCTCTTTCAATTGCGGCACTCGATTTTTATAAGGATGAAATTAAAGGGAAAACCGTTGTTTGTACGTTAAGTGGTGGCAATAACGATATTGATAGAATGCAAGAAATGAAAGAACGCTCTCTCATCTATGAAGGGTTAAAACATTATTTTATTATTGAATTCCCGCAGCGTTCAGGAGCATTACGAGAATTTCTTGATAAAGGTTTAGGACCAGAGGATGACATCACTCGTTTTGAGTATATTAAAAAACACAATAAAGAAAATGGGCCAGCGCTTGTTGGGGTAGAGCTAAAACATAAAGAAGATTATGAACCGTTAATTACCCGTTTTCATGAAAACAATATTCAGTTTATGGAGTTAAATAAAAACCCTGTTTTGTTTGATTTGTTAATTTAATATACAAACAGAAAGGAAGCTTTTTACTAAAAAGCTTCCTTTTTTCTAACTACGTTTGTTTTTAATTGTTCCAGTTTCATCAATTTCTACATCTGTTGAAACAGCTTGTAAATATTGTAATGCTTTTTTCTTTTCTTCAGGAGTGACTGGTGAAACTTGATCATTACGAATGATATAAGGGTTGAATGACATTTGTACGTCTTTTCCTTTAAAGGTAAGGGTTAATACACCAGTTTCAGCACTTTTCCCTTTTACATAGTTAGGGAACAAGAAGTTTCCTAACGAATAAGCGACTGGGACTTTGTTGTAGTATTCAAATCCTTGTAACCAATGTGGGTGACTTCCAACAATTGCATCGGCACCAGCCTCAACCATTTTCGGAACATATTGTTTTTGATAGTCTACAGGTCTATTTGATTTTTCAACGCCCCAATGCATGTATACAATTAGATAATCGGCGTCTTTTTTTTGTTCTTCAATTGTTTTTGTTACGAGATTGATATCATATCCATTTGCAACACCAGGCTTATCTTTACCGGCTACCCAAGTAAAGTCAGGCATAAAGCGAACAAAGGAAAGGAATTTGAATTTTTTTCCCTTTACTGTAATTTCTCTAGCTGTGTATGCGTCATCTGCATTTTTTCCAGCTCCGATATAAGGAAGCTTTAGTTTTTCTACGTGAGAGATTGTATCCATTAAACCATCCTGTCCATAGTCAAGCGTATGGTTATTACCAATATTCACAATGTCATAGCCTGTGTTTTTAATAGCTTGTAAGGTGGAAGGATCACTTTTAATCCAGAATAGCTGACCAGGGGCCTTTTTCTCGCGTGTTGTAAATGCAGATTCCAAGTTTACAAAGGAAATATCAGCTTTTGTTATTTCATCTTTTACATGTTGAAACGGATAATCAGCACCGTTTTTTTGAATAACCGGGCGCAACTGCCAATCGAACATTGTGTCTCCAGAAAATGTAAGTGTAATTTCAGGATCTTCTTTTTTCTTTTTTTCGGTTTTCTTTGTTTTATTTTCTTCTCCAGTTGCATCTTTTGCTTTTGATGTAAAGGAGTTATTTATCAATAAAACAATCGGTGTAATAAGAATTACTATTATAATAAATCGTTTAAATAAAGTTGTCATAGTTATCTTTCCTTTTTTCATTTTATATAATGACTGACTTTTAGAAAATCCACTGATAAGAGTTTCATATAATTATGTAAGAAAATGAGTAAGTGCTTAATCGTTTAAGTATGCTAGACATGATATGTAGGATGAAAGATGATTCTGTTAGATTATAGATATGTATTGAGAGCTCATCTCATAGTGTATGCAATATTACGGTAACATGAAACGATGAAAGAATACAATACATAAGTAAATTTCACTTACGAAGTTTCGAAAATTCTGTTAAAATTTCTTGTATTTTGTTGTATGTTAGATGTGAAAATAATGGTTGAAGAGGATGGAGAAAGCAGAATGGTTATATTAGGAGCAGTCGTGAACGGGATTTGTATCATAATTGGTACTATATTAGGTAAACTATTAAGCAATATTCCAGAAAGTATGAAAGGGACAGTGATGCATACAATTGGTTTAGCTGTTACTATACTTGGTCTTCAAATGGGATTGAAAAGTGAAAACTTTCTTGTTGTCATTATAAGTCTTGTTATTGGTGCAGTGGTTGGAGAATGGCTGGAGTTAGAAGAGAAGTTAAAGAGTTTAGGAGATTGGTTAGAAAAAAAGATTGGCTCAAAAGGAGAAGGGAGTATATCTCTCGGATTTGTGACCGCCACACTTATCTTTGCTATCGGAGCGATGGGGATACTTGGAGCTTTAGATAGCGGTATCCGAGGGAATCATGATGTACTATTTACAAAAGCAATTATTGATGGATTTATTTCAATTATATTAACGACAACGCTTGGAATAGGTGTACTATTTTCAGCAATACCAGTCATTCTATATGAAGGAGGTATTGCGATTTTTGCGACACAAATTAATAGTTTTGTACCAGAGAAGCTAATGAATCAGTTTATCGTAGAAATGACCGCGACTGGTGGGATTATGATTTTTGCAATTGGACTCAATTTGCTTGGGTTTATTAAAATTAAAGTGGCTAATTTATTGCCGGGGATATTGGTAGTCGGAATAATTGTTTCTATAATGTATGGATATCATTTGTATGTGTAGTTACGTTGAATAGCCCGAAACTGTTTTAAATAGTTTTGGGCTATTGGTATGTAAAAGGTTAATATGCTTTTTTCATAAAATGAACGAAGCCGCCTATAAACAAAATAACAAAGCTACCAATTACGACAAATACGAGTGTTTCAAAAGAAATATAAAATAGCTGTGAGTCCTCTTTAGGAAGCATAGCTAAAAATGGTTGGGCCCATGGATAAAAAGGACCGAATCTTTCGGAATTTGCAATCATTAGAGCTGGTATGGAAGCTATAGCATTTAAAGCAATCGGCGCAGCAAAACTAGACCAGATGGTTGACACCCATAATTGTAAAGCAATTAAAGGTAGAGTAGCGATAAAGCCCCCTGTAGTACTTTTAAGTGTGGGAATGAGTGGGAAAGAACCGGACAAATGCAAAAGTTGTCCAACACTAACATAGCTTATGATGAAGAGAAGTTGCATTGTACCCACAAATAAGAGAACAAAGAAAAATTTTATGATATAGGTGTGATACCTTGCTGTCGGTTGTACTAAAAGTTGTTTCCATCCACCGTTTGCATGTTCATATCGGCAAATATATGCAGTGAAAATACCTGTTAATAATGGGAGAAGCAATGTACCATGCACCAGTATCATAATATTATAAATTAGCTCCCAATATTGGTAATCAGGATAGTTTAAGGCATTTGCATAAGCTATGCCTCCTGCCAAAATAGGGCTTAAAAATAGTAATGTCCATATTTTAGTTCTTCTCATTTTATAAAATTCGGCTTGCATAGTTTTAAGCCAAAGCATTATTTATGCACATCCCTTCTAGTAAAATCTGCTGTTTCAATACATAACATACATATACCAACAATTAGGCCTATTGCTACACATAGAAGTGGAGATCCCCAGTCAATACGTAGGCTTGGCCATCTCCATATGAACCAATTGGGAAGAGCTACTGAAAACATTGTGAAAATAGTTCCTAAAAGTCCGATTGTAAATGCGATACTTTGGTTTTGAAATGTGATAGCAATCCATAGTTGTAGAGCTACAATTGGTAGTGCCGCCCAGTAAGGATAGAAACTCAATTCAAATATAGAAAGCCATGGAATGGAATCATCGAATTGTAATGTTAAACCTAATCCAACTATGCCAATTAATAATAAAGAACAAGATACAGTAAGCAGGAAAAATACCAATATGAATTTTACTAGAAAAATATGTCGTTTATGAATAGGTAAGGAATGGAAGAGAAAGGCTAAATTTATATATGAAGGTGAAAGAATGACACACATTTTATATGTTGAGGATGATCACGAGATTGGAGAATGGGTCAAACGAGAATTGCAGAAACAAGGGTATGAAGTGACATGGTTTACTTCAGAGGAGGGTACGAATGAAGTATGTGAAATCGCAGATGTCATTGTTTTAGACGTAATGTTACCAGGGCTGGATGGTTTTACACTTGGTCAACGTTTTAAAAGGGAATATCCAGATACTCCTATTATTATGCTAACGGCAAGAACAACATTAGAAGATAAAATATATGGATTAACATTTGCTGATGATTATATAACAAAGCCATTCCACCCAAAAGAGTTGATGGCACGTATTGAAGTTTTATTAAGACGGTACAACAAAGATGGAGCAGAAGTGCAGCATGTGAAGCATCTAAAAGTATCTATGAAAGAATACCGTATTGTTGATGCAGACACGGATGAAGAAATTGTTTTATCAGGAAAGCAGCATCAAATCTTTTTTTATTTAATGAAAAACATGAATCGTACATTAACGAAAGAACAAATTTTTGAGGCGGTGTGGAATGAATCCTACATAGAAGGGGATAAATCATTGATGGTTCATATCCGGCATTTACGCGAAAAAATAGAGAGAAATCCAAGTAGTCCTCAAATAATAGAAACCATACGTGGAATAGGTTATCGGTGTAAAGTATGATGAAAAGTACATCATTATTGCGAAAGTATTTATTTATCATATTTATAGCAATTATATTGTTACCTCTCATTGTTCCGCTTAGTTCGTTTCTCTTCATTAAATCTATTGAGTGGATAGAGGATTTTAAAGTTGCGTATTCAAGTGTGCAAATAGAAGAGGAATGGAGAAACCAAGCGACAGGTTTAGATGGAAATAATCCCAAAGGAATTGAGCGAACTTTTCAAGAATTTCAAGAAAAATATCCAGAAGGATCAATGTTTTGGGTAGATAATAAAGGGAAAACGAACCTTCAAATTCCTGAAAAACAAAATATTCCACAGGAGTGGAGTGCAAGTGATGCAGTTGCATTTATGAAAAGGAGTTTTGAAGGCGATCCATTTACAGTTGTATCTTACATTGGAAAAGAGACGCAAGGGGCATTTATGGTATTTCAAATTCCGAGGAAATATGTGAAGGCACCAATTGTTCAAATACGTGAAAAATATGAAATTATTTTTGAAGTAGTTATTATTGGATGTTTTACGATGTTTATCATTATCTCTATAATCTTTTTTCTTAAAATTAGAAAAAGATTATTAAATCTACAAAAAGCAATGGAACTTCCGCAAGACCAGACACTTCCGTCAAAAGTTTCTATATCAAAGCAGGACGAGATCGGTTTATTAGAGGAGTCTTTTAATCGTATGGTAGAGGCTTTACAGCAAAGTCGATTGAATGAGGAGGAAGAGGAGCAATTTCGTAGAAAATTAATTGCAGATCTTTCTCATGATTTACGGACACCATTAACGACAATGCGTGCACAAATAGATTCATTGAAAGAGGAAGTTGTTTCGGTAAAAGGGTATCAAACAATGCTGCTAATAGATGAAAAAATTAATTATGTGGCAGAATTAATTGAGAATTTATTATCTTATTCTTTAATATCGGCAAAGAAATATCCATATCACCCAGAACGAACAGATATGACACGTTTAATGAGAAAGCTTGTTGCATCATGGTATGACATATTAGATGAGAAAGGTTTTGAGGTTGATATTGTAATCCCAGAAAAGCAATTATTTTGGAATATCGATGAAAATTGGTTTCAAAGAATTATAGATAATGTAATTCAAAATGTAGTTAGGCATGCAGATGATGGAAAGTTTATAGGAATATATATAAATCATGAGGAGAAAACAATTATAGTTGTTGATCATGGGCCAGGTTTTCAACATGTTCATTCGCCAAATAAAGGTGCAGGGATTGGATTATCCATTATTGCTGTTATGGCGAAAGAGATGGAGATTGAATGGGATATTGATTCTGATGATACGGGAGCTAGGTTTACATTTAAAAAATTACTATAAAGGAAGAATACATATGGAAGAATTTAAATTTACAAAACGAGTAAATAGGATTTTTCAAATTGCAAGCAAAGAAGCTGAATGCCATGAGCATATTATTCAACCACTAGATTTATTTATAGGGACGTGTAAAGAAGGGACAGGAGTTTGTAGTGAATTGTATATGTGTTTATTCCGTTATATGGGAATAGATTTTATGGCGAAATTTATACAATTGCAACAGATGAAAATCCAAGATAAAAGATATGTAGAAGTACAAGGGTATAAAGTGTCTTATAAAACAATGGAAGTATTACAGTTAGCTAAACAAAAGATGGCACGATTTAATCAAGTATTTGTAAATGAAGGCCATATTTTAAGTGTGATTCTTCAGCGAGATAGGGAGGTTCAAAAGGTAATAAGTGAAGATGTGAAACAAAGTATTTTACAAATCGCATCAGTACCAAGAGATATGATTGTAAATTTGAGCAGCTATGAAACATCTACAAGTATGAACAATTGTATTTGTAATGTTAGGCAAGCTGTTCAATCTGATTTGAAAGAGCTGCTTCAATTTGTTATGTGTGAATTTGGTGAAAGGTGGATTGAAGCGGTAAATAAGGGATTTCAAAATTATAAAGAAATACCAATTTTTATCGCAGTAGAGGGTGAGAAAATCATCGGTTTTGCTTGTTATGATATTGTAAGAGGAAAAAAAGGACTGTTTGGACCAATGGGAACAGCTAAAAATCATCGTATAAAAGGTGTGGGGAAAGAGCTGTTACATGGGTGTTTGTCTGATATGAAGCAAATGGGTTATGAATATGTAATTATTGGTCAGGCAGGTCCGATTGAGTTTTATGAACATACATGTAATGCTAAATTAATACATAATTAGAAAAACGCACAATTGATAGGGAATATATTACCTACCAATTGTGCGTTTTATTGCGATTTGGATCGTATTACTAAACTTTTTCAGAGGAAGGGTGTAGAATGGGTATCTAAGAAAGAAGGTGTGAAAATGGCGAGCTGGAAAAGAAATTTAATGATTTGTTGGCTCGGTTGTTTTACTACGGCAGCGGGTATGAGTTTAGTGATACCATTTTTATCTTTTTATATTGAGGATCTAGGCGTGACAGGTACATCCGAGATTGCACAGTGGTCGGGAATTGCATTCGGTGTAACTTTTTTAATGGGCGCGATTGTATCGCCAATATGGGGGAAACTTGGTGATATACATGGCCGGAAATTGATGCTCATTCGTGCGAGTCTTGGAATGGCAATTATTATGACACTCATGGGCTTTGTTACAAATGTGTATCAATTAGTTGCACTTCGTTTTTTGATGGGAGCGGTGTCGGGATTCCTTTCGACTGCAATGACATTCATTGCAGCAGAAACACCGAAAGAGCATTCTGGTTGGGCAATCTCTACGATATCAACTGGTGGTGTAAGTGGTTCATTGCTTGGGCCGATGCTTGGTGGGTACTTGTCTGAACTAATCGGAATGCGTCATGTGTTTTTAGTAACGGGTGCTTTTTTGTTTCTTTCATTTTTAATTGTCTTTTTCTTCTTACATGAATCGAATCATTCTGTTCAAGCGAAAAAAGAGCAGCCGAAAAAAGTGTGGACGATGGTTCCAGCCAAACGTTTTATTATGAGTTTATTTGTAGCAACTTTTATGATTCAACTTGCAAATATGTCCATACAACCTATTGTTACGTTGTATGTAAAACATTTGGCGGGTGCTCATACGGATCATATTGAAATGATTGCGGGAGCGGTGATATCTGCGACAGGTTTAGCCGTCATTTTAGCAGCTCCTAAACTTGGAAGATTATCGGATCATATTGACCCGCAAAAAACGTTAGTTGTAGCATTGTTCGTTGCAGGAATTCTTTTTATCCCACAAGCATTTGTGACAGCTGCTTGGCAATTATTAATACTCCGCTTTCTACTAGGAATCGCACAAGCTGGGTTGTTACCTTCTGTACAGACTCTACTAAAACAACATACACCACAACATGTGACTGGACGTATTTTTGGATATAATCAATCCTTTCAGTTTTTAGGAAATATGATTGGGCCAGTACTCGGGGGACAGATTGCAGCACACGCCGGATTTCACTATGTATTCTTCTCTACATCATCGCTTTTATTTTTGGCTTGTATTTGGGTATATTTCAATAGTAAAAGTATAGAAGTGTCAGAAAAAGAGCATTTGGAAGTTAGTTAATAAGGTGAAAATATAAAGGGGTGAAGTATTAAGTCTTCATCCCTTTATTTGATATCAATTAAAACTGAAAGCAAAGATAACTTAATGTGCCAAGTTCATAGCTGCGGTGAATGACTTTTCCTTCAGCATTACCGCTTCCCATGGAGATGAAAAGGGGAACAAAGTGTTCCGCTCTTGGAACGGCTAAATGTGAATGAGGAGCAGCAGTTTCCCAGTTGAACAGTGAATTTTTATCGTTATGTTGCATATGATTTATAATCCAGTCATCGAATTCGACAGCCCATCGTTCAGGCGTTGTTTGATTCCATTTGAGCGCTCGTAAATTATGGACAGTAACACCGCTACCGATTACTAAAATATCCTCTTGACCAAGTCCTTGAATTGCTTGTCCAATTTCATATTGCTCTTTTACGGGAAGGAATGGATTTACTGAAATTTGAACGACAGGTATATCAGCTTTTGGATACATACGATGTAATAGAGTCCATGAACCATGATCTAATCCTCGAGTTGTATTTTTTTGAACTGGAATCCCTTTATCTTTAAATTTTGTTTCTAACATCTTTGCAACGGCTGAAGAACCTTTTGCTTTGTATTGTATTTCATATAATTCAGGAGGGAATCCGCCAAAATCATAAATTGTTTCATATTCTTCATTTGAAGATGAAATAGTTAATACTTCACTTTCCCAGTGTGCTGTGAAAATAACAATTGCTTTTGGTTTATATGTTTCTCCAAGTCTTTTTAAAAAACGTGTATATTCTGTATCTTGAATAGCAAGCATGGGTGAGCCGTGTGCTAAAAATAATGATGGAATCATAATTGCTACCTCCTAAAAATATAATAATTACTTTATGTAAGTAACTATATAATTATATTCATTGTTCGTCAAGATAATAATTTGAGGATTCGTTTAAAAAATACAGTGTTTGTCATAACGGGAACAATTGCATATAATACATAGTAAGAAGAATGAATGGTGATTCATTTTTGGAGGATATAGATTGTTATTGTTCCGAATAGATTATATAGATTGGGGGCCATTAAAATGAACATACAGGAAAGCTTTGTTACGGTATTAGATGGATCAGAAATTTACTTGCGCAAGTGGCTGCCGGAAAGTGAACCTCGTGGAATTGTACAGATTGCACATGGTATGACGGAACACGCTGGTGTATATACAGAATGCATTGATGCCTTATTGAAAGCTGGGTATGGTGTGTATGCTCATGATCATCGGGGGCATGGGAAAACAGCAAAACAAGAAGAGGATTACGGTCATTTCGAACCCAATGTTGGCTGGAACCAAGCTGTTACTGACATAGTATTTGTATCGGAACTGATTCGTAATGAACATACTTGCCCGCTCTTTTTATTAGGGCATAGTATGGGGTCTTTCTTATCAAGACGTGCTGTGCAACTTCGTGGTGAACTATATGATGGATTCCTTATTTCTGGGACGGGTGGAAATCCTGGATTTTTAGGTGTAGTAGGCCATAAAGTGGCAACAATTGAAATGAAGCTTCGCGGTGCAAAAACGAAAAGTCCAATGTTGAACTTTTTATCATTTGGGAATTTTAATTCGAACTTTAAACCGAATCGGACAAAGTTTGATTGGCTTTCTTCAGATACAAATCAAGTTGATAGATACATAGAAGATCCATTGTGCGGTTTTATTTGTTCAACGAGTTTTTACCGTGAATTATTTAACGGTGTGCTTGAAGTGAATAAACTAGAGGAATATAAGAAAACGCCCAAAGACCTTCCGATACATATTTTTTCTGGAGATCGTGATCCAGTGGGAGACATGGGAAAAGGTGTAAAAGAAGTATACAATATGTATAAAAGATGTGGTGTAAAAGATGTAACACTTCGTCTATATGAGAATGGAAGACATGAAATGTTTCATGAAGTGAATAGGGATGAAGTATTTGAAGATTTGATTTCATGGTTAAATGAGCATAGTGTATAAATGGGAAGTCTCACTTTTTGTAGAAGTGAGACTTTTATCATTTAAACCGAGAAGACCCCCGCCTCTAAACGAAGTGAAGGTGGGGGTAGTTCAATTTAAGAAATTGGAGGAGAATCATGAGGGAATTTATAAATAAAGAATATGTAGAAGTAAATTTTCAAGATATAGTCATAAAAGAAGAGGAATTAAAAAATTGTACATTTATAAAGTGTCGTTTTAGAGGGGGAGATGCATCAGAAATTGTAACGGAAAATTGTAATTTCGTAGAATGTGACTTCACAGGCACTCTTTTTAATGCTTCAATTCACAAGGGAAGTACGTTTGCAAATTGTAAATTTTCTGGAGCAAATTTATTTGTTTCGAAGTTTGAGGAATGTAAAATGACGGGTTCTGATTTTAAAGAGGCTAATTTAGATGGAATAACGATTGTATCTGGCGATTGGTTATATACAAATTTAAGATTTGCGAATTTGAGTAAACAAAAATTAAAGGGTATTCGTTTAGCCGAAGCCGATCTGTATGAATGTAATTTAGAAAAAGCTGATTTACGTAATGCGGATTTAACAGGTGTACAATTAGGAAAAGCAAAACTCACAGGTGCAGATTTAAGAGGAGCGGTAGTTGATAGAATTGACTTTAGAACATTTGATTTAAAAAATGTCAGATTGGATATAACACAGGCAGTTGCTGTAGCGAGGTGTTACGGAGCGAAGGTAGATTAAAATGATGAGAGAACTCTTACTATGATAAAGTACAAGTAAGGGTTCTTTTTGTAATGTAAAAGAAAGGGAGAGGGAGAAATGATAGTGAGGAAAGCATCATTAAATGAGGCAAATGAACTAAGTCATATAGCACTAACATCAAAGGCAACTTGGGATTACAGTGAAGAATTTATACAAGCATGTAAGGAAGACTTAACAATTACGGATGATTATATTGTGAATAACTACGTATATGTTTTAGAAAATGAAGGAATAAAAATTGGTTTTTTCTCATTCCAACGTAAAGAAGAAGATGCTCTTGATTTCTTATATTTACATCCAAATTATAAAGGAAAAGGCTATGGGAAACTTTTGTGGCAAAGCGTTGTAGAAAAAGCAGCTGAATTAGGAATTAAGAGTTTTACAATTGATAGCGATCCTAATGCAAAAGGTTATTATATGAAAATGGGAGCGAAATTAATTGGAGAGACACCTTCAACAGTCTTTAAAGGTCGAGTTTTGCCACTTTTACAATATGATGTATAAAACTGATTATACATAGGGGATGCTGAGAAAATGGATGAGTTAGAGGTTGCAGAGATGTACGAAATTTTAATAAAGTCATGGTCAATTGAAACAAGCTCCAAATGGACGATAGAAAATCCAGCAAAAGGACAATGTGGTGTAACATCGCTTGTTGTACATGATTTGCTTGGAGGAGAAATAAAGAAGACGCCAGTTGGTGAGGCTTGGCATTTTTACAATATGATAAATGGCAAGCGCTATGATTTCACAGCAACACAATTTTTTGAAGAGATAGTTTATATGGATATTACTTCTAATAGAGAAGAAGCATTTGCAGACACAAATCAAAGGCAATATTATGCTTTAAAACAGAAAGTGCATATCTTTATGCAGTAGAATTTGTCTGAAATGAAATATCTTTTGACTCTTAATGTCTAATAAGTTACTATAATGGTGGTAACTTATTAAAGGGAATATACTTCATAGAGTCGAGAGGGGAAATACTTTTGAAAACAGCTTATGTAAGCGCTACGATTGCAACGTTAAATGAACAGAATGAAGTGTTTGAAAATGGATATATCATCGTAGAAGATGGTAAAATTATAGAATTACAAAATGGAGAATTTTCTAACCAAGATCAAGTGGATGAAGTAATCGATTTAAAAGGAAAGTGGTTATTGCCAGGTCTTGTGAATACGCATACACATGTTGTGATGACTCTTTTACGTGGCATTGGTGATGATATGTTACTGCAGCCTTGGCTTGAAACAAGAATTTGGCCACTTGAAAGTCAATTTACTCCAGAGCTTGCAGTTGCAAGTACAGAACTTGGTTTGTTAGAAATGGTGAAAAGCGGAACAACAACTTTTTCTGATATGTTTAATCCAATTGGTGTGGACCAGGATGCGATTATGGAAACAGTTCGTAAGAGCGGAATGCGTGCGGCAGTTTCAAGAACTTTATTCAGCTTTGGAACGAAAGAGGATGAAAAGAAGGCCATTCAAGATGCAGAGAAATATGTAAAACGATATTACAGTGAAGATAGTATGCTAACAACGATGGTTGCTCCTCATAGCCCATATACATGTTCTACAGAAATGTTAGAAGAGTGTGCGAGAATCGCGGTAGAAAATCAGACAATGGTTCATATTCATCTTTCAGAAACAGAGCGTGAAGTACGTGATATTGAAGTGCAATATGGAAAACGTCCAGTAGAGTATGCAGCAAGTTGTGGTTTATTTAAGAGACCAACAGTTATTGCTCACGGTGTTGTGTTAAATGAAAATGAGCGCGTTTTCTTAGCTGAACAAGATGTTCGCGTTGCTCATAATCCAAACAGTAATTTAAAATTAGGGTCTGGTATAGCAGATGTGAAATCGATGTTAGAAGCTGGGATTAAAGTTGGTATTGCAACAGATAGCGTCGCGTCTAATAATAATTTAGATATGTTTGAAGAACTTCGCGTTGCAACCTTGTTACAAAAGGGAATTCATAAAGATGCAACGGCATTACCAGTTGAAACAGCTCTTTCACTTGCAACAAAAGGAGCTGCAGAAGTAATCGGTATGAAACAAACAGGTTCCATTGAAGTAGGAAAGTGTGCGGACTTTATTACAATTGATTCATCCAACAAGCCTCACTTACAACCAGCAGAAGAAGTATTATCGCATCTTGTGTATGCAGCGAGTGGAAAAGATATATCAGATGTTGTTATTAACGGAAAGCATATTGTATGGAATGGTGAATGTAAAACTTTAGATGAAGAACGAATTATTTTTGAAGCAAGTCGCTATAAACGAGGACTGAAGATGTAATTGAAATAGAGAGATTGATAAAGAACGCTCTCCTTTTGAATGAAATACAAGAGGAGAGTGTTTTTTTTGTGAATTTTATGTAAAACGAATAAATATTCAATAGAATATCACGACTTTATACTGGTCTTTCTGCTATAATGTATAGCGTTTTATAATATTATTTGAATTTAAGGAGAAAAATTCATGAAGCAGAAAAACAGCCGTTTACTAGTAATTACACTTGTCACGTCCTTGATTTTATCGGCTTGTAGTGCAGCGAATAAAGTTAATAAAGAGGCTCAAAAACAAGTGTTAAACGTAACAGTATCAGAAGAAATCCCTTCTCTTGATACAGCGAAAGCGATGGATGGTACATCCTCACATGTGATGCAAAATATATTTGAAGGATTGTATGTGATGGATAATCAAGATAACCCCGTACCTGGTGTGGCGAAGTCATGTGAGAAAAGTGAAGATGGGAGAAGATATACATTTCACTTGCGTAAAGATGCAAAATGGTCAAATGGGGAATCAGTAACAGCGCATGATTTTATTTTTTCTTGGCAACGGACATTGAATCCTGAAACAGCATCTCAATATGCATACATGCTATTTTATATAAAAAACGCAAAAGAAATAAATACAGGTACATTGCCTACTGATCGGCTAGGAGTAAAGGCTTTAGACAATTATACGCTAGAAGTACAATTAGAGAAGCCTGTTCCGTATTTATTACAATTATTAGCATTGCCTATTTATTTACCACAGCATGAATCATTTGTGAAAGAACAAGGAAATCGTTATGCATTAGAACCAGATAATCTTATATATAATGGAGCGTTTGTGCTTGAAAAATGGAAGCATGAACAGGAATTTCAATTAAAGAAAAATGATACATATTGGGATAGAGAGAAGGTGAAGCTAGATGAAATAAACTTCCATATTGTAAAAGATACCATGACAGCTGTAAATTTATACGAGTCTGGTACTCTTGACCGTGTGCCTATTAATTCTACATTTGTAGAACGATACAAAAACAACAAGGAGCTACATGTATCAAGTGAGTCAGCTATAGCTATGCTGCGATTTAACGAAAGAAATGCTTCACTAGCAAATAAAAAAGTTCGTCAATCTATTTCTTTAGCACTGAATAAAGAGGAACTTGTAAAGCATTTTATAAATAATGGTGCAACTCCTGCGCGAGGTCTGATTCCAAAAGGATATAAAAATGAAGCAACTGGAACGGATTTTAGAAAGGAGAATGGGAATATTGCTAGATATGATTTGCAAAAAGCAAAAAAACTTTGGGAAGACGCTAAAAAAGAACTTGGCACGGAAAGTGTTACAGTTGAGTTCTTGACATTTGAACAAGATAACGCACAGCGTATAGCAGAGTATATAAAAGGAGATTTAGAAAAGCATTTACAAGGTTTAACGGTACAGATTAAACCGCAACCATTTAAGCAAAAATTACAGCTTGAACAAACTGGGCAATATGATATATCTATGGTAGTATGGGGACCAGATTATAAAGACCCAATAAGTTATTTAGAATTGTTTACGACAGATAATCCGAATAATAAGATGGAGTATTCCAATTTTTATTATGATGACCTTATAAAGAAAGCAAAATATGATATTGTATTAGACCAAAAGAAAAGATGGAAGGCCTTACAAGAGGCGGAGCAAATAGTATTGGAAGATGCTGCAATTGTGCCGCTTTATCATACAGGTTCAGCATATATACAGAAAGAATATGTAAAAGATATTGAGAAGCATCAATTTGGTGGGGTGTATACGTATAAAAATGCTTATTTAAGCGAGAGATAGATGAGATAAAAAAGCTAAGGCGTATGTGTCTTAGCTTTTTTGCTATTAGTTTAGAGATAATACAAGTTATGGAGAATAAATTGTGTATTTCAAAGTTCTAATCCTATAGCCATGTTAATATAAAGTGGTGGAATATATTTCAAATAAACATTAAAGAGGATGAACTATAAATCAAAAATCTATATTAATCGTAGATGACGATAGAGATATTGTTCAATTAATTAACGTACATTTGAAACAAGAAGATCTCATCTACATTTGGATGAGATCTTCTTGTTCATTGACCAGTAAATGTCTGATACAGTAAGAAAATATTTAAGGTAATAACGAGCCCAGCAATTAGCCAAGCAATTACGTTTGTAATGCGATGATTCACTAGCACACCCATAATCTTTTTGCTACTTGTAAACATAATAAGAGGTACTAATGCAAATGCGATACCAAATGATAATACAACTTGACTCATGACAAGAGCATGAGTTGGATTTACTCCTAAAGCAATAATAACAAGAGGCGGGATCATAGTAATAAATCTTCTTAAATATAAAGGAATATGCATACGGATAAATCCTTGCATAATAATATCACCGGACATTGTTCCGACAGAAGAACTGGATAAACCAGCAGCTAACAATCCGATTCCGAAAAGGCTAGCTGAGACAGGGCCAACTAAGTTGCTAAACTCATGAAAAGCAACAGCTAAGTCTTCAACGTGTAATCCGTTTTTGAAGAATAAGGCAGCTGCTACAATTAGCATACTTGCATTAATTGCTCCAGCAATCACCATTGCGATAATAATGTCAATAAACTCAAAACGGAAAATCTTTTTGCGTTGCTCATCAGTTGTGCCTACTACACGACGCTGCGTTAAAGCGGAATGTAAATAAATTGCATGTGGCATAACTGTCGCACCTAATATCCCAGCAGCGAGTAGGATACTATCTACCCCTTGGAAATTAGGGATAAATAATCCTGAAAGTAGAGGGCTTAATTCTGGTTTCGCATAAAATACTTGTACACCAAATGCAACAACAACAATAAAGACCATTCCTGTAATAACAGCTTCTAATGGACGGAAGCCTCTACGTTGAAATTCAAGTATAATGAATGAGCCAACAGCAGTAATGAGAGCAGCCGGCAACATTGGGATACCGAATAGTAAATATAGACCTAAAGCAGCCCCGATAAACTCAGCTAAATCAGTGGCCATGATAACAAGTTCGCCTTGTATCCATAAACCAATTGAAATAGGTTTTGGAAAGTGCTCACGAGCGACTTCAGGAAGGTTTTTTCCGGTAGCAATCCCGAGTTTCGCTGAAAGAGATTGAATTAATACCGCCATTAAATTAGAAGCGAGAATGACCCAAAGTAATAAATAGCCATATTGCGATCCTGCTGCGATATTTGTAGCGAAATTTCCAGGATCAATATAAGCAACGGATGCGATGAATGCTGGGCCGAGAAAAGGTAATAATCTTTTGATTCCTTTCGTTTCACCACTTAAAGTGAGGTGAGCGGATTGGGCTGTAGTACTTTGAAGAGGTGCTTGTTCCTCTTTTGTTGTAGCTTTATTCATAGTAGTTTCCCCTTTTGTTTCTTAGCTTGCTGCAATTATTGTATTTATTCTTATTACTTATTTCAATACATTTAGATATTCTAGTTGATATTTTCATTTGAACACAATTGTTTCCTTGGTGCAAATTATATGCCTGATTGCAATAAAAGGTGTGCTCGAAATAACTATGTAACAAAAATAAATAAACCAGCACATACAGTTATAACTTCTATGGTTGTGGGAGAATAAAGAGAATTTACCTATAATATGGAATGGAAAAACGTATTTTTTAATTGTAAAATAGAGCTCGCAGCATATTAATTGCTGTAAACCAATTTGTATGTTATATAATATATTGGGATTACATTACAACCGTATTGGATTGTTGTGTAATCTCGTTTTTCATTTGCGTTAACTTCTGGGAAAACATTGTAAATAGGAGAAGAGATTTGAACAAATCTTTTCTCATTCTTATATGTTCCGATATGATCGTTAACTTATACATGATTTTAAAATATTGAATGAGATAGGTGGTAAAAATAAATGTTAAATACAAAACCATACAGAGTGTTGCTATATTACATGTACACTACGATTGAGAATCCTGAAGAATTTGCTGCACAGCATTTAGAATTTTGTAATTCACTTGAGTTAAAAGGAAGAATTCTTGTAGCAGAAGAAGGGATTAATGGCACTGCTTCAGGTACTGTTGAACAAACAGAGAAGTACATGGAAGCAATGAAGAATGATCCACGTTTTGACGGTATCGTATTTAAAGTAGATGAAGCAGATGGGCATGCGTTCAAAAAAATGCACGTACGTCCTCGTTCAGAGCTTGTTACACTTCGTTTAGAAGATGATATTAATCCGAAAGAAATGACAGGGAAATATTTAGAGCCAAAAGAGTTTTATGAGGCGATGCAACAAGAAAATACAGTTATCATTGATGCACGAAATGACTATGAGTTCGATTTAGGACATTTTAAAGGTGCAGTTAAACCTGATATTCACTCTTTCCGTGAATTACCAGATTGGATTAGAGAAAATAAAGAAGTTCTTGAAGGTAAAAAAATCTTAACATATTGCACAGGTGGTATTCGCTGCGAGAAGTTTTCAGGCTGGTTAGTCAGAGAAGGTTTTGAAGATGTAAGTCAGCTTCACGGCGGGATTGTAACGTACGGAAAAGACCCTGAAGTACAAGGGGAACTATGGGATGGACAATGTTACGTATTCGATGAGCGTATTGGTGTACCTGTGAACCAAAAAGAACATGTAATTGTTGGTAAAGATCACTTTACAAATGAGCCATGTGAACGATATGTAAATTGTGCAAATCCAGAATGTAACAAACAAATTTTATGTTCTGAAGAAAATGAGGCGAAATATTTACGTGCATGTTCACATGAATGCCGTGTACACCCACGTAACCGTTATGTGAAGGAACATGAGTTAACAGAAGAGCAAGTGGCTATTGCGTTAGCAAAAATCGAAGAAGAAAATCAAGTGAAATTAGGATAATCGTTTACTTTAATAAAAACGGATCTTCTCGTAAAAGAGAGGATCCGTTTTTCATTTTTATTTAGCTAATGAAAAAAATTACACATTGCTTGTTTAATACAGCTTGTTTATATAGACCTTTAATTTCTAAAAAGTAGCTATATGTATATTCGAATATCTCATTGGGGTCATCATCTTCAACAAGTGGATAAAGTTGTTCATCCATCAAATCTTGGAAGTTATACATTTCTTTGAAATCAGGTTCTCTTAAATCTTTTATTGCCAAATAAGCTTCTTCGACTTCACTAGCTGTAAGGTAAAACGTACCGAGAGAATCGTTATTGATGATGGAATCATTAAGAGGTACAACATGTCCAAGTGGTGGTTCGCCGCCGCCAATCTCACCGCATAAAATAAAATGAAGTAGTTGCCAGGACTTATCGATATCTAAATCAGATTCTTTAAAATAAATATCTAACTCTTTATTTTTGATTTTATTCAATTCTTCATCTGTAACTAATATATACTGTCCAACCATCCCCATAATAGCCAGCTCCTCTAAAGGTTTTGAATTTAGTATATCATTTTTTATGTAGGTATTGATTGAGGGATGGATAGAATAAGTACTTTGAAACCAAGGAGAGGAAAGGGTATTTCAACTAATTTATAAAATATGAGGGAATATAGCTTGCTTCTAGTAAATTAAAACAAGGGAAATGTTTAAATAAAAGAGTAGGCCATAAAAATTTGTGGCCTACTCTTTTTATAATCGTTCATTTAGATGTTAAAACGTAATTGTTAACAGGAGGTTTCTGTGTTGTTTCTTCTTGAAATTTTGATTTTTATGGTGGAAGTAAAGTTTTCGTATTATTGATATTTGTTAAAAAGAAGAGCAGCTACTTACTATTGTTATAATCAAATCTTGTTAAACCGTAAACAACAGTATCTTCATACACTCCCCAGTACAAACAACTTTGTTTAAATGTTCCTTCATGTTTCAATCCCAATTTTTGCATGACTTTAGAAGAGGCGGGATTTTTAGTGAAAGCATCAGCAAAAATACGATTGAGCTGTAATTCTTCAAATGCATATGTAACGATGACTTGACCAGCTTCAGTACAGTATCCTTTACCCCAATATGATTTACCTATCCAGTATCCTAATTCTCCTTTATTATGTTTTTTATTGATAAAAAGGTATATGCAACCGATGAGTATATTTTGTTCATTAACCATTGCAAAGTGAAAACTGTCTCCCTTATCCATAGCTGTATGGGTAGAGGGAATCCACTCTTCTGCCCAGCCATCTGGATAAGGGTGAGGAATAATTGTAGTAGTTTTCGCCACCTCTTTATCTCCTGCTAATTCTTGAACTTTAGGAGCATCATTTAATTCAAATGGGCGTATTGTTAATCTCTTAGATAAGAACATTGGATATTGCATTTTTTCTCATCCTTTCTAATTTATACAAGTCTTTACTAAATGTATAATTCATAAATTTGAAAATTGAAATGTTACTAATCTATTTGTAAATAAAATGATGAATAATATTATATAGTCCTTAAAATGAAAATTTGTTTAAAAGTTGAATTTTCTGTTTGTTCGATAGGTCAGATGTATAATATAGTTATGCTACAAAGAAGTAAAATTTTCATGTTTGGAAAAGAGGAATTTTATATGCGTATTTTAGTATTAGGAGCTGGTGGAGTCGGTGGATATTTTGGGGGCCGTTTAGTAGAGAAAGGGGAAGACGTTACTTTTCTCGTTCGTAGTAGACGAAAACAGCAATTAGAAGAAAAAGGTCTCGTAATTCGGAGTGCTAATGGGGATTTTTCATTTCAACCGAAATTAGTAACGAAAGAAGATGTCGTTTCTCCATTTGATGTGATTCTATTTTCAACAAAGGCATATCACTTAAAAGAAGCAATAATAGATTTGAAGCCGTTTGTAGGCGATCATACAATGATAATCCCATTATTAAACGGTATTGCTCATTTATCACATTTGCAACAGGAGTTTGGTGAGGAAAACGTAATGGGTGGCTTATGTTTTATAGAGACAACTTTAAACGATGAAGGGGAAGTTGTACAAACTAGTGCTGCTGATAGACTTGTATTTGGAGAAATAAAACACCATGATTCAGCAAGAGCAAAAAAAATTGCTAAAGTATTAACGGGAACGAAAGCGAGTTTTGTTCTAAGTGAACATATTTTACGAGATATGTGGCATAAATATTTATTTATTTCAGTAATGTCAGGTGTGACGACGTTAATGCATGCACCGATAGGACCGATTCGCGAAAGTGATGGTGGTCGCGATTTTATTCGAAGTTTATTTGAAGAAGCAGCACAGATCATGAGGGGATTTGGAGCTCTGATTCAGGAGAATATTGTTGAGGAACATATGAAGACAATTGATAAAATTTCTTATGATATGAAGTCATCTATGCAGCGTGATATGGAAAAAGGTTCGTTCATTGAAGGGGAACATTTACAAGGATATTTATTAAAATTAGCAAAACAATTTTGTATCGATGCACCGTTATTAAAAGTGGTTTATCAAAACTTAAAAGTATATGAAGAAATGACTTTAAATAAAGAACCGGTATAGTTTTTGTAGTACCGAAATGAGTGAAGGATAGAAAAAGTATAATTACTTTTTCTATCCTTTTTGTATTTGGCGAGTAAAAAATTAGAAAGAGCATGATTTATTAACAGGATATCATTGAGGTACTTAGATGATATAACGTAATGATTTTAATAATACATTTTTGTGGGAATTTGGTATTTTATTTCTTATACGTAGAGAAAATGGGTTCTAAAAGAAGGGTCCCTTGAAATATAAATGTGTTGGAAAGGAGGGAGAGTAATGACTATAAGTACTTTTTTAGGGTTATTTTGGGGATGGCTCATATTAATTGTATCAGGTATTCTTTTCTTGCGTCCATCGGTGTTACGTGAATTGAAAAGGTTAGTAGTGGAAGATAGAGGATCTGGAATTATGTATGGATTTTTATCAATATTTTTAGGGTTAAGTACCGTAATTTTGCATCATGTATGGGAGTTGAATTGGCAAGGATTTGTTACACTTATTGGGTGGCTTTCGCTCTTAAAGGGAATCTATATTATTGCATATCCTGAACCTTCAAAAAAGACGGATTTTGAAGTGCGTGTATTTTCTACTCGTATAGTACTCGCAATCATTTCTGCTTTAGCCATTTGGATGCTTGTCATAATTTATATGCAATAAATTTTGATGTTTTAAAAATAAAAAGTCTGTTTTTTAAAAAAAACAGACTTTTTTTACTTGTTGATTATTGTATATTTGCCTTAATAAATTACTTATTTCTTTTATTTTCTTGTGAACAATTTCGTTCGTCAACTGTGTTTCCATATAACTTATTAATTTCTATTGTAATTTCATCTAAAAATGTATCCGATAAAAGTGGCTTCTTTTCTTCAGACAAATCAATGCCTCCCAATCTATATTGATAAATATATTCTGTTCATTCATGTAGTGATACCATACATAATCATCATAACCTTTCTATTTCTAAAAAATTTTTGTTTACTTTTTTAAAATAAAGGAGTATTATAATCCACAGTTTCAAATTTCTAAATCGCTGAAACCGCATGGTACGGGGGACCCGTTTTTGTGGATTATTGCATAATCCAAGGGGTGAATCCTTGAAAAAGGTAGGGCTACTCATAGGCCCGAATCCGACAGCTAACCTCGTAAGCGTTATATTGAGAAGGAAGGTGGAGCTTGTGCGACAAAAAATTTAATGTCTACAAGTCTATTTGTTATGGCTTGTAGACATTTTTTTATGTTCTGAAAAGATAGTTTATGAGCTTTAGCTAGCAGAGAATTGTTCGTACAAAATTATTGGAGAGTGGACAGCAGTGGTTTCATCTATAAAAAAGTTTTTAATTGGACGACCGTTAAAATCAACCGAATTAGGAGAGCAAAAACTTAATAAAACGAAAGCGTTAGCAATTTTATCCTCTGACGCATTATCATCGGTTGCATATGGTCCAGAGCAAATTTTAATCGCTTTAGCGAGCCTTGGCGCAATAGCGTTTTGGTACTCTATTCCAATTGCGATTGGAGTATTAGTGTTATTAACAGCTCTTATATTATCTTATCGACAAATCATTTTTGCCTATCCTCATGGAGGAGGAGCATATGTAGTATCTAAAGAAAACTTAGGAGTTAATCCAGGATTAATTGCTGGGGGATCTTTATTAGTAGACTACATTTTAACAGTAGCAGTAAGTGTATCGGCAGGTACAGATGCGATTACATCAGCCTTTCCTAGTTTACATGAGCATAATGTAATTATCGCGATTATATTTGTATTACTTATTACAATATTGAATTTAAGAGGAGTAACAGAGTCAGCTTCTGTTTTAGCATATCCAGTTTATTTATTTGTTTTAGCATTATTTATATTAATTGGAGTAGGAATATACAATATTGTAACTGGTCACGTTTCACCAAATTTGCATACGCCAATTGGAACACCAGTTGCTGGTATTAGTTTGTTTTTACTGTTAAGAGCATTTGCATCAGGTAGCTCTGCTTTAACAGGTGTTGAAGCAATTTCTAATGCAATTCCAAACTTTAAAGATCCAGCTCCTAACAATGCAGCAAAAACATTGCTTGCGATGGGGGCTTTACTGGCTATTTTATTTTCAGGGATTGTTTATTTAGCTTATTATTACGGAATTACTCCTAGCAAAGAAGTAACCGTAGTTTCACAAATTGCTGAGCAAACATTTGGACGGAATTTTATGTACTTTTTTATACAAGGTACAACAGCTTTAATATTAATTCTTGCTGCTAACACTGGCTACTCAGCATTTCCTTTATTAGCAGTTAATCTTGCGAAAGATAAGTTTATTCCAAGGATGTTTACGATTAGAGGGGATCGATTAGGTTACTCGAACGGTATTATCATACTTGGTATCGCTTCTATTATTTTAATTATTGCGTTTCAAGGTCAGACAGAACATCTTATCCCGTTATATGCAGTAGGTGTATTCATTCCGTTTACGTTATCTCAAACTGGAATGGTAGTAAAATGGATACGTGAAAAGCCACAAGGGTGGATTTTGAAATTAACGATTAATTTAACAGGTGCAGTTATTAGTTTTATTGTTATGAGTATGTTCTTTTTAACGAAGTTCTCACAAGTTTGGACAGTACTTGTTTTCTTACCAGTTATTATTTTTGTGTTTCATCGAATTAAGAAACATTATGATGCAGTTGGCGATCAATTAAGTCTTAAAACTTGTGAATCAATTGTTCCGATTGAAGGGAATGTAATTATCGTTCCTGTAGCCGGTATGACTCATGTAGTAGAAAATTCATTGAATTACGCAAAGTCTCTTTCACCAGATCAAATTATCGCTGTATATGTTGCATTTGAAAGAGAAGATGAAAAGAAATTTGAAGAGAAGTGGAAGAAATGGCAGCCTGAAGTAAGGCTTGTTACATTGCATTCTCACTATAGAAGCATTATTCAACCGCTAACAAAGTTTATCGATACTGTGCAATATAAAGCAAGTGAGTCAAATTATCGAGTTACGGTAGTCATACCTCAGTTTATACCAAAGAAAGGTTGGCATAACATTCTTCATAATCAATCCAGTTTACTAATTCGTGCGTATTTACTTTATCGAAGAAATGTTGTGATTACGACTGTACCGTACCATTTGAAAAAATAAAGATTATAGAACAAGCAATTTCTAAGGTAGCTTTACTTATGTAGAGCTACCTTTTTTTACAAATAAGTTTTATATCTTATCTTTGTATATCCAATCCTTATGCTAAATTTGGTATTTCGAAACTTTTTACCACTTCAAAAGTTATTCTTTCTAACCTTGTTAAAATTCCTATCTGTTTACTTTCACCAATTCTTTGAACGACCCTGGTTTTTAAAATGATTATCTACATTTTATGAATATCTTTAATACTATTAATACAATAAAGATATATAGTTTTGGATTTTTCTTTAAGGAGATTATTCCAAAATTGCATTTTCTACATCTACATTCTTCATTAGGTAAAAGGATGTAGTTTATATATGCTTCTCCATACCAATCTACATTTTTAAGAAGTAATGATAAGACGGAAAAGAATATGGTTTATAGAAAAGCGAGGAGAGGATATACTTGGGCACAAATAATTTTAAGAGTATGCCAGGAAATCTTTGATTTATCAAGAAAAATTAAATTTAAAATGAATTATATAAAGAAGTCTCTTGAGGGGAGGAATATTAAATTACAAAACATATCATATAGTGGGGAGTAGGTTTTAGTAAATGTTGAACAATACAATGGTCACTACATTTTCGATTAGGAAGGAAAGAACATGAAATTTCTATCTCGTTTTGTCCGACATTTCCATCGTTTGCAGTGGAAACTGACTTTATTTTATGTGTTAACAACCATTGGCGTTCTATTGACACTCGAAGTGATGGGCTTTCTTATTTCGCTTAGTCTAGTGAAATATAATGCGGACCAAATGTTTGAACAACAGATAAGCATACAAGCCCAAAATATATCTTCTAACTTTAACGGACCATTGATTAATCAAAATCAGCTGAAGAAAGCGTTAGAAGATTGGCCCATAGAAGTAGGGACTGAATTCGATGGATTTTCTGTGGTGACTGATCCAAATGGGAATTTACTTGCAAGCGCTGGAGAGAATGTGCCTCAGTTTACTGATTTTAAAGCAGAATTCCCTGCGAAAGTTTATCAAAATATATATACAGCTCTGTCACTGAAACCATCCGAAGCACGTAAATTAAAAACATATAGCTATCATAAAGGTGGAGTTTTCTATATTGTTGCTCCGTTATCTAATGAGAAAGATGTTCTTGGGGTATTAGTAGTTAAAGCAGAAAACATACATTTTTCTTTGGTCGATTTTTGGAAGGCTACTTTTCAGTTTTTTGGATTTAGTATTTTAGCTTTCTTTATTGGTGCAGTAATTGTTGGTATTACTTTTGGAATTATCACGTCTCGAAGTCTCGTTCGTCGTATTCAAAAGATATTAAACGCTACAGATCAATGGAGTCAAGGAGATTTCACAACATTTGTGCAAGATCCTTCAAAGGATGAATTGGGGCAGCTGGCACGCAAGCTGAATCAGATGGCGAAACAACTACGTACCTTACTTAAAGTGCGGCAAGACTTAGCGACCCTCGAGGAACGCAATAGATTAGCTCGTGAGCTACATGATAGTGTTAAGCAGCAACTGTTTGCTACATCAATCTGGCTGAATACTAGTAAATCCCTTATCGGAAAAGATGATGACAGCGCTAAAGACCATTTGTTAAAAGCAGAAAATGTGTTACATCAAACGCAGCGTGAGTTGAGTGCATTGATTCAGGAATTACGTCCTATTGCACTTGAGGGGAAGAATCTTGCACATGCATTAAAGGATTATATGGAGATGTGGCAAGAACAAACGGGTATCATGGTCAATTTGGAGACAAGTGGACAGCAACAAGTATCCCCTATTATTGAAGAAACATTTTTTCGCATCACACAGGAGGCACTGAATAATGTTGCACGTCACAGTCAGGCAAATATAGTAATGATTCATTTAGATTGTGAAGAAGTTGTAACTCTTTCTATTTATGATAATGGTTGCGGGTTTGATATTCAAAGAATAGATCGACAAGGAGTAGGTTTGTCTTCTATGCGTGAACGGATTCATATGTTAAAGGGGCATATTGATATCCAAAGTGAGATAGGGAAAGGTGTGAAAATTACCGTTCAATGTAAACAAGCAGATATTCGAGAAGATAACAATCCGAATGCTAATTGCAATTCAGAAGAGGTGGTAGAAAATGGGGAAAGAAGATCCGATTTCGATTTTAATTGTTGATGATCATGCAATTGTAAGACAAGGATTGAATACTCTGTTCACAATTCAATCTGACTTTCATGTAGTTGGAGAAGCAAAAGATGCTGAAAAGGCTACGGCTCTAGCTGCTGAACTTGTGCCAGATATCGTACTAATGGATTTAGTGATGCCAGGTATCAATGGTGTAGAGGCGATTCGAAGAGTTAAGCAAGTTAGTCCTCGTTCTCAAGTGATTGTGTTGACTTCATATCATGAGGATGAGTACATTTTTCCAGCATTACGTGCAGGAGCAATATCATATGTACTTAAAGACATAGAGCCTAATCAATTGGTTGAAACGGTAAGGAGAGGTGTACAAGGCGAATCCATTATGCATCCACGGGTGGCTGCACGGGTTGTTAATGAGATTCGTGCTACGAAACAGACATCTCCAAATCCATTTTCCGAGCTAAGTGAACGAGAATTGGAAGTATTACGATTGATTGCTAAGGGGCTTACGAATGCTGAAATTGCTGAAGGGCTTTTCATTAGTGAAAAGACAGTTAAAGGCCATGTTAGTAACATTCTAAGTAAGCTTCATATGCTTGATCGTACGAAAGCTGCGGTTTTTGCCTGGGAACAAGGGTTTATGCGTCCGAATCAGGAAAAAAATTATTAATATAGATTAGAAAATTTCTTATACCAATTCCATTACGCGGAATTGGTATTTTTATTTTGCGATATTTCCAGTTTGTTAATCTACAACTTTGACTATGAAAATTCTTTTCTAAACGGACCTCTAGAACTGTTTATAAACAGTTCTAGAGGTCCGTTTCAAATTGCCCCTTTTATCATAATATGAACTTACTCATCAATATACAGTAGGGAGTTGAAGAATATGGTTTTTAAATTAAATCATATACGACGGTCGATTGATCACTATTCACAAAATACATTGAAAGATGGGAGGGGAAAGCGGAAAATTTTGCTATCAAATTGGCATCGGTGGATTGCCTATATAACTGCAGTTTGGTCCTTCTTCTATGGATTTCTGGGGCTTTATTGGGCTTTAGGAGGCGCAGGATTCCCTTTTGGTGAAAATGATTCAAGAGGGTTTATGATGGGATCATTTTTAGCAAACATACAATCAGATGTAGGAGGAGTGACAATCGCTTGCATCGGAGGAATTGGATCGATCACTGCATTGGCTACAATCCGAATGTGGGGAAAGATGATTCCGCGGGCAGTCCTGCTCATTTTCGCATGGATAATGTGTATCACTCTAGTTATGGTAATTCCTGATGTCCGGGTATTACAGAATTTCGCTTATTCATTCATGCTACATTTTCAACTCATCGATTGGCCTGTAATAAATCAACTTTTATGTATGGTAGGAGGATTTTTATGGGGAGCGACAGCCTTGGCTTATCAGCGGCGGAGCCGGGAAGCATGTGAGAATTGCGGGCGCCAAAAGGAGACTCAAGACACATCAATTGCCGGAAACAGTTTTGGGAAATATGCAACCTACATTGCTATCGTTATGGCACTTCCTTATGGTATTGTCCGCTTAGCGTGGGCTGCAGGGATTCCATTGGGAGTGAGCGATGCAGCAGCAACATTAATTAGCAATCAATCATTTACGGAACGTTTGATAGAGGCAGTACTTGGTGGATTACCAATATGCGGTGCTATTCTTACATTGGGACTTATCCAAAAATGGGGAGAAAAGTTTCCTCGTTGGTGCCTTTATTTGGCTGGAAAACGTGTTCCTATTTGGTTCGCGGTGATACCAGCAACATGTGCATCTGTTCTTATCACTCTTGCAGGATTAAAAATAAGTCCTATTATCATTTCAAAAATATTGAACGGTTCCATCAATACTGGAAATTGGGGAGAATTAGGGCCTTCACTATTTTGGCTTCCATGGGGAATAGCATTAGGGCTAGCAACCATTGCTTATTATCTAAGAAGGCGGGGACAGTGTAAATATTGTAGAAGGTTTTAGTATTATAACTTTCTAATAGAAGGAGTTGTTCTTTTGTGATGTTAAATACTGAGAAAAAAAACGAAACCGGAATTCATATTTTTAGATGGTTATCATTATGGCCCCAATGGATTGGGTATACTGCGGGTGCTTGGTCATTGATGTATTTGATATTAGGTCAGTATTGGGCGTTGGGAGGAAAAGGTTTTCCACTTGGGATAGGGGATCCACAATCTGAATACTCAATGCTAGCTGGTTTGAGCCCTGAGAGCGGTGCACCTATGATGGTTGGATTTGGAGTAATGGGAGTCATTGTAGCTGTCATGATGATTCGTGGTTTAGGTAATGGAATTTTACGAATTATATTACTCGCGTTTGTGTATATGTTAGTGGTAATTCTACTATTCGCAGTTATTGACTACCGTGTTTTAGTGACTGTAGCATATGGAATTGTATTTCTGGTTGGAGCGCCATTTGATTTTCCGCATGGAGTGAATTTCTTTGAACAGATGATGTACTGGACGATTGTGAATCAATATATTAGTATGCTAGGAGCCTTTTTATGGATTGCTACTGCTTTAGCCTACCAACGCCAAACACGAAATGCTTGTCTGTATTGTGGCAGAAATAGTAACCCTTCTAAATGGACATCACAATCCTCAGCAGCATCTTGGGGAAAATGGTGCACTTACATTGCCATTATAATTCCTATCTGTTATTCCATAACAAGATGGTGTTGGGCGATAGGTATTCCACTGGGAACTACTAAAGAATTACTTGATTCTTTTGAACGTGATTCACCTGGAATTTGGTTAATGGGTGCATCCTTGGCTACAGTAGCACTTGGAGGGGCAATTCTTACGCTGGGACTTATTCAGCAATGGGGAGAAAAATTTCCACGTTGGTTTCCATTTATTGCTGGTAAGCGTGTACCTCTTTCATTAGCGATTATTCCAGCTTCACTGGTTTCCATTATGGTTACTTCAGCTGGCTTGATGTACATCCGGGGTTTTATTAATAAAGGGGGCTTAGATCATAGGGGATGGGCATTAGAAGGTCCCGAGTTATTATGGCCAATCTGGGGAATAGCTCTATTTGGCGCTACGATTGCTTACTACTATCGTAGGCGCGGTACGTGTAAATATTGCAAACGGTTATAAAGTGAAACTTTAATCAGTGGGGTTTTCTTCAAGGGAGAAAAAGTTTTAAAGTAAGGAAATCTGTTTTGTGAAAAGAGTGTATGCATAATTGCATACACTAGGGATAATTATCTCGATATAATTATTTTCGTGGAAATAATTATAAAGATAAAGGTGCTTTTCAATGAAAAGTACTCTTATTAATATTTTATAAAGTTAATGTTATTTTATATTGAAATAAAGACAAAAAGCCTATGGAGTAGCGAAAGAAAAAATACTCCTTTACGATGAAAAATAGCTGTGTTTAAATGATGCTACAGTATAAAACTTGAATTTAAACACAGCTATTTGTTTCATATTTTTATTGGTGAATAGTGAAAAATGAATAATATTTCTGTGTAGCAAATGTAATGTATAAATGGGATTTTTCCTCTCTGTTTTATAGGGAATTGAAAGTATTCTCATGATATACAGTTCATTCAGTGAATAAAGGTATGATGAATAGCTCATATGATTTATTTAAAGTTCAATATACTACATTGTGAATCTAATGGATTGAAAGAGGTGGATATAGTAAAGTATGATTTTGTGTTCTTATTAAGATAATGTTGTTAAATGAATCAAACAAGTAAGGATTGAAATCGCCAATAAGCAAATATAAAAACGAACAGTTAGAAATAGGGTTTACACATATTGGAAAAAGGTTTAATAGATATTATGAGAGCGTTTCCTGGATTTACCTGCTTGATAAGGGATACATAAAGAAACAAAAAATTTATATGAAATATAATTGGATACTAATACATTAGGAGGAGTTAAAGTGAAAAAAACTTTAATCACAGGCTTATTGATTACAGCAGTATCTACAAGTTGCCTAACGCCAATAAGTGCTTTTGCGGAAAGTAATCAATCTGAATTTAAACAAGCAAGTGCTCAAAACATAACGGTTAGAAATACATTATCTAATTCGATAAGAGCTTTAGGATCAAACACTCCTTTAATACAAGCTTACGGATTAGTTATATTACAACAGCCAGATATTAAAGTAGATGCTATGAGTAGTTTGACAAATCATCAAAAGTTCGCAAAAATGAATGTCCGTGAATGGATTGATGAATATAATCCGAAGTTAATGGACTTAAATCAAGAGATTATGAGGTATAGTACAAGATTTAATAGTTATTATAGTAAATTATATGATTTCTCCGGAAAAGTGAATGAAGATGAACAAGCAAAAACAGCTTTTGTAAGCGGTTTTGGTAAACTTCAAAGTCAAGCACAAACGATTCAAGATAACATGGAACAAACTTTATTGGATTTAAATCGTTTCAAATCCTTATTAGTAAAAGATAGTGGGAGTTTATCTCAACAGGCTGAAACAGCAATCCAAGCATTAAAGGGTTCAAATGGAGATATTGCACAGATAAGAGCGGATATTAAAAGAATTCAAGAAGAGATTCAAGCAGAACTTACAAAGATTTTAAATAGACCAAATGAAATTATTAAAGGCTCTATTAATATTGGGAAGCAAGTGTTTACAATTACGAATACAACAGCCCAAACAAAAACGGTAGATTTTGTATCAATTGGATCTCTTAGTGATGAAATTGTAAATGCTGCGGATAGTCAAACAAGAGAGGCTGCTATTAAAATTCAGCAGAAACAAAAAGAATTAGTACCACTTATTCAAAAGTTATCACAATCTGAAATTCAAGCAACGGAAATTATTTTTATTGAAGATCAGGTGAAAAGTTTTGTGGAGCTAATTAATAGACAAATTACTACTCTAGAATACTTGGTAAATGATTGGAAGGCACTGAATGAAAATATGCTTCAAATGAAATCGAATCTTGAAACAGGTGTCTATACTGATAGTGGTACGCTTCAAAGACAATTCAGTCAGCTTAAAAACGTAAGTGATGAGATGACTAAACAAACAAAGCAATTTGAAGATTACGTGACAAATGTAGAGGTACATTAAATATAAGCAGGCGTTACATCATAATAATCAATGATATAGGGAGAGAAAAAAATGACAAAAAAACCTTATAAAGTAATGGCTCTATCAGCAATCATGGCAGTAGTTGCAGCAGGTAATATCCTGCCAGCACATACTTATGCAGCGGAAAGCACAACAAAACCAATTCCAGTTCATGCTAGTGTAACAGATGCATCTGATAAATATTCTGAGTATTCATTAGGACCAGACGGCCTTAGAGCTGCGATGGAAAAAACAGGTTCAAATGCTTTAGTAATGGACCTGTATGCGTTAACGATTATTAAACAAGCTAATGTTAATTTTAATGGTATAACGACTGTTGATGATTCTTTAAAAACAAAAGTCGTTCATCATCAAGATGTTGCTAGAGGAAATGCAAATCAGTGGTTGGATACAATTAAACCACAATTGATTTCCACGAACCAAAATATTATTAATTATAATACGAAATTCCAAAATTACTATGATACTCTAGTAACAGCTGTAGATAATAAAGACAAAGCAACACTAACAAAAGGACTTACAAGATTATCTACTAGTATTACAGAGAACAAAGAAAAAGTAGATAAGTTAGTGGAAGATCTAAAAAAATTCCGAAATAAAATGACAGCAGATACGCAAAACTTTAAAGGTGATGCAAATCAATTAACGTCTATTTTAGCAAGTCAAGATGCTGGAATCCCACTTATGCAAAATCAAATCACAACGTATAATGAGGCGATTGGTAAATATAACGCAATTATCATTGGATCATCAGTTGCAACAGCTTTAGGTCCAATCGCAATTATTGGTGGAGCAGTTGTAATTGCTACTGGTGCAGGTACTCCATTAGGAATTGGGCTCATTGCAGGTGGTGCAGCAGCAATTGGAGGGGGAACAGCTGGTATTGTTTTAGCGAAGAAAGAACTTGATAATGCACAGGCAGAAATTCAAAAGATAACAGGGCAAATTTCACAAGCTCAATTACAGGTAGCTGGATTAACGAATATTAAAAATCAAACTGAGTACTTAACGAATACGATTGATATAGCTATTACTGCACTGCAAAACATTTCAAATCAATGGCATACAATGGGGAAAAAATATGACTCTTTACTTCAAAATGTTGAATCTATTAGCCCTAACGATCTTGTTTTCATCAAAGAAGATCTAAATATTGCTAAAGATAGCTGGAAAAATATTAAAGATTATGCTGAAAAGATTTATGCTGAGGATATTAAAGTAGTAGATACAAAAGCGTAATAAACCACTAATGCTTTATATAGAGATACTTGACAGTTTTTTCTGATATATAAAGTATGTGATGCAGGTCTCCTGTTCAATTTTGAGCAGGAGATTTTTAATCTCATTATTCGTGAGAATCGTTGAGATAAAGAAGATTTTAGTTAATAAAAGTTTCACTTTATACAAAAAGTAGGTGGAGATATGAATAAGAGGTTTTATAAGAAAATCGTGTTGTCAATGATGGTTCTTGGGGTTACGACAAGTAATATCGTACCACTTCATCCTCTTGCAGCAGAACAAAAAAGTCAAATGCATTCATTACAAGAAAGTGAGAAGAACTATTCCCTTGGTCCTGCTGGATTCCAAGATGTAATGGCGCAAACAACATCTAGTGTATTTGCAATGGATTCGTATGCGAAAACAATTCGGGATCAACAAGAAACAGATTTGGGTAAGATAAGTTCGATAAATGGTGATTTAAAAGAGAATATGCTCAAGCATCAAAAAGATGCAAAAGTCAATGCATCTTTTTGGCTAGATGAAATAAAACCTCAAATTATGAAAACAGATCAAAATATAGTGGAATTTAACGGAACGTTTCAGTCTTATTACAGCAGTCTAATAGCAGCTGTTGACCAAAAAGACAGAGAAAAATTGAAATCTGATTTAGGAAAATTATACAATATTATTTTGACTAATCAGAGCGAAGTGGACAAGCTATTAGAAAATCTAAAAACGTTTCGAAATAGAATGGCCGAAGATACAAAAAGCTTTAAAGATGATTCAAATCAATTAACAGCAATTTTGGCAAGTACGAATGCTGGAATTCCACTTTTAGAGCAGCAAATCAATACTTATAATGATTCAATTAAAAAAAGTAATGATATGCTGATTGCAGGGTCAGTGCTTTGTGCGGCGTTAATTACTTGTCTTGCCGGTGGACCGATGATTGCTGTTGCCAAGAGAGATATTGCAAACGCAGAGAGAGAAATCGGAAATTTAAAGGCAAGAATTTCCGGGGCGCAGACAGAGGTAGCAATTTTGACCGATGTGAAAACTAAAACAATAAATATGACGGAAACAATTGATGCAGCTATTACTTCTCTTCAAAATATTTCAAATCAGTGGTATACAATTGGTGCTAAGTATAATAATTTGTTACAAAATATAAAAGGTATCAGTCCTGAGGAGTTTACTTTTATTAAAGAAGATCTGAATACAGCTAGAGATAGTTGGCAGGATGTCAAGAATTATACAGAAAAATTACATGAGGATGTAAAAGTAAAATAAATAGAGAGTAAAGAAAACGTATATGTTGTAGTAAGAAGAACAAAGAGAAGCTTGTTGGTGAAAATTTTCACGCTATAAATCGGTCATTTTGAAGTGATTTATCCTTGGGAAGTTGGCTATTAATTCAGATGGTCGAATTTTCAGGAATAAAGCGGTATAATGCTTGTAAGTACAATGCATGTAATGTTAGAAAATATAGAAAGGATACATAAATAGTTATTATGGATAAAGAGAAACAACAATTAAGCGTTGAAGTTGCAAGATTATACTACCAATCAGATTATAGCCAACAAGAAATTGCAAACAAGCTGAATATTTCAAGACCAACCATTTCAAGACTGTTAAAATATGCAAAAGAAAAAGGGTTTGTTCAAATTCATATAGCGGATCCATTTGCTGATTTAGATAATGTAGGAAACTTACTTAAAGAAAAATATAATTTATTAGAAGCACATGTCGTATTTTCTCCGGTACCAGAGTATGCGACTATTACGGAATATATTAGTAAGTATGCTGCTGAATATATGGAGAAGACTGTTACAAATGGTGATATCGTCGGTGTGAGCTGGGGAACAACTATGTATGAGATTGCGAGAAAAATTGTGCCGCAGCATGTAAAAGGGGTAGAGGTTGTTCAATTAAAAGGAGGCATTAGTCATTCAAGTGTTAATACGTATGCAAATGAAACGATTGCCTTATTTGCGGATGCCTTTCAAACAACACCACGAAACCTACCACTTCCAGTTATATTTGATAACGCAGTTACAAAGGAATTAGTGGAACAGGATAGACATATCCACCATATTATTGAAATGGGAAAACAAGCGAATATTGCAATTTTTACGGTTGGAACTGTTCGAGATGAAGCTCTATTGTTTCGATTGGGTTATTTAGATAAAGAAGAAATGAGTTTATTGAAAGAACAAGCTGTCGGTGATATTTGTTCACGTTTCTTTAATGGTGAAGGTAATATTTGCAGTGAAGAAATTAATCAGCGTACAATTGGTATTGAGTTAGAGGAGTTGCGCTTAAAGAAACGCTCCGTTCTTGTGGCTGGGGGTTCTAGAAAAGTAAAAGCGATAGATGGTGCGTTAAGCGGGGGATATGCGAATGTGTTGATTATCGATCAACATACTGCAAAGGAGCTTTTAAATTATAAAAGAGATTAGAAAAGAAGGTTTCTCAAAAGTATAGATTTGAGAAACCTTCTTTTCGTATATGGCTGTGCAATATATGCGCTTTTCAATAAAAATTTCATGATGAAATAATGGTTGCATAAGAAATTTGTGAAATAGATTTTTTTATCCCGCATTAACGGGTAGTAAAACTCCCACTGATTAAAGTTTCACTTTATGAATGAATTTTGTGTTTTATGAGGGAGCTGTTAATATGACAGCTCTCTTTTTGTGTCAATTTTTAAAACTTATTTCACTATCTCAAAAAAATGTTGAACATAATTTCAAAAGTGTGTTTACATTTGTTCAAAGTGGAGTTAGAATGAAGTTGTTAAAAGATATGAGGAGTGAACAAAATGAACATTGCAAAGTTAATTGATCATACAGTTTTGAAACCAAATTCTACAAAAGAAGATGTTATGAAAGTGATTGAAGAGGCGAAGGAATACAATTTTGCTTCTGTTTGTATTAATCCTACATGGGTAAAATTAGCTGCTGAAGAATTAGCAGGACACGATGTGGATGTTTGTACAGTTATCGGATTCCCTTTAGGTGCAAATACAACTGAAACAAAAGTATTTGAAACAAAAGATGTAATTGCAAAAGGTGCAACTGAAGTAGACATGGTAATCAATGTCGGTGCATTAAAAGATGGCGACAATGAATTCGTTGAAAATGATATTCGTGAAGTTGTACAAGCTGCAAAAGGAAAAGCACTTGTAAAAGTTATTATTGAAACTTGTTTATTAACAGATGAAGAAAAAGTTCGCGCTTGTGAATTATCTGTAAAAGCTGGAGCTGATTTTGTAAAAACTTCAACTGGATTCTCAACTGGCGGAGCAACTGCTGAAGATATCGCATTAATGCGTAAAACAGTTGGACCAGATGTTGGTGTGAAAGCATCTGGTGGCGTTCGTACACGTGAAGATGCAGAGAAAATGGTTGCAGCTGGAGCTTCTAGAGTTGGAGCGAGCGCTAGTGTTGCAATCGTATTAAATGACGAAAAAGGCGCTACAGATAACTACTAATTTACAAAAAATAGAAAGCAATAGATACACAAAATGTTATAGAGCATTGTGTATCTATTGCTTTACTAATTGAAAAACATGTAAGCGGATACGGAAAAGGAGGGAGAATTTTATGAAATATGTAATCGGTATCATAGGATTGATTATTGTGTTAGGCATTGCATGGCTAGCTAGTAATAATAGAAAGAAAGTGAAATATCGTCCTATTGTAACGATGATTGTGCTTCAGTTTATTTTAGGTTTCTTACTATTAAATACAAGCATCGGGAACGTGTTAATTGCTGGGATTGCAGATGGTTTTGGACAATTATTAAAATATGCTGGTGATGGTGTTAATTTCGTATTTGGTGGGTTAGTAAATCAAAAAGAGTTTTCGTTCTTTTTAGGGGTACTAATGCCAATTGTTTTCATATCAGCTTTAATTGGTATCCTGCAGCACATTAAGGTATTGCCAGTCATTGTAAAAGCGATTGGTTTAGCTTTAAGTAAAATAAATGGGATGGGGAAACTTGAATCGTATAATGCGGTGGCTTCAGCAATTTTAGGACAATCAGAAGTGTTTATTTCTGTTAAGAAGCAACTCGGTTTACTATCAGAAAGAAGATTATATACATTATGTGCGTCTGCGATGTCTACAGTTTCGATGTCCATCGTCGGATCATACATGGTTTTATTAAAACCACAGTATGTTGTAACCGCTTTAGTACTTAATTTGTTTGGTGGATTTATTATTGCTTCTATCATTAACCCATACGAGGTTACTGAAGAAGAAGATATGTTAGAAGTACAAGAGGAAGAGAAAAAGACCTTTTTCGAAGTATTAGGGGAGTATATAATTGATGGCTTTAAAGTTGCTATTACAGTAGCGGCTATGTTAATTGGCTTTGTTGCTTTAATTGCTTTCATTAATGCTGTGTTTAAAGGTGTAATCGGTATCTCATTCCAAGAAATTCTTGGCTATGTATTTGCGCCGTTTGCATTTATTATGGGAGTTCCTTGGCATGAAGCTGTTAACGCAGGCAACATCATGGCGACAAAACTTGTATCAAATGAATTTGTGGCAATGACAGATTTAGCACAAGGGAACTTTAATTTCTCTGGAAGAACAACAGCTATTATATCTGTATTCCTTGTTTCATTTGCAAACTTCTCTTCAATTGGAATTATTGCAGGCGCTGTTAAGAGCTTAAATGAAAAACAAGGGAATGTAGTAGCAAGATTCGGTTTGAAATTACTTTTCGGTGCAACGTTAGTAAGTTTCTTATCAGCAACGATTGTGGGTTTAATATATTAAAAGTTTCATAGAATATAAAAGGATTGGTGATTAAGATGAGAATGGTAGATATTATTGCGAAAAAACGTGATGGTAAAGAGTTAACAACAGAGGAGATCGAGTTCTTTATTAAAGGATATACAGATGGGTCAATACCTGATTATCAAGTGAGTGCACTGGCAATGGCTATCTTTTTCAAAGACATGTCTGATCGAGAGCGTGCTGATTTAACGATGGCTATGGTAAATTCAGGAGAAACAATTGATTTATCAGAGATTGAAGGAGTTAAAGTAGATAAACATTCAACTGGCGGTGTTGGGGATACAACAACATTAGTTTTAGGACCATTAGTAGCTGCGTTAGATGTGCCAGTTGCAAAAATGTCTGGCCGAGGTTTAGGACATACAGGTGGTACGATTGATAAATTAGAAGCAGTAGAAGGCTTCCATGTTGAAATTACGAAAGAGCAGTTCATTGAATTAGTGAATCGTGATAAGGTTGCAGTTATTGGACAAACAGGAAATTTAACACCTGCTGATAAAAAAATCTATGCATTACGCGACGTAACTGGAACAGTGAATTCCATTCCGTTAATCGCAAGTTCAATTATGAGTAAAAAAATTGCAGCTGGTGCTGATGCAATTGTTCTTGATGTTAAAACAGGTGCAGGTGCATTTATGAAAACAGAAGAAGATGCGAAAGAATTAGCACATGCGATGGTGCGAATTGGAAATAATGTTGGGCGTCAAACGATGGCTGTTATTTCAGATATGTCGCAACCTCTTGGTTTTGCGATTGGTAATGCGCTTGAAGTGAAGGAAGCGATTGATACGTTAAAAGGAGAAGGGCCAGAAGATTTAACAGAATTGGTGCTTGTATTAGGAAGTCAGATGGTCGTGCTTGGTAAGAAAGCAAATACATTAGAAGAAGCACGTGAAATGTTAATCGAAGTGATGAAAAACGGAAAGGCAATCGAGAAGTTTAAAGAGTTCTTACACAATCAAGGTGGGGATAGTTCGATTGTAGACAATCCAGAAAAGTTACCACAAGCGAAATATGTCATTGATGTACCAGCAAAAACTTCAGGTGTTGTATCTAACATTGTGGCAGATGAAATTGGTATCGCAGCAATGCTTTTAGGCGCAGGGCGTGCGACAAAAGAAGATGAGATTGATTTAGCGGTAGGTTTAATGTTACGTAAAAAAGTTGGTGAAACTGTAAAAGAAGGAGAACCACTTGTTACGATTTATGCGAATCGTGAAAATGTAGAAGATGTAAAAGCGAAAATTTATGAAAACATTTCTGTATCAGAAACTGCTGAGACTCCTAAATTAATTCATACAATTATTACTGATTAATAGTTAATAGGATGGAATCTACTTTGAGGAGGAAATAGTATGGATAAAAAAAGATACATTGAAGAAGCGACAAAGATGTTAGAGAAGGCTTATATTCCATATTCTAAATTCCCTGTTGGTGCAGCGTTAGTTACGAAAGAAGGTAAAGTGTATACCGGTTGTAACATAGAAAACGCTTCTTACGGTTTATGTAATTGTGCGGAAAGAACAGCTATATTTAAAGCGGTGTCAGAAGGGGAACGTGAATTTAGTTATTTAGTAGTAACAGGTAAAACCGATGGGCCCATTTCTCCATGCGGAGCTTGTAGACAAGTCATTGCAGAGTTTTGTGAACCTCAGATGCCAGTGTTACTAACAAACCTAAAAGGTGATGAGAAAGAAGTAACGGTTGAACAATTACTGCCAGGGGCTTTTACAATCGCAGATTTATCTTGAATGTAAGAGTGTTTTAAATTATGAAGTAATTGGATTAGAGATAACGAGATTACATGCTAAAAAGAGCCATGATTTCTAAATATAGAAACTTTGGCTCTTTTTATGTTGCTATTATTTTGCGAAATTGTTTGCCCAGATCCATTTTAGATTTCATTTTCTAAGGTTCATACGATTTTGTGCATGCTGTAAAGCAAACGGAGTTACGTTTTCTCCGTTAGGATCTACAATCGTTGTATTTAATAAAATAGAATCTAAACTCCCGCGAAATTCTTTCATATAGCTTTGTCGTAACATTTGTTGTTCCTGTTTTTCAGTTTCTTTTAGCCCGGACGTTCTTTCTTTTTTTGCTAGTTCATTAATACGAAATAATATATTTTTCATTATGTTCACCCCTTGTTCTCGATTATAAATTAGTTACTTACTAATTTATAGTAATTGTAGTATTTCTTTTTGATTATGTCAATAGTTAGTTGTAAATGAAAAAGACACTCTTTTTTCAAGAAGAGTGTCTAACTGTACGATATTAAGTTCATCCATCATTTTTATAAATGATTTCTATTAAAATAATTCATTTTATTTATTTGTGTTCTAAATATATAATAGCGATTAGATGAGTGTAAAGAAACAGCTGTTTCATGGATGATTAAAGTAGAGAATAAATGTTCTTCAGAGACTTGCTTAATGTGAAAATATGTGAGTTAGTAAAACCAACTAAATGCATGAGAATAATTATTTTTATTGGAGTTTTGTTAAATGATGGACTGTGTTTTTGAGTAAATGGAAAACGGTATAGCTTACATATTCATTTTCGCATTATTATAGAGATATGATTATAAAAAGAAAAACATCCAGACGGTATAGGATCGTACAACAGGAGGAGTAAGTATGGAGCTGCGCCATTTGAAAACTTTTATTATTGTAGCGGAAAGCGGTGGCTTTACACGGGCTGGAGAACAACTTGGGTATACGCAATCGACAATCACCAATCATATTCGATCGTTAGAAGAAGAGATTGGGAGTCCATTATTTGATCGCCTTGGCAAAAAAGTAATTTTAACTGAGGTAGGAGAGCATATGCTTTCTTATGCACATAAAATATTAGAATTATCGAACGAAGCATTGGAATCATCTCAAATGAATGGAAAATCTTCAGGGACAATACGCATTGGAGCGAATGAGTCTTTAATGATTTATCGATTACCTGCTGTTTTATATGAATTTAAAAGGAAGTATCCACAAGTACATATCATTTTACAACCATCAGAGAGTCAAGAATTGCACAATGAACTAAAATCAGGGAAATTTGATTTTGCTTTATTTACACATCCAGAACAACTAGGTGCGGATATCGTTACCCATTCTCTTGTTCAAGAGAAGATTGTGCTTATTGCTCCGCCGAAACATCCACTCACAAAAAAAGTGAACGTTAGCCCTGCTGATTTAGAAGGAGAAATGTTGTTGCTTACAGAGCCAGGGAGCTATCGAGATTTGTTAGAAAGACGGATTAAAGAAGAGGGTATTAACTGTTCTCATATTCATTTCTGGAGTATTGAAGCGATTAAACAAACTGTTATGTGTGGGTTAGGAATATCTTATTTACCATTTATAACGGTAAAAGAAGAAATCGAGCAAGGCAAGTTAAGTGTACTACCATGGACGTATAGCGAAGATTTCGTTACAACTGAATTGGCATATCATAAAAGTAAATGGTTAACTCCTGCAATGAAGAAATTAATTGAAATGATAGAAAAGCATGCAGAGAAATGGAAAGAATTCGCTTGATTCTCTGATCTGAAAGTAGGCTGAAGAAATATACATTGGGGTAGATAGGGGGAAAAGTAATGAATGAAAGAGTAATGAATGAAAGAGTAATGAATGAAAGAGTAATGAATGAAAGAGTAAAAGAAGTAGCGCTTGTCGTAATTGGATCATTATTGTTTGCGATTGGAATTAACTTTTTTGCTATTCCAAATCGATTATCTGAAGGTGGCATTATTGGACTTACAGTTATTACATATTATTTATTTGAATGGTCACCAGGTACTGTAAACCTGTTAATAAATGCAGTATTACTTGCAATTGGATATAAGTTTTTTGATAAAAAGACAATGGTGTATACAATACTTGGTATTGTCTCTTCATCTTTCTTTTTATATATCACAGAAGATATAGCGACTCCGGTAAATCATGATACATTATTAGCTGCTCTATTTGCGGGTGTTTTCGTTGGCGTTGGTTTAGGATTTATGTTCCGGGCAGGTGGTACATCAGGCGGCTCTGCCATTCTAGCACAATTAGCAAATCAATATTTAGGTTGGAGTGTTGGAAAAGGTGTATTAATTATTGATATCGTCGTTATTGCAGGTTCCGTATTCATTATTGGACAGGAAAAAGCGATGTATACGCTGGTAGCGGTATTTATCGGTGCAAAGGTTATTGACTTTATTGTGGAAGGATTGAATACAAAAACTGCTGTAACCATTATTTCAAACTATCCAGACATGATAAGAGAATCTATTATGAAGAATATGACACGTGGTGTAACAGTATTAGAAGGAAAAGGCGGTTACACAGGAAATAATAAAGAAGTATTATATATTGTCATTAATAAACAAGAGCTCATGCAATTAAAGAAAGTCGTGAGTCAAAAAGATGAAAATGCATTCGTTGTTATTCACGATGTACGTGACGTGTTAGGTGGCGGATTTAAAGCGAGTTAAAAGAGCTAGTCTTCAATTTTGAAGACTAGCTTTTTCTTATCATGAAGCGACAGTCTTCTGTAAATGAAATTATTTCCATAAGAGTAGTTGCTTTATAACTGTTCTGGAAAGGGCTATATAGTATTTTTTATCCCGCATTAACGGGCAGTAAGACCCCCACCTCAAGATTCAGAGAGAAACGAGGAAGATAGGTGGGGGATCAACTGCCCGTAAAAGCCCGATTGGTGAGGGCTAATAATCAGTGGGGGATGAAGAAAACCCCCACTGATTAAAGTTTCACTTTATTTAAGAATAAACATGTATATCTTACAGTACTACTTTAGATTATTACAGAAATGTAGCTAGTGTAAGCGTAAAAAAATAATTTTGAAGAATATGGTTAAGGGGGGAAATTCTTTATTTTTTTATTTTTGAAATATTGCTGTTAAATTTAAAAGATTCTAATCGGTTACAACCTACCATCTTACGGTAGCAGTTACAAAAAAGCGAAATGTTAATAACATTTCGCTTTTTTGGTTTTAGATGTTAAGATCTACTAAGTTTAGAAACGATAAAAGACAGTATTGTTATGTAACTGAATCTCTTTTGTAGCAGACAATCCAGGTGAATGGATGTTCCTCTGTCACGATTTACATCATGCTTCAGCGGTGATAGAGTAACAGAAGTGAAATATAAAGATTATAAATCTGATTACGTTTCAAACCTTAATATTTCGAATATGTCAGAGAAAAGAAAAATCCCATAAAGTGAAACTTTAATCAGTGGGGGTTTTCTTCATCCCCCACTGATTATTAGCCCTCACCAATCGGGCTTTTACGGGCAGTTGATCCCCCACCTATCTTCCTCGTTTCTCTCTGAATCTTGAGGTGGGGGTCTTACTGCCCGTTAATGCGGGATAAAAAATGAACCGAATGCTTTTTGTTTATAGTTTGGATTGGAAAAATTAAAGAAAAAGTACCTGCCTGTTAATGCGGGATAAAATTGTAAATGTTAAAAATTTAGCCCCTTATCGAGACTTTGGCTACAACTAATGTTTTGATAAGGGAGCTTTTTTATGAAAAGAATTATTTGTGTAGGATTCTGTGTCTGTATGTTGTTGCTCGTTCTGCGAAAGGGGTTTCAATTCCATTTTTGTGGTAGAATGTCGTAAAGTGAAACGCTGATTAGACTCCTCCATTGAACGTTTACAGGTAGCCGATTTCTATTGAATATCTTTACAATTGTTGAATGTTGCGATAGGGGTCTTACTATTCGTTAATGCGGGTTAAATTATGTCAAAGGAGGATATAAAAAATGAATAACGGTAAATTACTTGGATATATCGGAACATATACGCGAGGGGATAGCGAAGGGATTTACAAATTTACATTGGATACACAGACAGCCACAATTGAAGAAGTAAGTATAGCAGCTAAATTAAATAATCCTACATATTTAGCTATTAGCGAAGATAATCAATTTTTATATTCTGTCATAAAAAAAGGTGAATCAGGTGGAGTAGCAGCTTTTTCTATTAACCATCATACTAACAGTCTTGAAACATTAAATAGCCAAATATTAGATGGGGCATCACCATGTCATGTGGGTATTGATAAAACAAATCAAATGGTAGTTACGGCAAACTATCATAAAGGGACAATTGAATCTTATATAGTAAATAAAGAAAGTGGAGCTTTAGATTCGGCGACATCTATTATAGAGCATAAAGGTTCAGGCCCAAATAAAGAGAGACAAGAGAAGGCACATACACATTACGCTGGATTTACGCCTGATTATAAATACGTGGTTGCGGTGGATTTGGGGATTGATCAATTAATTACGTATAAAGTCAGTAGAGGAATTTTAACAGAAGTTAATCGATTGTCAGTTCAGCCTGGGAGTGGCCCAAGGCATCTCGTATTTCATCCAAATGGACGCTACGTTTATACGATGACAGAGCTGAGTTCGCAGGTAATCACTTTAACATATAATGCCGAAAATGGTGAATTTAAAGAAGTTCAATATATTTCCACTATTCCAGACGAATTTAAAGAAAATAATCAAGGTAGTGCAATTCACATATCTTCCGATGGTCGTTTTGTATATGCAGCAAACAGAGGGCATAATAGTGTTGCTATTTTCAGTGTGAATCAAGACACAGGGGAACTTACTTTTGTTGAATCTGTATATACTGAGGGTGATTGGCCACGAGATTTCATATTAGATCCAACTGAGAAATTCCTTATCGTTATAAATGAAAGAACTAGTAATCTTGTGCTATTTTCAAGAGACGAGTCTCTTGGAAAATTAAAGCTTTTGCAGTCTGATGTTGTAGTGCCTGATCCAGTATGTATTAAGTTTTTAAATATATAATGTTTTGCTATTGCTGTATTTATGTAAGATAATGAAATATTTTAAGTTGAAGCGTATGTGTATTCCTATGAGCATACGTTTTTTGTTAATGATAAGTTTTTAACTGAGAAGCTCTCCTCCTCTAAATGAAGTGGAAGTAGGGAGATTTTAATGAGAGCTTGCTATTGATGAAGGATGAAAAGATAAATATTTTTCTTGACGAGAAAATAATTAAAGTATAATAAATTCATGTTAGGTAACCTAATTCTAAAAGGTAAGTTGTGTATTTAATATAAGTTTATTGAAGGGAATAAGATAGAAATGAGAGTATTTTTCATTCAACTATCATAATGATTATTATTTCATTACTCATGGACAGTTCTATAGGAAAAGATTGTTTTTTTATAGATGAAAGGAGGAATAACAATGATGGCGGTAACTGTTACAGTCAATATTCAAGGGAAAAACTATCAAACAAATGTTATTGCGTATGCAGGAATGACAAAAGAAGCAATTGAACATTTGGCTGAAGTACAAGTAAGAAAACAATGGTCATTGTAGGTTTTATTTATATCTTTATGGGAGGTATACTATAATCTGATTTAAGCCGAAAAAAGTATTTATCGGTGCTGTAGAAAATGATACATTCATATCACCTCAAGAAACAAAGGACTTAGTTCAGATTTTACATGCAGCGAATACAAATATTCATCTGCGATGAGATAAGAAAGACGTTTGGCTATCATATGTACATGCAAACGAAGAACGTAGCATTACTTTTGGAGATATTCAATTATTCATCAGAGAAGGTAACACTTCGATATATAGGTGTAAACCAAGATGCAATGGATAAAGCAATGACTAGGTTTAAAATCTAATCATTGCTTTTTTTATTTTTAATTTATACAGTTACTCATAAATTTCGTACTGTGTAACTCGAAAAAGAAAGTCTTATAAATTCAATGATATCAAGGGATTCAGCAATAGGCTCAGTTACACACAATATAAGATATGGGTAAGGGAAGCGACGGCATAAAAAAGAAGCGTAGTTCGTCAAATGGACGTACCGCTCCATTACCATCAAGTTAAGAAATTCATTGTTTCCGATTAATAGTATCCGTTTTTATGTAATTATTATTGATTTTGAAAAAATAAAAAATCGCCTTATTAAAGGCGATTCATAGTTTATTCATTTTGCATTCTTTTGATAAATAAGTATCTTTTAAAGTTAAATGCAATTTTCTACATTAACGTGTTTCTGGATCTTTTTCTTTTCTTCTAAGACCGAATAAACCGACTAGACCTAATAAACCAAGCCAAGCCCAATTATTATTATCATCACGATCATTATTCAAATCATTTGTTGTATTCACATTTCGAGTTCTAGTATCATTATTAACTCTATTCATGTTATTGTCATTAACTCGAGTTGTAATATCATTATTGTTAACTCTATCCATATTATTTCCATCGTATTCAGCATGGACACTTGTACCAAAAACCATAATAGTTAGTAATAGAGCACCTAAAATAGATGAGAATTTTTTCTTCATAGTTTTCCCTCCTTTCATATTTAGTAATGTCTCCAGTTCCTTTAGGCAATATTCGTTTAAGAATATATAAATGCATTTGAGTTGAAATTATGATGAACATCTTTAATTTCTATTATTAAAAGTACTGATAATAATGGATTATGTTAATTGAAATATATGTGTTATTTATAAGAATAGATTTTTTGTAACAGTATATTCTATAAGATGTAATTACTATATTTGGGTAAGGTGTTCCTTATGAGTTATAAGAACTTATTTTCTTTAATCCGGAACATGATTGGGAAAATTTTTTCTATAGTAAGTATTTTTGTTAAAAGTTTAATTTCTTTAAGGAGGAATATTTTAATGGGTATTTTAAGTGGAAATCCACAAAATGAACCAATGCACTACGGAGAAGTCTTTGGGATTTGGAGTTATCTTGCAGCGGCACAAGGTGCAATTGCTGGATATCAAGTTCTTATTAACCACACAGGAGACGAGGATTTGAAGAAATTTTTAGAAAATCTTGTAGAAAATGATATCCAATCAGAAGTTGAAGAATTAAAAAAATTATTAAAATTAAATGGTGTTGCATTACCACCAGCACCTCCAGAAAGACCAGTTGCATCTATTGAAACGATTCCTCCTGGTGCTCGTATTAATGATGCAGAAATTGCAACTAAAATTTCTATGGATCTTGCTGCTGGGTTAGTAGCATGTAGTCAAGCTATGGGACAATCTCTTCGAGAAGATGTAGGAATGATGTTTGGTCAATTCCATATGAAAAAAGCACAAGCTGGAGCTATATTACTTCGTCTAAATAAGAAAAAAGGTTGGATTATTCCGCCTCCATTACATGTTCAACAATCAGATCAAGCATAATACCTTAATAGAAATCCAATTTATTCTTTATGGCTGTTGCAGTGGGCTTGTCTAGGGAAATAAAGGTTATTGGCGAATTAAAATAAGTGGCAGAGTCGTGACCGCTTTTTGGCCATAAATGTACCGGTTGTTTTAGAATTACCATGTTATATTTGTATTGTGAGAAGTGGCGGAAAACACTTCTCGCAAGAATACCTTTATAATTCTAAACGGCTTCATATTGACAGCATGATTAAGAAATCCGTAACCAGCTTTAATGGTACTGATTGAATGATACCGTTAATATAGGAGAGCTTTTGCTCTTCTTTGAGCTAACAACATCCTAGGTAGATGCAATGAAGACGGCCTAATAAGTCGACCAAGAGCGTCTGTCGTGGTTGTTAGCTGGAAGAAGAATGAAACTTCATATACCGTATTTAAAATATAAACATCCGTAATGGATGTTTTTTTATTTTATGAAGGGAGTGATTAGATTTTTTGGTTAGGTTGCTTCGTCGGATATTGTATAGGAATGACAATTTGTTTATTACTTATGATTCAATTCATTAAAGAAAAGGAAGTTAAGGAGTTAGATTGATAAGGAGTGAAATGGTTGGATGGCAAAAGAATATGCAAAACATTTCTATAAGTTATTAGCTTGGAAGAAGTGCAGAGATTCATACTTCAAACTAAGGCATAGATTATGTGAGAGGTGCCAAGGTACAGGAAAGATAATTCATCATAAGGAATACATAACGCCTGAGAATATTAATGATCCAGAGATAACACTAAGCTTTAGTAATCTAGAATTCTTATGTCAAGATTGTCATAACCGTGAACATCATGAGAAGAATAGTCCAGTTGTTGAAGGGGTCACGTTTGATGAGAATGCCAAAATAGAATCCAATACTTAATCCTATGCTCATACTAAAAGACATAATAAATACCATATACTCCATTAGGGTACCTTTGGATTTAGAAATATAAGAAGTACAAAGAACCAAGATAAAACAAAGTGTTAAGGTGATTAATGTATAAGTGAATATAGTAATACCTCCCTGTCCTTTTGTTCACTTCATCATATGAGTGAGTATAGAATACTTATGCCTATTTATATCTGTAAAGTATCTGCATAATTTCGAAAGCTTAACGATAAAAGAGATTAGCATTACGAAAAAAATGTAGTATGGCTACAGTATTTTATATTTGAAAAAATTAAAAATGGATTTGTAATCAGTTGCATTTTATACCCCTTACCCGTATAATGTATATAAAGATCGATAATTATAATAACTGAGGTGATATGAATGGGTCATTGTGAAGATAATGAAATCAATCCAAAAATGGTTCCTCGTACAGAAGAGGAAATTCAAAATGTAATAAAACGTTTAAAGCGTATTGAAGGGCAAGTTCGCGGTGTTCAAAAAATGGTGGAAGATAATCGGTACTGTGTTGATATTTTAATTCAAATTTCAGCAATTAATGCAGCTTTAAATAAGGTAGGTTTTTCTTTGTTAGAACGTCATACAAAGCATTGTGTAGCAAAGGCGATTCATGAAGGGGATGGAGATGAGTCTATTCAAGAATTGATGAATGTCATAAAACAATTTTCAAAATAGGAGGGGGATACAATGGATAAACAAAAACATGTTACGCTTGGCGTTACAGGAATGACATGTGCAGCTTGTGCAACTCGGATTGAAAAAGTATTAAATAAAATGGATGGAGTAGAAGCTAATTTAAATTTAGCTATGGAAAAAGCAAGTATCACATATGATCCATCCCAGCAAGAAATCTCTACTATAAAAAATAAAATTGAAAAATTAGGCTATAACGTAGCAGAGGAAAAAGTTACTTTAGATATTGAAGGAATGACATGTGCAGCTTGCGCAACCCGAATTGAAAAGGTGTTAAACAAAATGGAAGGCGTTTCGAGTGCAACTGTAAATTTAGCTACAAATAGCGCGGTTGTAGAATATAATGAAAGCTTGATTTCGACAGAAAATATTTTAGAAAAAATAAAGAAAACGGGGTATAAGGGACAGATACGTAATGAAGATGTAGATCGTTCAGAGAGAAAAGAAGAGGTTATTAAGGCGAAAAAGCGTCAACTTATCATTTCTATTATTTTGTCTTTACCTTTACTCTATACAATGATTGGCCATATGCCATTTGATACAGGTATACCAATGCCACATATTTTAATGAATCCATGGTTTCAACTTCTATTAGCAACACCAGTTCAATTTTATATTGGTGGCCATTTCTATGTTGGTGCTTACCGTGCGCTTCGAAATAAAAGTGCAAATATGGATGTACTGGTTGCCTTAGGAACATCAGCAGCCTACTTTTACAGCCTATACGAGGCATTGAAAACATTAGGAAACGCAAACTACAGTCCGGATCTTTATTTTGAAACAAGTGCAGTTTTAATTACATTAATTCTAGTTGGAAAGTATTTTGAAACATTAGCAAAAGGACGTACAACAGAAGCAATTTCTAAATTATTGAGTTTACAAGCTAAAGATGCACTTGTTGTACGTGAGGGTCAGGAAATACGGGTACCCCTTGAAGAAGTAGTGATTGGAGATACGATTATTGTAAAACCAGGTGAAAAAATACCTGTGGATGGTATGGTAACTTCAGGGATATCTTCCGTTGATGAATCTATGATTACTGGAGAATCTATTCCAGTGGATAAAAAAGAGGGAGACGCTGTTATTGGCGCTACTATTAATACGAATGGTGTTCTGACTATTAGAGCTGAAAAGGTTGGAAAAGATACAGCTTTAGCAGGTATTATTAAAATTGTTGAAGAAGCGCAAGGTTCTAAAGCACCTATTCAAAGATTAGCAGATGTTATTTCAGGTATTTTTGTACCTATCGTTGTAGCTATTGCTTTAGTTGCTTTTATTGTATGGTATTTCTTTATTACACCAGGGGATTTACCAAAAGCATTGGAAGTCGGGATTGCCATCCTTGTAATCGCTTGTCCGTGTGCATTAGGTTTGGCAACACCAACTTCTATTATGGTTGGTACAGGAAAGGGAGCAGAGAAAGGAATTCTCTTTAAAGGAGGTGAATTTTTAGAAGGAACGCATAAAATTAATGCTGTGTTACTTGATAAAACAGGAACAGTAACAAAAGGGAAACCGGAAGTTACTGATGTGTTAGAATTTGAAGAAGGTATGCTCGATTATGCTATTTCAGCTGAAAGTGCTTCCGAACATCCATTAGCGCATGCCATTGTTGAATATGGAAAACAAAATAAAATTAGATTGAAAGATTTAAAACAGTTTTCAGCAATTCCTGGTCATGGTATTGAAGCGAACATTGAAGACAAAAAGGTCCTTGTTGGAACACGTAAATTAATGAATGAACAATCAGTAGAAATATCACAGCATGAAGAAGTTATGCAAGAATTAGAGTATCAAGGTAAAACAGCAATGCTTGTTGCGATTGATGGAAAACTTACTGGAATTATCGCTGTAGCTGATACAGTAAAAGAAAGCTCAAAGTATGCGATTCAATCACTAAAAGAAATAGGAATCGAAGTATACATGGTAACAGGTGATAATAAACGTACAGCTGAAGCGATTGCGAAGCAAGTTGACGTTGATCATGTATACGCAGAAGTATTACCTGAAGATAAAGCTAAAATTGTAGAAGATTTACAAAAGCAAGGGAAACGAGTAGCGATGGTAGGAGACGGTATTAATGATGCGCCGGCTCTTGCGAAAGCTGATATTGGTATGGCTATTGGAACTGGTGCAGATGTAGCGATTGAAGCAGCGGATGTTACTTTAGTTGGTGGGGATTTATCTCATATATCAAAAGCAATTGAGTTAAGTCGTAAGACAATGAAAAATATCCGTCAAAATCTATTTTGGGCACTATTCTATAATGCAATTGGAATTCCTGTAGCTGCGGCTGGATTATTAGAACCTTGGGTAGCTGGGGCTGCAATGGCATTTAGCTCAGTATCTGTTGTGACGAACGCGCTTCGCTTGAAACGCGTCAAAATATAAATGAAATGGAGGAATGTATGATGACTATCACATTAAACGTACAAGGAATGACATGTAATCACTGTAAAATGGCAGTAACAAATGCACTTACAGAGTTAGAAGGAGTACAAAATGTTGAGGTGCATTTACAAGAAGGAACTGTAAATGTAAAGTATGATGACACAAAAGTAGATGCAGACAAAATGAAAGAAGTTATTGAAGATCAAGGATATGATGTGAACTAAGAGATAATCTCAATTATCTTTTAGGTAAAAGGCCACTTTATAAAAGGGGCCTTTTTCTTTTAAATAATATATATTTTGGATAATGATAGGTTATATTTTTCAATTAATCGGATTTACAATAATGAAAACTTGATTAAGATGAAAAAACGATTAAAAAACAATAAATAGCCCGCGCATTTATAGTTTTTGGCTAAATTACCAGAAACTACTGGCTTGTTTCATCATTCATTATCACTGAGTTTTGCCTTTCGTATGTAATCATAATATTCTTTCGCTTGAGTCTATCGATAGGTGGTTAATTGACGGAAAATTATAACGATAATACAATTAAATAAACTGGATAGACAGCTTTAAGGGGATTCATAAAACTTAAGGGGGATTATTATGAAGCAATCATTTTTTATTCAAAATCGAAAAAGATTAGTAGAAACATTGCCAGAGGAGTCTGTTACTATTCTATTTGGGGGACAGGCGCCTTATAAGTCGGCTAACGAACATTATAAATTTGTGCCAAATCGAAACTTCTATTATATGACCGGTATCGATGAGCCTAATATTATTCTTATGTTAAAGAAAGTAGGCGATGCAGTGGAAGAAGTACTTTTCATTGAAAAAGCGGATCCGATTCTTGAAAAATGGGTAGGCAAAACAGTTTCAAAGGAAGAAGCACAAACAATTTCAGGTATAAAAACAATTGTGTACTTAGAAAGTTTTGAATCATCAATAGCACGGACATTTTTTGCAGAACATGTGAAGCATGTGTATTTAGATTTGGAGCACCGCGAATGGGCAGGAACGCAGACAAGGACGTTGGCGTTCGCTAAGCATGTAAGAGAACATTATCCGCACCTTTCAATCGGTAATGTCTATCCGAATATTTGTGAATTACGAGTATTTAAAACTGATGAAGAAATTGAAAAGATAAAGGAAGCTATTATGGTTACAAAAGAGGGCATTTATAATGTGCTCAAGCATGCCAAAGAGGGTATGATGGAATATGAATTGGAAGCTTATTTTGATTTTACGTTAAAATCATCCGGTATTAAGCATCATGCATTTAATACGATTTTGGCAAGTGGTAAAAATGCAACCGTGCTACATTATGAGGATAATGATTCTAAAGTTAATAAAGGTGATCTGGTGCTGCTTGATCTTGGGGCTCAGAAGGACTACTACAATGCTGACATCAGCTATACGTTCCCTGCAAGTGGAACATTTTCGAATCGCCAAAAACAGATTTACAATATTGTGTTAAAAGCATTGAGGGAAACAATTGAGATTGTGAGGCCGGGATTAAAATTCGCGGCATTAAATGAACATGCAAAAAAGGTGCTCGCCGAAGAGTGCAAGAAGATCGGTTTAATCCAAGAAAATTCAGAACTATCCAAGTATTATTATCATGGAGTGAGCCATTTTCTCGGTTTGGATACTCATGATGTAGGCTCGTATAAAGACCGAGTGCTGGAGGCTGGCATGGTCATTACAGTGGAACCTGGTTTGTATATTGAAGAAGAGTCAATTGGAATCCGTATCGAAGATGATATTCTTGTTACTGAAAAAGGTTATGAAAATCTCTCAAAAGATATGGTTAGGACGGTTGAAGAGATAGAGAGTTTCATGGGAGCATACAATCCATATGTGAGGGAAAGGCAGATTGTTGCAAAATAATAAAGATAAACGGCGCTCAATTTCGGGCGTCTTTTTTATTTGAGAAGTGTACAATAGAGGGGATACGTATGATATATAATGAGTTCCTATTGTGAAGGTGTGAAGGTTAAGCGTATAATATTATAGGTCTAAAAAAATATAAGACGAATTGTGAATGAAAAAAATGATAGATATTTTTTCATCACTTATAAAAAGAGATAAAATGAAAGTAGTACTGGAATTTAGATAGGGAGTTATAAAATGAAATTAATTATTGCCGAGAAACCCGATCAAGGTTTGGCTCTTGTTTCTCAATTTAAATATCGCCGAAAAGATGGTTATTTAGAAGTAGAAGCAAATGAGTTATTTCCCAATGGAGCTTACTGTACATGGGCAATTGGTCATTTGACGCAGTTATGTAATCCGGAGCATTATCACGCTGAGTGGAAAAAATGGTCATTAAATACATTACCAATGATCCCAGAACGTTTTCAATTTGAAGTTACAAAATCAAAATATAAGCAATTTAATGTTGTGAAACAGTTGTTACATAATCCGCAAGTGACGGAAATTATTCATGCAGGCGATGCGGGGCGAGAAGGGGAATTAATAGTACGAAATATTATCAACCTTTGTAACGTGCAAAAACCGATGAAACGCCTTTGGATTTCGTCTTTAACGAAGCAAGCGATTTATCAAGGGTTTAAAAACTTACTTGATGAGTCAGATACGATTAATACGTATTATGAAGCATATACAAGGTCATGCGCTGATTGGGTCGTTGGGATGAACGCATCACGCGTCTTTAGCATTCTGTTAAAGAAAAAGGGAATGAATGATGTATTTTCGGCTGGCCGTGTACAGACGCCGACATTAGCTTTAATCGTAAAACGTGAAAAGGAAATTGAAAATTTTAAATCAGAACCATTTTGGGAAGTGTTTGCAACCTTTAATATAGAAGGAAAGAAATATGAAGGAAAGTGGGAGAAGGATAATGAGTCCCGCTTAAAAGATCCTGATATGGCAAATAAAATCGCAGCATTTTGTCAAAATAAACCGGCTGAAGTAAAGGAAATGAAAACGGAGCGGAAAGAGTTTCAACCACCGTTTTTATTTAATTTATCATCACTGCAAGCAACAGCGAATAAAGCATTTAAATTTTCACCGAAAAAGACCCTTGATATTACACAAGCTTTATATCAAAAAGAGATTGTGTCTTACCCTCGTTCGGATTCTAACTATGTAACACAAGGAGAAGCAGCAACGTTTCCTGACATCTTACAAAAGTTAAGCCAGTTTGATGATTATAAAGATTTGTTACCTGCGCCGATTGAGTCCATTATGAATAATAAGCGATATGTGAATGAGAAGAAGGTTACGGATCACTACGCCATCATTCCGACTGAACAAGTAACAAGTCCAAGTAAACTATCTGGTGATGAAAAGAAAATTTACGATATGATTGTTAGAAGATTAATTGCAGCACATTATGAAGTTGCAATTTTTGATTATACAACAATTACAACACTTGTTGATGGACGTGCAGAATTTATTTCAAAAGGGAAACAACAAATTCAAGAAGGCTGGCGCAAAGTTATTTTTCAAGATGATAAAGACGATGAAACGATTCTTCCAATCGTAGCAGAAGGTGAACAAGGAAAAGTCGTAAAGGTGAAAGTGAAAGAAGGGAAAACACAGCCGCCAAAGCGTTACACAGAAGGACAACTTATCACATTAATGAAGACGGCTGGAAAGTACTTAGATAATGAAGAGCTTGAGAAAGTATTAAAGAAGACAGAAGGTTTAGGTACAGAAGCAACTCGTGCTGGCATTATCACAATGCTGAAAGATCGTAAGTATATTGATGTGAAGAAAAACCAAGTATACGCAACGGATAAAGGGAAAGTATTAATAACGGCAATTGGTGATAAAATTTTAGCCTCCCCAGAAATGACGGCAAAGTGGGAACAGCGTCTTGCTGAAATTGGAGAAGGTACAGCTTCACCAGCAACCTTTATGGAACAAACGAAAAAATTATCAGCGAAAATTATTGAAGATGCGATTGAAATGTCTGAGAAATGGGACTTTACTGGATTGAATGTAGAGTCAGTTGAACGTAAAGGATCGAAATTTACAACAGGTAAAAAAGTAGGACAATGTAAAAAATGTGCTGGCGATGTAATCGATAAATCGACTTTTTACGGTTGTGCAAACTACAATACAACCCAATGTGATTTCACAATCTCCAAAAAAATATTAGGAAAAACAATTTCACAAAAGAATATGACGAAGCTATTAAAAGGTGAACAGACGGATTTAATTAAAGGTTTTAAAAAGAATGATAAAAGCTTTGATGCGAAGTTAGAGTGGAAAGAGAATAAAATTAATTTTGTTTTTTGAGAAGTGATGGAAGGTGTTACGACATGTCGTAACACCTTTTTTATAAGTATTTGTTTGAAATATAGATATTTATTGTGAAGGGTGTAGTGATATTACCTTGTTCCTTGCATAGTCTACATAATATCCATATGTAAAGGTGTCATGTATCTTTCATATTCACTTACCATACAAAAAGCCCCACAAGCATAGCACTCAATAAGGAAACAGCCATCCCGCTAACAAGAAGCTTCCAAACATTCTTCCCGATAATTGCTGATTTTTCTGCACCAAATAATGAATTGTAAGTCCCATAAATCATCCCAACTGTACTAAAGTTAGCAAAAGAGGCTAGAAATGTTGTTGCAACTGCAACTGTATGTGCAGGTAAAGAATGTAAATGTGATTTTAAATCCATCATCGCAACAAATTCATTAGTTGTTATTTTTATCCCCATTAATTCAGCGACATACATAGCATCAGTGCCTGATAAACCAAGTAAAAAAGCAAAAGGACTAAAGATAATAGAGAAGATTTTTTGAATTGTTAAACCTGCTACAAGGAAACTTAAAATACCATTTAAACATGCTGTTAATGCTACATATCCAATTACCATAGCTAAAATAACAATAACCATATTCATCCCAACTAACATACTATTTGAAATGGTAGAAAAGAAATCTTTTTTTTCTTTTTTTGGAGGTGAATAAATAATATCTTCTTCTTTAGTGATTTCTAAAGGATTTAAAACATTGGCTAAAATTAATGCATTTAAACAGTTTAAAGGAATTGCGCTGAAAATATATGTTGCTGGAACCATTGATAGATAAGCACCAAGAATGGACCCGCTGACGCTACTCATACTCATAATTCCAAAAGTCAACAAACGATTTTCTTTTAAAACAGATAATTGATCACGAACGACAGCAAGTGCTTCTGTGTTTCCTAAAAACATCATTTGAATGGAGAAGAAACTTTCTAACTTTGGTAAGCGCGAAATTTTTGAAATGATTGCACCTACTTTATCAATAATCCAAGTTAAAATTCCAAAATAAGAAAGAATATCAAAAAATGTAATAACAAAAATGATTGGAAGTAATGCACTGAAGAAGAAGTCAATCGTTTGATTTTCCATAGCTGATGGAAATGCAAAACGAATACCTTCATTTGCACACGATATTAGCCAAGTGAAAAATGAAGCGATTTTATCAATTATGATGTTTCCAAATTTGGTTCCTAACATAAACCAAGTAATAAAAAGTTCAAGTATTATTAGAATAATGATTGGTTTCCATTTTATTTTTCTTTTATTAGGCGAACATAAGAAAACTACTAATAATACAATGAGAATCCCTATAACGTTTAATATCAAATTCATGTCAACAACTCCTTGAGGCTTATTATTTGTATATAAAAAAGCTCTTATTCTTCATATTTTGGCTAATGAATAAAAATTATAAAAAAAGGGAGGGAAACTAAGTGAACCTACTGGGGGATAACCACTAGTAAAAGACTGATTCCATCGGTGGACGATGAAGAAAACATCCACTGATAGAAGTTTCACTTTATTCAAAAATAAAATCAGTGAATATGAAACAGGGTAATATGGTCACTTTAATAAAAGTTTATAGCATTAAGTGATATGAGGAATATGTGATGTTTTAAGTTTTGTATTCAAAGTAAATTTAATTGATAAATTCAAAATTTAATTAAAAAATTCAAAAAATAGTATTGAAATATATTATTCTTAAGACTATAATAAGTGAGAATAACACACTTACTTATTAAATATTCAGAATCTTCAATTAGTTAAAATTGGAAATTAGATAATGTATTTTGTAATGGAGGTTGTATCATGGCGAATAAAGTACCTTTTTCGTTTATAGTAGTTATCGGATTAATGTTATTTGCTCTCTTTTTTGGAGCAGGAAATTTAATTTTCCCTGCGATGTTAGGGCAATCGGCTGGCACAAATATTTGGGCAGCGAATGCTGGGTTTTTAGTAACTGGAGTTGGACTACCGTTACTTGGTGTATTAGCATTTGGAATTTCAGGTAAAGAGGATTTACAATCACTGGCAAGTCGAGTTCATCCTGTTTTTGGAATTGTGTTTACAACAATTTTATATTTAGCAATTGGTCCATTATTTGCAATACCGAGAACGGGTAATGTTTCCTTTGAAATTGGTCTTAAACCTTTTGTGCCAGAAAGTTTAAGTTCTATGGCTTTAATTATTTTTACAATTATATTTTTTAGTATTACTTGTTTTTTTTCGCTCAATCCTGCGAAAATTGTCGATATTGTTGGAAAAATCTTGACGCCAATTAAACTAACATTCATTGGAATTTTAGTAATTGTTGCTTTCATTCATCCGATAGGGGATATGCAAGCACCTGTTGAAACGTATACATCTAATGCCTTCTTCAAAGGGTTTCAAGAAGGATACTTAACAATGGATACGCTTGCATCTTTCGTATTTGGCATTATTATTATTAATGCTATTAAAGAAAAAGGCGCAAAAACGAAAAAACAAATTATGGTTGTTTGTGCAAAAGCAACGATTATTGCAGCGACAGTATTGGCAATTCTTTATACAGCGCTTTCTTATATGGGAGCTTCAAGCGTAGCAAAACTTGGACACTTAGAGAATGGTGGAGAAGTTTTAGCAAAAGTTTCAAATTACTATTTTGGTTCATATGGTGGAGTATTATTGGGGTTAATGATTACAGTAGCTTGCTTAACGACTAGTGTAGGACTTGTCTCAGCATGTTCTTCATTTTTCTATAAACTATTTCCAAATGTATCTTACAAAAAAATCGTTGTTATTTTATCTGTTTTTAGTGCAATTGTTGCGAATGTAGGATTGACACAACTCATTGCAGTTTCTGTTCCGGTATTAACAGCGATTTATCCATTAGCAATTGTACTAATCTTTTTAACATTCTTCCATTCATTATTTAAAGGGAGACCGGAAGTGTATCAAGTAAGCTTACTGGTAACGTTTATTATAAGCTTGTTTGATGGATTAAATGCAGCTGGAGTAAATATCCAAGTAGTAAATCATGTATTTACTAAATTTCTTCCGATGCATGAAGTCGGTTTAGGATGGATCTTCCCGGCTATTATTGGTGGATTTATTGGATACGGCATTAGTCATTTGAGAGTGAAAAATGAAATTCATTCAAGCGTAGCAAAAGTAAATAAGTAATTATATGTCACAAAAAAGTTATAGCATTTATTTCTATAACTTTTTTGTTATTATAGGAGATAAATGGCTGAGTTGTTATAGTGGATAGCCATGCGAAAAGTGTAGCGATTTATATATCTTTCATAAAAAGTAAAAATGAGTGTAGGAGAAATATAATGAACAAAAAAATTGATCATATCGGTATTGCTGTTCGCGATATAGATAGTAGTATACGATTTTACAAAAAGGTTTTAGCAGGAACATTAATAGATCGTTATGTAAGTGAAGCGGCAGGTGTTGAGAGTGAAGTAGCGATTCTTGAAGTAAATGGCGATAGAATTGAATTGCTTGCACCGACGAATAATACAACTTCACCAATTGCAAGATTTATCAAGCAAAAAGGGAAAGGTGTACATCACATTGCTTATCGCGTAGACAATTTGGATCAAGCTTTAGAGGAATTAAAACAACAAGGGATTCGAACGTTGGAGCATACATTACGTATAAACAAGCATGGTAGAAGATTAATTTATCTTAATCCCGCAGATACAGAGGGGACGATTATTGAATATTGCGATTACCCAGAAGAACAGTAATTTATAAACGAAGAGTGATAAAAGGTGTTACGCGTTGGCATAATGCCTTTTTCGTTTTTGAGGAGCACTAAACTGTATGAAGGGACATTTCACATTTTCTTCACAAATGATTCACGGTTTCTTTTCTTCTTTAGAAACTTATATTTATATATTATATGTTATAATCACAACTAGCTTCCGAAAGGTAAGTAATGATTATATAAATAGTTTCTTAATTTATATAAGAATAGAAAGGTGTATAAAAAGTTTATAATGAAATTTTTAATTTATATTTTATTGCTTAATATTTAATGAAGTTAATTTATGGGGGAGCATAAAAATAAGTAATGTTTTATTAACTTCCGAGTGAAATACAGCGATATAAAAGAAAGAAGTGAAATGAATGTGAGTGTATTAAGAAAACTAGGAGCATGGATGGTAATGGCATGTGTACTGATGATATCGCTACCTACAGCAGTTTCGGCTCATGCTTATATTGTAAAATCAAACCCTTCAGAAAATGAAACATTAGAGAAAGTACCTTCTGCTGTAAGGATTGAATTCGATGAAATATTGCAATCCTCAAACTTTAATACAGTATTCGTGAGGAATGCTTCAGGGAAACGAGTGGATTTAAAAGATGCCCATGTTGATAAAAAGAACCCGAAATTATTAAAAGTTGGAGTGAAACAAGATATACCAAATGGTACATATTCTATTCAGTGGAAAGCTATTTCTGCTGATGGACATCTGATTCAAGGAGTCATCCCATTTCGTATTGGAGCAGAGGCAAAGGGAGAAAGTAGCATTCAAGCAGAAGAATTTGGTTATTTTCCACAATTGGATATGTTGCTAGAAAGGGGAATCTTATATACAAGTTTTTCTCTGTATATAGGTGTTTTATTTTTTAACCTGATTATGTATAAGGGGAATTCGAGCAAAGTGCAATCAAGAAGTCAAAAACTCATTTGGGCTTCATTGTTTGGTATATTCATTAGTTTGTTATTTAGTCTCCCTTTGCAAGCAAAAGTAAATGCTGATGTTTCGTGGGTAGATGCATTTCAGCCTGCATTATTAAAAGAAACATTACAGTTATCAGTTTTTGGACCTGTATGGATGATCCAAATGACATTGGTGATTTTGCTGATTGCTTTTACATACTTTGCTTTAAAACGCGGAAAGCTCTCATCGTTTAAAGCATGGGCAATTCCAATTCTCCTTTTTGTTGGGTTACTTATTATAAAAGCAATGAATAGTCATGCATACGGCCTAAAGTATAAAGTGATTGCGGTAATTATGGATTTTTTACATTTACTTGCGGCTTCACTGTGGATTGGAGGATTATCGGCAATTGTTCTTCTTTTACCTAAAGAAGAAGGGAACGAGAAGTGGGCGAAGTATTGGAATACTACTAAAAGCTTTTCACCGTGGGCGATAGGTGCAGTTATTGTTATTTTTGTGACAGGTCTTTTTAATAGTACTTTCTTTATTCCAACGATTCATTCACTATTTGATACAAATTATGGATTAGCATTGTTAACGAAGTTTCTTTTATTTATCAGTATGGGAATATTGGGACTTATTCATTATGTAAGAGGAAGGATGAGGAAAGAGAAAAAGTTGGGTGCTACGGTGAAAGTTGAGTTTGGTATAGGAATCACTATTTTCATAATAGTAGCTTTTTTAACAAATATACAAACGCCACCAATGCCGCCAACTGGACCATTTACAGGAAGCGAAAAAATTGATAATGGGTATGAACTTACTTTACAAGTCAGCCCTAATAAGGTAGGGATGAATACATTCCGCATTGATTTAAAGGATACCAATGGACAGCCTGTTACTGATATGGAACAAATTGTGCTGACCACGAAATCTTTAGAAATGGATATGGGAAAAGGTACATTTAGGGTTTCGCCGGTTTCACCAGGATTGTATCAAGCGGAAGGGATGTACATTAATATGACCGGTGAGTGGAATATACATGTTCATGGATTAACGAAAGCTCTTAATAGTTTTGATACGGATTTTAAATTCATAGTCGGCGGTCGATAAAGTCAAGTTTATATAGAGAAAAAAGGAGTAATGGAAAAATGAAACGTATAAAAAAATTGGGAACAACAATGATAGCAACAGTAATTGCCATGGGACTTTTCGCAGTACCTGCTAGTGCACATGTAACGGTGAAACCAGCTACTTCTGGTGTTAGCTCTTGGGAAACGTATACAATAAAGGTCCCTGTTGAAAAGGATATAGCAACAACGAAAGTTATCCTTAAAATACCAGAGGGAGTCGAGTTTCAACAGTATGAGCCAGTACCGGGATGGAAGATTGATGAACAAAAAGATGCATCTGGAAAGATTAAATCTGTTACGTGGGAAGCGACTGGGGAAGGGATTTTACCAGGTCAATTTCAGCAATTTACTTTTGTTGCTAAAAATCCAGATAAAGAACAAAAAGTAGCTTGGGACGCATATCAACAGTACAAAGACGGAGATATTGTAGAATGGACAGGCGATGAGAAGGCTGATAAACCACATTCACTTACAACAATTACAAAGGGCATAGCATTGACTGGAGAGCATGGAGAATCAAAAGTATCTAATGTGAAAGAGAAAGAAAGTACAAGTATACAAACGATAGCTATTATTTTATCCATTCTTTCTATTATAGTTTCATTTGGTACATGTATCTTTGTAGTACGCCGTAAAAAGTATTAAATAAGAAAACGCCTATTTGATGATAGGCGTTTTCTTATTTATATTGGACTAGCATCTTTTAGGTTCAACAGACTGTTTCATGGTAAGTGACTTTGGTTTTATATTTACAAAACAAATACTCACGACAATAAATAAGAGTCCAACGAATAAACTAGTGGTAATAGCTTCATGCAGGAAAATAGAACTTACAATAATTGCGATTAGTGGAATAAGAAATGTATAAGCTCCAACTTTACTAGCTTCTCCAGCTCCGACAAGTGTAAAGTAGGCAAGCCAACCCATTGCAATAACAAAGATTGAAATGAATAGTAATACGATTACAAATGGTATGCTCCAAGTAATGCTAGACCAGTTTTCAAATTCTGAACCGAATCCAATTAAGCAAAATCCTCCAATGATAAGCTGAAGTGTAACCATCCAAATTGCATTTACACGGTTTCCAGTTTTTTTGATAAATACTGTACCAAGTGCCCAGCCAACTGCACATCCTAAAGCAAGGAAAATACCGATAATAGAAATATGTCCGGTTAAGCTACTAGAGCTAATAACAGCAACGCCCGTAAATCCAAGAATAAGGCCGAAAATTTTCAAGCCATACATTGTTTCTTCAAGCCAAATCCAAGAGAAAATTCCAAGTAAGACAGGCTGAAGAAATACAATAGCGGAAAAGAGTCCGGCAGGCATATACTGAAGTCCTACAGTTTGTAGTCCGTAAAATAAAATAATGTTGAGTAAAGCGGAAATAAAGTATAAATGCCAAGTTTCTTTTAGATGTAATTGTTTGTATTTCGGTAATGCGAAAATAAGTAGAATAAATCCTCCTATTAATGTTCTGACTCCTGCAAATAATACGGGCGGTGTATAATGCAGAGCAAATTTAGATAAAGGCCAATTAATCCCCCACATAAGAACGAGGAATGAAAGGATTATGGCTGTTTTTGTTCGTGAAAGTTGCACCACGATAATACCTCCTTGTTGTATTTCATTTCACTATGATATGATATTGAACACGATAAATAAAATGAATCTTTTTTATAAGGAGTATAAGTAATTAGTTATGACCATTACGCAACTTCAAGTTTTTGTAAAAGTAGTCGAATTAGGAAGTTTTACGAAGGCAGCTCGAGCCTTGAATATGACGCAACCAGCTGTCAGTCATGCTATTTCTAGCGTGGAATCGGAATTAGGTGTAACACTTATCATACGTGATAAACGAAAAGGTTTGATTCTTACTGATGTAGGGAATCGTATTTTGGTTCATTTTCGAGAAATTTTAAATGGCGTTGAGAAAGTAGAACAAGAAGTAGCGAAGGAGAAAGGACATGAAGTTGGTACAATTCGAATCGGAAGTTTTCCAAGTGCATCAGCATATTTCCTGCCTAAAATGATCAATGTCTTTCGTGAGAAATATCCGAATTTAGAGTTGATACTCCATGAAGGAACATTGAAAGAAGTAGAAGAGTGGCTAGAGTCACGTGTAATTGATGTAGGAATCGTAATTTTACCAAATAAAGAAATGGAAATTGTACCTTTAACGAAGGGAAAGATGGTTGTTGTTTTAAGAAATGATCATCCTCTATGGGAGAAAGCGACAATTACAATTCAAGATTTAGAAAATGAACCAATTATTATTTGTAAAGGTGGGTATGAACCACCAATTATAGAAATGTTTAAGCAAGCTTCCGTACCGCTTCGTATTGAATACGTTGTGTCTACTGTGACGACATCCTTGAATATGATACAAGAGGGATTAGGGTTAGCTATATTAGCTGAATTATCCTTATCAGATTTACCACCGAATGTTCAAACGAGAGAATTACAACCACAAGTATGGAGAGAAATTGCGTTAGCTGTTCCTTCATTAAAAGAATCTTCACTAGCTGTTCAACTTTTTATTGAAGAATTTCAAGGGGTGTTTGCAGAATAGTAAAAAAGCATCTTGTTTGTAAGGTGCCTTTTTACTTATTGCTATCACATGTCAAAAAAAGTTTTATAGAAAGGGTTGACTTACATTCTTGTTGTAACTATAATGATTACATCAAGGTGGTGATTACGATGAAAATTAGTAGCCGCTTTTCTATAGCTGTTCATATTTTATCCATTTTGAAAAACAATCCATCTTCTGTTTGTACTTCTGAATTTATGGCTGAGAGTGTAAATACAAATTCGGTTGTAATTCGAAAAATAATGTCTTACTTAAAACAAGCCAAGTTTGTTTATGTAAATCGAGGACCAGGTGGGGCTGGGTTATTAAAGGGTTTAAGTGAAATTACATTATTAGATGTATATCATGCAGTAAATGTAGTTGAAGAAGATAAGCTATTTCACATTCATGAACAGCCGAATCCAGATTGTCCAATTGGAGCGAATATTCAAGCTGTATTAGAATTGATTTTAATTCAAGCACAATCTGCGATGGAAGAAGTGTTAAAAAGTATCACGATGGAGCATTTGTATGAATCGTTACAAGAGAAAATGAATGTTTAAAACATGCAAAGCTCGATAAAAAGAGAATGCATATTTTTTTCTTACAGGTGTAACAGTAAGTGTTACATCTAATGGAATCAAAAGAAGGTAAGGTGTAATCATATGACTGTAAAAATGAAAGTGTACTCTGATTTTATTTGTCCGTTTTGCTTTTTAGCAAAAGGTCCATTAGATGAGGTAGCGAAGGAGAAAGATGTAGAAATCGAATGGATGCCATTTGAATTACGTCCAAGTCCATATTCTAAAATAGATCCTTGGAATGAGCCGGAAAAGTTAGGTTCATGGGATTCATTCATTCTTCCTACTGCAAAGAAATTAGGAGTTGAAATGCGATTGCCACGTGTTTCACCGCATCCATATACACATTTAGCTTTTGAAGGGTGCCAATTTGCGAAGGAGCACGGACTTGGAAATGAGTACCATCACCAAGTGTTTACTGCATTTTTTCAGGAAGAACAAAATATTGAAGATATAGATGTATTAACAAAATTAGCAGTAGAAGTAGGGCTTCCTGAAGCCGAATTTAAAGATGCTTTAGTAACTCGTAAATATAAAGAAAAACATCAGCAAGCGATTCAACATGCATACGATGAAGCGAATATTATGGCTGTTCCAACTGTAATGATTGGAGACGAAGTCATTCAAGGACTTGCTAGTAAAGAAACGTTAGAAAGAATAATTGATAAAGAGATCGAAAAGGATAAAACAAATTCATTTGAAGGTATGCAATGTAATACGGATGGATATTGCTAATCCATCTTTCACTGAATAGTCAAATCGATTTGTTTAAATAAATTATAAAACGTATAAATTTGGAGGAATTGTCATGTCAGTAACTACAACAAACTTAAAAGAAGCAATTGTGAACCGTCGTTCAATTCGTAAAGTAACAAAAAATGCTACGATTACAAAAGAAAGAATCAATGAAGTTTTAAAAACAGCTTTACATGCACCAACCTCTTTCAATATGCAAAGTGGCCGTATGGTTGTATTAATGGATGCAGAGCATGAAAAGTTCTGGGGTATTGTAAAAGAAACACTTAGAGCTCGCGTGCCAGCAGAAAATTTTGAAGCAACTGTAGAAAGACTAAAAGGTTTCCGTGAAGGAGTAGGAACAGTACTATTCTTTGAAAATCAAGCGACAGTAAAACAAATGCAAGAAAATGCACCATTATATAAAGAACAGTTCCCATTCTGGTCTCATCAAGGAAATGCGATGCTACAACATACTGTCTGGATGCTATTATCTGCAGAGGGAATCGGAGCATCATTACAACATTACAACCCAATTGTAGATGCTGAAGTGAAAGAAACTTGGAATATTCCAGCGGAGTGGAGCTTAGTAGGGCAAATGCCATTTGGTGAGCCAAATGAACAACCGGGTGAAAGAACATTCTTACCTACTGAAGATGTAGTGGAATTTTACTAAAATATCCTTGGAAGTATAGGGAGTAATATATGACAGAAAGTACAAATTTGCAAATCATTCGTAGTACGTATAAAGGTCCAGATTACTTAATAAAGGCTCTTTCAAAAGAAGTAGAGTGGACAGAAGCGGAAGGGTTCCCATATGGTGGCACGTATGTTGGGGTAGAAGCTGTAATAGAAAATGTTTTTAGCCGTCTAGCATCAGAATGGGATGATTTTAGAGCGAGCGTGCATACGTATCATGAGGTGAATAGCAAAGAAATCGTTATTGCTGAAGGGATATACTCTGGAGTATATAAAACAACAGGTAAAGTATTTCAAGCTGATTTTGTACATGTTTGGGAATTGCGTAATAGAAAAGTTGTAAGATTCAAACAATATGTTGATAGCCATACTGTTCAACAAGCACTACTACCTTCTTAATAGTAAATAGAGAGTGAAAAGGGAAGCTGTTTCAGAAATAGTTTCTCTTTTTTGTGTGCTTTTAAACAAAGATTTGTTATTGGGTGGAGTATAACGTCTTCGTTTAGGGAAGCATAGGGACGGTTCTTATGCTTCTTTTCAGTCTTCGACAACCCTCTTCTATCAATATTAACCTTCTCAAAATGTTCATCTGGTAGTGGACAAACCCACAATCCTTTTTAAAAAAGATTCATATACTAAAAGTAGAGTAAGTGGAGGTTCTTAGGCCTCTTTTTTCCTGATGTCTAACATCAGATGTGTTAAATTTAGAACGTTTAAATACACCCTACATTGGTTAGGGCTAGGTAGCAGTTATTTGCACACCGCGATTTTTCTTGTTTCACACTGATGTTCCACAAGGGCGAAGAAAGGGATTTATCCTTTTTCACTTACTCTATTTATTTTCTGAAAATAGGTAACGGAAAAATCTTCAATCTATTCATTGGGATTAAAAATAGGTATTGGATTTGAGGTAAAAGAACTGTCGCCTGTTTCAATCTAATTGGAGTGTGAATTATATTGGATACTATTGTCTTAATTATTGTGCTTGTGGTTTCACTTTATTTATCAACATACTATTCAGCGGCAGAAACGGCTTATTCAAGTGTTAATAAAATCAGGTTAAGATATTATGCTAGTAAAAACAAACCAGGCAGTAAAAAAGCCTTATATATAACCGAGCACTTTGACGAAGCCCTATCTACCATTTTAATAGGGAACAATATTACGAATGTGGCCGCTACTAGTATTGGGACAACTGTGGCAGCGAAGCTTTTCGGAGAGGGAGCTGGACTACTTATTAGTACAATTGTCATGACGATTATCATCTTAATATTTGCCGAAATTTTACCAAAAACCATCGCGAATGAAAATGCTGGGAAATATTCCTTAAAATATTCTCGAAGTTTACTTTTTCAAATGAGGTTATTAACGCCGGTTAATGTTCTGAACCATAAGCTGAAAGAATTTGTTTCTAAAAAATTCGGAAAAACCGAAAACCTGCCATCTATTACAGAGGAAGAAATTAAGTTATTGGTAGACATCAGTGAAAAAGAGGGGATTATTAATAAGGACGAGAAGGAGCTCGTTCACCGGACCCTGGCGTTAAAAGAAATAATGGTTGGGGAAATTTTTACCCCACGTATGGATATTATTGCCGTAGAAGTAAACCAATCAATTGAAGAAATTAAAAAAGTTTTTTTGAAGGAGAGATATTCGAAAATTCCAGTCTACAAAGAAAACATCGATAATATTATAGGATTCTTGACAGAACGTGAATTCATGTCTGAGCTGATCCAGCATAATGAGGTCAATATTGCGAAACTTTTACGATATCCTCTGTTTGTTGAGAATTCAATGAGTAGTGGTTCCCTAATGCATAAATTACAAAGGACGAAAAGCCAAATGGCTATCGTTGTCGATGAATTTGGAGGAACTTTTGGATTAATCACCCTTGAGGATATTCTCGAAGTATTGGTAGGAGACATTTGGGACGAGCACGATGAGAAAATCATGGTGAAAAAGCTGGATGAGTCTTTGTATAAAGTGGATACCCGGTTTAAGTTAAAAGAATTCGTGGAATTGTTTAATGTCCCAATGCCTGAAACGCAAGCTCATACCCTTGGCGGTTGGATTTTTGAAAAGCTTGAGAGAATTCCGAAAGAAGGCAAAACATTTCAATTTGAAAACCTTCAAATTACTGTACATGAGGTTAATCATTACCGAATTCGAAAAGTTATGATAGAGATTCTCCCTATAGAGAACGAGGAATGAAGCAAGAGGAATGGAAGATGGTTCTCTTGCTTTTTTCATTTCAAAATGTCTAAGCATACTGAAAAAGGATCGTAGCACTTTATATTTGCTTGTACAGATATAAAGAGGGATTATATGATTTAGCAAGAACACAATGTATATAAAGAAGAGTGAAAAATTGCATTCTGTCGCTATGGATTATATGAAACGAGGGAGTGCTTGCATATAAAGGGTAGAGCTCATAAGGTTGTGAATGGAGAACTTTTGAAAGTTGTAATAATATACGAAGTAGGAGTTGTTTGAGAATATTACAATATAGATGGAAAATGGGACTTTTCGAAGTTAAAAGAAAGATTCAAGAGTTTTAGTCATAAGATGTTGTAAAGAGCAACTTTATTATGGGAATTGATAGAACTAGTCATGATAAAACAAGATAAAGAAACTGGGAGAGGAAGTTTGAAATAAATGATGCAAATGAAAAGTTTCTTTCAAAGTAGAGGGTTCCAGAGGTTCCTTGTATTAATCATCTTAGCTCTTATATTATACGGGCTAAAAAGTATGATTAATTTAATTTTGATTACCTTTATCCTTACGTTTCTAATGGATCGATTTCAAAGGTTTATTTCTGAAAAGCTTAATCGTTTTGTACGGATAAATAGAAAATTGATTATCGCTTTTTTATACATTGTTTTAGTGACGTTTATTATTACTACGCTATATAAATATTTACCTGTGTTAACGATACAAATTTCACAATTGATTTATCAGTTTAAACTCTTTTTCCAGAACCCACCGGATAATGAAATGATACGATATGCGTTTTCGACGATTAATCAGATGGAAGTTTCAAAGTATATTGAACAAGGTGTAGATGTCGTTTACCAATCTTTAGCAAATATTGGTAAATTGAGTTTGCAAATTTTACTCTCTCTTATTTTGAGTTTATTTTTCTTGTTAGAAAAGGAGCGCATTATTCGCTTTACCTCTAAGTTTAAGGAGAGTAAATTAAGAATCTTTTATGAGGAACTCACATATTTCGGTCAAAGGTTTGCGAGGTCGTTTGGAAAAGTGATTGAAGCGCAGTTTTTGATAGCTGTTGTAAATTGTATTCTCACTGTGATTGCACTTGTGTTTCTCGGTTTTCCACAACTTCTTGTATTAGCTGTCATGGTATTCTTACTAGGACTCATTCCTGTTGCAGGTGTGATTATTTCATTATTTCCACTTTGTATTATTGCGTATAACATCGGTGGAATTGCCTATGTCGTATACATATTAATTTTTATTACAGTCATTCATGCAATTGAAAGCTATTTCTTAAATCCAAAATTTATGTCCGCAAAAACGAATTTACCAATCTTTTATACATTTATGGTTCTTATCTTTTCAGAACACTTTTTAGGAATATGGGGTCTTATTATTGGGATTCCGATCTTTATTTTCTTACTTGACGTGCTTGAGGTGCACGATGGAGAGAAATCTTATCCAAATGCAGAATGAATTTTCAAGTTATGTAAAAAGCAATCCAATATCTTTGGATTGCTTTTTTTGAAGGCATAATCAGTATGTATTTTACAGTACAGGAGCCATTGTTTCTTTCAGTACTTGAACAGAGTGATCGAACTTTAACTCCTCGTCTTCACTTAGTTCAACTTCTAAAATTTCACGAACTCCTTGACGGTTTAAGACGGCAGGAACACCGATATAAACATCATTTTGTCCATATTGACCTTCAAGATATGCAGATACAGTTAATACGCTGTTTTCATCATTTAAAATTGCTTTTGTTACACGTAAAAGCGACATGCCGATGCCGTAGTATGTTGCACCTTTTCGTTCAATGATGTGATAGGCTGCATCGCGAACATTTATAAAGATTTCATCTAAATCTTTTTGGTTATGTTCATTATCTTTTTCAAGAATCGTTTGTAGTTTTTGAATTCCGATTGATACGTGGCTCCAAACAGGGAGTTCTGTATCGCCATGTTCACCGATGATGTAGGCATGAATATTGTGAGATCCAATATTAAAATATTCTCCTAGCATGTAGCGGAAACGAGCAGAATCTAGAGTTGTACCAGAACCAATTACCCGTTCTTTTGGTAGTCCGGATTCTTTCCATGTTACGTAAGTTAAAATATCTACAGGATTTGTAGCAATTAAGAAGATACCATCAAATCCGCTATCCATAATACTACGAACGATTTGTTTAAAGATCTTAGCATTTTTCTCGACTAAGTCTAAACGTGTTTCACCTGGTTTTTGTGGCAAACCAGCAGTGATTACAACAAGATCTGCATCTTTACAATCTGCATAGCTACCTTTCCAAACTCTTGTTGGTGATGGAGCAAAGGGAACCGCATGACTTAAGTCCATAGCTTCTCCTTCTGCTTTCGCTTCGTTTACATCAACGAGAACAAATTCTTCTGCAACACCTTGGTTAATCATGCAGTAAGCATAGCTACATCCTACTGCTCCAGTTCCTACTAATACAACACGGTTAATCCCTTTTTTCATATGACAATTCCTCGCTATTTCAGTAATTTTGATATGTAAGATAGGTCTTACTTCTATAGAATCAAATCTAGTTTATTACATTTTATGAAAGATATTCAAGTATTTCAAAATATATCCGTTCAAATAGGTATTAATTATAATGAATAAAACATAGCTATCTCTTAGCTAAAGTCAAAATCCATACTTTTGCGGAGGATTAACAGCTTTTGAACAAGGGAAAGAACTCGAATTATTTCCTCATATTACATTGCCAGCGGGGGGCATACATTTTGCAAGAGAATATACAACGTTAACATATGATTGGATACTAGGAACAATTAAATCTGGAATTCGGGTTGCTGATAAAGTGAAACTTTAATCAGTGGGAGTTCCTCATTCCCCACTGATTATTAGCCCTCACCAATCGGGCTTTTACGGGCAGCTTATCTCCCATCTAACTTCTTTGCTCCCGCCGAATTTTGAGGTGGGAGTATTACTGTCCTGAAATAGCGGGATAAAGTAAATCACTTAACATATAGAGGGAATCAACATAGTGAGCTTGTTTTGTTTACAAATAGAAGTTGTTTTAATAAAATAATAAATATAAATCGTAATAATTACGCTTTAAAATATATTAGAAACGCAGAAATGGATGGTCGGTAATATGAGTAAAGTAGAAATTCATATATTAGGTGGTTTTTTGGGAAGTGGAAAATCAACACTGCTACAAAATCTATTATTAGCGGAAAAGAAGAAAAATCGAAAAGTAGCTGTTTTAATGAATGAAATAGGTGAATACTCAGTAGATACGGATATTATAGGAAAAGAGAATGTTTTAAGAGAACTTTTAAAAGGCTGCATTTGTTGTACATTGAAAGATGAACTTGAAATTCAATTACATTCTTTATATCAACAAGAAAGACCCGATGTCATTTATATAGAAACAACAGGAGTGGCTCACCCAATTGAAGTATTAGATGCATGCTTGTCACCTATTTTAGCTCCTTATCTTGATGTGAAGTCCATTGTTGTTGTATTAGATGCGATGAGATGGTTAAATCGCGATACATTAAGTAAAAATATTCAACAACTTTTACATGAACAAATCAAATATGGAAGTCATATCCTCATCAATAAATCAGATTTATTAAAAGATGAGGAGAAGCAAAAAGTTTTAGAAGAAGTAGCAGCAATTAATAAACATGCTAAATTGTATAAAACACAGTATTGTAATATATCTTTAGGAGATATAGAAGGTGTGGAATTTAAAGGGAATGAAGAGCATGAAACATTACATGTGAAGCAGCATTTACATATACAAACGATGACATATCAATTTACAAAATCAATTGACCAAGATCAACTATATGAATGGCTTTCCAATTTACCGCAGGAGATTTATCGAGTTAAGGGATTTGTAAAATTTCATGGGGATAAGTACCCGCATTTATTACAATATTCATTTGGGGTACCAATTTTATTGGAACAGGACTTTGGATTTCCGACAAACCTTGTGATTATTGGTGAAGGTTTAGATAAGCAACAATTAAAGGTAGGGTTAAGTAGCTTAGAAAATAATGCGTTTTAATGAGTTGATATAAAACAAACAGCGGAGAATGATAGATTCTCCGCTGTTTGACATGTATTCAAATGGTAGCGGATGTAGCATTTAGTCACCACCGGAAAATGCTTACTAAATTGTAGATGCTCAAAGGTTAGGGTGTATAATTCAAATAATTGTATGAATATTTACAAATGCATTGGAAGGGATTTGGAAATGTCTGGCGAATGTAGAGGTACTTCAAGAAATTTTTATTAACAGCCTAATTCACATTGTTAAAAGCGAAAAGTCATGATTACGGATGGTTTACTGCTATGGCGTATTTGATTCTATTAGAAAGTAAAGTATGGGGAGGATCACAATGTCAGCAAAAAAACGTAAGTGGCTAAAAATGGTGTTTACGGGATGTATTCTTGGTTCGTTGTTAGTCACAGCAGGATGTGCAGGAAAAAAGGCAAGTACAGACGATGAGAAGGCGATTAAGGTAGGTGTTCTTGCTTCGTTAACAGGTCCACTTGAATCATATGGGAAACAAACGGTAAGTGGATTTGAATTAGGATTAGATTATGCAACAGGTGGAACAGGAAAAGTAGAAGGAAAGAAGATTAAGTTTGTTGTAGAAGATACAGAAACGAAAGCGGATGTAGCGGTTAAAAAAGCTACGAAACTATTAGAGGAAGACAAGGTTGATTTTCTTGTTGGATCCTCGAGTTCAAGTGATACATTAGCAGTGTTACCACTAGCGGAAGAATATGAAAAAATAATGGTTGTTGAACCTGCAGTTGCAGATAGTATTACAGGTAAGAACTGGAATAAATATATTTTTAGAACAGGTAGAAATTCATCTCAAGATGCAATTGCTGGTGCAGCGTCAATTGCTAAGAAAGATGTAAAGGTTGCAACGTTTGCACCAGATAACGCCTTTGGTAGGGAAGGAATTGCTGCATTTAAAATGGGTGCGAAGAAACTAGGAGCGAATATTGTAAACGAACAATATGCTGATACGAATTCCACTGATTTTACTGCAAATATTCAGAACATCATTAGTTCAAAACCAGATTATTTATTTGTTGTTTGGGCCGGTGCGAACTCACCATGGAAGCAATTAAAGGATATGAATGTGGAAGCACAAGGGATTAAAATTTCAACTGGAGCACCGGATATACCGGCATTAAAAACGATGGATGCATTAGTAGGTATGCAAGGATTTTCAGTATATTATCATACACTTCCGAAAAATAAAGTAAACGATTGGCTAGTGGAAGAACATAAGAAGCGTTTCAATGGAGCAGTTCCAGATTTGTTTGCAGCTGGAGGAATGTCAGCAGCAATTTCTATCGTTGAAGGGTTAAAGAAAACAAAAGGTGATACAGACGTTGATACGCTTATTAAGAAGATGGAAGGAATGGAATTTGAGACTCCAAAAGGAAAAATGAAATTTAGAGAAAAAGACCACCAAGCGTTGCAAACGCTTTATTCTATAACGCTTCAAAAACAAGATGGTGTTGATTATCCAGTACCTGTTTTAGAGCGTGAACTGACAATGAAAGAAACAGAGCCACCAATCCAAAATAAATAATCAGAATTTTTAGTTAATCCGAAGGTAAAGAGAGGGGTGTCCCCTCTCTTTATAGTTAGTTTTTGAAATGAATAATAAAAAATCCTTATGAGGAGGGATAGAGTGGAGAGTTTATTAGAGACTCGGAATCTTTGTGTCTCATTTGGTGAACATCATGTTATTAAAAATGTGAATTTGACAATACCAAAAGGAAAGCTAGTTTCTATCATTGGACCGAACGGAGCAGGCAAAACAACTCTATTTAACTTGTTAAGTGGACAGATTTCTCCAACAAAAGGTGAGGTATATTTTAAAGAACGTGACATTACAAAGTTATCGATTTCAGAGCGAACTCGCCTTGGGATGGGACGCTCTTTCCAGCTTACAAATATTTTTCCAGAGTTAACAGTAATTGAAAATATACGTTTAAGTGTACAGTCGTTTGCTCAAGATTATTATAGTTTTTTTCCAAACTTCTCGCGATTTAAGCAGCAGATGGGAGAGGCGAGACGTCTTCTGAAGACAGTATTGCTTCACGAAAAAGAAGAAGTGCTAGCGAAAAATTTAGCACATGGGGAAAAGAGAAAATTAGAACTGGCTATGCTGCTAGCACTCAAAACAGATGTATTGCTACTTGATGAACCGACAGCGGGTATTTCTGTTGAGGAAGTTCCAGCTATTCTACAAGTAATCGAGAATATAAAGAAAAATCGAGAGAATACGATTGTACTTATCGAACACAAAATGGATATGGTTTTGCATTTATCAGATCACCTTATTGTATTATTTCATGGTGAGTTATTAGCGGAAGGATTGCCGAAGGATATTGTGAAGGATGAGCGGGTACAAACGGCATATTTAGGGGGATTGCACGGTGACACTATTAAAAGTGGATAATATAGAAACATATTTGGATCAGTTTCATATTTTGCAAGGTGTTTCTTTTAAGGTTGAGACAGGAACGATCACCGTATTATTTGGGAGAAATGGGGCTGGAAAAACAACGACTTTACGTTCAATTATGGGGTTTCATCGAATTTCTAATGGCGAGATTTATTATTGTGATGAAAAAGTACATGGTTTATCTACTCATCTAATTTCGCGAAAAGGAATAGGCTATGTGCCAGAAAATCAAGGGATTTTTCATGATTTAACGGTAGAAGAAACATTTGCTCTTGCGGGAGCGAAGAAAGGGATAGAGGTCGCGGAAAAAGTAGAATGGATGCTCGATTTATTTCCAGATTTAAAACAATATTGGAATAAAAAAAGCGGGTTGTTGAGCGGAGGACAAAAGCAAATGCTGGCGATTTCAAGGGCGTTCATTAATAGTGATGGGTTGCTATTAATTGATGAGCCGAGTAAAGGATTAGCGCCAATTATGATTGAGAAGTTAATGTCAGCCATTTTGCAAATGAAAGAGAAAACAACAGTTTTGCTTGTGGAACAAAATTTTATGATGGCCAGCCAGATAGGTGATTATTTTTACATTATGGATAATGGCACAGTCGTGCACAACGGCCCAATGAATGAACTGAAAGAAGATAAGGAAACATGTCATAAGTATTTAGGGATTTCTTAACATTGATACGGAAGGAGGTATAGAACGTGGATGTGTTAGTGAATTTGTTTGTAAACGGTGTTTCGACAGGTATGCTTATTTTCTTATTAGCATCTGGACTTTCACTAATTTTCGGTTTAATGAGTGTGCTCAATTTTGCTCATGGTGGATTGTTTGCATGGGGGGCTTTTACGGGGGTATGGCTATTCAACATGACGGGTAGTTATGTACTTGCATTAATAGGTGCGATTTTGATGGGAATGTTTCTTGGTTTCGTTTTAGAAAGATTTCTCATTCGTCCGGTCTATGGAAATCATGTTCGTCAACTTCTCGTTACACTTGGTGGAATGCTCGTACTTAGTGAATGTATAAAAGTATTTTGGGGACCGAATCCAATTAGTGCTAAATTACCATCATGGTTACAAGGGAGTTTTACATTTGATGGAATTATATTAATTAAGTATCGCTTATTTGTCATTATCGTTGGAGTCATAATCTATATTGGCTTGATGTTGTTATTACGTAAAACAAAAATAGGTCTTATGATTCGTGCTGGTGTAATGGATAAGGAGATGGTGCAAGCTCTTGGTATCAACGTAAAGGCTATATTTTCATTTGTCTTTTTATTAGGAGCTGGAATGGCAGCATTAGGAGGGTTTCTTCTTGCGCCATATTCAGGAGTTATTTTTGCTGAAATGGGTATGCAGTATGCGATTTTAGCTTTTATTGTTGTCATTATCGGAGGATTAGGTAGCGTGCAAGGTTCGGCGATTGCATCTTTAATTGTTGGATTGGCAGGAGCGTTTACGGCGTATTATATACCTGATTTATCACTCGCAATCAATATGTTAATGTTATTGTTTTTCTTAATAGTCAAACCGACGGGACTTGTTGGTGAGAAGGGGTGAAATGGTGAACAGTACATTTAACCGTGGTGGGATATATTTGGGGATGGCTGCATTGATTTGTTTAAGTGTATTTCCCTTTGTAAATGATTCAAGGAGCTTACTCATTTTGTTCACACAAATTTTCATCTTTGCTATATTTGCAATGAGTTTTGATCTTCTTCTTGGATATACAGGAATTGTTTCATTTGGTCATTGTATGTTTTTTGGAATCGGTGCGTATTGTGTCGCGCTTTTATTAGATCGACAAGAAGTTTCGATCACCAGTTTTTTAATGGGCATTGGGATAGCGGTTCTATTATCAGCGATAGTGAGTTATATAATTGGATTGCTCTCTTTACGATTAAAAAGTCATTTTTATGCAATGTTAACACTGGCTATTTCTCAATTATTCTTTGTACTGGCTGAAAAATGGCGAGCTGTGACACATGGAGGAGATGGCTTTACATTCGGGGTACCTGATATGTTTCGTGACCGCTTCACATTTTACTATATTACCCTCGTATGTTTACTTGTGATTTTTTTATTGCTTCGCTTATTTACTCAATCTTCTATCGGAAAAGTTTTGAAGGCAATTTCGCAAAATGAGCAACGGGTAGAAGCACTTGGATATAAGGTTCTTCACTATAAAATTATTGCGAGTATAGTTGCGGGAATAGTAGCAGCGATTAGCGGTGGTTTATTTGTTATTACATTACGTTTTGTAAATACAACTGTTTTTTCAATTGAAATGACTTTGAATGCTCTATTGATGGCAATGATTGGGGGAGTTGGAACATTAATTGGGGCAATTGCAGGAGCTGGAATTATTGAATCTCTAAAGTATTATTTATCAGAACTGGCGGCGCAGTATCCAATCTTTGAAAGATGGACCATTTTCCTTGGGTTACTTTATATTATTGTGTTATTAGGTTTCCCGACAGGATTGGTTGGAACGGTGAAAAAAATAAGAAAGGTAGTACAAAATAAAAAGACAGAGAAAGGCAAGGAAGTTGAACATAGCGCATGAAACTTTATCTCTAGGTAAGAGTTATCCATCAGCGGGAGAATATTCTGCTGATGGAGGTTTCAATTGATAAATTTTTTTGCTTGCAATTTTATCAGTTGAGTAGTAAAGTGATAGTGAAATCAGTGATGAGGAGGTATTCGAAGTGCGTGAAAATACGATAGGATCGTTAATTTGGTTACGTTTAATTCGTTTTACAAACCAAAGTAATCAGTTATCAAATGATTTTTTAAAACGCTTTGATTTAACGACTGCTCAATTCGATGTACTCATGCAAATTCGAATTTATCAGCCACTTACGCAAATGGAGCTAGCTGAGAAAGTTACAGTTACGCAAGGTGGCATTTCGCGTATGCTAACGCGTCTTGAAAAAGAAGGATACATTGTACGTAAGCAAGATTGGAAAACGAAAATGATTAGTCTTACAGACAAAGCTGAATCTATTTTAGACAAAGCATTACCTGAACAAGTTGCATTTCAATCATCATTTTTTAATGATGTATTAAACGAAGAAGAACAAGAAACACTATATAAACTAATAACACGTGTTCATAAGCATAGTGTAAAAAAAGAATTACCATCTGAGTAATTTTTTTTACGCCATCACTTGATTAGTCAAATGATAAAAGGAGGAATAAACATGTATAAAATTCCTGGACATCATCACATTTCAATGATTACGAAAAATGCTCAACTGAATAATCAATTTTATCAAAAAGTATTAGGACTACGCCGCGTAAAAAAGACTGTGAATCAAGATAATCCTAAAATGTATCATTTATTTTATGGAGATTTAACAGGTAGTGCGGGAACAGAACTTTCATTTTTTGAAATGACTATGGCAGGAAGAACAACTGGTGGTACAAATGCAATCACACAAATTGGTTTACTTGTTCCATCGCTTGAAAGTCTTGCGTTTTGGAAAAAACGATTTGAACAATTGGATGTAAAGCATAGTGAAATTACAACATATGTTGGTCGAGATGCTTTACATTTTGAAGATCCAGATGGATTACGATTGGTATTGTTAAATAATAAAGAGGAAGAGGTACCAGCGTATTGGTCTGCATGGGATGGTTCTGCTGTAGAGAATGAGCATCGTATTTTAGGTATGGGAACTGTTGAAATCACAGTACGAGACTTAGAGAGTTTAGGGAAAACATTAAAGGATATGTTTGGTTATGTAGAAGCATCTCGTTCTGATGGAGAGGCAATTTACCAGGCTGTTCATGGACAGTCATTTGGAGAAATTGTTGTGAAACAAAAAGAAGGACCAAAGGAAAAGCCTGGGAGAGGAAGTATTCATCATTTAGCAATCCGAGTGAAAAACGAAGAAGAGTTACGTTATTGGGAAGAGGTTGTTAAAGAAAATGGATTTCATTCAACAGGGATTGTAGACCGCTTTTATTTTCAAAGTTTATATTTCCGGGAATCAAATGGTATTTTATTTGAAATTGCAACAGATGGACCTGGATTTACTATAGATTCAAAAGTAGAAGAACTTGGTAAAGTGTTAGATTTACCACCATTTTTAGAAGAACGACGTGCAGAAATCGAAGGGAAGTTAACACCACTTGATTAAAAAGGAGAGAGAAATGATGAAACAATATCGTATAGATACAAGTAAAGGGATTGAGTTTGGTTTATATTCGATTGGGGATCATATTCCAAATCCACATACAGGTTCAAAAATTAGTGCAGAGCAGCGCATTCGAGAATTAATTGAGGCAAGTAAGTTAGCCGATGAAGCAGGACTTGATGTATTTGCTGTTGGGGAAAGCCATCAAACATACTTTACAACTCAGGCTCATACGGTCATTTTAGGGGCAATTGTACAGGCGACAAAAAATATTAAAATTGCTAGTTCGGCAACAGTGTTAAGTACATCGGATCCTGTTCGTGTATACGAAGATTTTGCTACACTTGATTTAATTTCAAACGGCAGAGCTGAAATTGTTGCTGGACGTGGTTCACGTGTAGGTGCATATGATTTGCTTGGTTATGATGTGCGTGATTATGAAGAGTTATTTGAAGAAAAAATGGAGCTATTGCTGAAGTTAAATAATGAGGAAAAAGTAACGTGGGAAGGTCAATTTCGTGCTCCACTGAAAAATGCAACCATTTTACCACAACCAGAAGGTGGATATATGCCGATTTGGCGTGCAGTAGGTGGCCCACCTGCTAGCGCAATTAAGGCTGGATATGCGGGTGTACCGATGATGCTGACAACACTTGGTGGTCCTGCTGTCAACTTTAAGGGATCGGTAGATGCGTACCGTGAAGCAGCAGAGCAAAGTGGTTTTGATCCAGCAACTTTACCAATTGCAACTACAAGTTTATTGTATACAGCAGAAAATTCACAAGATGCACTTCGTGAATATTATCCACATATTAATGCTGGAATGCTCGCATTACGTGGCGGGGGCTATCCAAAGCAACAATTCGCACAAGCTACAGATTATCGAGATGCACTAATGATTGGTAGCCCAGAGCAAATTATTGAAAAAGTACTTTATCAACATGAATTATATGGTCAGCAGCGTTTTATGGCACAAATTGACTTTGGCGGCGTACCATTTGAAAAGGTAGCGAAAAACATTGAGTTGATTGCCACAAAAGTAATACCAACTATTAAGAAACATACAGCGAAATAATAAGGGGTGCATAGAGTGAAAATCGTAGGAATTGCAGGTTCTAATGTGGGTTCTAAAACAAGAACAGCGATAGATTATACGTTGAAATTGGCAAGTGAAAAATATCCCAATGCAGAAATCACATTACTAGACCTTGCAGAATATGAAATGGTCTTTAGTGATGGGCGAAATTATTGGGAATATGAAGGGGATACAAAGTATGTAACGGAAACAATCATGGCAGCAGATGCAATTATTATGGGGACACCAACATTTCAAGCATCTATTCCAGCGACATTAAAAAATATTTTTGATTTATTACCAGTTAACGCTTTTCGAGATAAAGTGGTGAGCATGCTTGTTACAGCCGGAACAGCGAAGCATTATTTAATGGTGGAGTAGCAGTTAAAACCAATTTTATCCTATATGAAGGCGCATATTGTCCCAACGTATGTATTTATTGAAGAAAAAGATTTCCACCGAAAAGAAATCATCAATGATGATATTCTTTTCCGGATGGAGCGTTTAGTGGAAGATACAGTACTACTTGTTGACGCATATGCAGGCATTCGCCAAATAAAAGATGCGGAATATGATTTTTAATTTTATACTCTGAAAAAAACGCTGATGAAGCAGGAGAATACTGCATAATCGGCGTTTTTTATGTTTTGCTTTTCCATGCTGATCACGTCCTTTTTAAGAGTAATAGTATCAGGATGTCCAAGCTTCAGAGATTAATTGCAATTGTTTTAAGGTTTTTGCACCAAAACCAGATAACTAGTAAAACACATGAATGGGACAGAGTAGAAATAACGTATCACTATTTGCTACTTTGCCCCTGGACCTTATAACGAAGGGTTCTTTTTACGATCGTGTATTTTTAAAATAAATTTTGCAAATTGATTTGTAAATGGCAGGAATAGAAGTGAAACTAATACATTAAAGATAACACTAACATGTGCTAGCTGAACATCTGGATGGGAGGACAGTAGTTGACCAAGGTCAGTAAGCCATCCTATGAAAGGGAAAAATACAGCAACTCCTAATATATTAATCCATACATGAGCCCAGGCAGTAAGTAGCGATTCCTTTACACGTGAGACATAACCAGCAAATAATACATCTACACATGTACCAATATTAGCCCCCAGCATAATCGCAACGGCTGTATCTAACTCCATAATACCTGACGTAAGGAATCCCATTGTAATTCCTACAGTAGCACTGCTTGATTGAATCGTTCCTGCAATTACTATTCCGGCTAAAACAGCATAAAAGGAATTATTACCTATAGTTAGAAGCATTTGGTTAACGAATTCCATTTCTAACAATGAGGATGCTAAATATTCAAATCCCCACATAGCTCCAAAGACGGCAGCTAAACCAAGTAAAATAAACCCTGAACTGCGGAGGATTTTTCCTTTTATCAATGCAAACACTCCACCGACAACTGCCATAGGAATGATGAGCGAATCAATGTCCAGCGTAATAATTTCTGCATCTACAGTTGTACCAATATTAGTACCGAGTATAATTCCAATGGCTTGTGGAAATGTCAGTTTTCTGGCGGAAATGAGCCCAATTGTAATGACCATTACTGCAGAACTGCTATTTAGAACAGCTGTGACTAGAGTACCTATTATTAGACCTTTCCATGGTGCACCCGTTATAGTAAATAGCCATTTATTAAGGGATTCTCCTGAAAAATTAAATAGTCCCTTGCCAAATAAGAACATTCCATAAATGAATAGTCCTATAAATAGCAGAAAGAGAAATAATTCTAGCATCTTTAACCTCCTTTCTAATTAATCGATATTGTTTACCATGAACATGCAATGCAAAGGTTTAGCCTCCTATGGGACTAGTAGTATTTTTTAGGATTAAATGCTCTAATTAAAACAGAATTTGGATTCATATTTTTCTTTGAATAGACATTATCTGGAGAAAATTTTTGACCTTCAGATAATATGTTAAAGATCTTATTAATTTGATTTGCAAAAAGTATTCTTAAAAGTGTCAGCTCAAGAATGAAAAAGACTGCCAGGAAAATAAATAGCATTAATTGATGCATTTTTTCACCTCCTATATATATTAATATATGATTATGATCTTGCGATGCTTGGACAATTGATGAATGAAAAGAAAGAGTATGTAAAAAATGAGAGATTAATAGAGGATGAAAAAAGATATTTTCCCAATATTTTGATTAAACTAACGCATATTTTATTATTCTGTAATAAACGCACAGGCAAAAGCTGCTGGTATGAAATATAGTAGAGTAATTGAAAGTAAGGAGGAAATCAAATTGACTAATCCAATCTGTCTGCTATTGGAACAAACCCCTCCAGGTACTCTTATACAAGAACTAATGATCAATGGAGAAGATGTATCAAGAGTTGAGGAATTTGTAAAGTATGATAGAGTAACGGGTTTGGCTTTTTTTACCAATAAATCTAATAGTGTTTTTGTGGCAATCGCTGAAAAAATTGACATGATTGAATTTATACCCGAAATCGAGAACAAAAAATAGGACTGTCATATGAATGAAATAAAGTAAAATAATTGAAAGCAAAGGAGGAAATCAAATTGTCTAATTCTATCCGTCTTCTATTGAAACAAGCTTCCCCATATACACTTGTAAAAGAACTAATAATCAATGGAAAAGAAGTATCAGGAGTTGGGAAGTTTGTAAAGTTTGATAGATTATCAGGCCTTGCTTATTTCAGTAAAGAGTCTAATGATATTTTTGTGGTAATATGCGAGAAAATTGACAAAATTGAGTTTGTATCCGCAGCCGAAAGCAAACCGAAAGCGAAACCGATAAGGAAACCGGTACTGAAACCGGTACGGGAACCGATAAGGAAACCGATACCGAAACCGATACTCAACTTTAAAACAAAGTCTGAGTAATAATAAGCCAGGCTATATGAATGAAATATAGTAAAGTAATTGAGAGTAAAGGAGGAAACTAAATTGTCTCATCCAATCTGTCGGCTGTTGGAAGAAACCCCTCCAGGTACACTTGTAAAACAAATATTGATGAGTGGGGAAGATATCTCTGGATTTGACACATTTGTAAAGTACGATAAACTAGAAGGTCTTGCCCATTTTACCAATAAATCAAATAGTAGTGTTTTTGTGGCGACCGGTGAAAGAATTGACATGATTGAATTTATAATTGAAATCAAATCCAAGCAAAAATGAGTTTGGATTTATATCAAATTTCTGGATATAAAAATGTAAGTTTTAAATCTTATGCTTGCCCCAGGCGTCTGTGGGTATGATTTCAAAAAAAGGGTATATTCCCTTTTTTTATCATTTTATTTAAATTTTTGAAATCGTTAAAAGAAAAAATTTATTTTTTGGAGGTGATATTGATGTTTTCACTCATTCTTTTAGTTTTTCTCTTTTTATTGTCCTCATTCTTTGCATCAGCAGAAACAGCTTTAGCGAGTGTGAATCAAGTAAGGTTAAAAAAATTTGTTAACGAAGGAAGAAGAGGAAGTGATACAGCTCTTTATCTTACTAAACCCGAAAATTTCGATAAATCACTTTCTTCAATTCTAGTGGGAAATAACATTGTGAACATTGCAGCGGCAAGTATATCAACTAAATTGTTGACTGATATATTTGGTGGAAATATTGGTGTATGGATAAGTACAGTGGTCATGAGTATTCTGATATTGATATTTGGAGAAATCATTCCGAAATCATTAGCGAAGAATCATGCAGAATCCTATTCTTTAGCTATATCAAATGTTATATATGTTTTAAATAAACTGCTTGCCCCTATAAATTCTCTTCTCCTCAGTTCAAAAATACTGTTCACAAAATTGTTTTCAAATAATAATAAATTACCTTCTATCACTGAAGAAGAAATAAAATTAATTATAAATATGGGTAAGGAAGAGGGAGTAATTGATGCTGTAGAAAGCCAACTAATCCATCGATCAATGAATCTAGATGAGATCTCCTTGAAAGAAATTTTAACCCCACGTGTGGATATTGTTGCTATTGATATCACCTTAACCACTGAAGAAATAACAAAAGTTTTTTTTAAAGAGCGCTTTTCAAGAATTCTTGTTTATGAAAAGAGTATGGATAATATTATTGGATTTTTATCTAAGAAGGAATTTTTATCGCATTTGCTAAAGTATAAAGAGATAAATATTAAAGACCTGCTAAGAGAACCATTGTACGTAACGGAATCTATGAAGGCTTCAGCTCTATTACCGCGCTTGCAAAAAGACAAAATGCGTATGGCAATTGTTTTAAATGAATTTGGAGTAACAATAGGTCTCGTAACTTTGGAGGATATTTTAGAGATGATTGTTGGTGAAATATTAGATGAAAATGAGGGATCGAAGAAATTAGTATCTCAAATAAATGAAAATGTATACATTTTTGATGCTCAATACCCTTTACGTGATTTCGCTGAGTTGATGCATGTATCCTTACCTAAAAGTGCCTATTTTGTATTAGGAGGATGGATTCTCGAAAAGCTTGAAGCGATTCCTTTAAAAGGAGATTCATTTTATTATGAAAAATTAAAGATAAGTGTTGATGAAGTAGTAGATAGACGAGTAAGAAAGGTTAAAGTTGAAATTCAGGGCAACGAAGTAGCACATAAAAACAGCTCTGAGGAGTGAAAAATCTTCAGAATAATATCAAATCACACACCTCTAAAATACAACAAATTTGAGATGATTTTCTTTATTAAAAACATGTTTAAAGCGTATTTTATAGGTTATTAAGGGAGATTATGACAAACTTCAAAACCCGGAATTTCAAATTGTAAAATAGTTAGAGGGAATGATCAAATAATCTATAGAACACAGGTGGTGAACCAATAACATACTTTCTTTCTTCAATTGTTAACTTTACATGATTATTAGTTTTAGAAAGGAGAGAATTGGATGGAGTCATTATGGCTAGAGTATGCTTGGGCATTGTTAATTCTAATAGGATTAGAAGGATTGCTATCGGCAGACAATGCTCTTGTACTAGCAGTTATAGCCAAGCATTTACCTGAAGATCAGAAAAAAAGAGCGATAAATTACGGAATCATTACGGCCTTTGCTTTTCGATTTGCTACCCTTTTTGCCATTTCATTTATTGTAAATGTCTGGCAGATACAGGCAATAGGAGCGGCTTATCTTCTTTACCTAGGATTAAAGCACATCATTCAGGCGCGGTTCGGAAAAGACAATAAGAATATTCATAAGGACGATGAAAAGGAATCTGCAGGTAAAAGTTTCTGGCCCACAGTAGGAAAGATTGCAGTAGCTGACCTTGCTTTTGCAATTGATTCAATTCTAGCGGCAGTTGCTCTTGCCCTAGGCCTTCCAGATTCACCACTAGACGATTTCGGTGGTATGGATGGAGGACAGTTCTTGGTTGTTATTCTTGGAGGGATTGCTGGTCTTATTTTGATTAAGTTTGTAGCAACCTGGTTTGTACAGCTTCTTGAAAAACGTCCAGCATTGGAAACAACGGCATATGCAATTGTTGCATGGGTGGGTGTCAAACTTGCTGTAATTACCCTTGCCCATGAGGATATTGGTATCTTAGACCATGATTTTCCACACAGTACAGCTTGGACTCTGATTTTCTATGGAGTTTTAGTCGGTATTGCACTAATTGGTTGGTTTATACCAAGAAATCAGTCTTTCAGATAAATCCTAAAAGATAAGTGTAAAATAACTTGTATGCAAATCACTTAAATACATTATATAATACAAATATTAAAGATGACGAATAAAGATGCCTCATTAATGGGGATCAGATTACTGAGAAAGAGAGTATACACTCTTTCTCTAGATTTATTCCAGTTATAAAATGAATGAATTGTCATTCGTTTTTTCATTGATTGAAGGCAGAACAGTTCCCGTCATAGTCTTATATAATTAAAACATAATATTTAAATTTAATTAAAAATTAATATATTGAGGAGGATATATATGGAACATATTATCGTGGATACGCAGAATGGGGTTCGCACATTGACGTTAAACAATCCTGAGCGTCTCAATGCGGTCAATGATAAATTTAGCTCTATATAATCCAGTGAAATCATTTTAGTAAAAGCTAAACCTGGTTTTGTCCGTTGAATAAATAACTTTACACATCTATCTGTAGACTCTGAACAATCCAGCTAGGGTGTCCTATACATAATAGATCCTTCGAAAATCCTATCAATTCCATGCCCAGTTCTCTCCGCCAAACCAATTCTTTTTAGAGCATAGGTAGTAATACTTCATTTTCTTCTTTAACTCCTTAACGAACAAGGAACTTCAGCCCATTACCATTCGTGGATTCAGGCGTATTCATGCTTCATTACTATTTGAAGCTATGGCGAGTATTAAAGATGTTCAAGTAAAACTAGGGCATAAAGATATTCAAACAACGATGAATATCTTTACTCACGTGACAAATACAGCAAAAGAAAAACTAGCAAATTTATTTAAACATTATATGAGTTTTTGAGGAAGGGTATTCAAACCGGAATTTTGTGAATTAAAAACCCTTTCTCGGATTTCTGAGAAAGGGCCGTAAATGTTGATATACCAATAATATTAACGATTTGAGAACTGAGGTGCACGATAAGTGCCTTTAAGGCCGTATTTTTACGCTCTTTTATTAATTTGCGGGATATATATCTTCACAAGAGAAATTAGATTATCGTTTACCGGTTAACCTCGTTTCACCAGAATTCGGGAATTTGATATTATCGTTTACCGTTTGATCTAATTCAACCTGTGAATTGACCTATACTTAAAATCAAACATCCTCTTCAAAATGAGATGTATCACCTACTGTTTCGAATATGAATCTTTTACCATCCCAATGAAAAACAGTAAGACTTGTCCCATAAATGAATGGAGGATCCCACATTTTTTCGATAGGGATATTCATGGTGTAGAGTAATAAGGCTTTAATCGTTGCTGCATGTGAGACAATAAGAACATTACCACTGGGATTTTCAGCAAGGATTTTATTTAAAACATTCTCGACCCTTTTCTTTAAATCGTTGATCCCTTCCCCTTTATGTGGTCTATGATCGTATAGGTGAGGAGCGTTCCAGTAATCGAAATACTCTTTTTTAAAATTTTTCTCAATCTCTTCCTTTGTCTTCCCCTCCCATTCTCCGTAACTAATTTCTTTTAAATTTTCGTCCGTTATAATGGGAATATTTCTTCCTGAACAAATATATTTTGAAGTTTGAATGGTACGCTCGTTAGGGCTTGAATAAACGGCACGAAATTCAATGTTCGACAATCTTTTCCCCAACAATTTAGCATTTCTTATTCCTTTTTCCGTAAGCGGAGAGTTTTTCCATCCTTGTAAGCGATTCTCCGTATTCCATTGCGTCTCACCATGACGTACTAAATAAATCGTTAACATAAATTCTTTCCCCCAATATATTTCTTTCCATAATATATAAAAAATAATAGGGCTTTACGCCGATCCTTACTTTGATATCACATATAACATTTTTACGACGTTAACATATTCTTTTGAAACGCCCCTTTTTAATAAGAGTCTTTCTAAACCCGAATAACCCTGGATTTGTGTAGGTAATTCTCCGGTCTAGCACCTTAGACATCATCGTTATACTATATATTATGTAATAACTTCCTATCAGGAAGTGTATAAGCCTACTTCACATGAAAGTGTGCTGTTTCAAAAGGTCTTTTAAGAGTAATAGTATCAGTATGTCTGAGCTTAAGAGATTAATTGCAATTGTTTTAAAGTTTTTGCACCAGAACCGTTTGAAAAGTAGGTTATATGTTTGAAAAACATGTTTTTGTAATATGAAATTTCTATTTCAAAAAATTACAAAAGACATATTTCAGACAAAATCCTGTCAAGAATACGTCAAAAATCACCTGAATTTATTATGCGAGTATATTATACAATTTGATTAACAAACAAAACACTGTGGAAATAGTGAAAAAGTAAAGTGTAAGTTTTACTTTGATGTATTAAAAGACTGAAAATTTATACTTTCCGATAATACATAAGTGGTACTATCTTTTCGTATTTCCAATGGATTGGATTGCAATGAGAATCTCTTTAATCATTACGACTCAATCTATTTAAAAATATAAACATTTTAAGAAGGAAGTGACTTTGACATGGATACGCTCGAATTAGCACGAATACAATTTGCATCCACGACGATTTTTCATTATTTTTTCGTTCCGTTGTCTATTGGTTTAGCCTTTATCATTGCGCTAATGCAAACGTTGTATGTGGTAAAGGGACAAGAAATTTATAAGAAGATGACGAAATTTTGGGCGCAGTTATTCCTTGTTAACTTTGCAGTAGGTGTTGTAACAGGTATTTTACAAGAATTTCAGTTTGGTATGAACTGGTCAACGTATTCACGTTTTGTTGGTGATGTTTTTGGACCATCACTTGCAATTGAAGGGCTATTAGCCTTTTTTATAGAATCAACATTTCTTGGGTTATGGGTATTTGGTGCGGATAAACTTCCGAAGCGAATTCACCTTTTATGTATTTGGCTTTTGTCACTAGGAACAATGTTATCATCATTTTGGATTTTAACTGCAAGTGCCTTTATGCATGCTCCAGTAGGATATGAAATGGCAGCAGATGGACGTGCGCAGATGAACGATTTCTGGGCGATTATTCAAAATCCGCAACTATGGGTGCAGTTCCCACATACGATTACAGCAGCATTGGCAACAGGAGCATTCTTTATCGCTGGTGTTAGCGCATGGAAGATTTCAAGAAGACAAGAGACGGAGATGTTTAAAAAGTCTTTCCGAGTTTCAATTACTGTTGGAACAATTGCAACAGCTCTTGTATTATTCTTTGGCCATGCACAAGCGCAGCATTTAATTAAATCACAACCAATGAAAATGGCAGCAGCTGAAGCATTATGGAATACAAGTGAAGATCCAGCACCATTTACAGTTTTAGCAAACATTAATCCGGAAACAAAATCAAATTCGTTTGAAATTCAAATTCCATACATGTTAAGTCTGTTGTCTTATGATAAATTTAGCGGTCAAGTAGAAGGTATGAATCAAATTCAAAAGCAATATGAAGAAAAATATGGACCTGGAGATTACATTCCGCCAGTACGTACAATGTTTTGGAGCTTTAGAGCGATGGTAATGAGCGGAACATTTATGATGCTTTTAGGAGCTTACGGATGGTTCTTATCAAGAAAAGATCGTTTAACTGAAAAGCCTTGGTATTTAAAATTAATGGTGTATGCGATTGCCCTTCCATTTATCGGTAATACAGTTGGATGGATTATGACTGAAATGGGTCGTCAACCGTGGGTTGTCTTTGGTGTTATGAAAACAGAAGATGCTGTATCACCAAATGTAACATTTGGTGAAGTATTATTCTCACTTATTTCATTCACATCACTGTATTTAATTATGGGTGGAATTTGCGTTTACTTATTCGTTCGTATTATTAAAGGACATGCGAATAAGAAAACGAAAAAGGATTATCAAAGCCATGATCCATTTGATAAGGAGGAAGAGTATGTTATCTCTTAATGAGTTGTGGTTTTTAATTATCTCAATCTTATTTGTTGGATTTTTTGTACTTGAAGGTTTCGATTTTGGTGTAGGAACAGTTTCGAGGTTTTTAGGAAAGAACGATTTTGAAAAACGAGTTTACTTAAATACAATCGGACCGTTTTGGCATGCGAATGAAGTATGGCTTGTTTGTGCTGGTGGCGCTATGTTTGCGGCATTTCCACATTGGTATGCTACCTTATTTAGCGGCTTCTATATTCCGTTTGTATTTATGCTGCTTGCTTTAATTATGAGAGGAGTTGCTTTTAAATTTCGCGCGAAAATAGACAATCATAAATGGAAGGGCGCATGGGATTGGGGCATATTTATTGGAAGTTTGCTACCACCTATCCTTTGGGGAGTTGCGATCGCAAACTTTATGGTAGGTGTACCTATTGATGAAACTAAAAATGTAGTAGGTGGATTCCTGCAATTACTGCATCCATTTGCGTTACTTGGAGGAGTAATGTTCCTACTATTATGTATCGTCCATGGATTACAATTTCTAACAATACGTACAACTGGTAAATTAAGAGAACGTGCACGTATTGCTGCAATGAAAATTGCTCCCTTTTCACTAATCGCACTCTTTATTTTTACTGGTGTGGGATTATGGAAAACCGATATTTTCACTGCTCATGGCACAGAGTGGATTATGGTTCCAATTGGAGCTTTTGTAGCGTTATTTGCGTCAACGTTATTAAATAAAAGAAGAAGAGACGGCTTAGCTTTCTTTATGACGAGTTTAACAATCATTTTGCTAAGTGCAAGTGTGTTTATTGGCATGTTCCCTCGTGTCATGATTAGTACGTTAGGGGCGATGAATGATTTAACAATTTATAATGCAGCATCAGGGGCTTACGCATTAAAACTCATGACGTATTTTTCGATTGCTATATTGCCGTTTGTAATCGGAAGTCAAATATGGAGTTTTTATGTGTTTAGACAACCTGTTAAGTCAGACAATGATTTGGAGTACTAATGAAAAGAAAAAGAGGACTTCCGTCTTATCCTGGTAGCCGTATTTTATATGTAGCATTAAGTATTATTAGTATTTTAGAAGCTTGTAGCATTATTGCACAGACCGTTTTTTTAGCTCGTGCTATTACGTTTTTATTTCATGGAGAAGTAGTTCAAACAGTGCTAAATGAAATTTTATATTTTGGAATTTCATTTGCTGTACGTCAAATATTGGTTCGAACATCACAGTTACTTGTTGAACGCTTTGCTGAAAAAGTGGGATTGCTACTACGCAAACAATTAATTGAGGCATATTTCACATTAGGACCAAGATTTGTTCAAACAAGTGGAACTGGTCGTCTGGTGACCTTATCAATTGAAGGGGTAGAGAAGTTTAAAACATATATTGAGTTAACAATCCCTCGAATGATTAGAAGTTGTATCGTTCCAGCGCTTCTTGTTATATATGTCTCTACACTTGATTTGGAGTCAGCGGTGATTTTAGTTGTAACAATTCCCATTGTCATTGTATTTATGATCCTTTTAGGACTAGCAGCACAGAAAATGGCCGATAAGCAGTATGACACGTATCGTATACTATCGAATCATTTTGTAGATACGTTAAAAGGATTAGAAACATTGAAATATTTAGGAAAGAGCAAAGAGCATGAAGGTAAAATTGAAAAAGTGAGTAAAAGATATAGGAAAGCAACCATTCGCACATTGCGAGTTGCTTTTCTTTCTTCTTTTGCACTTGATTTCTTTACGAGTTTATCGATTGCTTTTGTTGCAGTAGGTCTTGGAATTCGTCTAATAGACGGAACGATTCTGTTGTTGCCAGCTCTTACAATTTTAATTTTAGCTCCAGAATATTTTTTGCCAATTCGCCAAGTTGGAGCCAATTATCACGCGACATTAGATGGACAAATCGCAATGGAGCAAATGGAAGAGATTTTAGATCAACAAAAAGATGTGTCAGCTCATATAAGTAGTGTGAAAATGATGTGGGATTCATCTAGTATTATGGAATTAAAAGATGTAAATGTTTGTAATGATGAAACAGGAAAAGCGATACTAGAAGATATTTGCTTTTCATGGAAAGGTAATGGAATGATTGGCATTATTGGAGAAAGCGGAGCAGGGAAATCGACATTAATCGATGTGTTAGCAGGATTTCTTCAGCCGTCACATGGAAGCCTGATTGTGGATGGAAATACAATACATGCATGTACGCGGGAAGCATGGATCCAAAATATTGCTTATATTCCGCAGCAACCATATATCTTTCCGATTTCATTAAGAGATAATCTTTGTTTTTATGAGACAAATACAACTGATGAAGAAATAGAAAGAGTAATCGATGAGGTCGGTCTTCGTTCACTTATTGGGTCTCTTCCAAATGGAATGTATGAAAGAATTGGAGAAGGTGGGCGTATGCTAAGTGGTGGGCAGGAACAACGCGTTGCGATGGCCCGTGCTCTTTTAAGTAAAAAGCCTATCATTTTATTAGATGAACCGACAGCTCACCTTGATATTGAAACTGAATTTGAGATAAAGCAAGCGATGTTACGTGTATTTAAGGGGAAGCTTGTCTTTTTTGCAACTCATCGTCTTCATTGGATGAAACAAATGGATCATATTCTTGTTTTGGAAAAAGGTAAGATTATAGAAAAAGGAACATATGAAGAGCTTTTTGCGAAAAAATCATTCCATTTTCATACTGAAGGGAGGAGAGCGAAATGAATAACTGGATTGGGCCTTATATAAAGAAAAATAAAGGGAGAATGACCCTGACTCTTATTCTCGGCCTTCTTGGGGTAAGTTCAGGGGCAATGCTACTCTTCATTTCAGGCTATTTAATTTCTAAATCTTCCCTTCGGCCGGAAAATATAATGGCTGTATATGTTCTGATTGTGGCGACGCGTGCGTTTAGTATCGGGCAAGCAGTCTTTCATTATGTAGAGCGCTTAGTTGGACATGATGTGGTTCTCCGTATATTAGAAAAAATGCGCACAAAGTTATATAGAATAGTAGAACCGCAAGCTTTATTTTTACGGTCTCGCTTTCAAACTGGCGATGTATTAGGTGTGTTATCTGAAGATATCGAGCATTTACAAAATCTATATTTACGAACAATATTTCCTAGTATATTAGCTTTAGCTATATATAGTATATTTGTTGTTGTCCTTGGTGCGTTTGATTGGATGTTTGCACTTATAGCAGGAAGCATGTTAGCTGTTATTGTCTTTCTCCTTCCATTCGTATCGCTATTCATGATGAAACAACATCATGTTATATTGAAGCAGGGTAGGAATCGTTTATATCAACAATTGACAGATGCTGTATTTGGGTTATCCGATTGGCAAGCAAGTGGCAGAACAACTGAGTTTGTAAAAGAATATACAGAGCAAAATGTCCAGTTAGTAAAGATTGAAAAGAAAATGAAGCGTTGGCACCATATTCGAGATGGGATTATTCATTTAATAGTAGGAATGGTTGTTATCTCCATGATCATTTGGACTGGAAATCAAGCGGAAAGCGGGCAAATTGCACCAACAGTGATTGCGGCATTTATATTAATGACACTATCAATAACAAATGCGCTTATCCCTGTCTCAGATGCAATTGATCGAATTCCATCTTATATAGAGTCTGCACATCGGCTTAATAGTGTAGAAAATGAGATGGCTCCACAAGACGAACAAGAGAAGGGTGAAGACAAAAGCGATGTTGTGCCAAAAGATGTAGAGATTGAATTGCGCAATGTATCGTATAGTTACCCGGAAAGTAACGAGTTAGTATTAAAAGATGTCTCGCTTAAAATAAAGGCAGGAAAGAAGATTGCTATTTTAGGGAGAAGCGGAACAGGGAAATCTACTTTATTAAAGTTATTAACAGGCACTCTGAGTCCAATAACTAGTCAAGTTTTACTAAATGGAAAATTAGCACATACGAACCTTTTATCAAAATATATTTCTGTGTTAAATCAAAAACCGCATTTGTTTGACACGACAATTGGGAATAACGTGCGGATTGGAAGACCTGAAGCTGCTGATCAAGATATTTGGAAAGCTTTAGAACAAGCACAAATCGCTTCTCATATTCAATCTCTTCCGAATGGATTACAAACGAAAATGCATGAGATGGGGAAGAGATTTTCCGGAGGTGAAAGGCAAAGAGTAGCTTTTGCAAGAACTCTTATGCAAGAAGCACCCATTATTATACTGGATGAACCGACTATTAGTTTGGATCCTAAAACGGAAGTAGCTTTATTGGAAACGATGTTTGCGGCAACGAAAGATAAAACTGTAATTTGGGTAACACATCATCTTGTAGGAATTGAGTATGTGGATGAAATTATTTTTCTCGAGGATGGTCACATCACGATACAAGGTAGTCATGAGCAACTTCTTGTAGAAAATGAGAAATATCGTAGACTCTATAAGATGGATCAAGGAATGTAAAAAACATCGTTATGAAAAGCACGAATTCTCGCTAGTTTAAGATTCGTGCTTTTTTATCCCGCATTAACGGGTAGTAATACTCCCACCTCAAAATTCGGCGAAAGCAATGTCCAGCTCTAGCGGCTAGAATCTCCGGTCGTTTCGCCCCCTCGGACGAGGTAAAAAGCGCCTCTCTGCCTAGGGGTCCAACGTCCAGCGATTCTGAGCGAGCCGCTTCCGCTTTTCTAAAGAAGGTAGGTGGGAGATAAACTGCCCGTAACAGCCCGATTGCTGAGGGCTGATAGTCAGTGGGGGATGAAGAAAACTCCCACTGATTAAAGTTTCACTTTATTTGGGATTTGAAAAAATAGTTCGTATGACTATGGAAAATGAATGTTCATCGAATGCAGAGTAGCATACGATTTGTAAGTGGGTTTAGAACCTAGCACATAAAGGCAATACTGAGCCATAGTAGGAATGTAAGTGAAAGGATGATTGTATGTTTGAGGAAGATGGGATGATTTTACTTATGGAACCTGAAGATGAAAGAAATCTTAGGAAATTCAGTTTGACTATACCTCAGTCAGCTTATAAGAGAAAACAAATTTCTTTACAATATGGAGCGGCTATAGGAGAAGGATACACAAATGTTATTGAGGAAATTATCAGTGTTCATATAGAATCAGAACTTGTCACAGTTATAGGATATGTAAGAAAGTAAGCGGCAGGATAGAGAAAAGGACATACTTAAGTGATGCTTAAGTATGTCTTTTTCTTTATGAAAATTCCGTATGCTTTTCAAAATTGATTATGAAAAGGAAAATGAAAAGTTTTGCTAGAATATATAAGTTGAGGTAAGGGAAATGAAAAATTAAGTAGCTAGTATTTTAAATGAAGTATAACGAAAGGAATAAGTGTTTATACATGTATAGAAGAAGCAATAGATTCGTATTCGTTTAGGAGGTAAAATATGAAATTAAAAAAGACAATATTACTTGTGTTTTTAATTACAATTGGTTTAATGGGATGTTCTGTAATTGAAGAAGGTAAGAATTCAATTGATTACGCTCAAAAGGCAACAGACTATGTGAATGAAGTAAGTGCGTTTGCAAATGAAGCACCGGCATTAGTAGAAAAGGCAATTAACGATAGTGCTGCTCGAAAAGAGTTAGAAACTAAGCTTGGGGAGATAAAAAAGGATATTCCAGCTTTTAATGAATTGACGCCCCCAGATGTAGCAAAGGACATTCATCAGCAAATTGTTGGATATAATGAAAAATTAAGCGCATTAATTGATACAACGATGAAAAAGATAGAAGAAGGGAAACTGGATGTAGAACAATTTAAAAACTCAGAGCTTATGCAGACAGTTCAACAAGTTCAGGATTTAAAAGATAAGGTTCAAAATTTAGGACAGTAGAGAGGGGATAAAAAAAGTCCGTTATTAATAA
>NZ_JABUAE010000012.1 GCF_013314535.1 Bacillus sp. Xin1 | reverse complement strand
TGGTCGATATATTTGGAAAAACGCTGATAAAATTTCATTTACCAATTCTTGTTTTCCTTCACAACCTGATTTTATCAGGCTTTTTTTTGTGGTGTATAATAAAAAGTATTATTTCTTAAATGGGAGAAAACCAATGAACGAACAATATTATGATGCGGTATTAAATATAAAAACAGTAGGAGAGCAAAAAGGATTCAATAAGTCTCTCCATTATCATCGTTACGAACCAACGCCATATAGTGGATTAGAAGAACTGTTGAATCAATATGAAATAAGTAGTAACGATCGAGTCATAGATTTTGGGTGTGGAAAAGGAAGATTAAACTTTTATTTTCATCATAAGTGCGGTGCTTCAGCAGTTGGAATTGAAATGAATGAAGAATTCTTTAAAGAAGCGATGGAAAATCGTGAACGTTACGCGAGAAAGTCGAAGAGTAGTAAGAATAAAATTGGGTTTCAATGTTGTTTAGCGCAGGAATATGAAATTGATTCACGTGATAACCGATTTTATTTCTTTAATCCATTTTCTGTGCAAGTATTTATGAATGTCGTAAATAACATATTGCTTTCAGTGGAGGAAATAGAAAGAGACATTGATATTATTTTGTATTATCCATCGGAGGATTATATCTTTTTCTTAGAGAATCAGACGGCATTTGAGTTGAAGAAGGAAGTTAGGTTGCCGGGCGCTTATGAGAAGAATGGGAATGAAAGGTTTTTAATTTATAGATTAGGAGTAATGGGAAGATAAAAAATGGCTGTGCTATCTAATTGATAGTACAGCCATTTTTGTAAATCATATTTATTAATAAAACGTATGACTCACGTCCGTTTTATTAGTTACGGATTAAGTAATCAAATGCACCTAAAGCTGCATTCGCACCTGATCCCATAGAAATGATAATTTGTTTGTACGGATTATTTGTACAGTCACCTGCAGCAAACACTCCTGGTACGTTTGTAGCACCGTGCTTGTCTGTTACGATCTCACCACGAACACGTTCAACTGTGTCGCCTAACCAATCTGTGTTTGGCACAAGACCGATTTGAACGAATACACCTTGAAGTTCGATGTGATGAACTTCTTCTGTTTCACGGTCGATGTAAGAAATACCGTTTACTTTGTCAGTACCAGTAATTTCTTTCGTTTGAACGTTCTTTAGAACAGTTATGTTAGGTAAGCTGTAAAGACGATCTTGCAAGACAGCATCAGCTTTTAATTCTGGCATGAATTCAAGAACAGTTACGTGTTTTACAATACCAGCTAAGTCGATTGCTGCTTCAATACCAGAGTTACCGCCACCGATAACTGCTACATCTTTTCCTGTGAATAATGGACCGTCACAGTGTGGGCAATATGCTACACCTTTGTTTTTGAACTCAGCTTCACCCGGTACGCCCACATTACGCCAGCGGGCACCTGTTGAAACGATTACGCTCTTACTTTTTAGAATAGCGCCGTTTTCAAGTTCCACTTCAATAAGTTCTTTTTTCTCTAAACGTTTTGCACGTTGTAGATTCATTACATCGATGTCGTATTCTTTTACGTGCTCTTCAAGGCTTGCTACTAGCTTAGGACCTTCAGTGCGTTTTACGCTGATGAAGTTCTCAATACCCATCGTATCCATTACTTGACCACCGAAGCGCTCAGCAACGATACCAGTGCGGATGCCTTTACGTGCTGCATAAACTGCTGCACTTGCACCAGCTGGGCCGCCACCAACAACAAGAACATCGTACGGATCTTTATCAGAAAGCTCTGATGCATCTGGACCGTTACCCATTTTAGCTAAAATTTCTTCAAGTGTCATACGACCGCTTCCGAAAGATTCACCATTTAGGTAAACAGTTGGTACTGCCATGATGTCTTTACTTTCTACTTCCTCTTTGAACGCAGCGCCGTCAATCATAGTATGGGTAATACCAGAGTTTAGAACGCTCATTACGTTAAGAGCTTGTACAACATCAGGGCAGTTATGACAACTTAGGCTGATATAAGATTCAAAATGATATTCGCCTTGAATGTTTTTTATTTGATCGATTAATTTTTGTTCAACTTTTGGAGCACGTCCACTCACTTGTAGTAAAGCTAACACTAATGAAGTAAATTCGTGTCCTAATGGAATACCAGCGAATACTACACCAGTGTCTTCACCAGGGCGATTTACGCTAAAGCTTGGTGTTCTCTCTAGTTCAACGTTTTCTACTGTAATCTTAGATGACATAGTAGCTAATTCGTCTACTAGGGATAGCATATCTTTAGATACGTTATCGTCTCCTGCGCTAACTTTAAGTAAAATATCGTTCTCCATTAACTGAAGGTATTGGGCTAGTTGTGTTTTTATATCTGCATCTAGTATCATTTTGATCGAACTCCTTAGATTTTGCCTACAAGGTCAAGGCTTGGTTTAAGTGTTGCAGAACCTTCTTGCCATTTAGCTGGGCAAACTTCACCTGGATTGTTGCGAACGTATTGTGCTGCTTTAATTTTGTTAACAAGGATACTTGCATCACGGCCGATACCGTCAGCATTGATTTCCATAGACTGGATAACGCCGTCTGGGTCAATGATGAATGTACCGCGAGCAGCAAGACCTTCTTCTTCAACTAATACGTCGAAGTTGCTAGTGATTGTGCGAGTTGGGTCTCCAATCATAATGTATTCGATTTTGCCGATAGTTTCTGAGCTATCATGCCATGCTTTATGTGTGAAGTGAGTGTCTGTAGATACAGAGTATACTTCAACGCCTAGTTCTTTTAAAGTTGCGTATTGGTTTTGTAAATCTTCAAGTTCAGTTGGGCATACGAATGTGAAGTCTGCTGGGTAGAAGCAAACTACGCTCCATTTGCCTTTGAAACTTTCGTCAGTAACTTGGATAAACTCTCCATTATGGTAAGCATTTGCTTTAAAAGGTTTTACTTCTGTGCCGATTAATAACATATTAAAATTCCTCCTAAATGTGGGTTTTAAGCAACATAAATTAGCTTGCTCATAAAATAAATTTTTTAATTAACTATAATAATTCTAATTCGATATTTATTATCATATAAAATTGTTTATTTTGTCAAGGGGAATGTACAACTTTATTGAAAAGAATTATCAATTGATTTAGAAATATAAGGTTCTTTCTCTTAAAATGGATGCGATACTGGTAAAATTTATTCCTTTTCATTCTATTATAGTAGAAGATACCATCAATAACTCTAATTATAATTTGAATATTATTTGAAATTTCAAGCGAATCTTTTTCTATGATTTGTTTCATAGCAATCCTTATTTCGTTAGAGAATAATAATATGATTATGTGCATCGGAATGATGAATAAAAAAGTGAATGGATTAGGATAGATGAGGAATTTTAGTTATTCTTAAGTTGTATTCTATATTAACGAATGGTAAGAACCTGACCTTAAAATTCAGCAAAGGCAAAGAAGTTATGTGGAGGATAGAAGAAAACCACTGATTAAAGTTTTACTTTATGTATGAAAAGAAACATTGACGCCCATTTTCAGCAAGCTATAATAAAAATTAGATGTTCGTTTCGAACAACATATGATACAAAAAGAACAATCTATAACATAGATTGAGCACAAAGCTTTCAATCTATTATTTTTTACGGCTTTTAGAAAACGCTTACATTTAGTGTGGAGGGAGAAACCATGGCTAAGTTCACAGAGTATTTTTTAATGGAAGCTAATGATGTGATTGAGTATGTGAAAGAGAAGTTACCTAAGTTTGAAAATATAAAGGGCTTACAGTGTAAAGAAATTGGGGATGGCAATTTAAATTATGTGTTTCGTGTTTGGGATGAGAAAAATGGAACTTCTGTCATTGTGAAGCAAGCTGGGGATACAGCGCGTATTTCAGATGAGTTTAAACTATCTACAAATCGAATTCGTATTGAGTCAAATGTGTTGCAGCTAGAGGGGAAGCTGGCATCTGGACTTGTACCTGATGTGTATGTATTTGATAGCGTGATGAATTGCTGTGTGATGGAAGATTTATCAGACCATACGATTTTGCGGACCGCACTTATTAACCATCAAATATTTCCAAAGCTTGCGGAGGATTTAACGACTTTTATGGTCAATACGCTTTTCCTAACATCTGATGTAGTAATGAATCATAAAGAGAAGAAGGAACTTGTGAAAAATTATATGAATCCTGAGCTATGTGAGATTACGGAAGATCTTGTATACTCTGAGCCTTTTACAGATCATAACAAACGCAACGAACTGTTTTCACTAAATGAAGGATGGATTCGGGAGCATATATATGGAGATGATAAGCTCCGTCTAGAAGTAGCAAAACGTAAATTTTCATTTATGACGAATGCGCAGGCATTACTTCATGGTGATTTACACACTGGTTCTGTGTTTGTAAGAAAAGACTCTACAAAGGTGATTGATCCAGAGTTTGCTTTCTATGGCCCGATGGGATATGACGTTGGGAATGTGATGGCAAATTTAATGTTTGCTTGGATAAATGCTGATGTGGTGATGGCCGATGGAATAGAGAAAGATACATATATGAGTTGGTTGGAATCTACGATTATAGATGTAATCGACTTATTTGAGAAGAAATTTTTAGAAGCATGGGATATTCATGTAAAAGAGATTATGGCAAAGGAAACTGGATTTGATCGTTGGTATTTACAGTCTATATTAGAGGATACGGCTGCTGTAACGGGACTTGAGTTAATACGTCGCATTGTCGGATTAGCGAAGGTGAAAGATATTACATCGATTCCTAATGATGAATCTCGTGCGAGAGCAGAACGTATTTGTTTACAAGCAGCGAAGAAATTTATTTTACGAGCAGATGAATATAGAACAGGAACGAGCTTTTTACAAACGTTAAAAGAACAGTCTATGCATAGTGCAAAGTAAGGAGAGAAGACAATGTCAGAGCAATTAATACCAATTCAGTGGAAAGATGATGCTTTAGTTTTATTAGATCAAACGTTATTACCGAATGAGGTAGTCTATGAATCTTTTACAACAGCTGAGGGTGTATGGGATGCCATTCAAGTCATGAAAGTGCGCGGGGCACCGGCAATTGGTGTTTCAGCAGCTTACGGTGTGTATTTAGGTGTAAAGGGAGCATCTGAAGATTTATTGGAGTCATTTATAGGAGAAGTAAAAAAGGTCTGCACATACTTAGCGACATCAAGACCGACAGCAGTAAACTTATTTTGGGCGCTTGAGAGAATGGAAAATGTGGCAAAAGAACATTCCCATTTATCTATCGATGAATTAAAAAATAGGTTGTTAGAGGAAGCAAAAGCAATTCATAAAGAAGACGAAGAAATTAACCGTAAAATTGGAGAGCATGCATTAACATTGTTCCGAGATGGTATGGGTGTACTTACGCACTGTAACGCTGGTGCTTTAGCAACAACGAAATATGGTACTGCAACAGCGCCGATGTACTTAGCCAAAGAAAAGGGATGGGACTTAAAAATTTATTCTGATGAGACCCGTCCTAGATTACAAGGATCAACACTAACAGCACTAGAATTACAGAGAGCTGGTATTGATGTAACTGTCATTACCGATAACATGGCGGCGATGGTTATGTCACAAGGGAAAATCGACGCAGTTATAGTTGGTTGTGACCGCGTAGCAGCAAATGGTGATGTGGCAAATAAAATTGGAACACTTGGTGTGTCCATTTTAGCAAAATACTATAACATCCCATTCTATGTCGCAGCACCAACGCCGACAATTGACTTAAAAACACCAACAGGTAAGGAAATTCCAATTGAAGAGCGAGATGCTTCTGAAGTAATTAATCGATTTGGACAATATTCAGCTCCAAAAGAAAGTAAAGTATATAATCCAGCATTTGATGTAACACCGCATGAGAATGTAACAGCAATTATTACGGAAAAGGGGATTGTTAGGGCTCCATTTACTGAGAACTTAAGAAAGCTATTTTAGTCATTATGGAATAGATAAATCTATTTTTATGAAGTGTGTAATAAACAGTGCATTACAAAAATTATTACAGATACAATGGTGCCACTAACACCATTGCAGCAAGAATGTATATAAATACAAATTGAAAAACCGACATAAGATTATTCTGTTTAGGTGGGAGAGAGCATCTAGCCATGCATAGAAGCGGTCAGGTCTTTTTCCTGCCACATGCCAAGTTAAAACAAAGAGAGAAAAAGAGTGCAGGTCACCTTTTGTTCTTCATAGCAGGGGATTATATGTTGAAAAATCAAAATAGATTTGTATATTAACAACTATAAAGAATATGGTACACCAATTATTTTAGCAAACTAGTCATCACAAGGTTCACATCAAGGGGGATATAAATATGTTACTACAAAAAGAAAGAGAAGAGATTGTAGCGTATGGTAAGAAAATGATCACTAGCGGATTGACAAAGGGAACAGGCGGTAATATTAGTATCTTTAATCGTGAGCAAGGTCTTGTTGCAATAAGCCCAAGTGGCTTAGATTATTTTGAAACAACGCCTGAAGATGTAGTTATATTGAATTTAGATGGTGAGATTGTAGAAGGTGAAAGAAGGCCTTCAAGTGAACTGGATATGCATCTTATTTATTATAGAAAGCGTGAGGATATCAATGCGCTTGTGCACACTCACTCGCCTTATGCAAAAACAATTGCATCATTAGGATGGGAGCTTCCAGCAGTATCTTATTTAATCGCCTTTGCAGGTCCAAATGTCCGCTGTGCACCTTATGAAACATTTGGAACAAAGGAATTAGCTGAGGCAGCTTTTGAGGGAATGATTGACCGGCGTGCAGTTTTACTTGCGAATCACGGTTTAATAGCTGGTGGAAACAGTATAAAAATGGCATTTACTGTTGCTGAAGAAATTGAGTTTTGTGCACAAATTTATTATCAAACAAAAAGTGTTGGAGAACCGAAGCTATTGCCAGAAGATGAGATGGAGAATTTGGCGAAGAAGTTTGAAGGGTATGGACAGTAGTAAAATGAAATGAAAACCCCCTTCAAGATTTTTACTCTTGAAGGGGGTTTTTTATGCTTTCTTCAACAATAAGTACATAAAGTAAGGTGCACCAATTAAAGCAACGATAATACCTGCTGGAATGCCGTTAGATTCGACAATATTTCGTCCAATTGTATCTGCTAATAGCAATAACCATCCACCAATTAAAACAGCGATAGGCATGAATATTTGGTGTCTTGGACCTACTAAAGATTTTGCGATGTGAGGAGCCATCAGTCCGATAAAGCTAATTCCCCCTGTTACAGAAACAGCTGCAGCTGCAAGCGCAACGGCTGCAATTAATAAGTATCTGCGTTCTTTTTCAATTTCAATTCCAACTCCAATTGCGACAGGTTCGTTTAATGCTAGAATGTTTAATCGATTTGCTTTATAGAAAACAAACGGGATCAATACGATTAACCATGGGAGCATTGCTAAAACGAAGATCCAGTCATCTCCCCAGATGTTTCCGGCAATCCATTTTGAAATAAAGTCTACTTTCATACGGTCTGCTGATGAAATAAGGACAATCATCGTTCCAGATAGTGCAAATGCAAAACCGATACCGGTTAATGTTAATCGTATTGGTTGAAGCCCTTCTGTTTTACTGTATGAGAATACGTAAATAAGACAAGCTGTCAGAAAAGCTCCGATAAATCCAACGACTGGTAGTAAATAAAGAAACGAACCAACATCTATCGGGAAGTATAGAAAGAAAACAGCAACTGCAACACCGGCACCGGAGTTGATCCCGAGAATCCCAGGTTCAGCTAAATCGTTTCGGGTAATACCTTGCAAGATAGCACCTGATAAAGCGAGTGCCATACCAGCTAATAATGTAATGACAATTCTAGGTAGTCTTAAAGAATATAAAACGAATTCCTCTTTAAATGTACCTTGTCCCATAAGTGTTGGGATCAATCTGTCATAGGAGAGAGAGGCAGAGCCGAGTCCCATTCCGATTACAATTGTTGTGATAGTAAGTATAAGTAATGCAAGTATGATTAGACGTTGTTTCTTGATAATAGATTGCATCATGAGAAAGTTCTTCCTCCTTTACGAACAATGAATAGGAAGAATGGTAATCCTACAATAGCGACAATAGCAGTAACCGGTGTTTCATACGGAGAGTTAATTGTACGCCCAATTGTATCTGCAAGTAGCATAAAAGAAGCACCAGCGATCACTGACATCGGTATGACAAAACGGTAGTCTGGCCCAACGATTGGACGAACCATATGAGGTACCATTAAACCGATGAATGCCATGTTTCCAACAAGTGCTACAGAAGCACCAGCAAGTAAGATAATAATGATAAATAGAATCGTTTTAATGACGATAATTTTTTGACCGAGTCCAATGGCAACTTCTTCACTGAAGCTAAGGACTGTCAATTTCTTTGAAAGTAAAATAGCGATAAATATACTTATTGAAATAACTGGAATAATAATTTTTAATTGGCTCCAAGTTGTTCCAATTACGCCTCCAGCCGTCCAAAGTGATACATCTTGTGAAATTTTAAAATAAATGCCAATACCTTCTGAAATTGCGATTAGGAATGCTGAAACAGCAGCACCAGCTAATACAATTCGAAGAGGAGAAAGCCCGCCCTTTTTCACCATCCCAATTCCAAATACCATAATAGCGCCAATTGCAGCACCGATAAAGCAAGCTAGTGTTAAGTAAAGGTAGCTTATGGAAGGATTGAAAGCAAGTGTCAGTGCAAGCGCAGCGTTCGCACCACCAGTTAGGCCGAGTAATCCAGGGTCTGCAAGTGGATTTCGTGTTAATCCTTGCATAATTGCTCCAGAAACAGCAAGTCCAGCTCCTACAAAAATAGCAGCAACTTCACGTGGCAAACGTATTTCGCGAATAATGGATATCTTGTCTCCTTTAGCAGAGGAAGTGAGTGCTAACCATACATCTTTTATAGAAGTATCTGCAGCACCTAATACCATTGCCACCATAAAAATTAGAAAGAATGCAAGTATGCTCAAAATTAGTTTGTATGTAAAAGTTATGGAACTTGGATTGTTGTGATCTTTTGTCATTCGTTTCACATCTTTTCTTTTCATAGAATAAAGGAAGAGGAATTCTTAAATTAAGAATTCCTCATGTTTGAATTATTGACCAAGAAAGCTTTTCTTGAAGAAGTCTAGTTGGAAGTCTAATGTAAGTGGATCATTGAAATAGAATTCCATCATGTTTGCTTCATATACACGATTGTTTTTTACTGCTGGAATGTTTTTATATGATTCTGTCTCTTGGAATGAGTTATCAGTATCTTTGTTTTTACTTACGATTAAGTAATCACCAGCAAACTCAGGTAATACCTCAGTAGATAATGCGTAGTAACCTTCTTTTAATGCTTTTTCTTTTACTTTTTCGGGCATTTTTAATTTCATTTCTTGGTAAAGAATTTCTGTTCCACGGCCCCAATTATCGCCGTACACATAAAGTTGTTTGTTGAAGTTTTCAACAACAGAAACTGTTGCATCTTCACCGATTTTTTCTTTAATTTCTTTACCAGCTGTTTGTGCACGCTTCTTGAAATCATCCACCCAAGCTTTTGCTTCTTTTTCTTTATTTAGTAATTTACCGATTTCAACATGTTGTGTTAAGTAATCAACTTTTCCGTAAGTGTATGTTACAGTAGGAGCGATTTTCTTTAACTTATCAACGTTTTTAATGTTTGATAAACCGATGATTAAGTCTGGATTTAATTCTGCAATCTTTTCAACATTCTCATCTGATACTTCAGCGACGTTTTTAAGTTTGCTATCAAAGCGTGGGTTGTGTTTAGACCATGAATCTACACCAACAAGATTAACACCTAAAGACATCACGTTACCTGCGAATGATGATAATACAACAACACGTTTTGGATTTGCAGGAACTTCAACTTTACCATTTTCAGATTGGTACGTAATTGTTTCTGATTTACTTCCCTTTGCAGTTGAATCGTTTTTCTTATCTGTCGAGCCGTTGCTACAAGCACTCATAACGAGTACGAATAGAACTGTAAGTGAAATGAATAATTTTTTCATTTTTCTTCTCCTTTTATAAAGTGTATGGAATGTATAGTTTTCTAACAAGATAGGTATTTTAATTGTTCTTATAAATCTTAAAATTGAGATTTATTACCATTAAATATTGAGTGAGTTATAAATAAATAGTTATTTTCCCTCCAATTTTGTTAATAGTTTACATATTGATAATGATTATCAATACTAACTCTTTAAATAATATAATTTTATCTTTTTGTCTTGTCAATAGTGATTTTGATTGTAAATCTAACAGAAAAAAGGTATATTTTACTGAGAATGATAATCATTTAAAGGAATGGTTGAGGAGTGAGCACAAATGAATCCAGAAGAATTATTTGATGTGACCGTGATTGGAGGAGGTCCGGCAGGGCTGTACTCAGCGTTTTATAGTGGGCTTAGAGAAATGAAAACAAAAATAATTGAATTTCAACCACAGTTAGGTGGGAAAGTACATGTTTATCCTGAGAAAATGATTTGGGATATCGGGGGATTGCCACCAGTTACTGGAGCAAAGTTAATTAATCAGCTTGTTGAGCAAGGATTAACCTTTCATCCAGAAGTAGTATTAAATGAAAAAGTAGAATCGATCACTAAGAATCAAGAGGGTATTTTTGTGTTAAGAACTTCCTCTGGCCAAAAGCATTTTTCAAAAACAGTTATTGTAGCTACTGGAAGCGGGATATTAAAGCCACAAAAGCTAGCAATTGAAGGGGCAGAGAGATTTGAAGTATCGAATTTAAATTATACTGTTAAATCTTTAAAGCACTTTAAAGATAAGACTGTCATCGTTTCAGGTGGAGGGAACTCTGCGATAGATTGGGCAAATGAATTAGAGCCAATTGCGAAAAAGGTTTATTTAACATATAGAAAAGATGCTTTAGTTGGTCATGAAGCGCAAGTTACTCAACTTATGAACAGTTCAGTTTCCTGTATCTTTCATACATCGATTACGAAATTAATTGCAGGCGAAAATCATGAAGCAATTGAACGTGTGGAACTGACTAATCACGAAACAGGAGAAATTTCCTATTTACCAATTGATGAAGTAATCATTAATCACGGTTATGAACGTGATATGACATTATTGGAAAATAGCGATTTGAATGTTGAAATTGCTGATGATTATTTTATTGCTGGGAGTACGAATAGTGAATCTTCAATAGAAGGACTATATGCTGCTGGAGATATTTTAAAGCATGAAGGGAAATTACATTTAATTGCGGGTGCTTTCCAAGACGCTGGAAATGCTGTAAATAAAGCAAAACAATTTATTCAGCCAGATGCGAGTGAATATGGAATGGTATCATCGCATAATGATGTATTTAAACAGCGTAATAGGGAGCTTATTAAGCAAATGATGAAATAGAAGAAAAAACAGAGGGAAAATGAGTGTGAATTTTATTTTCTTTTTCGTAGCAGATATATGAAAGATGTTTCAATTACCTTTAATAACAAATAAACACCCAGTCACTTTCCTATCTTTATTAAGTAAGGAAGGAGGCTGGGTATTTATCTGTTTACTCTTTTTTTTATCATTTGTATTGCACCGATTTCTTCAGTTCACGTCTTTTACATGTATTTTGAAAGAAGAGAATACAGAGATGTGAACATTTTATTTGTAAAATTTTTCATTTCTTTTTTAAAGATAAGGAAAATTATGCTGTTCCTTGTGTGTACTGATCAGGAAATTGTTTATTTTGCACAGAAGAGATGTATTGTTTTCCATGTTTTCTAGCAACAGATTCTAGTATTTGACGTACACGTTTTGTAAGTTTCCCCTTGCTTTGGAATGCTTCGCAGTATGCGTCATAGTAAGCATATTTAGCCCAGAGAAAATCATCTTGCTTGAATAAGAAATGATTTTGATACCATTCTCCAATAGTATTATAGTTTACGTCTTCATTTGCAGTCTTTGTTTGCTCAATAATTCTTTTTGGTAAAGCTTTAGAAAGTTGAGCAGCAGTGTTTGTTGTTTCCGCCTGTAATGATTGCTCTAACATTGTAATGATTTGACGAGTTGCCATGTGTTAACTCTCCTTTTGTAAATGGATAAATGCCATCTGTATTTTTTGAATACTCACTATATTATTATACATTATATGGAATGCATCTACCTGCTTTTTGATTTGGATTTACAAAATCTTTTTATTTTGTTTACAAAATTGTCCTATAATAAAGTAAGATGAATGCTGTATATGAAAAAATAATAAGGGAATGAAACTATTGTATATAACGATAAAAGAAGCAGCGGAATATTTAAATCTTCCTGAATCTTACGTTGAAGAATTAGTTCAACAAAAACGAATTCGAGCTTTGTATGACGGTGAGCAATATTTGCTGAATAAAGAACAGTTCAACACACATTTAGAGCAAATGGAAAAATATAAGCAGTTAGTAGAAGAAATATTAAATGAGCCAATTCCAGAGGATATGGATGTAAAAGACGAAGATTAATTTTCTTGGAGTTATAGCGTCGTATTCTATGAAAAATTATACAGAACCAGTTTTATAAATACCGTTTCAAGAGCTATAGGATAAGCATCTTGAAGCGGTATTTTTTATGATGAAATAATAAAGTTTTTTGTATAAGATGGAGGGCTAATTTCAGGATGGGCATTGATAGAAGTCATGTTAGTCTTTTATACATAAGGGATATATGTAATCCCGTGTTAAAAACATATTTTTGTATAATGAGACAATCAGAGAGAACGTAACCTGTATAGATACATATACTATCAGTGCAAACGACTTATAAGACACTGAAAGGAGTTTTCTCATGAGCACCATTAGTAGTGACTTGCTGTATGGATTGATTGGAGAAAGTGTTAGAGTGAATCGAGGTGGACCAGAGTCCCAAAAAGGTACAGTGGTCGCAGTGTATTTGGATTATTTCATTTTATTAAGTGAAAACAAAACGCTTTACTATTATCAACTTCAACATCTAAAAAGTATTACAAAGAATGCAAAAGACGTTGCTGCAGATCTTGGAGTTTTACCAACATTTGCAGAAGGTGAAGATTTTCAAGGTTTACTACAAATTTTAAAGCATCGTTGGGTAAAAATTAATTGCGGCGGTCTAGAAAAGATTGAAGGAATTCTACAAGATGTTTCTTCTGAATATGTGACATTAATTGTAAAAGAGGAAATTGTACAGATTCCGCATTTTCATATTAAAAATGTAAATTATGACATACAGGCACTAGAAGATGAAATATATGGTTATCAAGACTATCAGTCAAATAACTAATAATCCAATCAAAATATAATATATGTTCCATATTCAAAAAGTAAGAGGAACAAGACAATCAAGTGGATAATCGAGGCAAATCGTAATAAAGCAAAAGGAGGGATAAAATTGGAAAATATATTATCTGAAAATCAAATAGAAAGCTGGATTTATCAAAGCGTAAAAGTAAGTCTTGGAGGGCCAGAAAGCTGTACGGGCGTTTTGTTAGAGGTAGGCGGTGATTATCTCATTTTACAAGGAAATACGGGAGAAGTCATTTATTATCAACGGCGGCATGTAAAGGGTGTTATGAAAAAGAAAAAAGATATAGGATTAAGTCCTTATTTTATTGAGCAATATTATGTGGATGGTACCACGTTTCAAGAGATACTAGGTAGTCTTAAGTATAAATGGATCAAAATCAATCGTGGGGGACTAGAAAGTGTAGAAGGGGTATTAAGTGAAGTAAATGAAGAGTACGTTACACTAATAAACCGTGATGAAGTAATCTACGTTATTAATGTTCACATTAAAAACGTGAATCAAATCGTTCAAACTCATAAAGATGAAGAAGAGTAATGTTTGATTAGTAAGAGGAGGAAAATATTTTTAGTTGAATTGCTATTATTTTACTATAGTTTAAATGTCCCCTCTGCTATTTATACTGGTGGGCAGAGGTTATTGTGTCGTTCTGCATACATGCTTTCCCCTTATTATTCTTTTTTAGCTACATGTGAATAAGAGAAAGAGAGGAAGCCACTCTTTAAAGAAAGGAGGATACAGATGAATGAACTAAGCAAAAATATTGGAGAATATATCTATGTTACATTGATTGGTGATAAAAGGTTTAAAGGAATATTAATTGATGTAGGCAATGATATTGTTGTTATTTATGATGGAAAAGATTATATCTATATTTCCTTATATCATATTCAATATTATAAATTTACGGCGAGTTTTGTGGCCGAAATACAAAGAACAGAAATGGATTCTATTATTAAAAGTGAGTCCCCATCCATTTCCCTACGAAAAGTCTTGAGCACAGCTAAAGGGATTTTTACAGAGGTTTATGTGGCGGGTGATCACTCTATCCATGGTTATGTTACAGGTGTTATGAATGATTATTTAGTATTCTATAGCCCTGTTTATAAAATAGTATATATTTCTTTAAAACATCTAAAATGGTTAATCCCCTATCAAGAAAATCAAATTCCGTACTCCCTCAGTAAAAATGAACTTCCAGTTAATCCATTAAATATTACCCTAGCTAGAACATTTGAAGAACAGCTAATCAAAATGTCAGGAAAAATGATGGTGTTTGATTTAGGAGAACATGCAAATAAAATTGGGAAGATGACGAAAATTGAAGATAGTCATATTGAATTAGTCAAGGCGCGCGATGAAAAAATATATTTAAATATTCAACATGTAAAATCGGTTCATTTTCCGTAAGCGAGTTAAGAAGGCTTGCTTTTTCTTTTATATATGTAGAAGAAAAGGTCGAGCCTATTTTTATCCAGCTATTCGTAGGCAGTAAGAATCCTACCTCAAAATTCAGAGAAAGTATTGTCCAGTTCTAGCGGTTAGAATCTCCGGTCGTTTCGCCCCCTCGTTCGAGGGGGCTCCAATGTCCTGCGATTCTGAGTGAGCCGCTTCCGCTTTTCTAAAGAAGTTAGGAGATGGACCAACTACTTGTAAAAGCCTGATTGGTGAGGGATGATTAAATTTTCACCTTATATCGTTTTTTATTTAGATCTATAATAGCTATTTCCTATGGGATGGTAGTATTATAAAATTTGCATGACATAATAATTAGATAGAGAGGAATCCCTATTTAAATTAAATAGGGTTAAAGAATTACAGGTTGCTGTGACAACAATTTCATAAGTACAATTTAAAGAATTAACCAATGCAACATCACTGTTATATTGTTTAAAAGGGGTTATTTGGATGAGTAAATTTCAAAGCTTAATGCAGGAAGAAAAGGAAGCATTAAAAGTATTTTTATTGCTATTCTATATTATTTTTTTTGTATATGACGTTATGTATTATTACATATATCCTGCAATGAACATAAATGAAGCGCAAGTCGGATGGCCAGAGGGTGGACTAGGATTTTGGATATATATTTTTGTAAGTTTGTTATTTCCAACTTCAATGTATCTTCAAAAGGTAGGATATACATATGCTGTTAAATATTTATTTTTAATTGGCTATATGCTAATTGATGTTATCAATAATTTAATGATTTATTCAAAAACAGATCGAGTATTTGAAAATGGAAATATGGTAGAAATATTTCTAATACTTTTTGCACCGGTTTTTGTAAATAAAAAATATTTTTATTTAGTTGCTTTCAGTGTAATTGGTAAATATACGCTTTTTACTGTAGTACTACAAGATATAAAAGTGGTCATCCCTTTAGTGTTGTGTATCTTTTTCTTCATCATTTCTAATTCTTTATTAAAAAGATTTCAATCGTACGTTTGCACAGTGGTGACAGTGTTGAAAGATAAGGAAAAAACTGAGAATCTTGTGTTGATTGGAAAAATGTCTACAGCAATTGGGCATGAAATTCGAAACCCGCTAACCGCTTTAAATGGGTTCACTCAAATTCAAAAGGAACGCAATCCAACTGATGCTGTTAGTTACGATATTATGCTACAAGAAATTGAGAGAATCAATGGGTTTGTTAGTGAATTAATGCTACTTGGAAAGCCCAGACCAACAACTTATCAATTGTGTGATATGCAAAAAATTTTGTTATATGTTGTTCAATTGATGGAAAGTTATGCAATGCAGTATGCTGTAAAAATTGATATACAGGTAGATGAAGACTTACCTAATATAAAGGGTGACGAAAAACAATTAAAGCAAGTCTTATTAAATGTTGTTAAAAACGGAATTGAATCTATGATGGATGGTGGAAGCTTGAAGGTTTACGCATCTAAAACAACTGAAGAAAAAATTTATATTTGCATTCAGGATGAAGGATGCGGTATGGATAGTGAAAAAATAGAAAAGCTAGGAAAATCTGTTTATACAACAAAGGAGAATGGAACTGGCCTTGGCTTAATTATTACACACAAAATCATTGCAGAACATCAAGGTAATATCAAATTTGAAAGTGATGTTTGTGAAGGGACAAAAGTAAAAATAACATTGCCAACTATATCGAAATTAGAAACAAGAGCACTTTTCTGAAAAGTGCTCTTGTTGTGTAAATATAAACATTTTATAAAAAGATTCGAGAATGCTTTTTTTTATAAAACACTTAGTTTATAATAGAGAAAAATATCGGTATGTAGCTTGTTGCTCATATAACGGTTTGTAGTTTTTTGTTTTACGTGAACTAAAAAGAGGGGTGCACACGCATCCTTTTTTCTATGCAGATATTATGAAAGAGGTGGTATGATGGAATTAACATTAAATTCGACTGTATGTTTACACACGATTCAATTTCGAAAAGAACAAAAGAATTATATTGTAAAGGATACAATTACAGGCGAAAAGTATGAAATGCCGCCACTTTGTATTGATGCACTTGCAATGATGCGTGACGGCTTTTCATTGGGAGAAATTGAAGGGAAATTAAAGGAAGAATATCCAAAAGAAGAAGTAAACATTCTAGAATTTACAAGGCGATTGTTAGAACTAGAGCTTGTTGGAATGGTTGACGGTGAAGAAATCATTTGTACGAAAAAGAAAGATAAAGATTATTTTGCATGGGCTCGTCCTCGTATTGAACAATTTTTCTTTCATTTAAACCGAAAATATCGAAGCAGAGATCAATGATGATCTCTGCTTTTTTGTTGAATTAGAAAATAACCGCAAATGCTCTAGCAAAAGCGCCATCACTATTTTTAATTTTTAATGGTGCTGCTGAGAAGAAAAAGCGCTTTGTTTCAATCGCGTCTAAGTTTGTTAAGTTTTCAATTAAGTAAATATTATTCCCTAATAAAATATGATGAATTGGTGATGTTTCAGTTGTCACTTCATCGGGAGAAATGAAATCTAAACCGACAGATTTTACTTTCAACCTAACTAATTCTTCAGCAAGTTCTTCTGAAAGATAAAAGGCTTCTTTTTCATATGCTTCTGTATTCCATTTGTTTGAGAGATTAGAATGGAAAATGACGATATCTCCTTCTTTTATTCCAGCATCATGTAATACTTCTTTCGGTAATTTTCGTTCTTGTACATGTGTTACATCAATGAGAATAGCTTCACCTACAAATTGATTAAGTGGTAATTGATCAATTGTTGTTGCGCCTGAAATAAAATGGGCAGGTGCATTGCAATGTGTACCAACGTGAACAACTGAATGAAAATCTGTGACTTGAAATCCAGCCTCCTCAACACTTGTAATGGGTTCTAGATGAATAGGTGGTGTTCCAGGAAATTGAGGCATATTATTTTCGAATGTTTGTGATAAATCAATTACTTTCATCGGGGATACCTCCAATAATTTTTATAAAATATAAAAAGCCTACCTTTCAAATCAAGAAAGATAGGCTTTACATACTTACATGTAAATTCATGTTTTATCTTCCAAAATGCATTGCATTTTGCAGGATTTAGCACCTATTCAGTTTATATAAACTGAGGTTGCCGGGCTTCAAAGGGCCAGTCCCTCTGCCTCTCTCGATAAGAAAATTATTCAGTTTTAAAATTCGTAATTTTTTGTCGTCTTAATTGTAATTCATTTCCTTTTTTGTTGCAAGAACGAAAATAGATATTCACCCAACTTAGGCTTCAAGCATATTGTGACTTATGTAAGTAGACTGCTATAAAGGAGTGAGGGCAGTGACAGGGAAAATTTTAAATTATTATGCTGGAGGAAATACAGCGATAGGTTTTTATAGTTTATATGAGGAAAATTTAATTGGATTGGAAAGACTTTTCATTTTGAAAGGCGGCCCAGGAACAGGGAAATCCTCATTGATGAAAGCAATTGGGCGTGAGTGGGCTGGAAGAGGATACGATATTGAGCTTTTGCATTGTTCTTCTGATAATAAATCCATCGATGGTATTATTATTCCGAAATTAAAAGTAGGGATTGTAGATGGAACAGCACCACATGTCATTGAGCCAAAAACACCTGGAGTTGTAGAAGAATATGTAAACTTAGGTGTTGCATGGGATTCCGAGAAATTACGAAAACATAAAGATGAAATTAAACGTTATATTTCAGAAGCAAGTGGTGCATTTCAATCAGCATACGCTTGTTTCAAAGAAGCATTAGCTATACACGATGATTGGGAAAGAATTTATATTGATAATATTGATTTTCAAAAAGCGAATGAATTAACAAATCAGCTTATACAAAAGTTATTTGCAGGTAACAAAGGAAAACATGCTGTTGTAAAGCACCGTTTCTTAGGAGCAGCAACACCAAAAGGTGCGGTTGATTTCGTTCCAAATTTAACAGAAGGTATCCCGCATCGTTATTTTATAAAAGGACGGCCGGGATCAGGAAAATCAACAATGTTAAAAAAATTAGCAGCTGCAGCAGAAGAAAAAGGCTTTGAAGTTGAAGTGTATCATTGTGGCTTTGATCCGAATAGCCTTGATATGATTATTGTAAGAGAATTAGGTTTTGCAATCTTTGACAGCACCGCACCGCATGAATATTTTCCAGAGCGAGAAGGTGATGAGATTATTGATATGTATGATCTCATTGTTACTGCGGGAACGGATGAAAAATACGCTACAGAAATTCGCGATGTTTCCATTCAATATAAAACAAAAATGAGTGAAGCGATGTCTTTTTTAGCGAAAGCAAAAGCAGTTCGAGATAAACTGGAGAGAATTTATATTACTGCGATGGATTTTACAAAAGTAGATGCTTATAAAGATGAAATACAGAGTGAATTTGAGCAAATTGCAAAACTTATTGGCAAACAGCAAAAATGAAATAATTGTATAGCTGTCGGGAAGAACCTGACAGCTTTCTGAGAAATTTATTATGTTACTTACGAAAGAGTTACCGATATATATATTAAAAGTAGAATAACACTTCAATAATAAGAATATTATATTTGTCGAATTTCCAGGGAAATGATCAGAAAATGAGGATGATACATATGAAGAATAAAATTCAATTGGAATTAGAAAGAATTGAGAAAGAGAATAATGTGAAAGTTTTATTTGCAGTAGAATCTGGAAGTCGTGCATGGGGATTCCCGTCGAAAGATAGTGATTACGATGTTAGATTTGTATACATCCATCCGGTAGATTGGTATTTATCCATAAATGAAAAACGTGATGTTATTGAGTATCCAATTAGTGATGTTTTAGATATAAGTGGTTGGGATATTAGAAAAGCACTGCAACTATTTGCGAAATCAAATCCAGCATTATTAGAATGGATTCGCTCCCCAATCTTTTATTCTAAGAACTCGGATCTCCCAGAACGTCTACAGAAAATGAGCGAAAGCGATTTTGATCCAAAAGCAACGATTTATCACTACTTACATATGGCTTCAAAAAACTATCGTGAATTTTTACAAGGAGAGCGCGTGAAGTTGAAAAAGTACTTCTACGTATTGCGCCCTATTTTAGCTTGTAAATGGTTAGAAGAGAAAGGGACATTACCGCCTGTAGAATTTGAACGATTAATTATTGAATTGTCGCTAGAACAAAAGCTTTTAAATGAAATTGAAGATTTATTAATAAAGAAAAAAGGAGGCGTTGAGCTGGATGCTGGTCCAAAAAATATAGTATTAAATGAATTTTTAAAGGAGCAGATAAAGTATTATCAGGAATATGTGAAGGGGATTGAAAAAGGAAGGGGCATTGAAGTTGAGAAGTTGAATGATTTGTTTCGAGATATGTTATATGAAATAAGAACCGAGCGCCAGTAGAGTCGCGCTCGGTTTGTTTTAGTTAACTTTATTCTCCATCAACCCGTTTCAGCGGTTTCTCTGCCGGCCCCTCAATTACATCTCCTTCGATTGAAAAGCGGGAGCCATGACAAGGACAATCCCACGTACAATCACCGCTATTCCATTCTACTTCACAACCGAGGTGCGTACAGGTTGTATCGACAATATGTAGTTTGCCTTCATCATCTTTATAAGCACCTGCACGTTTTCCTCGAACTCTTACAACGGAACCTTCACCGTTTTCAAGGTCTTCGGGTTTACGGAGGGCAAATTCTAACTTGCCTTCAATTAAATGTTTTGCTACATCAAGGTTTTGAGAAAAGAATGTTTTTATATCTGGATCTGCATGGAAGCGGGATGGTGCAAAGAGTTCTTTATAAGGGCTATCTATTTTTGTAATAGAGTCTTGTAGTAGCTGAGCTGCAGCAGTCCCTGTTGTCATCCCCCATTTTCGATATCCAGTTGCAACAAATATGTTTGGATTTCCTTCATTGATGTGCCCAATGTAAGGAAGCTTATCTAGTGTAATTAAGTCTTGCGCTGACCATCTGTAAGGAATTTCATCTATTCCAAATGTTTCTTCTGCGAAAGAGTACAATGCTTCATAATGGAGCATTGTATTAATTCCTTGTCCTGTTTTATGGCTTTCGCCACCAACAAGAATGAGTTTTTCTCCATTCATGGTTGTATAACGCAAAGAACGCGTAGGATTGTCGATACTTAAATACATACCTCCCGGATAATCTTTTTTCGCTTTTATAGCTAGAACGTAAGAGCGCTCAGCATACATTCTTGCGAAGAAAAAGCTGTTTGCATCATAGAATGGGAAATGGGAACAGGAGACGACATATCCGCATGTAATGCGATGGCCATCTTTTGTAATGATTTGTGGATATGGGCCTTTCTCGATATCAATCGCAGTAGTCTGCTCGTAGACAGCTCCGCCTGCTTCAACAAATTGTTCAACAAGATTTTTTAAATAATGAAGAGGATGGAACTGTGCTTGGTTTTTCATAACAAGTGCTGCTTGAACTGATATAGGAAGCGGAATGGACTCTACGTAGTCACAAGGAATATTTAGCTTTTTATAAGCTTCGTATTCTTTTGTTAGTTTGTGTAATCCGTCGTTGCAAGTTGTATATAAGTAGGCATCTTCTTCAGTAAAGTCACAGTCGATGTTATTTGTTTGGATTGTTTCTTTAATAAATTGTAACGCTTTTTCATTTGCCTCGTAGTATAGACGAGCTTGATCAACTCCAAAATGATGAATCAGCTCGTCGTAAATAAGGTCGTGTTGTGCAGTAATCTTTGCGGTCGTATGGCCTGTTGTTCCATTTAAAATGTTTCCGGAATCGATTAAAACAACTTTCATACCCTTTTTTGTAAGTAAATAAGCGGTTGTGATGCCTGTAATTCCAGCACCGATAATCGCAACTTCAGTTCTTATATTTTCTGCTAGTTTAGGAAAAGTAGGGAGTGAAGTAGAATTACGCCAGTATGGTTCTGGAAATTGGGGAAATGAATCGTTTGTCATCATATATTCCTCCTGTTTTAAAACAATTTACTACTTAATTTTTCCAATTTATATAAAATTCATGTAAAGTATTTTCTTTTTAAGAGAAGAAAATACTATAAAGCGAACAGAAGGAAAGTATAAATATTTACAAAGTGATAAAGTTATTTTGATATGATAAAAATTGCATATTTCGTCATAAGGGTATTTAAAATATCAGTTAATTCTATAAAGAATTATTTCTGCTCGTATATAAGCTATTCTTGAATGAAACTGATTTTCTTATATGTGAAAGCATTTATATATATAATGGATAAAGTCTTATAAAATCTATGTTTTTTCTTTGGTAAAATAAAATATTATTATGAAAATACAACCACATTTTATTACTAGGTCATAAAAGTTGTTGACAATACAGAAAGTCTATTGATATGATTCATCATGTGGAAAGGTTGATAAAGAGTAAAAAGAGAAATGTTTTTCATTGATAATAAAAGCGAAAATGAGTGACAATAGAGTGAGTATGATTTACGTATATAAATGCTTTTTATAATTACCTAGTTTTATCAATCTGGAAACAAGAATTGATTTATGCAAGTTGCGTAAGCGCGGCATAAGAAAGGGGCAAAAGGATGAAGGAGCTTCATACGTTTGGATGGTATGCAGCACGTGTATCGCCGCATTTGCCAAAAAAAGCATTTAAACCAGTTCCAACTCGCTTGTTTGGTGGACTGGCTTATTTACTTGTGGCGGTAGCTGGATTAATAACGATTGGTTTATTTGACTTGAATGTGTGGGCAAATCTTGGGATTGCAATTGTTCTCGGATTATGTTTTGCTTCACTTGGATTTTTAGGACATGAAATTTTGCACGGGACGGTTGTAAGAAAAGCTTGGCTTCGTGATTTCTTAGGGGCGATTGCATTTATGCCGTTGTCTACAGGACCGAAATTATGGAGAAAGTGGCATAATGCAACGCACCATGTTCATACGCAGCATGAAGAACATGATCCTGATGCGTGGCCAACGCTTGAAAAGATGAAGAAGAGTAAATTTTTAAGATGGGTGTATCGTATGCCCCTTCATGTACGTTCTTTCTTTAGTTTTCTGTCACTAACAATTCAATTTACAATACATTCGACTCGGATGTTCTTTCATTTTATAAAAGAATTTAAGTCATCGAATCAACGATCTGTATGGCTTCAACTTCTTTTGCCATGGACAGTGTGGATTAGCTTACTATTTATTATGGGTCCTGCAAAGTGGCTATTTGCGTATGTGATTCCGTTACTAATTGCAAACTTTATTGTAATGGCATATATTGCAACAAATCACCGTTTAAACCCAATTGTTCCTGTAAATGATCCACTAGCTAACTGTTTATCTGTAACAGTGCCGCGCTGGGTTGACGTTTTACATTTTAATTTCTCATATCATACGGAACATCATCTGTTTCCGGCTATGAGTTCAAAATATTATCCGTTAGTAAAAGAGAAGATTAAAGAAATGTGGCCGGAGCGTTATCATGAAATGCCGATGACAAAAGCATTAGCAGCGCTTTGGAACACGCCTCGAGTGTACTACCAAGGTAGTGAATTAGTTGATCCTCATAAGGAACATTTCTATGGTTCTTTAGGGAATGGACTAGATCCTGAGAATATTTCATATCGTGAGGATCATATAGAGGAGCAAGAAACGATCAAAAAAGTGAATCCATGATTTTTGATGAATCATTTAGAACCTCCAACTATAAAAGCAAGCTACCAAAGAGTAGCTTGCTTTTATTTTTTAAAGAGAGAGAGCTTTTTCTTTCTCTTTATTTACTTGTAAAGAATTGCTTTGTTTACGCTGAAGTCGTTTTTCTAAGAGGTTTACGAGATAGGTAAATAAAAGTACGAGTGCAAGGTAATAGGCACTAACAACAATGTATGTTTCAAGTTGCTTAAAGTTCCCGGCGGCTATAGATAAACCGGATCCCCACAGTTCAGACATTCCTACATATGCGACAAGGGAAGAATCTTTTAATCCAATAACGAATTGATTTCCGAGCGGCGGGATTGATAATCGAAATGCTTGCGGTAAAATGATACGGCGCATAGCGAGCGGATAGGGCATTCCTAAAGAGCGAGCAGCTTCTAGTTGTCCACGATCAACAGATTGAATGGAACCACGGAAAATCTCTGTAATATACGCACCGTTATGAACTGCTAAAGCGATTGCACCAGCCCAAAAAGGAGACAGGACGACAATAGACGTAATACCAAAATAAAGAATCATGATTTGAACAATTAATGGTGTTCCACGAATAACAGCAATATATATATGTGCAATACTGTTTAAAATTTTATTATTGGAAATACGGAAGAAGGCAAATAAAAGGCCGATTAATGAACCGAGTAGTAAGGAAGTCAATGTTAATTGCAAAGTCATGATAATAGCTTTTAGAAATGTTGGATAAGTAGATATGAAAATATCTATCATTAGCGTCACCTCTATATGCGATTGATTTTAGAAAATAGATACAAATGCCCCACAGCTAAGATGAGGGGCATTGTTTTTTGATTGAAAACGGTTCTTTCTTATTTTGTCTGCTTCTCTTCTCCAAGAATGTTGCGTCCAAACCATTTTTTACTGATCTTTTCATAGGTGCCATCTTTAATAATTTCATCCAATGCCTTATTTACTTTTTTGACCATTTCTTTATCGTCTTTGCGAATTGCAATCCCCATCTCATCGAGGTTTAATGGTTTGCCAGCTTCTTTTATATTAGACTTACCTTCTTTAATCATACGAAGACCAACCATTTGATCAGTAATAACTGCATCTACTCGGCCTGGTTCTAAATCCATAAGAGCGGTAATGTCACTGTCGTATTCTGTAATTTGATCTGTTTGTTTTGCAACTAGTGTTTTAAAGGTACTTGCTTTTACAACACCAACTTTTTTACCTTTTAAGTCTTCTGCTGAAGAAATACTATTATTCTTCTTGGTAACGAAAGTTTGAGCACCAGAACGGTAATATGGGTTTGAAAAATTAACAGCCTTTAGTCGCTCTTCTGTAATTGCCATACTTCCTAATATGACATCATATTTTTTTGCTTTTAGACCTTGAATTAATGTTTCCCAAGGATTCGTAACTGGAACAGGCTTCATTCCCATTTTTTTTGCAAGTGCTTCACCAATCTCGACATCAAAACCAACTAGCTTTCCGTCATTTTCTTTAAAGTTAAATGGCTTATATAAGCCACTCATTGCATAGCGAAACTCCTTCTCGCCACCACCCGAAGTCGTACTACTTTCCTTACTACAGGCTCCAAGTATGAATGATGCACATAATGTAATAGCTGCAACAACAGTAAATATTTTCTTTCTCACAAAACCCCTCCTAGATATTTATCTTTTACATACGGACAATCATGTCACGCTTCAAAGTACTATGAGAGTTTTTCTATTGGGAGATAAGCTGCCCGTATGAGATTAAAATATTTTTATAAAATGTTTCGTAAAAATTGTTTGGCTCTCTCATTTGACGGCGCTGAAAAAAACTGTTCTGGTGGCGCATCTTCTACAATTTTTCCATCATCCATAAAGATGACGCGATCTGCTACATCTCGTGCAAAGCTCATTTCATGGGTGACGATAACCATTGTCATACCTTCCCCAGCAAGTTCTTTCATAACTTGAAGTACTTCTCCAACAAGTTCAGGGTCAAGAGCTGATGTAGGTTCGTCAAATAGCATGATTTTTGGATTCATCGCAAGTGCGCGTGCGATTGCAACACGTTGCTTTTGTCCACCAGATAAAAGGTGAGGTGTTACGTTTGCTTTGTCTTGTAATCCGACCTTTTTTAATAAATCATTTCCAATTTCTTTCGCTTTTGTTTTGTCCATTTTTTTTACATGAATAGGTGCTTCTACGATGTTTTCTAATGAGGTCATGTGTGGAAAGAGGTTAAAGTGTTGAAATACCATTCCAACATTTTCGCGGATTTTGTTTAAGTTTGTACTTTTAGGATCAATTCGTTCCCCTTGTAAGTGAATTTCCCCTTCATCGTACATTTCTAAAAAGTTAAGGCAACGAAGTAAAGTGCTTTTTCCTGAACCGCTCGCGCCAATTAAAACAACAACTTCTTTTTCTTTTACTTCTAAATTAATACCTTTTAAAACGTCCAATGAACCAAATGATTTTACTAGATTTTGAACTTGAATCATGCCAACCCCCCAGTCACTTTTGTATTTTACAAATGTTGCCCCTTATTTTTGTTATTAGTCATAAAGTGCCAAAACCCTTTATTTTTTGCCAAAAACATTGTTTTGGTATAGATTACGTGAGAGATATTTTCATGATTTTTACAGAATTTGTGAGCGGGAAAGCCCACGTGCTTTAGCAGTAGGAGTGGTCAATAATTGTATTGGAAAAGGAATTATATTAATTAGATTCTTGATAGTGAAACAATCTAATTAAAAGTCATTTTTGTTTTATCCCGCATTAACGGGCAGTAAGATCCCCCACCTTAAGATTCAGAGAGAAACAAGGAAGATAGGTAGGGAATCAACTGCCCGTAAAAGCCCGATTGGTAAGGGCTAACCATAAGTGGGGGATGAAGCCCCCCACTTATGGAAGTTTCACTTTATGTAAGGAAGAACAGAATGCCCTTCTTCCTAGTCTAAAATAAGATACCTCAAGAAAATTAAGTGGTTTATTTTAAACATTTAAAAGGGGGAATGCTCTGTGGAAATTTAAAAACATTGCATGGATCGTACTTTGTTTTTACTGCCCGTAATTTGGAAAAGTTTGTCCCGTAGTAAGTGCGCTGCCAGTCCTTAATATCAATATCAGGCCAATTTACATAATCGCCTAATGTATATGGCGACATAGCGTTTCGCAAATTTTTAATCCATTGTATATTTTCTTCTTCCTCTTCATCACATTCCCAAGATGAAATATATTCTTGTGCAATAATTGCTTTTCGATGAAAATAAGCTGTTTCATTTGGAGAGATATCTTCTACAGCTCCTACAAGTGATTGGTGCCAAACGCTAGCTGAAGGGGTGGGAGCATGACTAAGAAAATGTTTTAGAACTTGAATTCCTTTAAGAGGTATTGGTTTATATACATAGGAACCAGAGCGTTTGAAATTTTCCGGGATATTACCACTATTAAAGAATTGAACAGCTTCTATATAAGGAACTTCATCAATAAAAAGGGTAGGGGATCCTACATGGAGTAGAGGAGATAATAAGTCAAGAAGAACAGAAGGGGGACCAACAAATTCGCCTTTTACTTCAATTTCATTTCGCTGTTTAGAAAATAACTCAATAGATGAAGTAAGGTGCTCATCTACATAAGGCGCCCAGCTTTGCCAAGCCTGAAACGCGCTAATAAAGTCTTCCCATTCCCAAGTGACCGAAAAAATAGAGACATTTTGAATGGGATGAACACGAAATGTTAATGTTGTAACAATTCCGAAGTTTCCACCACCCCCACCACGGCATGCCCAAAATAAATCTGGGTTCTTAATTTTGCTGGCATGAATGAGTTTCGCTCCTTTTTTACCAGATACTTGCACCATCTCTACCTCTAATAGTTGATCGCAGGTTAATCCGAATAAGCGTGATAACATACCAATACCGCCACCAAGTGTTAACCCAACAACTCCTACGCTGGCACTTGTTCCAGCTGGGAGTGTTACGCCGTATTTCCAAAGTTTTTTATAAACAGTGCCAAGATTTGCACCAGCTTCAATGGTTGCGGTTAAGCGATCTTGAGAGACTGTAATTCTGTTCATTTCACTTACATCGATAACAAGACCATCGTTTAATAGTGAAAAGTTTTCATAACTATGGCGACCACTCCGTACACGAAATGGTATATGACGTTCTCTAGCCCACTTTAAGGCATTGCATACATCTTTCTTATTTTGACAGAAGACAATTATGCAAGGAAGCTTTGGAATACTTAAATTTAAGTTTATACGGGCTATATCGTATTCTGGGTCTGTTGGAGTTACGATACGACCAGTTAGTTTTGTTTGACTCAAAATAGGGCTCCTTTCTTATATAGAACATTTTATCCAGCATTAACGAGCAGTAAGACCCACATCTCAAGCTTCAGTAAAAGCAAAGAAATTAGGCGGAGGTAGGGATGCCCGTAAAAGCCTGATTTGTGAGGGCTAATAATCAGTGGTGGATGAAACCCTCACTGATTAAAGTTTCACTTTATTACTATTGTATGAGAAAGCTTGTTTAGGAGTGATTACCAGCAGTAACAGCTACTGTAAAAGATTTCTCAAAATTAAATGGTAAAAAAGAGCTTCATTTACAAATCAAATCACAAATTAAAGAAGAAGTAGCAGCTGGAACAGAGATTCTAAATACAGCAACAATTGATTTTACAAACAACAATGATGTAAGTGGCCACAAGGAATCTAAGCCAGTAATTGTTGTCCCAACAACTGGTAGCATTGCATTAACAAAAGTTGACGGGGCTGATGGTAAAAAACTAGAAGGCGCAGAATTTAAACTACAAGATAAAAATGGAAACACTTTAGTAGTAAATGGTAAAGAAATGACAGGTGTATCAAATAGTGATGGTGTAATCAAATGGGAACAAATTCCATATGGTGAGTATCAAATCGTCGAAACGAAAGCATCAACTTATACAAAAGAAGATGGTACAAAAGCTTCTTATCAAAAATTAAAAGAGCCAATCAATGTGACAATTGATAAAGATAACCAAACAGTGAAATTAACAGTAGAAAACAACAAGAGCGGCTGGATTTTTCCTGCAACAGGTGGTATGGGTACAGTTCTATTCACTGTAGTAGGTCTTGTGTTAATGGCTGTAGCAGCGTTTGTATTCTTTAGAAAAAAGCCTGCAAAAAACTAAGGTTATAGAGAAATATAGTGATGTAATATGAAAAGAGGAGGGCGAGTAGCTCTTCTCTTTTTTGTGTTTTAGCACACTGAAAGAGGTGCTATGAAATGTTTTTATATCCAACTAACTGTAAGTAGGTGGTTAACAAAAAAAGTACGTGTTCTGTGGAATACCATGCATATAATGGCTTTGACGATTTTGTTCTTGAAATATAGTTAATAACAATAAAACAAGGGTATTGTTTCTAAGTAAAATGTAGATATTTAATGATAGTATGAAAATTTCTCGTTGCAAACTCTCCATATTTTGTTATGATAGTGTTACGAAAACGTTTGCATAAATTTTAAAAGGATGCAAAAGGAGAGATTATTATGAAGAAAACTTGGTGGAAAGAAGCGGTTGCTTATCAAATTTATCCACGCAGCTTTATGGATTCTAACGGCGACGGTATTGGAGATCTACAAGGGATTATTGCAAAACTCGATTATTTAAAGGATTTAGGAATAGATGTAATTTGGATTTGTCCAATGTATAAATCACCAAATGATGATAATGGATATGATATTAGCGATTACCAAGACATTATGGATGAGTTTGGAACGATGGCTGATTTTGATGAGTTACTAAATGAAGTGCATAAACGTGGTATGAAACTTATTATTGATTTAGTTATTAATCATACGAGCGATGAGCATCCTTGGTTTATTGAATCCCGTTCTTCTAAAGAAAATCCAAAGCGTGATTGGTACATTTGGCGTGATGGAAAAGATGGAAAAGAACCGAATAACTGGGAAAGTATTTTTAATGGTTCTGCTTGGGAGTATGATGAAGTAACAGATCAATACTTTTTACACATATTCTCACGTAAACAGCCAGATTTAAACTGGGAGAATCCAGAGGTCCGTGAAGCTTTATATGACACTGTAAACTGGTGGTTAGATAAAGGAATTGATGGTTTCCGTGTAGATGCAATCAGTCATATCAAAAAAGAAGAGGGTCTAAAAGACATGCCAAATCCAAAAGGGTTAAAGTATGTGCCTTCTTTTGATAAACATATGAATGTAAATGGAATTCAGCCACTTTTAGAGGAATTGAAGGAGAGTACATTTTCAAAATACGATATTATGACTGTTGGAGAAGCAAATGGTGTGAAAATTGAAGATGCTGATCTTTGGGTTGGAGAAGAAAATGGTAAATTCAATATGGTATTTCAGTTTGAACATTTAAGCTTATGGGATGCAGAAAAGAAAAAAGAGCTTGATGTTGTAGAACTGAAAAAGGTGTTAACAAAGTGGCAAAAAGGATTAGAGAATAAAGGTTGGAATGCACTTTATATTGAGAATCATGATAAACCGCGTATTGTCTCTACATGGGGAGATGATAAACAGTATTGGCGTGAAAGTGCAACGGCTTTAGGAGCGATGTACTTCTTTATGCATGGAACACCGTTTATTTATCAAGGGCAAGAGATTGGTATGACTAACGTTCAGTTCCCGAATATTGAAGATTATGATGATGTTGCCATTAAAAACTTATATCGTGAAAAGATTGCAGAAGGTGTACCTCATCAAGAGATTATGGAAATTATATGGGCATCTTGCCGCGATAATTCACGTACACCAATGCAATGGAATGATGAAGAAAACGCTGGTTTTACAACTGGAACACCATGGTTTGGTATGAATCCAAATTACAAAGAAATCAATGTTCAAAAGCAGAAAGTAGAAACGGACTCTATTTTTAATTTCTACAAAAAGATGATTGCACTAAAAAAAGAGCATGATGTATTTAATTATGGAATATATGATTTAATTTTAGAGAATGATCCACAAATTTATGCGTATACACGTACGTTAGATGATGAAAAAGTGATGGTTATTAGTAATATTTCAAATGAGGAAGCTGTGTATAATGAGAACTCATTTACATTAGAACGCAAACGTTTGCTTTTGAATAACTATGAAGTAGCTGAACATCATGATTGTACTACAATGACATTAAAGCCTTATGAAACAAGGGTTTATCGCATTTCATAATAAAAAAAAGATGCTCTCGTAGCATCTTTTTTTATGAAAAATAATAAATTTATATTGCAATGTGAAAACGCTTTTATTAAAATAGGTTTATGAAAACGTTTGCGTTAAAAAAGGCATCGTTTTCATAAGAGGAAAGAAATTATTATCTATATCATTAGGGATATTATAAATAATGGGGAGGAAGAAACGATGAAAATCACGTCTTTTGATTTTTGGCAGAAGTTCGGAAAAGCATTGCTAGTTGTTGTAGCAGTTATGCCAGCAGCAGGCTTAATGATTTCCATTGGTAAGCTAATTGGTATGTCTGCTGGGGATGTAAATGCAGTACATACGATTGCTAGGGTAATGGAAGACATTGGTTGGGCAATTATTACAAACCTGCATATTTTATTTGCGGTAGCAATTGGGGGATCATGGGCGAAGGACCGAGCAGGTGGTGCATTTGCAGCGCTGTTAGCATTCGTCTTAACGAACCGGATTACAGGAGCTATATTTGGTGTTAACGCCGAAATGTTAGCGGATTCAAAAGCGAAAGTTTCTTCATTATTAGCTGGAGATTTACTTGTAAAAGATTATTTCACTTCTGTACTTGGTGCACCAGCACTTAATATGGGAGTATTCGTAGGGATTATTACAGGTTTCTTAGGAGCTACTTTATATAATAAATATTATAACTATAACAAATTACCACAAGCATTAGCGTTCTTTAATGGAAAGCGCTTTGTACCGTTCGTTGTAATTGTTTGGTCTACAGTTACTGCAATTGTATTATCACTTTTATGGCCATTCATTCAAAGTGGACTAAATGAATTTGGGCGCTGGATTGCAGAATCAAAAGATAGTGCACCAGTTGTTGCACCGTTCGTATATGGTACATTAGAGCGTTTGTTATTACCATTTGGATTACATCATATGTTAACGATTCCGATGAACTATACAGAGCTTGGCGGAACATATACGATGTTAACAGGATCGAAAATTGGTCAAGTGGTCGCAGGACAAGATCCACTATGGCTTGCATGGATTACAGATTTAAATAACTTGTTAGCAAATGGAGACACAAAAGCTTATAACGATCTATTAAATAATGTCGTTCCAGCGCGTTTCAAGGCAGGGCAAGTTATCGGTTCTACAGCTGCATTAATCGGTATTGCATTCGCGATGTACCGCAATGTTGATAAAGAAAAACGTGTAAAATATAAACCAATGTTCTTATCAGCTGCATTAGCAGTATTTTTAACAGGGGTAACGGAACCAATTGAATTTATGTTCATGTTCATTGCGCCAGTATTATATATTGTATATGCAATTACAACTGGACTTGCTTTTGCACTAGCAGATTTGATTAACTTACGCGTTCATGCATTTGGCTTTATCGAGCTAATTACGCGTACACCAATGATGGTGAATGCAGGATTAACAAGAGATTTAATTAACTTTGTTGTTGTCTCAGCGGTATTCTTTGGATTAAACTTTACATTATTCAATTTCTTAATTAAGAAATTCAATTTACCAACACCAGGACGTGCGGGTAACTATATTGATAATGAAGATGATTCTTCAGAAACAGCAGCGAATGTAAAAGAGGGATCTTTAGCAACGAAGGTTATTGACCTTCTAGGTGGGAAAGATAATATTGCGGACGTAGATGCTTGTATGACACGTTTACGCGTAACGGTGAAAGATTTAGAAGCTGTTGCACCAGAAGCACAGTGGAAGCAAAATGGGGCTTTAGGCCTTATTGTAAAAGATAAAGGTGTTCAAGCAGTATATGGTCCAAAAGCTGATGTGTTGAAATCAGACATTCAAGATATGTTAGGTGCATAATAAATGAAATTACTCACTTTAAACTGTCATTCTTGGCAAGAAGAGAACCAAGTAGAAAAAATAAAACATCTTGCTAAGACGATTCAAGAAGAAGAGTACGATGTGATTGCCTTACAAGAGGTTAGTCAGTCTATTAAAGCTCAAAATGTATGCGGTAACAAGAAAAAGGATAACTTTGGACTTGTATTACTTGCAGAGCTTGAGAAGTTAGGCTTAGAAAAGTACACTATTGTTTGGGATTTCTCGCATATTGGTTATGACATATATGAAGAAGGTTCAGCGATTATAACGAAACATCCAATTGAAAAACAAGGTTCTTTCTTTGTCTCACAAAGTAAGGATACAGCGTATTGGAAAACACGTAAGATTGTTCATGCAACAATTTCTTATCAAGGTAAGAACATAGCATTTTATTCTTGTCATCTTGGCTGGTGGAATGATGAGGAAGAATCGTTCCGAGGACAAGTGAATCGTTTAATAGAGTACGTAAATGGAGATGAACTTTCATTCTTAATGGGTGATTTTAATAATAATGCTCGTTTGCAAGGTGAAGGATACGAGTATCTTATGCAAAAAGGATTTTACGACACATATGAGCTAGCTTTGAAAAAAGATGAAGGAACAACTGTACAAGGAAAAATTGCTGGTTGGGATGAAAATAAGCAAAACTTACGAATTGATCTTATTTTAAGTAACAAACCAACAACAGTTATTTCTTCAAAAGTTATTTTCAATGGTGTAAATCGCAATGTTATTTCAGATCATTTCGGAGTAGTAGTTCAATTGGATATATAATATAGAAGGAATCCTCATAGCTATGTAAGCGCTGTGAGGATTTTTTTCTACGAATACAAGTATTTCCAAGATAAAATACTTGTATTTTTTATGACATTTCCTATATATTTGTTATTACTGAATGTAAAACTAATTTGGTCATTTTGTATGAATACTTTATCGACTTCGTTATATAATGAAGTAAGTGAAGTGTTTTGATTGGAAAAATCGTACATTTTCGTTTAATCCACGATATAGAAAATGATATAATGGCAAAATGCATGTATCATTTTCTAAAGAAGGAAAAATATATAATTAGGTGATAGCTTATATGAAACAAATATGGCGTATTTATAAGACGGACTTACGGAATGTAGCCAAACATTGGGCTGCAATTGTAATTGTATTAGGGTTAATGATTTTACCATCGTTATATGCATGGTTTAACATTAAAGCTTCTTGGGATCCATATGGAAACACAAAAGAAGTTCCGATTGCAGTTTCTAACCAAGATGTTGGGTCAAATCTAAGAGGAAAAGATATTAACATCGGGAATGAAATTGTAGATTCTTTGAAAAAGAATAAAAACCTTGGGTGGAAATTCGTTGATGAAAAGCAAGCAATTTATGGAGTAGAGCGGGGAGACTATTATGCAAGTATTACAATTCCTAAAGATTTCTCTGAAAAAATTGCAACAGTAATTAGCGATAATCCACAAAAACCAGAACTAGATTATTATGTAAATGAAAAGGTAAATGCGATTGCACCAAAAATTACAGCAAAAGGTGCATCAGGTATAACCGAAGAAATCAGCAAAAACTTCGTTAAAACAGCAAACGGTGAGATTTTTCAAGTTTTCAATGACCTTGGAATCGATTTAGAAACAAACTTACCAAGTATTGAAAAAGTAAAAGATCTTGTATTCAAGCTAGAAGCACAGTTCCCAGAAATGTATACGCTTGTGGATACAGCATTAGATGATGCGACTAGAGCACAAGATCTTGTGAAAGTTGCACAAGAGGATTTACCGGTCGTAGAAAGTGTGATTAATGATGGGCAGGCAACGTTGAAGAGCTTAGATGAATTTTTCGCACGAAATGATGAAACGTTAAAGAATGCTCCAGGAACAATTAAGAGAGATTTAACGGTTATGAAAAAAGGCATGGATGGTGCAGCGGCTATAACTGATTTCTTAATGGGACCAGGTGTTAATTTACAAGTCCCTGATTTTTCGAAGGTTCCAACACTTCCTGAGTTTCCATCTCTTTCTAATCTTCCACAGTTGAATGATGAAGGATATAGAAATATTGCACAAAATATTAATCAAACCGTAAATAATGTTCTAAGTTCAGCACGTGCAGGAACAGCGTATGCGCAAAGTGTTGTGAATGGTTTGCAAAATGGGAATTTTGATCCAGAGAAAGCAAAGCAAGATCTTAATGCTGTGTCTAATAACCTTCAAGGTCGCATTGATGATATTTCGTATCTTATTAATGTATTTACCAAATTACAAGAGTCAGCAACGACTGATTTTGGAAAAACCTTTTTCCAAGGACGAGTAGATCGTTTAACAAAGCTTAAAGGAGCTATGGAAAACTCCAATAACGGTATTAAAGATATTGTAAATATTATCGGTACAGGTCAAGAAGTAAAACAAGATGTGAAAGATGCTGTTAACCAAAAATTAAATGCAACAAATGCTTTAATTGATCAAGCTGAAAAAGATTATAATGAAACGTTTGTAGCAGATTATAAAAAAGCAGTCCAGTTTAAAGAAGAAACAGAAAACAAGATAAACGAGGATTATGAGAAAGCAAAGACTGAATATAATAAGGTAAGAGATGGTATTGAGAATGCTAAATCTGATGCTCAAAAAGCAATGGAAGACCTACAAAATAAAGGAATTAATGGCCTAGATTCAACAAAAGTAGCCTTAAATAGCTTAAATGGTCAATTCCAAGCAGGAGCAAACTTAATCGGTGACATGATACCTGTCTTAGAGAATGCCAACAAAGTTTTAGCTGATGTAAATAGCGATAAAAACTTTAATGATCAAATTGCGAAGTTGAAAAAAGCAAAAAATGGTCTAGAAAAAGGAATGGATTTAACTAATAAAGGAATTGACGCTATTAATAAAGGGCAGCAGCCAGCAAAAGATGTAATCGAAAGTATTAATGAAGTATCGAAAAATGTTTCAGCTGAATTAGGTGACATTTTAGCAAGATACGATTCAGAAATTGTTCCGAATTTCAATGAAGCAATTGCTCGTACAAAAGAGATGTCAAAAAATACATCTAAAATTTTAAACGATGCAGATAAAAAGCTTCCAGATGTAAAAAAACTGCTAGAAGATTCATCTAAAGGCTTAGTAGAAGGCAAAAAGAAAGTGGAAGATATTAAAGCTGAGATGCCAGCTACTGAGAAAAAGATTAAAGAATTAGCAGATAAAATTCGCAAGTTTGAATCGGAAGAAGATATAAAAGACATCATCCGTTTATTGAAAAATGATGTTGAAAAGCAAAGTGACTATTTTGCAAATCCAGTAAACTTAAAAGAAAATAAATTATTTGCGATGCCGAACTATGGTTCTGCGATGTCACCATTCTATACGGTGCTTGCGTTATGGGTAGGGGCATTGTTAATGGTTTCGTTATTAACAGTAGAAGTACATGAGCCGGGCGCGAATTATAAGAGCCATGAGATTTACTTTGGACGTTTCGTAACGTTCTTAACAATAGGTCTTATGCAGGCGTTTATCGTATCAATGGGAGATATATTCCTACTTGGTACGTACGTGGTTAATAAGTTCTGGTTTGTTGTATTTAGTTTATTTATCGGTGCAGTCTTTGTTTGTATTGTATACTCACTTGTTTCTATTTTTGGAAACGTAGGAAAATCGATGGCAATCATTTTACTTGTACTGCAAGTAGCTGGATCAGGCGGAACATTCCCAATTCAAATGACACCAACATTCTTCCAAACAATTTATCCGTTCTTACCGTTTACGTATGCAATCAGTGCAATTCGTGAAACAGTGGGAGGAATGCTTTGGGATGTTGTCCTGAGGGACCTTCTTGTATTAAGTGTCTTCGTCGTAATCATGCTTATTATGGCATTATTACTGAAAACACCAATTAACAAGTCGAGTGAAAAATTTGTTGAGAATGCAAAAGGAAGTAAAATTATTCACTAAAAAAAGTTCCTACCGAGAGCGGTAGGAACTTTTTTATTTTAATCAAACTTTAATTTTTTTAATGCTTCTGCTAATGCATTATTTAATGGCTCTTCTTCTTTTTGTTGTTGCTTCATATATTTTTGAACGTAACGCTTATCAGCTTTACTACCAGACTCTTTCTTACGACGTTCTTGGAATGTAGAAAGCTTTTCACGATATCCACATTTACATGTGAAGATTTGGCCAGCTCCTTCACCGCGAAGCTCTAGTTTTTTCTTACATTGCGGGCATCGTGCATTTGTCATACGGGATACATTTTTACGATGACCACATTCGCGATCTTGGCATACAAGCATTTTTCCCTTTTTCCCATTTACTTCGAGCATTGGCTTACCACAGTCTGGACAAGTTTTCGTCGAAATGTTTTCATGTTTATATTTTTTATCGCTCGCTTTAATTTCGGTAACAATTTCTTTCGTATAGCTTTTCATTTCTGAAATAAATACTTCTTTTTTTAATTTTCCTTTTGCAATCGCTTCAAGCTTTTGTTCCCATTCAGCAGTTAGTGTAGGAGATTTTAGTTCTTCTGGTACTAAATCGAGTAACTGACGACCTTTTGATGTAATGTGAATATCTTTGCCACGTTTTTCAATTAAAAATGAATTAAATAGTTTGTCGATAATGTCAGCTCGCGTAGCTACAGTACCTAATCCACCAGTTGATTTTAATGTATCAGCAAGCTGCTTATTTTGCGTATCCATGTATTTCGTAGGATTTTCCATTGCTGAAAGTAATGTTGCTTCATTAAAGCGTGCAGGTGGTTTTGTTTGACCTGATGTTTGAGCAATTAGTTTTACGTTTAATGTATCGCCTTTTTCAATGCGAGGTAAAATTTGCTCTTTTACATCTTCAGCTGCATCGTCATCTTCAAATCGGTTTTCATATACTTCTTTCCAACCGGAATGTAAAATCGTTTTGCCACGTGCAACAAACGTTTCATCACCAATTTTCGTGCGTAATGTTAGTTGTTCATATTCAAAGGCTGGGAATAAAACTGCTAAGAAACGCTTTACAACTAAATCATAAATTTTACGTTCCTTATCTGTGAAAGCAGAGAAATTCACATAGCTTTCCGTTGGGATGATTGCGTGATGGTCGCTTACTTTACTATCATCAACAAATGCTTTAGTGGATTTTATAGGTTTATTTAAAATTTTATGAGCGAAAGGACGATATTCTCCTACTCCACAAGCTTTTAGACGCTCTGGAAGTGTTCCGACGATATCAGATGAGATATAGCGCGAATCTGTACGAGGGTAAGTGAGTACTTTATGTTGCTCATACAATTTTTGCATAATATTTAATGTTTCTTTTGCAGAATAACCAAAGATTTTATTCGCATCACGTTGTAGCTCTGTTAAGTCATAAAGACCAGGAGCAAATGATTTTTTCACCTTTTTATCGATTTCCACCACAGTAGCATTTTGTTTGTCGAGTTTTTTCACAATCGTATCAATTTTTGCTTTATCAAAACTGCGACCATTCCCTCTAGCATCTTGCCAAGTCAGTTTTAACTTATTTGTTGTTTGAGCTTCAATTCCGTAGTACGTTTGCGCTTTGAAGTTTTTTATTTCATCTTCACGCCCTGCAATGATAGCTACAGTAGGTGTTTGGACACGACCGCAGTTTAGCTGTGCGTTAAACCGTGTAGTTAATGCACGTGTCGCATTCAGGCCGATATACCAGTCAGCTTCTGAACGTGCGACAGCTGAAGCGTATAAATTGTCATACGCTTTACCTGGCTTTAAGTTTGCGAATCCGTCTTTGATTGCTTTATCGGTAACAGATGAGATCCATAGACGTTTAATCGGTTTATGAACTTTCACTTTATTGATAATCCAACGAGCGACTAATTCTCCCTCTCGACCTGCTTATCTCCATAATGATGTACAATAATAATATACTCAATATTAAAGAACATCAAAGATGCTTAATTATTAATTTCATAAGGAGTTAGGGGATGATAAACTTTAAAATTCATTGCACATAATTAAAAAAGGGGGAGAGTTAGTGGGGGAATTAATCTCAGTAAAAAATGTGAATGAAAATCTTAAATTTATAAACCAACCAATTTGGATTGATTATGTGATTGAAGAAAATCAAACAGTTAAAGAGAAAAAACATATTTCATTAATTGCTCTTAAAAACGTCGAAAAGGACACATATGTAATTCATCATCTTAGCAATTTTATTATTGAAAAATGGGGGTATAAGTCATTTAATACTCAGAAAAAGCATGCTACAAATATAGTGAAGTTTTTAAACTACTTAATAAAATATTATCCAAGTTTGAAAATCAAAAATTTAACAGAATTGACTATCTCACATGGCTCAACATACTTAAATTGGTTGGGGACCAATAAGGTTTCTCAAGATACTGTTAAAGATGCTGAAAGAACCTTAGTGCACTTCTATACTTGGGGAATAAGCAAATTACTATTCTCAAAGGTTAGTTTAACCGATTTTAAACAAGAAAAAAACGAACACAATAAGTTATATTATAAATCTCCTTTCAAAGTAGTTTATCCACAACAGAAGATTAAAGAAATTGAACACATTTTGCCATTTGAATATATACCATTATTTTTAGAAATTGCCTCTACACATACTCCAAGAATTACTTTAGGAATATATCTCCAGATATTTGGAGGACTACGAGTTTCAGAAGTAGTTAATTTAAAACGTACACAAATATCAAAATCTCTAGCAAATAAAGAATTTATATTAAAAATAGAAAATCAAAATTTCAGAACAGATTTAAAAGAGCATGCCTCAGTAAAAAAGACACGGTCTCAGGTAGTATTAGATGTGAAAGGCTGGGGAACTACCTTGATTCGACAGCATTTAAAGCTATATTCCTCTAAACAAACTAATGCTTTGTTTTTAAACACCGATGAACAACCGATGTCTGGTAGAAGCTATAGACAGTATTTTGAAAAATGCAAAATCAAATTAATATCCACCTTAGAAACTTCAAATAATATTGAACATCGCTTAGTAGCTCAACATTTAAAAAGTGTTAAATGGTCTACTCATATAGGACGGGGTACATTTACAAATCTCATTGCAAATGAGGCACAAAACCCTTATGAAATTGCACATTTACGAGGTGATTCTAGTCTAGAATCTGCACTCTCCTATATGGTTTCAACACCAAGAATGCACCAAAAAATTGAAGAGAAATTAGATAATATGCATGAGGCATACATCCCTAAAATTATTGAAAGGAAGTTGAACGGTCATGATTCAATTAAATAAAGATTATTATTCAATTAAAGAAACTTCGGAGATTCTTGGTAGGAGTATGGTTTCTATTCAAAATAGCCTTTATTCAAAGCAATCCAATCATAAAATGAATGTAAAAAAAATAAATGGTCGAGTTTTTATACCAAAAGAAGAGCTGATAAAATACAAACAATTTCTCGAAGACCGTGATAATCTTGTGGAGATTGACTGTGAATATGCGATAAATAGAATAACTAATGAAACACAACAAAATAATTTGTTTATGGATACTCGAATGCTATTTATAACGTATTCACAAGCTTACTTTAACAAGTGTACAGGCTCTACATTTTATAAAAAAGATACTATTAGTCAATTTATTAATTTTCATAATAAACTCCAAAAAAACTTATCTAGGGAAGTCTTCGAAGTTGATATAGAGGAATTAAATCAATTGTTTTTAAAGGAAGGCCTGCTTACTGCGAAGGAAAAATTGCTATTTACTCGATTTCTATCATACGTGTTTGATCAAAAAAATATCCCTCTAAAGAATAAGTTGTTAGCTGCTCAAAAAACTAAACATGAGGAACAAGAAATTTATTCAGCTTCAACTTTTAATCAAATATATAAGCATGTACAAAATATAGAACTTCATGTCGAAAAAAGTTTTAATAGTAGAGAGTATGCAAATATGTGGGTATATGTTACTTTACTATGCTGTGACTTTATACGAGGAAGTGATTTAATTCTTAATACACCCCACTTGAACTTAAAAGAACTTGGCATTCAAGAATCAGACTTTTACATTAAAAATTTCACACTAAATGAATATCAAATTCAAATGATAATTAAGACTTTGTATCTTGCCTTTAGAAATAAGCGGGCAGCTAAAACTAATGAGTTACTCACCTTTTTAGTACCTTCAAACTTGGAGAAACCACTAGCTTATGCATTAGTTTTATCGGAGCGATTAAGAGAAACTAATACATTACAGTTGGAAACTTTTATTGAAGGCAAGTATCGTAGAATTAAAACCCAAGGTAGAAGAGAGAGACATTCGAAATTCTTTGAATATTATAAAGAATTTGAAGGGTTTAGATTTAGTAGCTTAATAATGAACCGTTCTTTGGCAACATACTTATACGGATCTGTAACTGAAGGAGATGCTTTTGATTCTGAACTAGCACTAACTTTAGCCCAAAATGCAAGATCACATAAAAGTGAAGATACCACAAAAGCTTATATACAGATGATGAATAAAGATGGATCCATTGGAAGGGTTTCTATTAATATTTTTCGGAGAGGAAATTTTGGATGGTTATATGAGCAATTATTAAGATTTACGTATAACGATAACTATAAAACCTTAAATCTAGAAGATAGAACCACTATAATTGAAGAAATAAAAGAACACCTCTCTCTTAAAGAAACTGAATCAATAGCAGCTTATGTTTCTAATTATTTAACCCCTGCCATTATAGAGGAGACTGATAATGATTCAGTTGTGGAAGTAATGAATGCAATCTATGAAAAGAGGTTAAAAGTTATACATCGAGTTATGCGTTTAAATAAACAGCAATTACATGAGTTATTTTTGGAATTATCGATTTATTCTATGCCATCTAAAATTGAACATGCACAATGTTTAGTATTTCCAAATTGTGCTTATCCAGCTTTAATGAATTGCATGTATTGTGAATATGTCCTTCCACAAAATTTGATTCTAATTCAATTAAATCAGGAGATTCTCAGACTCCTAACTTCAATACAGGGAAGTGATAATGAAAATCTTTTAAAAAGGCAAAGTCGCTTTCTACTGCAATGTTTATTGATACTGAGTGAAGCTAATAACACTTTCGGTAAAAGTTATGTAAAAGCTTATGTAGATGTTAATCAAATCAATGGTTTATTGAAGCGATATGCTCACAAAATCTATTTGTCAGGAGTTGAATATGGAAATTAGAAAGCTTTTAAATGAATCGAGTTTTTATAAAATAGAATCTATTCAACAAATTTCTAAAGATGATTTGTTGTTAAAAGACTATAAACAGATTTTTGATGATTTAGTTGAAAGTGAGATTATAAAAAGTAACTCTTTTGAAGAAAATTTATGGTTTGTTTATGATCCTTTATCACAATTAAATTTACAAATAAAGTTTGATTTAATTAGTTATCCCAAAATTAATGAACATTTAAAGTTTTATATGTTGCTCAGGCTTATATCAGGTAAAACGCCTAAAACCATTTATGATGAGTTAGCTTCATTAAGAAAGATTATACTTAGCTCGCAAGGTTTTGGGGATTTAATCCAATTAAAAAGCGTACTAGTTGAGAGTATTGAAAAATATAAATACCTTGGTTATCACATGGTTAATGCTACGTCTAATTTTATAGATTTCTATAGGATTGATAATTATCAAGAAATCCTTAATATTTGCTCAAATATGCCTAACCACTCTAAAACATCCAGAGATTTACCTGATTTTCAAGATGTACTTGAATTAGATGATATCATTAACCATTATTTTAAAAATCATAATGTAGAAGAAACTATAAGTTACACGCCAATTCTAGTCTGGTGGCTACTCACTAATACATTGCCTATGCGTCCAAGTGAACTTCTAAAACTCAAAAAAGATTGCCTATCTTATGATGACAGTAAAAATGAACCTTATACAATTTCGATTCCACGAATAAAAAATAAGTCTGCTACCATTGGCTTTTCTATAAAATACGATTCAGTTGTAATTGACCAAAAAACATATCAACTTTTAAAAGAAATCAGGGACAAAGTAAATATATATTTTCCTTACTCGGAATATTTTTTTCCATCAGAAATGTTCAGCTTAAATTATAAAGTTAGAAGGAAAAAGAAGAATCCAATAATGAATTTAAGAAATTTTAATGATTTAAAAGATCAATTCTATAAAATAATCGTAGAAGAGAAATATGGAAGATACAATTTGGAACGTGTGAAAGCTGGGGATACTCGTCATTTTGCCATCATCAATATGTGTTTACAAGGTTTTAGTATGCATAATATCGCTACACTAGCTGGTCATACAGAGCTTAGAGTTACGCAAGGTTATTTTAGTCATGCTAAACATTTCGTGCAATCATATGTATATAGGCTGGCTCAATTAAAGCTCGAAACAGAGATTGGCTATAGAATGGACAATTCTATCATAGGATGGAAAAAATATATTGTTCATAAATCTAACATTGAGAAAGAGAAGATAACCGAAATACACGTAGGTAGAGTTCAATACGGTTTATGTTCAGAGCTTAAAGGGAATTTCCCAAATACTTGTATTGAGTTTTGTGAGTTTTGTCCAAAATATATTTTCTCACCTAGTATAAATGAAAAAGACGATGCTATTAAGTGGCTATCTAGTCATTCTGAAGATTTAAAACATCGAATTGAAGAGGCTATTTCACTTTTAGAAAGTTTATTTTCATTGCCACAAAGACATGGTCATGACTTAAATACAGTTGAAAGAAAATCAGCGGCGAAAAGGTTGCAACAATATATGGAATTGAAATCTAAAATAGATGCTAATATTGCGGGTGATAAGAATGGTAAATACTAAAAGAGGTAAACCCCAAAAATGGTCTGATGAGGATTTAAAGCAAATTGCTTTAGAAGTTAAATACAAACAACCTAATCGTAAATTAACATCGCTATTATTAGAAAATGAAACTGGAATAGGGAGGAATACATGGAGTAGGCGAATGAAAGAATTTATAAATCATTTAAATTCACCTGTTCACATTCCTAAACTTGATGAAAGTGGGATTATAACGATTCCTAGTGTTGAAGAATTGTTTTTAAAATATGGTGCTAATACAATAGAATTAAAAAATGAGATCGCAAAGTTATTAAACATTATTAGTGATCTCTATACAGACGCAAAAAAATTAGCAAGGTTTGAAGAATCTATACAAAAAATGCAGTTAGAAATAGAGTGCTTAAAAGAGCAATTATCTAAAGTGACAGGTCAGAAGATTCACTACGAAACACTGTATAATCAAATTGTTGCTGAAAGTTATTTTCCTCACTTATACGAACAATCAGAAAAGTTAAAACAAGCTAATGTGAAGACAGAAGTTATTACCTTACCAAATCAAGCTTCACAAGTTTTAGAATTAAATAGCCCTAATAAGGTTTTTCAAAATGAATCAGAAATTGCAAATACTATTGATGTAAACGATAAAAAGATAAAAAAGCTTAATGAGTTATTTAATCTCGATTGGGAATAGATAGAAGAAACCCACACACTTTGAAAAAGTTTGATCAAAATGTGTGGGTTTTAATTTTGGATTCCTTAAGTTTTTATAAAAATGATTGAATATTTTATGTGGCCTACTTAAATAAATGCAGTTGTCAGTTTAATTACATTCCTTCATGATATAGCACATATCGACTGCATCGTGTATGACATTACTTCTAAGCCACCAGCAACTATCGAGTGGGAATAAAGATATAACATTATTTGAAGTGAAATTACCGTTCTAAAAACGTTTTAGCTATTATGTAATGGCTAAAACAATTAAATATTAACTTGTTTACCACCAAAAAACCCACCAATACAATAAGTGTTGGTGGGTTTTTTTTAGGAAATGATTCTAGCTTCATGTACCATCTTTTTGAAGTAGACATTTTTTTTACTATACGTTTGTTTATATTTGGTATAATATTACTATGGGTAATTCCATAGCTAATTATCTTGTCATAATATATATAGCTGTTTTAATATTAGCTATTAGAAAAGGAGGAAACTATTGTGAATTTCTATAAAATTCTATTTCAACCAAATGATAAGAAAAAACCTTTTTATAAGCAGATATCTTTGAATAATGTCATAGTGGGTGAAAATGGATATTCTTATGGAATTCAATATTCTCCTCAATCTTTTAATGACTGGTTAATGGATGATAATATATATAAAATCTTTTTGGAGAGTACAGTAAAACAACTTATAATGAGTAATCATAAGTTTTTAGATCTTATAACAGCGCAAGAAAGGCTCAATTTAACTCTCGTCGATTGTGAATTTAAAAATATTGATATTGAGGATGTATTAGATGGTGAAGAATTTGATTCGGAACTATTAAAATCAGTTATAGAAGACTTTGAATATCCGATCATGAAAGTTTACTTCCGCACAAAAAATCGCCACATGGTTACTTTAAAATCAAATGGTGTACTAGGAATAGACGATGATCTATCTGAAAATGAACTTGATGATATTAAAAAACTAATAGATTTTCTTGGTTTTGGACCGGTGATGCTTGTATGAAAGATAAAATTATTCAATCATTAAAAACGTTTATAATTACACTGATTGTTGCATTTGTAGCCACTGATCAACAGAACTTTGTATATAATATTTTAAAGACATTAGGTTATGAAAATGAAATTTTAAAGAAGACAACTTTAAGTGCTGTAATTACATTCATTATAGCAATTGTATTAATTTTAACCTCATATATATGGTCGAAAATAAAAGCTAATATAAAAAGAATGAATGTCTCACTGGTAACAAAACTAGATGGGACAAAAAGAAGTAGTTGTAAGTTTATACCAAATGATTGTGAATATGATGAAAAAGATGTTGAGATAGAAATTGTTCTTAATCCAGGAGGATGGCTTTCGAATCTATTGATAAAAAAAATGGGATTAAAGCTTAATATATATTTTAATCCTGAAATATTAGATGTTTCTTTTTTTGATAAGTGGGATTCAGATACAGCTGGGGCATTTAGATTATCAGAACGAAATATCTCAATTGATTTACTCGGAGAAATTGAAATTAAAGGAAAGACTTTTCCAGAAAGAAGTCATAGATTAAACGAACAGTTTAAAGTAAAGCCCATTAGAGTGAAAAATGATGTGACTGCTTTGGATTATGTGATAACAACAGAAAAATTCGGATATATTACAAGGATAATCTCAGGGACTTTATTATCAATTGAGTGTGATCCATTGAAAGTAACTTGTAAGGGGGAATAGAATTGGCAGTTTCTAAATTAACTTGTAAATTGTTTAAACTAACAGGGATAACTAGTTTGGCTGATGTAGAAAAAAATATACTAAATAAAAGTTATGCTGAAGCACTTAAAATATCTAAAAAAGATACTAAGCAAGCAGAGACTTTATCTGATGATGAAAAAAACTTTTATTATACATGGGAAGAATCATCTGAACTAAATGAAATTGAATTAACTGAAGCAAATGAAGAATCTGAACAGAATATTGCTCAATTTATGTTTGCTACTGCAAATATTGAATATACAAAGAAAAGAAAGAAGAATTCAATTGGTCAATTTCTTCCTAAAGCAGACAGAGTTAACGATACTCAAGTTATGACGTACTTTTTTTGTATGAATGATTCTGTTTATATAATTATCTGCACATCAAATGAGTTTCATGTAGAGAGGGTAAAAAAACTTATTGGAACCAATTACATAGCTAAGCAGGATTATACTTATGATATTCAATCTGATTTATTTAATTGGCTATTTTTTAAGTTTACTCAGAATAAAGGCTCTCTAGCAGACGGACTTAAGTTAATGAATATAAGTGGTTTTATTGGTAATATCGGTGATGAACAAAACATTTTTAAAGGAACATCAGATCAAACATCGGAACTTATAATAACTAAAGCTTTTATAAGTAACGGAGAAACTCTAAAAACAATTACTGCTAGGTTGAAAAATAAAGACATAGACATTGTTTTTACAGTTGATGATAAGTCTAATACTCAAATTTATACAAATCAATCAGAGGTATTGAAACTCCTTGAATTTCAAGATAATAATACTTTCTTTATTATTTACTTATACAGTAAATTAATACCAGAATTAAAATCATTATATAATGATGCTTCCACTCAGTTTCTCTCTGAAGAAAAAAAACAGTTCTCTGAAAAAATAGGTTTAGAGGTAATAGAATCGATAATAAAACAAAACCTCATAACATTAAAAGATATCTCAGTTTTATTTGAAAGCTCGAAAAAAAATACAGCGAGTTGATGATATTTCTTAGTAATTTTTATTTTGTTCAATTTACAAATGAAGCGACTAAACTAGGATGAAAAATTGGAATCAAGTTTGGGAATGGAATTAGAATCTACTAATATGATGGTAAACTATGCTGAATTTACTTTCTTTAAAACACAAAGATAAACGTATTGATCTACAGTCGAATGTTAATAATTTGTGTGAAATAGGCTAAATTATAATTAATCCCCCCACAAATAATCAAACGTTATTTTTTTTTCGCATTGAAATAAAATAACGTTTGATTATTTGTTATGTATAAGGGAGGGAAGTTATGTGAGGTTAGCAGTACGTTTGTCGATTGATACAATGAGATGGATCAATGAATTAGAAAAAATTTATAATGTTGAATTTGGTGGTTTAACACTTGGCCAAGGCCATGTAGTAAGCAAAGCTTATCATTTATTAAGTACGTCTCCTGAAAATTTAGAGGATATAAATTGGGTTAAAATAAAAAAAGAAATAATAAAAATTTCTGATATGGAAATAGAAAGTTTAGAAAATAACAATACAAACGGTAACGTAACATCATCAAACAGATTTAACGAAATACTAAAAAATCCAGCTACTCTTTATTTGAGCAACTGGATTTTTAATTTCTACTCTACTTTTTCTCAGTCTTCACGAAGTCGGCTATACAAATCTTCTGAGAACACACCAAATATAGAATTCTTTAAATCGTCTGAGCTAAGTAGCTTATTATTGAAGCTTTGATTTTCTGTAGTCGAATCCATGATAGCATCATCTATCTTATCGCTTAAAGCACTCTTGAAATCGTTAAGTGTATTTACTTTTGCTTGTTGGCGTAGTTCTGCATCATTAGCTAAGGTTTCAATTGTTTGTTCAACAATCTTCATCGCAGACTTAGCATCAAAATTCGTACCATGAAGTTCATTATATTCAGCAATCAAGTCCGACAATTTTTTAAATTGCCGTTGAATAGTCGGTGTATCAGCACCAGGAAGCCCCATATCTCCAGCATCTTCTTCCAATTCAGGAGCTTCGTGACTAGCCACTAATTTTGTCTTTCCAAATTTAGCATCAATCTTACCTGTTAGATCAATCGGTTCACTTGTTCCAATCTCAATTTCTTTTATCAGATAGTGAATGAACAAGTACATTTCATGGATACCATTATCTTTGAATGATGTTACCTGCGTCAAAAAATCGTAGAAACTATTAAATGCACGGAGTTCTTTCAGCATGTTTTTGCGTTTTTCTTCGCTCTTATGTGAATTAAATCGTGTTACTGCTTTATCCAAATAATATTCAGCCTTGCTCTTACCCTTGGTTTCGGTTTGAGTATAGTAAATGACTGTAAACTCATGCATATCGTCAGCGTCGAGAATATTACGCATATCAATTTTTTGTTTCAATTTGAAAATATCACGAGGATTAACGTCACGAGTCAATTTGGTGTTCGTATAATATTTAGAGAATGCTTTTTCGATATCGTCATAAGAATTTACAAAATCTAAAACAACGGTCTTAGTTTTGCCCTTATAAGTACGATTCAATCGAGATAAAGTTTGAACTGCAGTAACACCATGCAACTTCTTGTCAACATACATCGCCACAAGCTTAGGCTGATCAAAACCTGTCTGGTATTTGTTAGCGACGAGCAGAACTTGATAACTTTCAGTATTGAATCTATCAGGAAGTTCATCTTCACTAAAACCATTTACAGATACTTCGGTAACCTCCGTGCCATCCACTTTCAATTTACCGCTAAATGCCACTAAAGGTTTAATGTTCTGATACCCATTGTCAACGACATATTGATTAAAGGCATTGTAATATTTATAAGCAGCTTCACGACTACTTGTAACAACCATAGCCTTTGCTTGTCCATCAAGCATATCCATAACTTCTTCACGAAAATGTTCGACGATCACTTCTACTTTTTGTCCAATATAAGTATCATGCGTCTCAACAAACCGTTTCATCCAACGTTTTGCTTGAGAAGTTTCAAATAATTCATCATTTTGTGTTTTCTGAATTAAATTAATATAAGTATCATATTTATAATAGTTCTTCAACACATCTAGGATAAAACCTTCCTCAATAGCCTGCTTCATTGAATACAAATCAAACGGTTCAGGTTGTCCCTGAGCATTCATAGTTCCAAATTTTTTCAGTGTTTTTGGTTTTGGAGTCGCAGTAAAGGCAATCATAGATACGTTTGGTTGTTTCTTGCGAGAATCCAAATCACTGCCCATTTTTTGAGCTACCAATGCTTCAAGTAAGTCCATGTCATCCGTGTCGCCATCTTCTTCATTTTCTTCAAGCTGTTTACCTAGGGCTTTATTCACATTACTGATTAAGGTTCCAGCAGTTGAAGAATGGGCTTCGTCGATAATCACAGCAAAATTATTATCACTTTGGTTACTAATCGTATCAAGGATATACGAAAATTTATGGATGGTTGAAACAACAATTCGTGTTCGACCATTCAAAGCATCAGCTAAGTCATTTGATGTGGCATCTTCATCCATAACCTTGATTAGTCCCTGCTTATGCTCTAAGCCTTCAATGGCAGCTTGTAATTGTCTATCCACCACAATACGATCTGTAATGATAATAACCGAATCTACAACGGGGGTATTATCAACTTTAAGATTAGCCAATTGATGAGACAACCACGCAATCGTGTTTGTCTTACCTGAACCAGCAGAATGTTGAATCAAATAGTTACGCTCGGTTCCAAAGTTCTTCATATCAGCAATTAATTTACGGACGGCTCTCAACTGATGGAAACGAGGAAAAATCAAACGTTCTTTCATTTTGACTTTTCCTGTCTTTTCATCTTGTTCTGGTTTTTGTTCTAAGAAGATATACTTTGTCAAAAGGAGCAAAATCATGTCTTTTGTAAATATATCTTCCCAAAGATAGCTCACACCAAAACCATCTGGATTAGGAGCATTTCCGATTCCAGATTCATCATCACCTTTATTAAATGGCAAGAAAAATGTCTTTTGTTTCTCTAGATGAGTTGTCATATAAGCACGCTTGAAATCGACGGCAAAACAAACTAAAGCCCCTTTTTTCCATTTTAACAAACGTGATGTCGGAGTACGGTCATTTCGCCATTGTTTGATAGCATTTTTATAGGTTTGACCTGAAGTATTTGCCTTTAGCTCAATCGCAAATAAAGGGATACCATTCAAGAAAAGGACTAAATCAATCCGCTCACAATCTTTGTGGTAAACTTCCTCCATCACACTGAAACGATTTTTCTGGTAATCTTCGATGGATTTCGTGTTAATGTCCGTCGTTGGTTTGGTGTAAAGTAGGTCAAAATGCTCCATTCCGACGTCGAATCCGTGCTTTAGAGCGTCAAGTGTCATTCCATTTTTTGACAAAATCAAGTCGTTATACTTGCTGACAATGATATCATCGGTATTAGTACCATGCTGGCGATACACTTTCTGATATTCCTCATCTTGTGTATCCTTGATAAAGTCTAAAAATAATTCCTTATCCATCGCAGTAACTTGATCGTAATGCCCATCATTATATTGGCGCTCAATAAAGCCATTTTCATTCATCAAGTGGTCAATAATGTGGCGCTGATAATCATAACGTTCACGAATTAATGTTTTTGGCATTTCATTCACCTCCGGTTTTTCGAAGCAGTCATTTCTCTTTATTTTGTAACGTCGAAATGCTCATACTTCTACCCTCTCTTTACCAGTGACGTACTCGTAAATCAACGATTTCTTTGTTTGTTCAGCAAGTTCTATAATCTTTTTAACTTTACAAATTACCTTATCTAATATGACAACTTTATTATCCAAAAAATTGCTGATTTCTATTTGCTCTTTATATGGCGGAACTGGAAGCTTCATTTTTTTTATGTTGCTTGCCGCAATACCATCTCTGTTATCCCCGCCGCCGTAGTAACTTCGATTATACTTGTATGAAGCTTGGAAACAATAATCCAAATATCTATAATGCAGTTCTTTTTCATCGCAAATAAAACCAACAAGTGACTGATTGCCAGAACTGATAGTTTTAAGAATAGCTGTCATTCCTTTAGTTTTACCTTGTCCGTTCATGGCGAACATAACAGTATTCTCAGGATACAGTTTTGCTGAAGAATTTCTCAACCCTTTTATTGAAATCTTCTCATCAGTATCATAAACAAGTCTTTTGTTTACTTCTCCAGAAGACATCCAATTTATGGTGCCATTGTCCCAGTAAGAAAAGTTATCTCTGTCTGGTGTACCTCCAGAATATGAGATAGACATGTAATCTAGCTTTTTTAGTAGCCATTCACTTGGAATTTCACCAATCCAAGCTATTCCGCTATCTTTTAGTTCCCTATCTTTTTTCAACCCTCTTGTCACTGTTTCAAAGATGATTGATTTTCGAGTTTCTTGCAAAATCTCAAGCGACTTTTGAGCGTCAGCAATAATTTTATCTAATTTAATCACCTCGGAATCCAAAAATTTGCTGATTTCTATTTGCTCTTTATATGGCGGAACTGGAAGCTTCATTTTTTTTATGTTGCTTGCCGCAATACCATCTCTGTTATCCCCGCCGCCGTAGTAACTTCGATTATACTTGTATGAAGCTTGGAAACAATAATCCAAATATCTATAATGCAGTTCTTTTTCATCGCAAATAAAACCAACAAGTGACTGATTGCCAGAACTGATAGTTTTAAGAATAGCTGTCATTCCTTTAGTTTTACCTTGTCCGTTCATGGCGAACATAACAGTATTCTCAGGATACAGTTTTGCTGAAGAATTTCTCAACCCTTTTATTGAAATCTTCTCATCAGTATCATAAACAAGTCTTTTGTTTACTTCTCCAGAAGACATCCAATTTATGGTGCCATTGTCCCAGTAAGAAAAGTTATCTCTGTCTGGTGTACCTCCAGAATATGAGATAGACATGTAATCTAGCTTTTTTAGTAGCCATTCATTTGGAATTTCACCAATCCAAGCTATTCCGCTATCTTTCATTTGCGCCATACTCCCTCCTTTCCAAGTCAACTCTTCTTCAAACTGCACGTTCCCCATCAAATTTCAAACCTCTTCATCAAATCAATAAGTTCTGAACTTACTTGTTTGAATTCTTTCAAAAGAACTTCTGATTTTTCTGGTGCTTGGTATTCATAGAAATAACGCGTGAATGGAAATTCTGCACCCGTTTTAATTGAAATAGTTTTACCTGTTAAGTTTTCTTCAAATACTGGAATATAATCGGAAACGAAAGGCTTCACTTCACGTTCAAAGTATTCTTTCGGCTCCTCGCTCATAGGAATCAATTCAATATCTTTAGTAGATTTATCAATTTCTGGTGATCCATCTCGCTTCGTTTGAACTTCAGCTGTTTTATCGATTTTAGATAAAGCAAAAACTACCTTTTCCTTTAGGTACTTTTTGGTCTTAGTAATACCTGCTTTTTCAGTTTTTTCTTCAGGATACAGGTTGAAGTCATCAAACAATCCAACAATTTTAGCTTCGAAAGTTTTTGGTTCTTTATACAAAACATTATCAACATTATCTTTTAAGGTTTGAATCAGCTGTTCAAATAATGGTTGATGTAACAAATACTTATCCAAGTCTTTCTTCTCTTTCGCAGGAATCGGGTCAAGCAGTTGTAACTCTTCAACTTTATCTGGATCATAGTAGTTAGAAAGAACATTGCTGTCAACAATATTTTGAACACGCTCTTCACTTAATTGATAGTTGCGTTGCATTGGTTGGTATACCGAAAATTCACGATACATAAATTCTTCATTAGGAAAGATTTTACTAAATTCATTTTCTTTGAAGTCTGCATATAGTTCAGTGATTTTCTTAATATGAGCATCACTTAATTCTTTACGTTTGTTCCCCATAGACTTACGCATCTTTTTATAGAAAGACGTAGCATTAATGAATTGCACTTTCCCTTGTCGCTCAGGACGCTTCTTATAGCTCAAGATAAAGGCATAAATTGAAATTCCTGTATTGTAGAAAAGTTGATCAGGGAAACCGATAATCGTTTCAACTAGGTCATTTTCAAGTAGCCAACGACGAATTTGACTTTCTCCTGAACTTGTTCCACCAGAAAATAACGGCGATCCGTTAGTAATAATTGCTGCACGACCATTCTGTTTGTTTAACTTATACAAAGCATGTTGCATAAATAATAATTGTGCATCCCCTGAAGCAGGCGTCATTGTCATTTCAGGACCATCTTTACCAACCTTATGCGTGAAACGTCCCATTTTCTTTCCCTTGACCGGTTTTCCATTGTCATCAGAGTAGGCATCATTTTTAACAAAATCAGCTGTACCAGCTTCTGCTTTATCACCTGACCATGGCGTCCCAAATGGCGGATTCATGATAACAAAGCGAAATTCATCATCTGGGAATGCATCGTATTTCAATGTATTCTTTTGTTGGATATTACGAGCATCTTGACCTTTGATCAACATATCGGCAACACAAATTGCATATGATTTATCAAGAATTTCTTGGCCGTACATATAAATCTTGGCACTAGAATTGTGACGATGAATAAAATCATAAGTAGTCGAAATCATACCACCTGTGCCACAGGCAAAGTCGCCAATTTTGATAATTTTCCCAGGCTCATAGATATCCTCACTACCTTCAGCCAAAAGAACATTAACTAAACAACGAATCACTTCACGAGGTGTATAATGATCACCTGCGTTAACATTTTCAGAATAACGGCGTAGAACATCTTCAAAAATATAACCCATTCGTATAGGATCAACAGTTTCAGGAGATAAATCTAGCTTAGCAAAATCTTTGATAATAAGAAGAAGTTTATTAGCACCATCAAGTTTTTTAATCTGGTCATAGAAGTCTAAATCATTCAGAATATTTTTCACGTTATCGCTGAAACTGTCCAAGTAAAACTTAAAGTCTTTAGCGATAGTATCCGGTGATTCTTCTAACTTCTTCAAATCAAATTCGCTAGTATTATAAAATTCGAAACCGGATATCTTTTGGTAAATTTTAGGGATTGGTTCAATGCCTTTTTCTTTGTCGGCTTTATATCTTTGAAAAACTGATTTTTTTGTATCAGCAAGTGCACACTCAAAACGGCGAATGATAACCATTGGAATAATTACATCTTGATAATCTTCCGCTTTGTAAGTTCCACGAAGTTTATTGGCAATATCTAGCACCATTTTCACTTCTTGACTGATATTAATACTTTTGTCTTCATAAAGAGTTTCAATTTTTTTCGTCACTATCCACTAACCTCTTTTTTCTTATTATCTTTGTCGTAGTCAACAACTTCACAGATATCGCAAATATCCACTTCTTCCAAGGCATAACAACAGTTTCCAAAGCTTCTTGTAACTCATCGTCATAGAACATGCCCCTTTGCTTTTTTATTGCGCCAATCTTATGATCAGACATTTGCTCTATTATATCTTTTTTTGATATACAGATGTAACTTTATTTAGCTTTCGCTAAATAAAGAACTGATAACTCATTGTTGAATTAAACTACATTATTTGTGAAATACAATAAAACAGAGAGGCATTACTTTCTCAAGTAGGAGCAATAAAAGTTAAAAATCAATATCTCTAATCGCAAGGATATTCGAACTACAATATTACCTATGCGCAATTCATGAGCGATGTCTTCATCCCGTTTTATGAGTCTGACGTTCAAGAAAGTACTTATGAATCACGAAAACCAACACTTGAAATTTTAGTTAACCGGCTTTGGGAATAAGCTGATTCGAGCTATCAGTGTCGAGAGTGTACAGCACTTCAGAACATGGTTACTTTCTAAACGTGGCGCAAACTACAGTCAATCATATGCTAGTCTTGTATTCGGAATGTTTAAAAGAACCTTGAATTCGCTGTGACAATGCAATACTCAACAAATGTGGCGACCAAAGTGAAAGCTATTCCAAAAGGTAAAGCGATTGTTGAGTATTGGACTAGAGAAGGTTTTGAACAAGTCCTATCTACCATTTGTATTGACGAATATTATGAACACCTTTGTTTTGTAATGTTATGGGTCTACTTTAACACAGGTGTTCGTGTCAATGAAGGTTGTGCCCTTTGGTGGAATCTTATATATCCTCAGAAAGGTAAATGGAAATATATTTAAATATTAGTTAGAAAATGATTAACTCAAAATAGAGTTCTATAAAAATCGTTTGGGGTAATTTTTTAGCATATAAAATTAGTATTGGGTTTCTCTTTTTAGAAAAATTTATTGTTGAGAACTTATCAGCTCTTCTATTTCTTTGATTAATTCATGTGGAGCAATATTTAATACTTTACATATAACAAATATGGTAGATATGCTTGGTTGTCTTTGAGCACGCTCAAGTAACCCAATATAAGTTCTATCTAAATTACATTGAAGAGCTAATTGTTCTTGTGAAAAATTAGCTTTTTTTCTATGTTTTCTTAACACTTCACCGAAAGCTTTTGGGATTTCCATGACATCACCTCTTAGTTAATTAACTAAGAAAAATGGCATTTTAATCGACTGACTATAGTCATCAAAAGGAGGCGGTGATACAATAATAAACTATCTAGATGATAAAATTTTTACTAGAAAGGATTTTTAAGTAATGACAAACAAAAAGTATGATGAACACTTTAAAAAAGAAATTGTAAAGCTACACGTTGAAGGAAAATCTGTTACGGATTTAAGCATTGAATATGAAATATCTCCCACTTCTATTTATAAATGGATTAAATTGTATTCACAACAGCAAGTGATAGTTACTCCAAAGCAGTTTAATGAGGTTTATAGAGAGAATAAGAAATTAAGACAAGAAGTAGAGATTCTTAAACAAGCTATGTCAATTATGACTGCCAAATAGAGGGTGATCCTTACTGTTCTTCTTGAAAACTGTGGTATATTAAACGGTATATAGTTAGTAAAGGAGTTTGAATAAATGGCAAAGAGTGTAGTAATTACTGAGAAACCATCAGTTGCACGTGATATAGCAAAAGTATTAAAGTGTACAAAAAAAGGTAATGGATTTTTAGAAGGTGAGAAATACATCGTGACTTGGGCTCTTGGGCATTTAGTTACGCTTGCCGCCCCTGAGGTCTATGATAATAAGTATAAAACATGGAATCTTGAAGATCTTCCAATGCTTCCAGAACGCATGAAATTAGTTGTTATAAAACAAACGGGAAAACAGTTTAATGCTGTGAAATATCAACTTACCCGAAATGATGTTAATGAGGTGGTTGTGGCCTCAGATGCTGGGAGAGAGGGAGAATTAGTTGCACGTTGGATAATTGAAAAAGCAAAAGTGAATAAGCCAATTAAACGTTTATGGATTTCTTCTGTAACAGACAAGGCAATTAAAGATGGTTTTAACAATTTGAAACCAGGTAAAGCTTATGACAATTTATATGCCTCGGCTGTTGCCCGTTCAGAAGCAGACTGGTATATCGGTTTAAATGCTACTCGTGCACTAACAACAAAGTTCAATGCTCAATTAAATTGTGGGCGTGTTCAAACACCTACTGTCGCTATGATCGCTAGTCGTGAAGATGAAATTAAAAATTTCAAAGCGCAAACTTACTACGGTATCGAAGCTCAGACAACAAATAAATTAAAACTAACTTGGCAAGATGTGAACGGTAATAGCCGTAGTTTTAATAAAGAAAAAATTGATAGCATCGTAAAAAATCTAGATAAGCAGGATGCTACTGTTGTGGAGATTGATAAAAAACAGAAGAAGTTATTCTCTCCTGGTCTTTATGATTTAACTGAATTACAACGTGATGCGAATAAAATATTCGGTTACTCTGCGAAAGAGACATTAAACATTATGCAGAAATTGTATGAACAGCATAAGGTACTAACGTACCCTCGTACAGATTCACGCTATATTTCATCGGATATCGTTGGAACACTTCCAGAACGTCTAAAAGCGTGTGGTGTAGGAGAATATCGCTCTTTAGCACATAAAATTTTAAATAAACCTATAAAGTCTAATAAATCATTTGTTGATGATAGTAAAGTAAGTGATCATCACGCAATTATTCCAACAGAAGGGTATGTTAATTTCTCAGCTTTCACAGATAAAGAACGTAAAATTTATGATTTAGTTGTAAAACGTTTCTTAGCTGTTTTATTCCCAGCATTTGAATACGAGCAACTAACATTGCGTACAAAAATTGCTAACGAAACATTCATTGCACGTGGAAAAACGATTTTACACTCTGGTTGGAAAGAAGTATACGAAAACCGCTTTGAGGATGATGATGTAACTGATGACGTAAAAGAACAAATTTTACCTCGCATTGAAAAAGGCGATACATTGAATATAAAACTAATCATGCAAACATCAGGTCAAACAAAGCCACCTGCACGATTTAACGAAGCGACGTTACTCTCAGCGATGGAGAATCCTACAAAATATATGGATACGCAAAATAAACAACTTGCTGATACGTTAAAATCGACTGGTGGGTTAGGTACTGTAGCGACACGTGCAGATATTATTGACAAACTCTTCAATTCTTTCTTAATTGAAAAGCGTGGTAAAGATATTCACATTACATCAAAAGGTCGTCAGTTACTTGATTTAGTACCAGAAGAGTTAAAATCGCCTACACTAACTGGTGAATGGGAACAAAAACTTGAGGCAATTGCAAAGGGTAAACTGAAAAAAGAAGTATTCATTTCGGAAATGAAGAACTATACGAAAGAAATTGTTGCTGAAATTAAATCGAGTGATAAAAAATATAAACATGACAACATTTCAACGAAGTCTTGTCCAGACTGCGGTAAACCAATGCTAGAAGTAAACGGCAAAAAGGGAAAAATGCTTGTATGCCAAGACCGTGAGTGTGGTCATCGTAAAAATGTATCTCGTACAACAAATGCTCGTTGTCCGCAATGTAAGAAGAAATTAGAATTACGCGGGGAAGGTGCTGGCCAAATTTTCGCATGTAAATGTGGCTATCGTGAGAAGTTATCGACATTCCAAGAGAGACGTAAAAAAGAATCTGGAAACAAAGCTGATAAACGCGACGTTCAAAAATATATGAAACAACAGAAAAAAGAAGAAGAACCATTAAATAATGCGTTAGCTGAAGCCTTAAAGAAACTAAAATTCGATTAAAAAAAGAATTGCTCATCTAAATTTTTGATGGGCAATTCTTTTTTTGTGGATTTGAAATAAAGTTATACCGTTTATAAAAAAGATGTGAGGCTTTACCCCCTCCAAATAAGAAAATTTAAGTGGATTATGATCAATTGCTTTTCAAAAGGGATTCTTTTTTGTTTATCATATAATACTGATTTGTGAGATGTTTTTAATCAAACTTTGTTTTGGAATTATAAAAACGTTAAAGGTATTATATTTTTGTAATCAATTATATTTTTGTAATTGATTACAAAAATATAATTGATTGTAACTTTGAAGTGTATTATAATTAATTTATAAAATTTCGGTTGTTAAATAATTGATGTGGAGGGTATTATATTATGACTAAATTAAAAAATGACCTTGATTTAAACGATAATCATAGTGAAACGAATGATGTTACAGGTTCATTTGAATCATTAATGGAATCATTAGAAGCATATCAAGGTTATATTGGGAAAAAGGTATCTGAACATGCATCTAATAAGGAGTGGCAATCAGTAACAGAGTTATCTAGTCAAGGGGAGAAAGTTGACTTATTTATAAAGAAGGTTCATGGATTAAAAAATGAATGGACTAATCTAATATTTGACGAAGAAGAGCAATTCGATAGTGATGGAGCAAATAGAGAAGAGATTTCTGCAACAGCAAGAACTAGTTGGGCAATTACTGATGGGAAAATTCGTATCGAAACTATGAGAATTGAGGGTACACCATATTCTAATGTCGTTCCACTGGACTTATTTAAAGATATTGTTTTTTGTGCCCTTAACCATGTGGAAAAACATAAATATGTAAAAACCACGAATGTATTAAACGACATGGGTAATGAAATCATGTCAAAGAGCGAGTATAAAAGGGCCCCCCGCATTCCCATTTACGCTACATTTAAAGTATTAATGAAAGAGAATTTTTTTAAGAATGACGAAGGAAACTCTCATAAATATTTACTAGCTGGCTCAAGGGAACAGTTAATTGACTGGGTTGCTAGCTTAAAATAATAATGAATTGTTAGGGAAGCTGATTCGAAAAATCGTTGAATGACGTTTTTTTGGTCAGTTTCTTTTCATTTTTACTGTCTTTTACTTCTGTTGTGATTCATATCATTTAAAATCGGTCGTGATTTTTGAATAATACTATTATGAAATGATCAAACTTTATTTCAAAGTAACATTCAAACAAGGTATGCGATAATGTTAGCCTGTTTTATTCCTTTTTAATTAAAAAATTCTAAGTCCGTTTTAGTAAAACTTCTTTATAAAAACTAACTCCTTCACCAAGTTATATCCACTTATTTCGTTCAAAATTTTTCGGAATGGGTGGGTTTCTTCTATATAATATAAAAGAAGCGCGTAATTTAAGGATAAATTACGCGCTTCTTTTTATGTGCAATTGTAAAAGTATTAGATATCATTATTAACTTAAGGATGAAAGGTGTTTTAGGATGTATGTGCAGTTACACTTTATAGAGATAACCCAGCGTCTGTAGCTACAATTACTTCATTTACATCTTTTCTAATCAGTTGGCTTTTAACAGCATTAAACTGTTTTCCAGTTTGTTTAATTACTGTTAATTTCAAACGCTCAGGTAACATTGGCAGATCTTCTAAATTCCACTTTTTATATTTCACATCATAGCTTTCTGGATCTGCTAATGTAACGAGATGACCTAGAGCCCAAGTAACAATATATTTACTACCTTCAAGGTAGCCGTTCCCTTTTTTATCACATTTCAGTACACGTGCGATATCACGTGCAACAGAAGGTTTTTCAGCAATTACAACACTTTTTGCCATATTTCAAACATCCTTTCAAATTTCCGTAAGTTAAATATAGCATACATCCTTTGCGGATTCAGTTATGCCGAAGATTCTAACCTTTTGTTATTACTTAAATCCTCTACATCTTTAAGTAGTGAAGAGGTGAAAGCTTTCGTGTTTCGGATAGATAGAATAGTTGAGTATGTTTTTCTTTTTTATGGAAAAATATCAAAACGTGATGTAGCGAAGGATTTGAAACAAAAAATTAAGATGATGGGCGAAGGAATCCATCTTTATTAGTATTATCGCTTTAGTAGGTGGACAGCTAATTGTTGAAAGAGTGTTTGAGTTTAATACGACCTTAAGTGTTATTGTCAATTTCGTTGGTGGTGTGTACTTCATTTATCTTCTATTAAAGGAGAGCAAGACATGGTAGAAGTAAGAAATGTATCAAAACAATATGGAAATAAAAATGTTGTTGAGGATGTCTCTATTAAAATAGCAAAAGGGAAGATAACATCGTTTATTGGACTGAATGGAGCTGGGAAAAGTACAGTTCTATCTATGATGAGTAGGCTTTTGAAAAAAGATGCTGGTGAAATTCATATAGAGGATAAAGAAATTGGCGAATGGGATAGTAATGAACTTGCCAAGAAAATCTCTATTCTAAAACAAACGAATCATATCAATTTACGACTTACAATTCGAGAGTTAGTGAGTTTTGGAAGGTTTCCGTATTCACAAGGCAATCTATCAAAGGAAGATTGGAATCATATTGAAGAAGCAATCCGTTATATGGAGCTGGAAGATATTCAATATAAGTATTTAGATCAGCTCAGTGGCGGGCAACGACAAAGAGCGTATATTGCGATGGTCATTGCTCAAAATACAGAATATATTTTGCTAGATGAGCCGCTTAACAACTTAGATATGAAGCATTCTGTCCAAATTATGAAAGTGCTGAGACGATTAGTTGAAGAGCTTGGCAAAACAATTGTAATTGTCATTCATGATATTAACTTTGCTTCTTGTTACTCCGATTGCATCGTTGCCTTGAAAGATGGAAAGGTAATGAAAGAAGGAGCAACAAATGAAATTATTGATCCGGCTGTTTTGAAAGAGATTTATGATATGGATATTCATATTGAAGAAATAGCTGGCAACAATATATGTATTTATTTTTCATAGTGGAAGTTATTTTGATAGTAATCACTTGCTATCGATTTAAAATAATTTTAAAAAATTTATAGAGGTGAAGGAAATGAAGAAATTAGCAATGTTATTATTAACGTTCATGCTTGCTATTGTAGCTGTAGCATGTGGCAATAATGCTTCTTCTGACAAAAAGACAGAAGCAAGTGAAAGTAAAGAAATTACGATTAAGCACAAATTAGGAGAAACGAAAGTTAAAACAAACCCGAAAAAAGTTGTGGTATTTGACTTTGGTTCTTTAGATACGTTAGATAAATTAGGTGTTGAAGTAACGGGTGTACCACAAAAAAATACACCAGCATATCTTTCTAAATACAAAGATAAAAAATATACAAACGTTGGTGGACTAAAAGAGCCAGATTTCGAAAAAATTAACGAAATTAATCCAGACTTAATTATTATTTCTGGAAGACAATCTGATCCATACAAAGAATTCGAAAAGATCGCTCCAACAATTTATGTAGAACAAGATACAAAAGATTATATGAAATCATTTAAAGAAAACACAGAAATGTTAGCAAAAATCTTCGGTAAAGAAGATAAAGCGAAAAAAGAAATTGCAGCAATTGAAAAAGAGGTAAAAGCATTAAACGAAAAAGCTACGAAAAGTGATAAAAAAGGCTTAATTATCTTAGCAAATGACGGCCAAGTAAGTGCATATGGTCCAAATTCTCGCTTTGGTATTATTCATGACGTATTCGGTGTAGCTCCTGCTGATAAAGACATTAAAGCAGATACACATGGTAATAAAGTTTCATTTGAATATATTTTAGAGAAAAACCCAGATTACTTATTTGTAATTGATAGAGGTGCTGTTGTAGGCGGTAAATCTTCTGCAAAGCAAGTTGTAGAAAATGAAATTGTTAGCAAAACAAATGCTGCGAAAAACAAAAATGTAGTCTACTTAGATGCAAACTACTGGTACCTATCTGGTGGCGGTCTTGAGTCTGTATCAGCGATGGTGAAAGAAGTATCTAAAGCCTTAAAATAATAAGATGAGAAACAGTGATAGGATTCATTTCCTATCACTGTTTTTTTATAAGAAAGTAAAGAACTTGTTATTTTACGAGAATAAGAGTAGACTCTGAATTAGATGAATAAGAACACATGGGAGTTTGTGGATGCAGACTGAGAGTACGACTAAACCGTCGTTGACCATTGGAACCTGTTGGATAATGCCAGCGTAGGGAGAGTGTAAGTAGCACATGTTCAGGCACTTTGCATACGCGAAGTGTCTTTTTGTGTATCTCCCATTATAAAGTTAGGAGATGAAAAGAATGAATATACAAGAAATCTCAAAAGTAGTGGAGAAAGTAAGAGAATCAAATCCGCTTGTGCATAATATTACAAATGTCGTTGTGACGAACTTTACAGCCAATGGTTTACTTGCATTAGGAGCTTCACCAGTTATGGCATATGCAAAAGAAGAAGTGGAAGAAATGGCAAGTATTGCCGGGGCACTTGTTTTAAATATGGGTACGCTTCGTTCTGAAGAAGTAGAAGCGATGTTAATTGCCGGGAAGTCTGCGAATACACATCATGTACCTGTATTGTTTGATCCAGTCGGTGCAGGAGCAACGTCTTATCGAACAGAAGTTGCAAGACATATTCCGAGTGAAGTGAATTTAGCGATGATTCGCGGGAACGCAGCGGAAATTGCTAATGTGATTAATGAAAAGTGGGAAATTAAAGGTGTTGACGTCGGTGCTGGAAATGGTGACGTTGTAGGAATTGCAAAACAAGCAGCAGATGAATTAGATACAGTCACTGTCATTACAGGAAAAGAAGATGTTGTAACAGATGGTGAGCGAACAATCATTATTCGCAATGGTCATCCAATTTTAACGAAAGTGACAGGGACAGGCTGTCTATTAACTTCTGTAATGGGAGCATTTGCAGCAGTTGAAAAGGATTATGTGAAAGCAGCGGTTGCAGCGTTAACATTTTATGGGGTAGCAGCAGAAATAGCTGCAAATAAAACAGTGGAGCAAGGACCAGGAAGTTTCCAAATCGAATTTTTAAACCAATTAGCGAACACGACTGCCAATGATATTGTACAATATGGAAATATCCAAGAGGTGCAGTAAGAAGGGATGATAGAAATGGCACATATTGATCAACAGCAAATGTCCAAATTATTGCAAGTGTATTTTATTATGGGAAGTAACAACTGTAAGCAAGATCCGTTACAAGTAATGAAGGAAGCATTAGATGGCGGAGTGACACTTTTCCAATTTCGTGAAAAAGGTGAAGGTGCTTTAACGGGAGAAGAACGAGTACATTTTGCTAAGCAGTTACAAGCGCTTTGTAAAGAATATGATGTTCCTTTTATTGTAAATGATGATGTAGAATTAGCCATTGAATTAGATGCAGATGGCGTTCATGTCGGACAAGATGATGAAGGAATCACATCCGTTCGTGAAAAAATGGTAGATAAAATTGTTGGGGTATCCGCTCATACGATAGAGGAAGCTCGTTTTGCAATTGCAAATGGAGCGGATTATTTAGGAGTAGGGCCTATTTTTCCAACGAGCACGAAAAAAGATACAAAAGCAGTGCAAGGAACGAAAGGTCTGCGTCATTTTAGAGATGCGGGGATTACAATTCCGATTGTGGGAATTGGAGGAATTACCGTTGAAAATGCTGCTTCGGTTATAGAGGCTGGGGCAGATGGGATTTCCGTTATTTCAGCGATAAGTTTAGCAGATTCACCTTATGAAAGTACGAAAAAAATGGCTGGTCTTTATTGACAGCCATTTTTTTATGGGGGATATGCTATATAGCGTTGAAATTCCGATATATAGAAAAGTGCCGATTATAGAAATGGTTCTTTTTTACAGAATAAAACAAACTCAGCCGCTTAAACTAAGTATATATGAACATATATTGTTTCGGAGGCGAATGCATGATTTCTTTACAAGATATTATAGCTGCTCATGAGAAAATGAAAGGCATTGTCCATGTGACACCGCTAGATTATTCGAGCACATTTAGTGAACTATCACATAATGAAGTGTATTTAAAGCTCGAAAATTTACAAAAGACGGGTTCTTTTAAAGTGCGTGGTTCTTATAATAAGATGGTTTCTCTTGATAAAGGTGAATTAGAAAATGGGGTTGTTGCAGCGTCTGCTGGAAATCATGCACAAGGTGTTGCCTATTCAAGTAATATGCTTGATATTCCCTGTACGATTGTGATGCCAAAAGGTGCACCGCTTAGTAAAGTACTTGCGACTAAACGATATGGCGCACATGTAGAGTTGCAAGGTAATGTATTTGATGACGCATTAGCTCATGCGCTAGATTTGAAAGAACAAACAGGAGCAAAGTTTGTACATCCATTTGATGATGATGCTGTAATTTCTGGTCAAGGGACGGTAGGTTTAGAAATATTGCAACAGCTTGATGATGTCGAAGCTGTTATTTGTCCTGTTGGTGGTGGTGGCTTAATTGCAGGTGTCGCGATGGCGATTAAAGAACAAAAACCATCAGTGAAAGTATATGGTGTACAAGCGCTTGCTTGTCCGGGAATGAAGCAATCCCTTGAAGAAAAGAAAGTAATGACGGTAGAGTCCTCACCAACTATGGCAGATGGAATTGCGGTGAAAAGACCGGGAGAACTTACATTTCAGCTTGTAGAGCGATATGTAGATGATATTTTTTGTGTAGATGAAATGGAAATTGCGAGAACGATGTTAATGCTATTGGAACGGAATAAATTATTAGTAGAAGGCTCAGGGGCTAGTTCGTTGGCCGCATTGCTCTATCAAAAGATTCCTGTGAAAGAGAAAAAAGTTGTGTCGATTTTAAGTGGTGGAAATGTTGATGTTAACTTTATTACTCGCATTATTGAACATGGGATGGTTGAAGCTGGCCGCTTTGTTCATATTGCAACAATGATTAAAGATAAACCAGGACATTTGCAGTACTTACTTGAAGTTGTAACGAGTTTTGAAGCAAATGTATTACATATTCATTTAGAGCGGATTGGAACAAAGGTGTTTCCGGGATATGCACAGCTCCATTTATCATTAGAAACGAAAGATAAAAACCATATTGAAGAAGTGTTAAGTGGGATAGAAAAGAAAGGGTACAACGTAGAAATTGTTGAATGAATAATTTAAACAAACGTTTGATGAAATGAAATAAGAGTTGACGAAATTGTCAGCTCTTATTTTCTAAGGCAATGCATCCAGGTTCGCTCGGATGATCTTGAATCATTGTTTCGCTGGGAAGGTTTTTGATGAGCTGATAAATCATCATATCACCTACACCGCTAGCCACTAGACCTACACTAACAAAAGTAAGTAAACCATATTCAAATGTAATACCGATTAGGAGCGGAATGATTCCTGTCACAATGACTGGGAGTAGCAGGGCTTTTTTATAATTTTGATTTTGCATAGGTATTTTGCAATGAGCATAGGGCATGAAATAACGCAGGATAATACCAAACTTAATGTCTTTATAACCGGCTTTTCCGAAAACAATAAAGCCGATTGCATGTAACAATTCGTGCGCAATTATCAATACGAAGTAAAGCACAAAAGAGGTTGTTAAAAATATATAATCAAGATTAATAGAAATTCCCCATAATAGAGAATAAATAATAAAAGTGATAATTCCCAATAGAAGAAGAGAAATATTAGCTATTTTTGTGCATTTTTTTACATCGATTAACAATTCTTTTTTCTCGCTTTGTACCATATTTCACCTCGAATAAATACTTTTCATATGAATTATATAACAAAAAATTCCTTTTTTAAGTTATGTGTGTAAAAAAAGGTACAAACCTTTTTATGATAAAAGATTTGTACCTGTAACACTAAAACATAATTGAAATTAACAACATCCCAATTCCAATGGAAGCAAACGTTGCGACAAGACCAGGAATCATAAAGCTATGATTTAATACATATTTACCGATACGTGTTGTTCCTGTACGGTCAAAATTGATTGCGGCAACGATTGTCCCATAGTTTGGAATAAAGAAATATCCGTTTACGGCAGGGAACATCGCAATGAGAAGTGCTGGTGAAATACCAAGTGATAATCCAAGAGGCATTAAAGCACGTACTGTTGCTGCTTGGCTATACAGTAAGATAGATAGGATAAATAACGCAATAGCGAATAACCATGGTGCACTTGTTACTAAATGTTGAATGGATCCTTGAATCATATTTAAGTTTCCGTTAAAGAATGTGTCTCCCATCCAAGCGATACCGAAGATTGCCACAACAGCTGTAGCACCGGCTTTAAAGACATTTCCAGATACAATGCTTTCTACATTTGGTTTACAGAAGATAATAATAAGAGCAGCAATTGTAAGCATGACCATTTCGATTGTATTTGGCATAGAAAGACGAACTAATTTTCCGTCTATCATCCATCCTGGACGAAGTGTTTCGAATGAACCAAGAAGAACAACAAGAACAGTTGCGAATAAGAAAAGAATAACAGATAATTTGGCACCTTTCGCACCGATAAATTCTTTCTTTTCTTCAAGTTTAGGAATCATACCTTCTTTTAAACGCTTTAAGTATTCTGGATCTTTATTTAACTCTTTGCCCATTTTGCTTGCAACGAAAGCCGCTAACATACAAGCAATAAAAGTAGAAGGAATACTCACTTTTAAAATATCTAGCAATGTAATTTTATAATCAGCTAGCATTGCTAAAAGGGCCACTGTTGCAGCAGAGATTGGACTTGCTGTAATTGCTTGTTGTGAAGCGATAACGGCAATTGACATCGGGCGTTCCGGTCTAATTCCTGATTCGCGTGATACCTCCGCGATAACAGGAAGTACGGAATAGGCAACGTGTCCAGTTCCAGCACACAATGTAAATAAATAAGTTACAATTGGTGCGAAGAATGTGATGCGCTTTGGATTTTTACGAAGTGCTTTTTCTGCAAGATGGACAAGGTAATCCATTCCGCCCGCAGCTTGCAGGGCACCGGCAGCAGTAATGACTGCTAAAATCATCAGCATAACGTCAATAGGAGGAGCGGTAGGTTGTAAGTGGAAGACAAAAACGAGGATTGCCATACCAACTCCACCCATTACTCCTAGGCCGACTCCGCCAAGGCGTGCGCCGATAAAAATGCAGACTAGTAAGGTAAGAAATTGTAGCCAAAACATGATAAAATACCTCCAAAATCCATATGGTAAGATATTTTTTGAATAATTTAATTTGAGTGATAATTATTAAATTAAACAAATGAAGTTCTGTTATATAAACCTTTTTTATTATATAACACATAAAAAGTAACATTCATTATATTTAGTAAAATTATTTTAAGAAAATGTGAAATGAGGATGTTAAGAGGGGAAAAGAAAAAAGCAGAAACGAGTTTATTCGTTTCTACTTTTTCCTTTTAAAGAATGCTATTGTTTTCTTTTATATGCACAAAAATATTAATAGTAAAGATAATAATGGAAAGAACAACAAGAATACTTCCACCAGCAACAAAAGGGATAGCTGCATGGTAACCGTAAATCTCAAAGGCAAGTGCAATCATCATAATCGGTAGTCCGATATTTAAGAGCCAAAAATGTAATTTACCAAGTTTTGAGGTGCCAGCTTCTTTGAAAATATAATATAAAATACCAGCTATCATCATAGAAGTCCATCCTAGTAATAAAACATGCACATGAACTGCGGTCAATTTGAAATTAGATGAAATTGACATAAATAATCCCATACAAACACCGATGACAAAATAAATAGAAGAGATTTGAATGAAGCGAATTCCCATTTTTATCCCCCTTAATATACTTGTAGTTTTGCTATGATAAAATATATGACCAATAGATTGTAAGCAGTATTATATTATAAAAAAATGTGCATTTGTTTGTTTGAAAAAATAAATCATGCTACAATGAAAACGAATTAAGACCGGGGAGCCAATTGGCTGAGAGGATGTAAGTAAGCATCGACCCTCAACCTGATCTGGATAATGCCAGCGTAGGGAGTTACTTAAAGTGATGTAAGCACATGTTATTGTATAATAACTTGCATACAAGGCTTTCCTGCGTATTTTGCAGGAAAGCCTTTTCTTTTTACAAAACATATTTTGCAAGGGGGATTTTAGTATGTCACAACAAGTTACCATTTCATTTTCAGTTGTACCACAAGCGAAAACGCAAGATGTGTATTCCGTTGTTGATAAGGCGATTGAAGTCGTACAACAATCTGGTGTTCGCTATGAAGTAGGTGCAATGGAAACAACGCTGGAAGGAGAATTAGACGTGCTTCTTGATGTTATTAAGCGTGCACAACAAGCTTGTGTCGATGCTGGAGCAGAAGAAGTGATTACTTCTATTAAAATTCACTATCGTCCAAGTACTGGTGTAACGATTGATGAGAAAGTTTGGAAGTACCGTGATGAATATGAAAAACCAGAAACGATTTAACATAACAATTACAACGATTTGGCTTATCCTTCTCATTACTATATGGGAAGGATCTGTTTCATTATTTCGAATTGAACCGTGGATTTTGCCAAAACCTTCTGTGATTGTTCAAGAGCTAATTGGAATGAAAGATTTATTGTTACCAAATACAATGCAAACACTACAAGAAGTTGTAATTGGTTTGTTTTTTGCGATTTTACTTGGAACAAGTATTGCAATTATTATGGATGTTATTCCGCTATTTCGCATTTTAATTAACCCGTTACTTGTTATCTCACAAACGATACCGATTGTCGTGCTAGCACCTTTATTTATTATTTGGTTTGGATATGGGATGCTTCCAAAGGTGATGGTCGTTATTCTTGTTTGTTTCTTTCCAATTGCTCTCAGTATTTTAGAAGGCTTTCAAACAGTAGATAAAAACATGCTTAAGTTATTACAAACAATGCGTGCAACCAAATGGCAAATCTACCAAAAGGTAAAATTTCCAGCCGTGCTTCCATACTTTTTCTCGGGGCTGAAAATTGCCGTTACATATAGCGTGATGGGAGCGATTATTGGGGAATGGCTTGGCGCGAGTGAAGGATTAGGTGTCATGCTTACGCGTGCAACAAAATCCTTTTTAACAGCGCGTGTATTTGGAATCGCAGCAATTATCGTCATGGTGACATTACTCTTGTATTTTATCGTAGAATTTATGGCAAGACTAACAGCACCATGGATCTATAGAAAGGACGATAAAAAATGAAAAAAGGTTTAAAAGTTATGCTAGCAGCGTTGTTAGCTGTAGGCGTGGTCGGTTGTAATGCGGCGAAGAAAGAAGAGAGTCCAGATAAAGAAAAGAAAGTAAAAGTTGTTTTAGATTGGTTTCCAAATACGAACCATACTGGGTTATACGTAGCAAAGACGAAAGATTATTATAAAAAGCAAGGGTTAGATGTAGAAATCATTCAGCCAGGTGATAACGTATCGGCAGAGCAAATGATTGCATCAGGAAAAGCGGACTTCGGTGTAAGTTATCAAGAAAATGTAACATCAGCTCGCGTTGAAGGAATCCCGGTCGTTTCTATTGGAGCAATTATTCAACATAATACATCTGCATTTGCATCGTTGAAAAAAGACAATATTACTTCTCCGAAAGATTTTGAAGGAAAACGTTATGGAGGTTGGGGAGCACCAGCAGAAGAAGCGACGCTAAAAACAATTATGGATAAACATCAAGCTGACTTTAGTAAAGTGGAAAAGATTGTTCTTGGACAAACTGATTTCTTTAAATCAATTGGTAGAGATGCAGATTTTGAATGGATTTATTATGGCTGGGATGGTATTGAAGCGAAACGACAAGGAAAAGAATTAAATACAATTATGGTAAAAGACTTAGATCCAGCATTAGATTTCTATAGCCCAGTCATTATTACAAGTGAAAAACATACGAAAAATGATAAAGACTTTGTGAAAAAATTCATGAATGCAACAGCAGAAGGATATAATTTTGCAATTAAAGAGCCAAAAGAAGCGGCTGATATTTTAATTAAAAATGTACCAGATATTAATAAAGAACTAGTACAAGAGAGCCAGAAGTGGCTAAGTACAAAGTATCAAGACGATGCAAAAGCATGGGGAGTGCAGAAGGAAGAAGTTTGGACGAATTACATGAATTTCTTATATGATAACAAAGTTATTAAAAAGAAAATTGATGTGAAAGATGCCTTTACAAATGAATTCCTTCCAAGTGAAAAATGAACGGATTACAAATAAAAGATGTTGTAAAAGCATTTGATGGAAAAAATGTACTAGAAAAGATTAGCGCTTCTATACAAGAAGGTGAGTTTGTCTCATTTGTAGGTCCAAGTGGTTGCGGGAAAAGTACGTTATTAAATCTGATTGCGAGCGTTGAAGAGGCGACTAGCGGTGAGGTAATCTACAACGATACTCTCGTTCAAAAGAAGGATATTGTAAGTTATATGCCGCAGCAAGATTTGTTGCTTCCGTGGCGCTCAGCACTGCAAAATATTGTTTTGCCATTAGAAATTGATGGAAAGCCAAAAAAAGAGCGATTGGCAGAAGGTATGGAAGCGTTGAAGCAATTTGGTTTAGCTGAATACGCAAATCATTATCCAGATGCATTGTCAGGTGGTATGCGTCAGCGCATTAGTTTCCTTCGTACGTATTTATGTGAAAAACCGATTATGTTGCTTGATGAACCTTTTGGTAAGTTAGATGCATTTACAAAAATGGAAGTGCATCGTTGGCTTTTAGATTCTTGGCATCAAGAGAAGCAAACGATTGTGATGGTAACGCATGATTTGGATGAAGCAATTCTATTATCTGATCGTGTATTTATTCTATCGCAAAGGCCAGCGACGGTTGTTGGTGAAGTGCATGTAAAATTACCACGTCCTCGTACAATGGATATGCTGACATCCATTGAGTTAAAAGAAGACAAAGAGAAGATTTTAGAGATATTAGCTCCTTATATGCGGAAGTAACAAAAGCCTCTTAATAATTTTTGGTATAATGATTGTTAAGAGGCTTTTTTGTGTGGAAATCGTTAATTTTAGATGTTACAAGTCCTTACGCAATGGAGAAGATGTATGAAGAAATTTTTTTGTGAAAAAGAGGAACAAACAGATTTATAACGAATAAAATATAAGAGCATGGTACATGCTTATTATAAGACAATAATGATTTATAAAGGAGTGAAAGGATAAGATGACTTTATCAACTGTTCTTCAAATGGTTTTAGCTTGATATGGGAGAAGTCTGCCCATTTTTAAAGTTTAAGCCAAATTGAAGACAGCAGATAAAGAACCTTAATCCTTTTTTACAATAATATTTTGTGATGGGTAAGGTGTATTCACCTTACCCATTTTTCATGTATACACAATTTAATAAGACCTTTATTTTGCTGTTCTCTCTATTTGGCTTGTTAGCGATAAAGAAAAGGAGAGAACAAAAATGAGTGTATTAACAGTAGAAAATCTTTCGCATACGTATGGGGATAAAACCATTTTATATAATGCTTGCTTTCGGTTATTACAAGGTGATCATGTTGGACTTGTAGGAAGTAATGGTGCCGGAAAATCTACATTGCTTCGTCTTTTAGCAGGAGAGATTTTACCAGATGGGGGAACAATTGAATGGTTTCCACATGTGAAAGTCGGTTTTTTACAGCAGCATATTGATCTACAAGAAGGAACAACAATAGAAGAATATTTGCAAAGTGCATTTTCTCATCTGTATAAGGTTGAACGTGAAATGATGGGTATTGCTGATAAGATGGCAAAGGAAACAGATTTAGAGAAGTTATTAGTACAGTATGGGGAATTACAAAATAAACTAGAAGGCTCAAATTTTTATCAACTTCATACAACAATAGAAGAAGTAGCAACTGGTTTAGGCTTGTTAGATTTAGGGATGAAAAAAGATGTTTCAAAATTAAGTGGTGGTCAGCGCACAAAGTTATTACTTGGCAAGCTTCTTTTAGAGAAGCCACACGTTTTATTACTTGATGAGCCGACAAATTATTTAGATACGCTTCATATTGATTGGCTAAGAGCATATTTACAAACGTATGAGCATGCTTATATTGTCGTTTCACATGATGAATCATTTTTAAACAGTATTACGAATGTGATTTATCATTTAGAAGGGAAAACAATAAAGCGCTACGCGGGGAGTTATGAAAGCTTTTTAGAAAGCTATCAACTTCAGAAACAACAATTACAAGCAGCTTATACAAGGCAGCAAAAGGAAATTGCAAATTTAGAGGGTTTTATTCAAAAAAATAAAATCCGAAAAGCAAAGCAAGCAAAAAGTCGTGAAAAGGTATTGGAGAAAATGAAAAAGGTTGGAAAGCCTAACGATGCACAAAGGCCGCGTTTTCATTTTCAAGTTCACAATGAGCCTGTGAGCCGCATATTACAAGCACAGCAGATCCAAATTGGTTATGCAGAACCATTGTTTACAGCCCTTAATTTACAAGTGAAAAGGGGCGAAAAGATTGCAATTGTTGGGCATAATGGAATTGGAAAAACCACAATGTTAAAAACATTACTAGGGCAATTAAAACCATTAAGTGGAACCGTAAGTATTGGAGAACGAGTACACCCTGCATATTTTGCTCAAGAAGAATTTGCGAAAGAAATTACGCCACTTGAGCAAATCTGGTCAGGACGTCCGGATATGACGCAAAAAGAAATCAGGCAATCTTTAGCAAGATGTGGTTTAAAGGAAGAGCATATTCGGCAGTCTCTTCACTTGTTAAGTGGTGGAGAACAAACAAAGGTACGTTTATGTGAGCTTATGTTAACGCGGAGTAATGTATTAATTTTAGATGAACCAACCAATCATTTAGATGTGTATGCGAAAGAAGCGCTAGAAGAAGCTTTGCAAAATTATCAAGGAACGGTTTTACTCGTTTCTCACGAGCCATCTTTTTATGAGTCTTGGGTGACACGAATTTGGAATTTGGAGGAAATGAATCGTACTAAAAAATAAGAGGGAAAGTTATTTAGGAGTATAAAATGAAAGCAGCCACAAAAAGTGGCTGCTTTCATTATGTTCATTGATTTACTTGCAAACGTTCTTGAATGAACAACAGCAACCTAACGATGCTGTCTTCTGTGTAAATATCAAATTTTTGTCGATGAAATTCACCATGTTCGTGATAGAAAATACATTCACCTTTGCCGGCAACTTCGTCTATTGACATATGAAAACTAAGAGGTGTCGCTACAATTGATCCGTTATCATCCCTTAAAAGAATTTGGCATAGCGTTTTTTGTTGTTCAACCTCATATAAAAAATCGTAATGAAAGGGTTGTGTTAGTTTTTCTATTTGAGATAGGAGTAGGGTTTGTATAGATGATGATTCACTCATAAAATGTAACCTCTTTTCGTGTATGTGCTGTTACTAAGTATAGTAATGATGCACATACTTTGTACATAGTAATTGCTCACTATTTCTATGATGTTTCAAAATGAAAATAAAATATATTCAGAAAAATACGATTGACAAAAATTTTTGAAAGATTTACTATTAGTACCATAACTTTTTGAAAAATTCATACAAATACTCTTATCCAGAGAGGCGGAGGGACTGGCCCTATGATGCCCGGCAACCGAGCTTATGAATAATAAGCTAAGGTGCTAATTCCTGCAAAACGATTTTCGTTTTGGAAGATAAGAGAGGAGCCTATTTTGTTTATTTGACACCTCTCTTATTTGAGAGGTGTTTTTTGTTTGAAGAGAGAGAATATATGTGGGGGGAACTGTATATGAAAAAATTGTTGTTAAGTATTGTAAGCGGAACGGTATTATTACTAGGTGCATGTAGTGCTGATTCGGGTACGGAGGCAAAAGCGCTAGATGAGAAAAAAGTTACAGTTGGTGTGACTGGGGGGCCACATGAACAAATTTTTGAAAAAGTAAAAGAAGTAGCAGCAAAAGATGGGGTGCAAGTCGACATAAAAGTATTTAATGATTATGTAGCGCCGAATGTATCGCTAGATGAAAAAAGCATTGACGTAAATAGTTATCAAACGAAGTCTTATTTAGATGTATTTAAAGCAGAACGCAATATGAAACTGACAGAAGTATTTTCAACGGTCACGTTCCCAATGGGAGTATATTCTAAAAGTTTGAAAGATGTAAAAGAGTTAAAAGATGGAGATGCGATTGCTGTACCCAATGATCCAACGAATGAACTTCGAGCGTTAAAACTATTTGAAAAAGCAGGCGTTTTAAAAGTGGATCCGAAAGCAACAGAAAAAGCAACTGCAAAAGATGTCATTGAGAATCCGAAGAATTTAAAAATTGTTGAATTAGAGGCATCGCAACTACCAACGCAATTAGGTGAAGTGAAAGCTGCAGCCATTAATACAAACTTTGCATTAGGTGCAAAGTTAAGTCCAGCTAAAGATTCTATTTTCCGTGAAGGAAAAGATTCACCATATGTGAACTGGGTAGTTGTTCGTACGGAGAATAAGGATGATGAAGTTGTAAAAAAACTGAAGAAAGCGTATCAGTCTAAAGAAGTAAAAGAGTTTATCGAGAAAAAATTCGATGGTTCTGTTTTACCGTCTTGGTAGGAGCTGAATATCATGATTGAATTGAAGAATGTTTCTAAAGTATTTACAACAAAAAAAGGTAAGATAGAAGCTCTGAAACCAACTTCTCTTAAAATAGAAAAAGGAGAAGTGTTTGGAATCATTGGATATAGCGGTGCAGGTAAAAGTACATTAATTCGTTGTGTAAACTTATTAGAAAAACCAACAACAGGTAACGTAATTGTAAATGAAAAGGATTTAACAACCTTATCTACAAAAGAGTTAGCAAAGGCGAGACAAAAAATCGGGATGATTTTTCAAGGATTTAACTTATTAAAAACAGTCAACGTTTATGAAAATATTGCATTACCTTTACGATTAGCTGGGATTTCAAAAACGGAAATTGAAAAGAGAGTAGAAAAGTATTTACGCATTGTTGATCTGTTTGATAGAAAAGATGCGTATCCAAGCGAGCTTTCTGGTGGACAAAAACAGCGTGTTGCAATTGCACGTGCGTTATCTTATGAACCAGAAGTGTTGCTAAGTGATGAAGCGACAAGCGCATTAGATCCTGAAACAACGGAGTCGATTTTAGATCTGCTACTAGAAATTAATGAGAAAATTGGGATTACGATTTTACTTATTACACATGAAATGAACGTCATTCAGCGCATATGTGATCGAGTTGCTGTGATGGAACAGGGCGCTATCGTAGAAAGTGGAACAGTGAAAGAGATTTTTACAAACCCACAACATAAAACAACGAAAAAATTTGTGAATAGTGCTTTAGCGGTTAAGATTCCGGAAGAAATACAGAAAGAACTAAAAAATACTGGTGAAATTGTAACGTTGTCCTTTGTCGGAAACTCTTCAGGAGAACCGGCACTTGCTGTTGCTACAAAGCGATTTCAAGTATACCCCAATATTTTATCGGGGAATATTACACAACTGAAATCAGAATCATATGGTAAACTCGTTGTTCATATGCAAGGTGAAAAGCACGAGGTAAAACGGGCTTTAACGTTTTTAAGGGAACAAGGAATTATCGTAGAAAGGGGAGAAGAAGAGTATGGGAAGCAAGTCCTTTTGGGATGAATGGAGTAAGATGATATGGGAAGCGACAATTCAAACTTTTCAAATGACATCCATTTCACTACTTATATCAGTCATTATTGCATTGCCACTTGGCGTCACACTTGTTTTAACAAGACCTGGTGGTCAACTTGAGAATAAAATCGTATATCCTATTTTGAATACGATTATTAATGTGATTCGTTCTATTCCATTTATTATTCTACTATTCTTCATTTTACCGTTTACGAAGCTACTTATGGGGACTTCAATTGGTGTGAAAGGTGTAATTGTACCGCTTGTTGTTTTTACAGCTCCTTATATTGCGCGGTTAATGGAAACGGCTTTACTAGAAGTGGATCGTGGTGTGATTGAGGCATATCAAGCGATGGGAGTTTCTACAGTAAAGATTATTTGGCACGTTATGGTGAAAGAAGCGCGTCCATCTCTTGTATTAGGACTTACAATTGCGACGATTGGTTTAATAGGTGCAACAGCAATGGCTGGACTTGTAGGAGCAGGTGGACTTGGGGATTTAGCATATCGATTTGGCCATTTACGGTATGAACCGGAAGTGATGTATGCAACGGTATGTATCTTAATTATTCTTGTTCAAGGCTTACAGTCTCTAGGAAATGGGATTGCTAGAAAATTGAAGAAAGATTGACGAAATGCGGTGGCTCTATTATAAGAGTTACCGCATTTTTTTATTTTTGGAGTATATAAACCAAAATAAAAAACGTCATAAATCCTTTCTTTTTAGGTGGAAGAGAGGAGGCGATTATGCATAGCGGCGGTTATATTCTGTTCCTGCACCATGCCAGGTTAAAACGAAAAGAGAAAATGAGTGAAAGTCACTTGTTCTTCTTCGGAACAGTGACTTATATGTCGAAAAATCAAAATGGGTTTATATAGGTATAAATAAATATGGAACCTGATTTTTTGTACACCATATTATGGTATAATTAGAATTTTTAATGTAAAATAATAGTAAAAATATGTAAGGGAGGGAGCAGCATGGATGTTTTCTTAAGCATTGCTGAAGAAAGGATTCGTCAAGCAATCAATAATGGTGACCTTGATGATCTTCCAGGTAAAGGGAAACCACTGCAATTAGAAGACCTTTCAATGGTACCTCCAGACCTTAGAATGAGCTACAAAATTTTGAAGAATGCTGGAATGATTCCGGCAGAGATGGAATTACAAAAGGATATGTTGAAAATAGAGGATTTAATCGCTTGTTGTTACGATGAAACAGAACGAGCAAAATTAAAAGAGGAGTTAACAGCAAAAACTCTTCGGTTTCAACAGTTAATGGAGAAGCGAAAAATAAAAGGAAATTTGGCATTTCGTATGTACCAAGACCAAATGTTTCGTAAATTGCGTTAAGAGGGATGGCATGAGAAATTTTCAAACGATAGAAGAATTAGTAGCATATATTGAAGCAAAAGATGTAGTGCTTTTATTCATCAAAACGGAAAATTGTGGTGTTTGTGATGTGATGTTAGAGAAAGTAAACCACTTATTAGAACAATATCAAGTTGTGGAAAAAATTGTAACTTCATTACGGGATATGAAAAAAATTTCAGCGGAGTATTTAGTATTTACAGGGCCAACCGTTTTATTATTTCATGAAGGGAAAGAGATACTGCGCGAGTCACGATTTATTTCCTTAGAGAAGATAGAACGAGTATTACAATTATTAGAAGAATAAAGGAGGGACTTATATGGGTTTTGTGATAGCGGCATTATTATTTTTAGTTTTCATTGGGGTGATTGTCAAATCAATTAGAGGGAATAAAAGAAAAGTAAATCTTTATAAAACAGGTAATGGTGATAGTACGACAACTACTACCTCTACACCATTTTTCTTTGCGGGGTCTGATAACTCAAATGACTGCGGAAGTTCTTTTTGGGGAGATAGTGGTTCTTCGGGCGGTGATGGTGGTAGCTGTGGCGGCGGTGGAGATTAATGAGAAATATGCTCTTTATGGGCGTATTTCTTTTTAAACAAACGTTTGATTAGTTAGCTTGAAGCCGCATAAAACCAGCTAAACAAACGTTTGTTTAAGAGTTTATCCCACCTCAAAATTCAGTGAAAGCAAAGAAGTTAGGTAGGGGATCAACTGCCCGTAAAAGCCCGATTGGTTCAACTAATAATCAGTGGGGAATGAAGAAAACCCTCACTGATTAAAGTTTCACTTTATAAGTTTAATCGATTGATAAATAAGGAATATATGATGTTATAAGGGGAATAAACATGGAGAAGAAACCAAAGATCAAAAATAAAGGGAAGGTAGCATTATTTTTATTCGTTGCAGGTGGAGTATTTATAGTCAAACTTGGATTTAAGATTGGAGCTATCCATACACTTCGAATATGGTTTGAGAATTTTTTTCCTAAATAAGGAATATTTCCTCTTGTAAAAGAGGTTTTATATTTGTTAATATTAGACTGAACAGTCGGTTTGTATGAGGTGTGAACATGAGAAAAAGTGCAGAAGAGATAAAAAAAGAAATAGCGTACCAAGCGGAAGAATTATTTTCACAAAAAGGATATGCTGCAACATCTATGGAAGATATTTGTGAAATTACAAAGCGTAGTAAAGGTAGCATTTATTATCATTTTAAAAGCAAAGAAGAATTATTTTTATTTGTAGTAAAACAACATACGTATGATTGGCTTGAAAAGTGGAATGAAAAAGAAAAGCAGTTTCATACGAGCACTGAAAAATTATACGGGCTTGCAGAGTACCATGTGGAAGATATACAACAGCCTATTTTTAGTGCAGTAGAAGAGTTTTCTACAAGTCAAGTCGTGAGTAAAGAAGTTTTGGATGAAATGCTGGCTTTAGCAAGAGCATCATACGGTGTTTTTGAAAAATTGATTGAAGAAGGTATACAATCTGGAGAATTCCGTCAAGGAGATACTAGGGATCTTATGTACATTGTAAATGGTTTATTATCTGGGCTTGGGGTACTTTACTATGAACTAGACTCTACAGAAATGAAACGCATTTACAAGAAGGCAATTGATGTACTGCTACAAGGAATGGCAGCTGAATCTTAAATCAGCACCTTTTCTTTTATATTAAATTAGACTGGACGGTCGGTTTAAAAAGGGAGGAATAATATGAAAGATTTATTCAAAAATCGAGCATTTATGCTTGTTATGACATCTGATATTTTACAGCAGTTTGCAATTTGGATTCGAAATATGGCACTTTTGTATTTCGTTATGGAGCGAACAAATAATGATCCCGTTTCAGTTTCATTATTATCTGTTATGGAATACGCGCCTATTTTTATTTTTTCATTCATTGGTGGTGCGCTAGCAGATCGCTGGAATCCGAAGAGAACGATGGTAGCAGGAGATATGCTAAGTATGTTATCTATTATAGGGATTGTTTTCTTGTTAAAGATTGATTATTGGCAGGCTATATTTTTTGCTACGCTTGTTTCAGCGATTGTTGGACAATTTTCTCAGCCTTCATCTTCACGGATATTTAAACGCTATGTAGAAGAAAAACATGTTGCAAACGCAATTGCAGTAAATCAAACACTACAGTCGTTATTTATGATTTTTGGGCCAGTTGTAGGATCGATTGTTTATACACAGCTTGGGCTGTTTATTTCACTATATAGCTTAATTGGATTGTTTGTGTTATCGGCTATTACTCTTTCATTTTTACCAAGATGGATAGAAAAAGAGAAAACGGAGAGTATTTCATTATGGAATGATATAAAAGAGGGATGGAGGTATGTCCTTCAAACAAAAAATTTATGTATGATTACCATTACTTTCGCAATTATGGGGTTAGCGGTAGGATTAACAAATCCATTAGAAATATTTCTTGTTATTGAACGTTTAGGAATGGAAAAGGAGGCAGTCCAATATTTAGCAGCGGCTGATGGAATAGGTATGTTAATTGGAGGCGTCGTTGCGGCAGTTTTTGCCTCAAAAGTAAATCCGAAAAAAATGTTTGTGTTTGGTATGATTGTATTGGCTATGTCATTTCTTGTGGAAGGACTGTCTACATCATTTTGGATTACTAGTTTGATGCGATTTGGCACGGGAATTTGTTTAGCTTGTGTGAACATTGTTGTTGGAACGCTTATGATCCAGCTTGTACCAGAGAATATGATAGGACGTGTAAATGGTACAATTTTACCGCTTTTTATGGGAACCATGCTAATTGGAAATTCACTAGCTGGGGGATTAAAAGAACTGACCTCACTTATTATTGTATTTTGTATAGCAATGTCACTTATTCTACTCGCGATTTTACCAATTTTACGTATGAAAATAAATGTAGAAGCTAGAAATAAAAAAGAGGATGCGAGTCAAAAGGGTGTTACGGATTCTTTGGTGTAGAAATTTTATTGTGTAATTTTACTAGAAAAGGAGCGATTTACGCTCCTTTTCTATATGGGAATTTTTTGACAACGATATCGGCCAAATATATACTGATGTTGTAAAAACGATTTTACAGGTTAGGAGAAAAAATGTGAAAAATCAAATTTACGAATTACGCACTGAAAATAATATTTCACAAGGTGCATTGGCTGATAAATGTAAAGTATCAAGACAGACAATAAATGCAATTGAAAATAATAAGTATGATCCAAGTTTAGCGCTGGCATTTCGTTTAGCTGAAGTGTTAGGGACAACGGTTGATCAATTATTTTTGTATAAGCAGTAGGGTTTTTATATAAATACGTATTGAAAGGTCGATATAAAACCATTCCTTTTAGATGGGAGAGAGTATCCGCTCATGGATAGAAGCGGTTAGTGCCTTTTTTAGCCCCGTGCCATGTGAAAACAGAAGGAGAAAATGAGTGGAGAACTTCTTTTGTTTTCATAAACACGACTTAGATGTCGGGGATTAAATGGGTATATGTGGTTATGAAAAGGTATCGATAGAATAATAAAAAATGTCCCTTTCTGTATGCAGAAAGGGACATTTTTTATTATAGTGTTTCCGATTTTGGAGTAGGTGGTGTAACAGAAGGTGCATTTTCCGGTACTCGTGTTAGTATGAATCCACCTATTATAAATAAAACGATAATACTGAGTACACCAGCATTTGTTTGTCCTGTTAATTGAGTAGTCACACCGACTAATACAGGTCCCATAATAGCTGCGAACTTACCAAAAATATTATAGAATCCGAAGAATTCATTTGCGGATTCTTTCGGTACTAATTTAGCAAAATATGAGCGGCTGAGTGCCTGAATTCCGCCTTGAGAAGTTGCAACAAGCATAGCTAAAATCCAAAAATCGAGTGTTGTTTTTAAGAAATACGCGTATGCACAAATAATGATATAAATAATAATACCGACATATAGCATTTTCTTACCTTTGAACGTTTCAGATAGTTTCCCATATAGCAAAGCGAATGGACAAGCAACAATTTGTGTTACAAATAAAATAATAAGTAGGTTTGTCGCACTAATACCAAGGTCTGTTCCATAAGCTGTAGACATTGTAATAATTGTATCGACACCGTCAATGTAGAAGAAATAAGCAAGTAGGAACAAAAAGACAGTACGGTATTGACGGATATGTTTAAAAGTATGAGCTAAACGCTTAAAGCTCATTGTAATCGGTTTTGGATGACGTTCAATATAATGTGTTTGCTCTACATTTTTGAGCATCGGAATTGTAAATAATCCCCACCAAAGAGCTGTAATGGCAAAGGAAATTTGACTAGCGATGCCAACTGATAATGGAATTGTTCCTTTCTGTGCAAGGATAATAAGAGTAATGCAGCCGATAAAAGGAATCGTACTGCCAATATAACCTAATGCAAATCCGCGTGTTGAAATACGATCCATTCTATCTTCTGTTGTGACATCTACTAAAAATGCATCATAGAAAATGTTTGCTCCGGCAAATCCAACTAAAGCGAGCATATAGTAACCTAGTAGTAAATACCATTGTGATGTTGGAACGATGGCTAGCATACTTGTAAAGATAATACCGAGTCCAAAAAAGAATGTGAAAAAGCGCTTTTTAAATCCTTTATAATCAGCAATTGTTCCAAGAATAGGAGCAAGGATAGAAATCAAAAGTGTAGAGAAAGAATTCGCGTATCCCCAAAAAGCTGTGGAAGTTGCTCCAGATAGACCTGCTTCTTTTGCAGCAGCTTTGAAATAAATTGGAAATAGTGCAGTTGTAATGACGAGGGAGTATACTGAGTTTGCCCAGTCATACAATATCCAGCTTTTTTCTTGTCTGGACATTTTTTTCATATCATGTTCCTCCTTAAATCGTTCTAACATTAGTGTACAAAAATAAAAATAGGAGAAAGAGAAACAGAGGTAAGTTTTACGTAACTTTTACATATATACAAACTTCTTTACAATTGAAGTAAATCCTCTATTACAGTTCCGTCGGTTTCACCAAGATGTAATCCGAGTAACCGCGCGATGGTAGGTCCTTCATCAATGAGGCGCATATATGGAATAATTGCACCTTGACGAATGCCTTTGCCAGCAGCCATAAAGATAGTCTCATAGTTTGGTTTTGTTGGAGAATAGCCATGTGTACCAAACGTGTATTTTTTACTAGGAGTTACATCTTTTTCTGTGATTTTTTTTATAAAGTCTCCTGTATGGTTTTGGGTGAAGTAATAGCCTTCCCTTGCTTCAAGCATAAAAAGACAGTTTCCATCAGCACCCTGCTCTTTTGCATTTTCATCATGAAGGATAGATTCGATTCCATTTTGTTTATCTTGAAGCAGTTCTTCAAGAAGGTGTTGGACAGTTTGTATCGTTTGGATATCATTTTTATCTTTTACATATACGTAAGCAGAACCATCACAGCTTTGACAATAAGCTTTCCAAGATGTTAGTTTTCCATTTTGATTTAATGAAATGAGTCCTTTTTGATGGAATAGAACGTTTAATTGAATCGCTTTATTTTCACTTAGAGCACTATGATCGCCGAGAGCAATAATTGTACTTTCTTCGTACATACCAGCTTCTTTTAATGCTTTGATAATCTTCCCGAGTCTTTCATCGTGTCTTTGAATAGCGGCTATTGTTTCTGGAGAAGAAAATCCGTGATAATGCCTTTGTGTATCTAAATCTGTAAAGTGAACAAGCATGACGTTAGGTTTTTTCGTTTGTATGGTATGTACAGTAGAGGCGAGGACAAAATCATCAAGCTCAGGTTGTGATAATCCGTTTCTAATATGGCCAAAACGACGATTTAAATCTAGTTGATATAAAGGGCTTCCGCTAAATAGCGAAACAAGGACTTGATTTTGCCACGGTCTGTTTGGGAAGATTTCAGGTAAGTTATAATCTATTTTTGCTCTTCCTGTAACAGGCCATAGAAGGGCAGCGGTTGTTAAATTGGCTTTTCTTGCTTCATCATATAATGTTGTTCCTTTAATGGAATGGCGGTACCAATGCCAGTCTGGTGATTCTCTTCCAGGCTGAAGTAATGTATTGCTTACAACGCCATGTTTGTTAGGATAGTTACCAGTTACAATAGTCGCGTGACTTGGATATGTTACAGAAGGATAAATGGCTTCTACTTTTTTGGCAATTGCACCTCGTTCGATTAAAGAGCGAAAATGAGGAAGTTCTTGTAATATAGGAAAATCTAAAGCTGATAAACAGTCAAAAGATAAAACAATTACACGATTTGTTAATGGATGGTCCATTATCATATACCTCCTGTTATATAACTTATTACTATATATTACTATTAATACCTAGTGATAAAAACTTATTTTTGAAGAAAGTTTAGTATTTATTTTTTGAATTTTAAAACATATAATAAATTATAAGGAAATGAATGGAAGGAGGAAATGGGATGGATGGATTTGAAGTTTTTGTTATGATTGGAGCCGTAACAATTCTCGTTGTATTTGCTATTTCATTTTTATTAAAGAAGCAATTTCCAAAGAGGTCGTTTGATATTATATTTGCACTTATTTTAATTCTTCTTTGTTTAGCTTTCTTTCCGTTTACTATCTTCGTTATTGGTGGGTGGGATGGAATGGGGTATGGCATTGCATGTTTCTTTGTTTTAGTGGGAACAATCATTGGCATGATTACTCATCAATTTGTAAAACTCTTTCGGAAAAGTTATGTGTAAATTCAGTAAAAAATTGAAAAAAAACGAAAAAAATATATAAAAACAAGAAAATTAGTTATTGTTTTAAAATAAAATTTATATTATGATATTCAACAAATTTATCTTGTTATAACGATGAAAAAGGATTAGTACATATCTCACCTTTTTTGTAGAGAGAGAATCCGTTTGGCTGGAAGATTCTTAAAAAGGCGATATGGAACCTACCTTTGCGTTCTGCATGTGCAGCGGGAAGTTCCCGTTATCAAAAAGAGAGCATGTACAATTTATTTGTGCATGAATCAGGGTGGTAACGCCGGCAAAAGCTCGGTCCCTATTTAGGGGACGCGGGCTTTTTTTATTTTCTAAAGGAGGAAAAGAATATGGCAAAAGAACAAGTACAGGCTATTACAAAAATGGAAGAAGACTTCGCTCAGTGGTATACCGATATTGTGAAGAAAGCTGAACTCGTTGATTATTCAAGTGTAAAAGGTTGTATGATTTTACGTCCATATGGGTACGCATTATGGGAAAATATACAAAAAGTGATGGATGAAAAGTTAAAAGCATCTGGTCATGAAAATGTATATATGCCAATGTTTATTCCAGAGAGCTTACTGCAAAAAGAGAAGGATCATGTAGAAGGGTTTGCACCTGAGGTAGCATGGGTTATGCATGGTGGAGATGAAAAATTAGCCGAACGACTCTGTATTCGTCCAACCTCTGAAACGTTATTTTGCGAACATTTTTCAAAAATTGTCCAGTCTTATAATGATTTACCTAAACTATATAATCAATGGTGTTCTGTTGTTCGCTGGGAAAAAACGACGAGACCATTTCTTCGCACAACTGAATTTTTATGGCAAGAAGGTCATACAATCCATGAAACGGCAGAAGAATCTCAAGAAGAAACGTTAAATATTTTGAATTTATATGCCTCTTTCTGTGAAGATTACCTAGCAATTCCAGTAATTAAAGGACAGAAAACGGAAAAGGAAAAATTTGCAGGAGCGAAAGCAACATATACAATTGAAAGCTTGATGCATGACGGAAAAGCACTTCAAACAGGAACATCTCATAACTTTGGTACGAATTTCTCTGAAGCGTTTGATATTAAATTTTTAGATCGTAATGGAAAATGGCAATATGTACATCAAACATCTTGGGGAGTATCAACTAGGATGATCGGTGGACTTATTATGGTTCATAGCGATAATAATGGGCTAGTGATGCCGCCAAAAGTAGCACCAGTACAAGTTATCATTGTACCAATTGCTCAGCATAAAGAAGGTGTGCTAGAAAAAGCAATCGAGCTACAAGGAAGTATTCAAAAAGTTGCACGAGTGAAAATGGATGTTAGTAATAAAACACCAGGTTGGAAATTTAATGAGTATGAAATGAAGGGCGTTCCAATTCGTTTAGAAGTTGGTCCAAAAGATATAGAGAAGAATCAAGTGGTACTCGTTAGACGCGATACGAAGGAAAAAGAATTTGTGTCAATGGATAAATTAGAAGAGCGTATTACATCGTTACTTGATGAGATTCACGATTCTCTATTTAATAAAGCAAAAACATTTCGCAATGAACACACATATAGTGTTACAAACTTTGAAGAAATGAAGCAAGCAGCTGATGAGAAGCAAGGATTCATCAAAGCGATGTGGTGTGGTGAGCTGGCTTGTGAAGAAAAACTAAAAGAAGAAGTAGGAGTTTCTTCACGGTGTATGCCATTTGAGCAGGAATCATTAGCAGAAGCGTGCGTATGTTGTGGTGAAAAAGCTGAACATATGGTGTACTGGGGCAAGGCGTATTGATTTTTTGATTTCCGGAAAATTCCGTTTTTAAAAAATAAGATTAGCTTAAATATGGCGTATTCTCTACGAAGTAAAATAGATAACAAGTTAGGGAAATCTCGCCTTCTCTAACAATAATATTTTGGTCATTTGTAGTTGCGATCTAAATTTTCTTTTCATAAATACTCCTGATATTTTGAAAAGGATAATGTGTAAGTTTTAAAATGGACCTTCATCCTGAATTTATAATATTTTAGGTGAAAGTCCATTTATATTTTAGTTGAGCTATTTGTATTATGTATTTCATAGATGGAGTTATTTTGTTTTAATTATTTTACTTTTTTTCTACGAACAAATAGTGTGATTCCAAATAGGAATGTAGTAATTCCCATTAAGATTGCTGCAGGATAATGTGTTGCAGTATTAGGTAATGTATCACCTTGTCCTTTTACTTTACCACCATTGCCACCTTGAGAGCCGTTACCACCTTTGGAGCCATTGCCGCCTTGAGAACCGTTACAGCCTCCTTGTGAATCATCGCCATCTTGAGCCACTGCGTTTACGCCAAGGTTATGAAATTCATATTTCGTTGCATGTCCGCTACTTAGACCGCTAAAAAAGGATAAAGATAGTGCTAATGCTAAAGTGGTGATTTTTATCATTGGTGTCCTCCTAAATATCAAATAATACTCCATCTAAAATACATCCTTTTGTAATATTTCATAGCAGAAGAGATTTCATGAAAAAAACCTATATATAGAAAAAATGGTAAGTTTTGAATCGATCGGTTTTTCACTTTAATATAGAAAATGATTCAAAGAGGATATGTTAAAATTATTAGTAGGGTGATATTTTCTGTAAAAGTTGGATCGGTATATCTTGTAAGCTCCTATTATTTTAGTACAGAAAAATAGAAATCATAATGGTAGGGAGAAGTGGCAAGATGAAAAAATATATTGCGTTTGATATTGGGGGTACACAGATTAAGTATGGGATTGTTTCAGAATTTGGAACAGTACTAGTACATCAAATTGTTTCTACAGAGGCACATTTAGGTGGCGAACAAATTGTTCAAAAGCTTATCAGTTTATCTCAAAATTTAGTGAGTAAGCATAATATTTCTGGAATTGGCATTAGTACAGCAGGAATTGTTGATATTCAGAAAGGAATGATAACTGGCGGCGTGGATCATATTCCGAGCTATACTGGTATCCCTATTGTTGATAAGTTACAATCTGTGCTAAAAGTGCCTGTCTCGATTGAAAATGATGTGAATTGTGCAGCGCTAGGAGAAAGGTGGAAGGGAGTAGGAAAGCAGAAAAAGAACTTTATTATGCTTACTCTTGGAACAGGAATTGGTGGGGCTATCATTATTAATGAAGAATTATACCGAGGGCATTCATTTAGTGCAGGTGAATGGGGAAACATGCGAGTAGAAGGTGAACGGTTTGAAGAGATTGCATCTATTTCAGGATTAATTCGTCTTGTAAAGCAATATAAAGGTGATAGTAACTGGAATGGAAAAACAATCTTTGAGTTATACGACCAGAAAGATAAAGAAGTTATTCAAGCAGTTCAAGTATTCTTTAAACATTTAGCGATTGGAATTAGTAATCTTGCGTATATCTTTAATCCACAAGCGATTATTATTGGCGGTGGTATTACGCAGCGTGGGAATGTATTGTTAGAAGAAGTGAAAAAAGAGGTGCAGAAATATTTGGAACAAGGAATCTATCAAAATTGTGAAATCAAACTAGCGAAAAATCGTAATCATGCGGGTATGATTGGATCGATTTACCACTTCTTACATCCCCATGAATAAATGACGTGAATGTTTTCATATAATTGAAAATTTATTCTTTTTTTCAATCGACAAATAATGCTACAATATAAGAGAAGAATACAATATTTTCCCATTTGGAAAGTACCTTGTAGAAAGGAAGAAACTTCATGCCTATTATTTTAGAAAAAGGACAGAAGATTGACTTAACGAAGGGACAACCAAGAGTAGCAAAATTGCAGGTTGGCTTAGGATGGGATCCGATGGGACAATCAGGAGGATTTCTATCTTCGTTATTTGGAAGCAAACCAAACATCGATTGTGATGCATCTGTGATTATGCTAGAAAATGATCGTTTTTTAAATAAAAATGATCTTGTTTACTTTGGTAATAAGCTATCTGCTTGTGGAAGCATTATTCATTCAGGTGATAATTTAACAGGTGAAGGTGCTGGCGATGACGAAACGATTTTCGTAGAATTACATAAAGTTCCGAGCCGTATTAATCGTTTAGTATTTGTTGTAAATATTTATGATTGTGTGAATCGTCGTCAAGATTTTGGAATGATTCAGAACGCGTATATTCGGATTCAAAATCCGCAAACACGTGAAGAATTAGCGCGTTATAATTTATCGGAAAATTACGGCGGAAAAACAACGTTAGTTGCAGGTGAAATATATCGTCATGGCAGTGAATGGAAGTTTTCTGCAGTTGGAGAAGGTACACAAGATAAAAATTTAAGTGAGATTGTATCACGTTATCAATAATACAATTTAAGGAGGAATAATATATGGCATCGATTTCGTTAAAAAAAGGACAGAAGGTAGATTTAACAAAAACAAATCCAGGTCTTTCTAACGTTCTTGTAGGTCTTGGTTGGGATACGAATCGTTATGATGGACAAAATGATTTTGATTTAGATGTTAGTATTTTTCTGGTAGGTGCAAACGGCAAAGTATCAGGTCCAGAAGACTTTGTTTTTTATAACAACCCAAAGGGAGCAAATGGTTCTGTAGAGCATTTAGGAGATAATCGTACTGGCGCAGGTGAAGGTGATGATGAAACAATTAAAGTAGATTTAAAGAGTGTTCCTGCGCATATTGAACGTATTTGTTTCACAATTACAATTTATGATGGGGAAAGCCGTAGCCAAAACTTCGGACAAGTATCTAATTCTTTCGTACGTATTGTAGATGAAGAAAAAGGTGCAGAGCTAATTCGTTATGATCTTGGTGAGGACTTCTCTATTGAAACAGCAGTAGTAGTCGGTGAATTATACCGTCATGCTGGTGAATGGAAGTTTAATGCAATTGGAAGTGGATTCCAAGGTGGATTAGGTGCTTTATGTAACAACTTTGGTTTAGATGTAGAGTAATGAGAAAAATATACATGAGTGAATATGTACTTCACTCATGTATATATTTTTAGAATCATAGTACAAGAGGTGAATATAAATGGTTATTCAATTACAAAAAGGACAGAAAATTGATTTAGGTAAAACAAGCCCAGGTCTTACCAAGGCAGTTATCGGTCTTGGATGGGATATTAAATCATATGACGGCGGATCTGATTATGATTTAGATGCATCTGCTTTCTTATTAGATGCAAATGGAAAATGTACGAAAGAAACAGATTTTATTTTCTATAACAACTTACAATCTCCTTGTGAATCAGTTTTACATACAGGTGATAACCGTACTGGTGCTGGCGACGGTGATGATGAGCAACTTGTTGTAGATTTAACGAAAGTTCCAGCAGATGTACATAGAATTGCAATTACCGTTACGATTTATGATGCAGAAGGACGCAATCAAAACTTTGGACAAGTTGCAAATGCATTTGCTCGTCTAGCAAATGAAGAGACAAATGAAGAAGTCCTTCGTTTTGATTTAGGGGAAGATTTCTCCATTGAGACAGCAGTTGTCTTTTGTGAATTATACCGTCATAATGGACAGTGGAAGTTTAATGCAGTAGGAAGTGGATTCCAAGGTGGATTAGGTGCGCTTGTAAGAGCGTATGGCTTGGATGCGTAGGAAGGAAACGAGTGTCGTTTCCTTTTTTCGCCTTTCTATAAATCTAGCAGAGAATAGGGGATAATAGTAAGATGAGCATTTTACAAGGCATTCTTGATACGTATGCCCAATTTTTTGATTTGGACATGTGGATTAAAGTGTTACAAGATCCAGTATCATGGGGGCTAATCGGTACACTTGTTGTACTCGAAGGTTTATTATCTGCCGATAACGCACTTGTGTTAGCGGTAATGGTAAAACATTTACCAGAGGAAAAACGTAAAAAAGCATTATTCTATGGACTTATTGGTGCTTATGTATTCCGTTTTATTGCAATTGGAATCGGGATGTTCTTAATTAAACTATGGTGGGTTAAAGTACTGGGTGCACTTTACCTTGCTTGGTTATCAGCGAAGTACTTCATTGATAAGAAAAAAGGTGAAAATGAAGAAGAAGCTCATGGTATGAACCAAAACAGCATTCTCTTTAGGATATTTGGCGTTTTCTGGGGAACAGTTGTTATGGTTGAATTAATGGATATTGCTTTTTCAGTAGACAGCGTTCTTGCAGCGTTTGGTGTTTCCAATGAAGTTTGGATTCTACTATTAGGTGGAATGCTTGGTATTCTAATGATGCGTGGTATTGCCGGCGTATTTTTAAAATTACTAGAACGTATTCCTGAGCTTGAATCAACGGCATATATTTTAATTTTAATCATTGCTGGGAAGATGTTATTATCTGTCTGGCATATTGAAGTGCCACACTGGTTATTCTTTATGATTCTTGTTATCGCATTTGGCGCAACATTTATTCTGCACTATATGCGAAAAGGACAAGTTCAAGAAGAGATTGCAGCTACTAAGCAAGAAGATAAATAATTGAAATGGGTTAGCTCGTTATACGAGCGCCCATTTTTTATAACCTAAAATGGTTTATAATAAAGAGATAAGATATTATTTCTTAAAAAGTAAATGTTTTTCGGAGGTGAACTGTCGTGTTTTCGCGTTTTACACTTCATCCACATGCATTAAAAGAAGAGGCTGATTTAAAACAATTTGAAACGATTTTAGAAAAGCGTCCGCAGTATGAATTAACAGAGAATGGGCTGAATTTTAGTTATATAGCTTGTCGCATTCTTGGCGTCTCAAACGATGTAGATGAATATTTTAATGAACTATTTGATTATAGCGAAGCAAAAGGTATTACTGTACTGCACGAACAGAATTTAAATAAAGTGATCGATTCTGAGAAGCTCCGGCATATTCAAGAAGTATTCACGCTTCATCAGGAAGCGCCGAATGGTCTTACAGTAAATCGTCTTGTTGCACATTTATCAGGAAAACAATTGTTGCCTAAAGTTGATAATCCAGATTTACAACACTACATACATACAACATTTATCTCTATATTGAAATTATATGAGAAACAACATAATCAATCATTAAAAACAGAAGGTTTTCGACGTTTCTTAATTGATATTATTAAATTAAGCGAAAATTACGTAGCAAAATGGTTTTCGACAATTAATTATAAGAAACAAATGCCTCGCATCATTTGGTATGGAGATGCGAAAGAGAGTCGTATCTATTTCTTATATTTCCTTATTATGCTTGGTTGTGATGTTTTATATTATCATCCAGAAGGAAAGGATGGCTTTGAAACTGTCGATGATAACGAAAAAACTTTTGTTATTTCCCATCCAAGTCGTATTTCATTAGAACCATTTCCAGATCGGCGTAGGGAACGTGTCGCAACGGTAGCTTACCAAGCATCGAAAGAAATAGAACAAGTACTCCATCATGATAATTCTTTATTATACAAACCGTGGCAATTCCGTACCTATACACCTGTGGCACGTACACTGAAAACAACATATGATGAACTATTTTTAATCTCGAAAGAGAAAGCATTTGTACGCCCAACATTCTTTGTGGAAAATCAGCATATCTATATTCCGTCTTTATTTGCGAAAATATCAGGTGTTTCAAAAAACGATAAAGAATACTTCCAACGATTAAAGGCGGTCACATCATTTGATAACAGCTTATTAATTAATACATTTCCATTTACAAAAGAACAAAAAGCAAACTTTCAATTTCATTATCGAGATGCATTAGATCGTGCGGGGAAACTACATCCTGATCAAATTATGAACAGTCATTGGTGGCCGCATAAGCGTTTACCTGAAGGACTACAACATGGAATTGCAGAGGCAATTATTCATACGTGTGAAAGTGAACTTTGTAAATCTGTTGGAAAAGAAACGAAACAAGAGGTAGCACTGTATGTTTTTGCGCAGCTTTCCCAAATTCCGCCTCGTATTTTAGAGTTACTTGAGAAATTTGATTATTCGCAAGAAGTACCAAAAATTGTTATATTTAATAATGAGAAGAGTGGAGAACTAACTCGTTCTGATGCTGTTTTGTTGTTGTTCCTAAATCAAATTGGAATTGATGTACTGCACTTTAATCCGACAGGAAGAAATGATATTGAACCATATATTGAAGCAGGAGCATTTGATTCGCATTGGCTGGAAGAAGTGAATTTTGATCTTGAATTTCATGGTCCATCGGCCTATAAAAATTTATCTCAAACAATAAAAGGGCTATTCCGTCCATTTTTATAAAGAAGGGGAGAAATAACATATGAATAATAATCCTATCGTATTAGATCCAAAGACTGAATTAAATGAGCAAACAGCACAAGATCTTCGCATGCAGCTGAGACAAGATGCTGAAGTGCAACGTATTTATAATGCTGTTGATATTAAAGATCAACTGGAATTAATTGAGCTTGGAAAAGAGCCTTCTATGGAAATTTCTCGTTTTGCAGATCAGATTTTACATACAATGTCTTTATCAAAGATGGAAGATTCCGGTAATTTATTAAAACAACTTGGCAAAATCATGGACAGGTTTGATAGTAAGGATTTTGCGGAAGAGAAAAGTGGATTTTTCTCCCGTATGTTTAAAAAAGCAGATAAAATGATTGAACAAATCTTTAGTAAGTATCAAACGATGGGCCGTGAGATTGACAAAGTATATGTGGAAATTACGAAATATCAAGATGAAATGAAAAAATCGATTGGTACGCTAGATGGATTATATGAACAGAACTTAAAATATTATTTAGACTTAGAGAAATACGTAGTAGCAGGAGAAATGTTACTAGATCGTCTAAACACAGAACTAGTTCCAATGTATGAAGAGCGCGTTCGTAATAATGATCAGTTGGCAGGGATTGAATTAGAATCTCTGAGAAACTCTGTTGAAATTTTAGAGCAGCGCATTGATGATTTAGAGAAGGCTCGTATGGTTGCACTATTAACAGCACCACAAATTCGCATGATTCAGCGTGGTAATAACAAATTAATTGGCAAAATTAATACAGCATTTATTACAACAATCCCTATTTTTAAAAATGGAATTATTCAAGCTGTGAATGCGAAGCGTCAAAAGCTTGTTGCGGATTCTATGGCAGAACTTGATCGTCGCACGAATGAGCTACTTAAGAAAAATGCACAAAATATTGCAACGCAAAGTGTAGAGGTAGCAAGACTTTCTGGTTCTTCTAGTATTAAAATGGAAACACTTGAAGAAACATGGAATATTATTTCAAGAGGTATGCAAGAAACACAGCAAATCGAAGAGCAAAACAAACGTGAGCGTGAAGAAAGTCGTAAACGTATGGCGGCACTTACAGAGAATATAAAAAAAGAATTGCAAGGTTAATATAAAAAGGCAATGAGGAGACCCTCATTGCCTTTTAACTTCTTTTAAACACCTTTATAATCTCATTTACAACAAGCGGAATTATACTTAGTAATATAACAAATCCCCAGTCTTTTAATGTTAAGGCGTGTACCCCAAATATGTTAGCAATCGGTGGGATTGAAATAATACATATTTGCATAAGTACACCGATCAGTAGGGAGAAAACTAAGTATTTATTTGTAAATATTCCAATTGAAAAGATTGATTTTGTGCTTGAGCGTAAGTTGAATGAATGAACGAGCTGTGAAAAACTAAGTACGACAAACGCCATCGTTTGGGCATGTTGTAATGCATCGTCATTAATTTGAGATGGGAACAACGGGAAGATATTTGTATCTCCAGTATATAATTTTGCTCCAACAATAAAGGCGATTAAAGTAAGAATCCCTATTACAATCCCGTTTAGAATAAGAAAAGAAACACTACCTTTAAACAAACTTTCTTTTGCACCACGTGGTTTGTCTTTCATCACATCTGGGTCTTCAGGATCAACACCGAGAGATAGAGCAGGGAGTGTATCTGTAATTAAATTCACCCACAAAATGTGAATCGGGCGAAGCGGTGTAGCCCATCCTAGTAAAATAGCTAAAAAGAGTGCAATAATTTCTCCAAAGTTGCAAGAAAGTAAGAAAAGAATTGATTTTTTTATGTTGCGATAAATATTTCTTCCTTCTTCAACAGCTTTGACAATAGATGAGAAGTTATCATCGGTTAAAACCATGTCAGCCGCACCTTTAGCGACATCTGTTCCTGTAATCCCCATTGCGACTCCAATATCTGCTTGTTTTAAAGATGGTGCATCATTGACTCCATCCCCGGTCATAGAAACAATATTTCCTTTTGCACGTAGTGCCCCAACAATTTTAACTTTATTCTCAGGAGAAACACGTGCAAATACGTTTAGATGATTAATTTCATTTGCTAATTTTTCGTCTGAAATACAATCTAATTCGGTTCCAATCATGACTTCGGATTCCTTTTCAGCAATACCAAGCTCTTTCGCGATAGCAAAAGCAGTATCTTTATGATCTCCTGTAATCATAACGGTACGAATTCCTGCCTTTGTACATTCGGCAATAGATGCTTTAACTTCTGTTCGCGGCGGATCGATCATACCAACAAATCCAATGAATACAAGGGTTTCTTCTACATGATTGATGCGAATATTTTCTGTATCATACTGTTTGAAAGCAAATGAAAGCACTCGTAAAGCTTGTTGTGACATTGACTGAGCAGCCTCTAATATTTGTTGTTTATCTGTTTCTGTTAAGACTTCCGTTTTCCCATTTATAAAGATATGAGTACAACGAGGTAAGAGTTTATCAATTGCGCCTTTTGTCATGCTGTAATAGTTGTCATTGTACTCATGCAGTGTTGACATCATTTTACGTTCGGAGTCAAATGGCAATTCGTTTACACGCTTATGTTGTGCTTCTAACGTATCTTTTTGAAAACCCAAGGCATTACCGGCAACAAGAAGGGCAATTTCTGTTGGATCGCCAGTCTGTGATTCAGTTGTATAAGATGCGTCGTTACATAAAATCATATTTTCTAATAATAAGCGTTGAGCGCTATTTTTTACGTTTAAATTCTCTAGTTTATCGTATGTATGATCACTATAAAAATGAGTAACTGTCATTTTATTTTGTGTTAATGTACCCGTTTTATCTGAACAAATAATCGTAACAGAACCGAGTGCTTCAACAGCTGGCAGTTTTCGAATAATAACGTTTTGTTTAATCATACGCTGTACGCCAATTGCGAGAACGATAGAAACAATTGCAGGTAATCCTTCTGGAATTGCAGCAACTGCTAAGCTAATGGCAGTCATAAACATTTCTAACGTGTCTCGGCCTTGAAAATATCCGATGCAGAACATAATGATACAAATTGCTACAGCTACAAATCCTAAATATTTTCCGACTTGAGCTAAGCTTTTTTGAAGTGGTGTTGCATCGTCGTCAGCTTCATGTAACATAGTAGCGATTTTTCCGATTTGTGATTTCATACCTGTTTCAACAGCAACCCCAACGCCACGTCCATAAGTGACGAGTGTTGACATAAATGCCATATTTTTTTGATCGCCTAGTGGTGCTTGTTCTTCATTTTGAAGAGAAGGATGATACATAGAATCTTTGTCAACAGGAACAGACTCTCCTGTTAAAGCAGACTCTTCAATTTTTAAATTGGCGGTTTCGATAAGGCGTAAGTCACATGGAATATAGCGTCCGGCATCAAGCATAATAATATCCCCTGGAACAACATCTTCTGATGGAATTTCTTTTAATTCACCATCACGTTTTACGATGGCTTTAGGTGTAGCCATTTTTTTTAATGCTTCTAAAGCTTGTTCTGCTTTTGATTCTTGAATAACACCGATTGCAGCATTTAGTACAACAACAAGGAAAATAATGCTGGCATCGGCCCATTCACCTACAAAGGCTGAAATAAGAGCGGCAATTAAAAGAACATAGACGAGGACATCATTAATTTGGGAAAAAATACGTTGCCATAGAGTTCTTTTTTGTTTTGTGATGAGTTCGTTTCGACCATATTTTTTTAATCGAATTTGCACCATTTCAGCTGTTAAACCATGTTGCTCGTTTGTTTCAAGTGAAAATATTGTTTGCTCTTTCGTTTTACTGTACCAATTGCTCATAGATAAGCACCTCCGGTAAACACAGTTAGCAATGGTAATGTGATGAGTAGTAGATGTGCGTTCGATGGTGAGGTTCTTCTATTATTGTACAGTATTTGGAAAATAGATGTAGAAAAACGGGGGGATGTCATGAATTTGTTAGAATTGAACTACCCTCACTTACCTTTGATAGTTCCGTTTGAGAACGAGATGAAGCCTATTCATATGCATATTACGGTTCTAACGTGTTTTCCGTCTTCACTTCGTTTAGAAGGGTTAAAAATAAAGAAAAGCCCCTTTATTCAAGGGACTCTTCATTATTTTTTAATTAACATACCCAATTCTTCTGTAATAGCTTGCATTTCACTAATACTAAATGTTTCACGTTTCATTACATGATCATAAATGTCACGTAAATCTTCGTACATCTCTTCATTAAAGCTTTCAGCGCGCATTGCTCCAGCGTTTACCATGCGTAACTTTTCTTTAATTGCTTCTACCATATATTCAACATTTTCTTTTGATTTTACGGATAAATCCACCGAAGTGTCCCCCTTTGAAATAACATAAGGATATCTTAACATTTTTTATCATTTTCGTTAATGAATCTTTTCAATCCTATTAAATTAGTAGGAATTTCCTTTATAATTAATAATTGGTTGTTTATACTATATATATAAGAAAGCACCAAGAAGGGAAGAAACAAATATGATTCAAGTATTGTTTGTTTGTCTTGGGAACATTTGCCGTTCTCCTATGGCAGAAGCAATTTTTCGAAATCTTGTCATACGAGAAGGGTTAGAAGGTAAGATTCAAATTGACTCTGCTGGAACAGGAGATTGGCATATTGGTCATCCGCCACATAAAGGAACACAAAAAATTTTAAAAGAAAATGAAGTCTCTTTTGAAGGAATTAAAGCACGGCAAGTAGAAAAAGAAGACTTAACAAAGTTTGATTATATTATTGCCATGGACAACAAGAATATAGCAGATTTAGAAAGTTTAGGTAAAGCTGGAGGCTATATTGGTAGACTGTCCGATTTTGTTCCAGACGGTGGCTGGACGGATGTTCCTGACCCTTATTTTACAGGGAACTTTCAAGAAGTATATGACCTTGTAACAGAAGGGTGTGCAAAATTGTTAGCATTCATTCGAAATGAGCAAGGAATATGAGAAAAATTAGAAAGAAATACTTTCTAACATAAGAAATGAAAGGGTGAAGGAATATGGCAAAGAAGAATAATATAGCTCGAAACATTGCGATTGGTGTAGCAGCGGGTGTAGCTGTTTCCATGCTTAAGAAAGAAAATCGTGAGAAAGTGAAAAATACAGCAGAAAAAGCAAAATCAAAAATGATTGAAATTGGCGAGAATGCAAAGATTAAAGAAAAAGTGCAAACTGTTACAGATAAAGGGCGCGAACTTGCAGATTTTAATGTAGTAAAGGCTAAGGTAGCGGAAATTAAGAAATTAACACCAGCTGTTGTTGAAACACTAAAAGAAACGAAAGAAATTTTTAATAAGAAAAAAGCTGAGCCACAAGAAAAAACAGAAACAATTGAAATCCAAGCAATTTCTCCAATATCAGAGGAAGTAAAAGGAGAAGAGCCAGTGATTGCTGAAGAAAAAAAAACAGAAGCATACATTGAATTGAAGCAAGATAAAGAAGAGAAGAAAAGCGTCTAGAGAAATATGAAAAAGTTTCTAGAGAAAGCAAGGGGAAATCGTGTCTATTCGTTTGGAAAGGATCTATATGACCGAACGATGCGAGATGACGTAGCGGGCTTAGCAGCACAGCTCGCTTATTTCTTCTTGCTTGCGATTTTTCCTGGGCTTGTTTTTTTAATTACACTTCTTGGATTTATTCCCATTCATACAGAGGATGTGCTCAGTTTATTAGAGAATTATGTGCCAGAAGATGCAATGAATTTAATTGAGGTGAATGTCGATAGCGTCGTAAACAAACAAAATGGTGGTTTGCTATCATTTGGTTTATTATCGATGTTATGGTTTGCATCAAATGGTGTAAATGCAGTGATGAATGCTTTTAATCGTGCTTATGACGTAAAAGAAACACGCTCTTACATTACAACGAGAGCGTTGTCCATTGTACTCACACTGGCAATAATTTTTATGATTGTCTTCGCTTTAATTGTCCCTGTTTTTGGACAGGTAATTGGAGCTGCTGTTTTTAAAGCGCTCGGCTTATCAGAGAGTTTTTCTTTCGTATGGAGTATTACACGATTAGTAGCCAGCTTTTTAGTGTTATTTTCCTTATTTAGTTTCTTATATACATTTGCGCCTGATCGAAAGTTAAAAAGAAAAGAAGTTGTATCAGGAGCATTATTTGCAACAGTTGGATGGATTGTGGTATCGTACTCATTTGCTTATTACGTAGACAAATTTGCTAATTATGCAAATACATATGGTGGTCTCGGTGGTATTATCATTTTAATGTTATGGTTCTATTTAACGGCCTGGGTTATTTTACTTGGTGGTGAAATTAATGGTCTCTTGTATTCTTATCGAGCAAGTGACAATAATTCCCGTAATGGAAAATAGCGTTCTGTTCCATAATAAAAAGGAACAGGGGGGATTCAAGATGAGTAACAATAAAAAAAATCATAATAATAAAAGCCAAGGTAAACAAAAAAGTAGTTCACATCCAAAACATAAAACGAGCAGTAGTGCGAATGGACATAACGGCTACCATTAAGCACAAGCGACTCGCTTGAAGCGTGAAGCTACCGAATCATCTAGCTACTAGAGCTGGATATGGAAGAAAAAACGGGTTCCCTACTTAGGGAACCCGTTTAATTATTTCCTTTCAATAAGCGTAATCCGTTTAAAATAACAAGAATTGTACTTCCTTCATGGCCAATAACGCCAAATGGAAGAGCTAAAAATTGCAAGAAGTTCGAACAAATGAGCAATGCGATTACCGCTAAAGAAAAGATAATGTTTTGTTTTACGATGCGATTCATTCGTTTTGATAAACGAATGGCCTGTGCAAGGCGAGAGAGTTCATTTTTCATTAGAACAACATCTGCTGTTTCTAAGGCAACATCTGTCCCTTCACCCATCGCGACACCAATACTTGCTGTAGCGAGTGCTGGAGCATCGTTAATTCCATCGCCAACCATTGCCACTGTACCGTATTTTTCTTTTAGCTGTTTTACTGTGTCTACTTTTGTTTCTGGTAAGCATGATGCGTAGTATTCTTTTATATTGCTTTCAGTCGCAATTGCTTTAGCTGTTTGTTCGTTATCACCGGTGATCATGATGGCTTCAACACCAATGCTCTGTAAATCACGAATTGCAGCAATTGTTTCCTGGCGCAACGTATCTTTTAGAGCAATAAGGCCAAGAATTCCTTCTTCATCACTAATATAGACAACAGTTTTTCCTTCTTGTTCAAGCGTAGTAGCGATACCATTATGAAAAATTTTTGTTTCTTCTCCAATAAAATCGGCCTTTCCAATCTTGTAAGGTGTATTTTCTAAAACTCCTCTTAAGCCAAATCCAGTGACATCTTCTACACTTTCTGGTTTCGTTAATGCAATGTCATATGCGTGTTTTGCGTACTTGACGATCGCTTCTGCGAGCGGGTGTGTGGAATGACTTTCAATAGAAGCTGTAATATATAGTACATCTTTTTCTGTTATTCCATTGCGTACGTAAACATCTGTTACAGTCGGTTTTCCCTGTGTTAATGTTCCCGTTTTATCAAAGGCGATTGCCTTTACGGAGGCAAGGCGTTCTAAATGAATACCACCTTTAAATAAAATACCGCTTCGTGCACCATTAGAAATAGCAGATAATGTTGCGGGTGTAATTGCTGCAACGAGTGCACAAGGAGAAGCGACGACGAGTAAAATCATAGCGCGATAAAATGTTTCGTTCCAGCTCCAATCCAGTATGAAATGAGGAACGAACATCATAAGAGCAACAGCGATAAGCACACCTTTTACATATGTTCCCTCAAATTTTTCGATAAAAAGTTGGGATGGGGATTTTTCACTTTGTGCGTTTTGAACGAGACGAATAATTTTTTGAAACAACGTTTGGTCGCTTCTTTTCGTAATTTTAACTTCAATAGCCCCGCGTAAGTTTACAGTTCCAGCGAATACTTCATCACCTAATTTTTTCTCATTTGGGATAGGCTCCCCGGTGATTGCTGCCTCATCAATATTTGTTTCACCACTATGAATTGTACCATCAGCAGGTACGCGTTCACCTGGCTTAATTAAAATAATGTCATCAATTTCTAACTGAGCTACTGGAATACGTTCTTCTGTTCCATGAGAAATGCGCAAAGCTTCTTCAGGTTGTAAATCAAGCAGTGCTGAAATTTCTTTTTGACTTTTACTTAATGTGTAAGATTCCATTGCACCGCTTAGTGCAAAGATAAATATTAAGATTGCACCTTCTGCCCAGTATCCAATAATAGCGGCACCAATGGCAGCGAAGATCATTAACATTTCTACATTCAATTCTTTTTCTTCTATTGTATCTTCAACGCCTTCTTTGGCTTTCGCATATCCTCCAATTATATAGGCGAGGATATAAAAAACTACTCCAGCAGTTGTTACTTCGTTTTTTGTGAATAACCAGCCTGCTAAAATGAAAACACCAGATAGGATTGCAAAGATTAGTTCATAATGTTTTTGAAATGACTGAATCCAAGATGGGTTAGACATACTGTTTTTTGATGGTAATGTTTTTACTTCTGAGTTCATGATTACTCGCTCCTTTCATATTCTTATTGAGAAAAAGAATCAAAATCGAAAGCCCTATAAAACGACGAAAGCTGCCATCCATACGGATAGCAGCATTTCTATTGAAAAAATTTATCAATTATTACCTTGTAATTATTCTATATTATATCATATGTCTCTACTTGAGGATATGTTTTTGCTTATATACAAAGTTGAAAAACTTGTTTTTTTGCTTTTCCTTTGGTATATATGAATATTGTTCGTAAAAAGGTCGGAAAGGAAGACAACAAGTGAAGACAGAGAAATTTTTTACTCATCCGATTGGTGTATTTGTTGCAGCACTCGCAGCGACATTTCTATGGGGAAGCGCATTTCCTTTTATTAAATTAAGTTATGCTGAACTCGGAATTCGGCCACATGAAGTTGGCGAGCAAATATTATTTGCTGGTTATCGTTTTTTCTTATCAGGTGTGATGCTCTTATTCTTTTTTAAAGCACTAGGAAAAGATATGCATTTCAAAAAAGAAACAGGGAAGCAATTAGTACAAATTGGTTTGTTTCAAACATTCCTACAATATGTGTGTTTTTATATTGGTATGAGTTACAGTTCTGGTATTGAAGGTGCTATTATTTCGGGGACTTCATCTTTTTTTCAAATTTTACTCGCACATTTTTTGTATAAAGACGATGCATTAAATATTCGAAAAGTAATCGGTGTGTCTATCGGTTTTTGTGGTGTAATTCTTGTGAATGTTCCAAGTGATGGGAGTATGGCATTTCATTTTGGAATTGGTGAATTATTGCTTCTTGGGGCAGCGATGATGTATTCATATGGGAATATATTGGCGAAAGAAGGAAGTAAAACATTAGATGTAGGGTACATGACAGCATATCAGATGATTTTTGGATCCATTGGCTTATTATGTATTGGCATTTTTCAAGTTGGATTTATGCCTTTTATATTTAATATGAAAGCACTGTGTATGTTACTATATTTATCCTTCTTATCAGCGGCAGGATTCTGTATTTGGAATACAGTTATGAAGTATAACAAGGTTGGAAAAGTATCGATGTATATGTTCTTTATACCGGTATTTGGTGTTTTATTATCCAGTATGATTTTAGGAGAAGCAATTCATTCATTTGTTTTATTTGGCTTAGCGTGCGTAGCGGCAGGGATTATCGTAGTAAATCGAACATCAAATATACAAAAAGCAGAACAAGAGAAACAAGCAGCTTAAAATAAATGAGAGTATTGTTTTTTTCATGCTCGAAGAAGAAGGACAGAAGTTCTTCTTTTTTTAAAATTTTAGAGGAAAAAAGAAGTTATATCACGAAGTACATTATTATCTGTTCATTAGAGGAGCACATATTATGAATGAAATTTATATATTATTAATTGGGCAAGCCCTTTTATTTGTTTTGGGAGCATTTTTTGCAATGGCGAAGACAAGACAAACTAACAAAAATGAGCCGTTACCATTATTGATTCGTCTCACGCTTAGTTTTTCTTTAACAGGAGGTGCGATTTGGATTTGGTTACAAAATCCATCTGTAGAGTACCGACAGTGGGCTGCAATTGGTATGACTTTATCTACGGTTGGTGATTTATTCATGGCGGGGCTCATACCGTTTGGGCATCGGCTAATCGGTGGTATGGTTACATTTGCAATTGCGCATTGTTTTTATGTAACGGCATTTTTACAAACGGGTATTTCGTGGAAGGGATTCTGGATTGGTGTAATTGCCTACGGTCTATTTTTAATAGTTGGCTGGTTCTTTTTTATTCGGAATCAAGGGCAAGATAAGTTGTTTACAATTGGTGCGCTCGTATATGGTTTATGGGTTGGTGGAATGGCATGCTTTGCATTTGCATTATACTATGCCAATAGCGGAATATGGTGGATCCCAGCATTCGGTGGGTTACTATTTGTGATTTCTGATTTTATTATCGGTGTGACAGATATTGGCGGCCGCAAAGTAAAGTATGATCCGCTTTGGATTTGGCTAACATATGTTGCTGCACAGATGTGTATTATTTATGCTGGAATATAGAGTGAAATTGTAATCGGTGGGGGCTCTTCATCCCCCACCGATTACTAGCTCTCACCAATCGGGCTTTTACTGCACGAAAATAGCGGGATAAAAAATAGAGAACTGCTTGTGAAAAGCGGTTCTTTTTCTATAGGTGCAGTGGAGTATCTTTTATTCATTATTAAGCTTAACCAATTAGAGCTTTGTAGTTACTTTGTTATTACTAAACATTGAAATCTGTATGATCAATCACTGATGTAGGATAAGTAATACGAATAATTAACAGAGAATATAGAATTTATTTACAAATGGATCTTATAATGGAAGGATAAGAGAGAAAGGGGAAATAAATGAAAAAGAAAAGTCGCTTTTGTGAACTTTTTGAAATAACGGCAATTGCGTGTTTATTATTTTTTTTAATGAAGATTTTTGTGTTTTTTCCAACAACTGTACAAGGAGCATCTATGAGGCCAACATTGCAAGATGGGGATAAGGTAATTATTAATAAGTTAGCAAAGAGGTTTGAGACTTATGAGCGTGAAGATATTATTGTAGTAAAGACTGATAACTTTTATGTAAAGAGAATTATTGGGCTTCCAGGAGATGTAATTGAGATGAAAAATGATCAATTATATGTAAATCATCAGGTAAAAAGTGAACCTTATCTGGATAAGAATAGAGAGCATGCGAAACAACTTCTTATTAACTTAACTGAAGACTTTGGTCCTATTACAATTCCAAAGGATAAGATTTTTGTTATGGGTGATAATCGGTTAGTGAGTAAAGATAGTCGTAACGGCTTAGGGCTGATTCATAAAACGGAAGTGCTTGGAACATTAACAGCAATCTATTATCCGTTTGATCATATGAGAATTGTGAACTAGAAGGAAGTGATAATATGGAGGATATTATTGGACACATTCTAGTAGGGATTGGTCGGGCAGTAATTGCATTAGGTGAAGTGTGTGTTGATGCGGGGAAAGGCATTGTTAGAGGAACGATTGGTGTTGTAAAAGTAGCTGGGGACTTTATGTTAGATGAAGTGGTAGAGAAAGTGGTGGAGAGGTTATTTGAACGAGAAAAACGGAAAAAGAAAAGAATGAAGAGGCATGTGGAAAAATTAAAGAGGTATGCATGGTTTAAAGTTTTATATGAGGATAAGTGCTGCCAGGAAGTTCTAGATTATAATGAAGCATACAGAAATTTATTAAGTAAACGTCGGTATATACATAAGTTAATTCATAAAGAAGAAGAGAGAAAGAAGTTCATTCAGCGTGTAAGAGTTGATGCAAAGGTTAATAATGTTATTTGGGATATGTGAGATAGAATGTAAGCAAAAAACCAAGCAATTGTTATGATTTGCTTGGTTTTTTTGTTCTTATTTAAATTGTTGGTGCCTTGTTACTTTCTATTTTTGTTGAAGTCGGTTTATTATTTAGCATGAATTTGTATTGTAATAACTGCAATTTAAATAATGTTAAAGGATCGTGATATGTTTCTGGATTTGTTTTTAGTTTTGTTAATGCATTTTCATCCTGATTTATTTCGAGATGTGTTGCTTCTACAGTCTGCTTTAATATGCTAAGAGGTTCTTTAAAGAACATCATAATGTCACGTTCTAATGAGCTTTCAAATAATTCAAATTGAAGGAAGAACTGTTCAGAAATCGTTGTTGTTACATCTATATAGTCTTCGGTCTCAATATAGTTTTTGTATTTGTTGTAAAGCATGGATTGATTTTTTTGCATGTTACCGAATAGTTTTCCAGCACTTTTTAATAGAAATTGTGTTGGTGTGAAGCGTAGTAAAATATTTACGTCATCAACTTTAATTCGGTTTGTCATTCTTGCAACATCTCGGCGCCAATCATCAAGTAATTGAAAATCACATGGTAGTTTCATTCGTTCTTCTTTGTATAATTTATTAAATGCTTCACTCATTTCATCTAAATAAGATTGACTTTGAATAAATTCGTTATGTGCTTTTTCAATCCATTCCTGAATAGAATGCGTAAATTTAGGTAATATCACTTGTTGCAAATGTTTTTGTATTCTTTCATTCATTGCTGCATTTAGTTCTTCAGGAACTTGTTTAAAGTCACTATCTTCCTGAATTAAATCAGAGCAGCTCTGCAATAATTCAGGAATTTGATCTTGAAGGTCATGTATAATTTCATCTTTTGTTAAACGATATGAGTCTGTGATAGAGCAAGTTTTATCTTTTTGAATAGCAGTTAGGTTATTAATAAAGCCAGTTAGTTTTACTAAAAGGCGCTTGTTCGAACCGATGGACTTCTCTAACGTATTTTCTAATTGTACGCGTTCATTTAAGAGATACGTGATAGTCTTTTGAATAAACCATAATAGTTTTTCTGTGCGCTCGGTTTCTATATTTCTATTATTAAAGTTTGAAGTAATGGATTCTGTTAAATTACTTAGCTGCTCGCTGCTCTCTTGTAAAGGCGAGTAAGGAAATACGTGTGCATTTGGAAAATGTACATGTATTTTAGACTCGATTTCAATTAGCTCTTTATTTGTCGCTTCCTCATTAAGAGTGGTATCGGTTTGATTTAAAACAAAATGAACTTGTAAAGTTGGTAGTTGTTCTTGCATGTACAGAAGTGTATCAATTTCTTCATCAAGTAAAGATGAAGAGGCTTTAAGAACATATAATAGATTATCAGCTGCATGTAAGTGATCTAGATTTTTGTTATTGCCAGTGCCATCAAAAACTGGTGTAACGATAAATGAGAATTTATTTTTTCGTAAAAACCTACATGGAAGTTTAAATTCAATACATTTCTGTCTAGATTCTACTTTTGAAGGAATGTCCATCATTTTGTAAAATTCATCCAAATTAGAAGTCTTTCGTATTGTTAAATCTGTAAGTTCTGTAATTTCTGTCTGTGCATTATCCTTAAATACGATAGCGGCTTCAGGTGAATCTTTTAGTATACTTTCCCCTAATATAGAATTGATAAAGGCTGATTTACTAGTACCATTTGTACCTATAACGAGAACTTGTTGTACGTTTACATCAGAAAGTTCCTGAACAAGCCATGTGAAAGAATGGCTTAAGTCTACATCATTCTTTTCTGCCCATACGACAATCGTTTCAAAAAGATTTGAGACATTGTCTAGGTCAACTGCGTTATATATTGTGGAACTAGAAAGTAGCGTTTCAGCGCTTTTTACAAGTAATGTATCAAGACTCTTAGGTGAAACTTTATTCCATGCTACTGTTGCAGCAGAAACAAATAGAGAATGTTCTGTTTTTGTTAAGCTAAACCAATTCGTCAACAAGTCTGGAATAAGTTCTTGCAGTCCATGCATCAAGTATTGTCCTGTAATTAATTCGCAGTATGTGTCTTGATAAAGCGTAACAATTTCATCCCATGCGTCGTAAGAATCTACTTCGACATGTAAAAACAGGTGATTGATTGTTTGAATCCATAATAAGTAGGTTGATTCATCTTGATAGCTTTTCCAAAGAGAAGAGGCCAGTTGTTTAAATTGAATTGAATCGACTGTATATAAAACTTTTAATGCTTCATAAAAATATTTTGGTTTCATTTGTTTTGTGAATCCTTGATTCACATAATTTGTTAAAATCTCAAACCAGTGTAATGATTTCGTCCGAATTCCTTCTTGCACAGCAAGGTCAATCGCATTGTTCCGATCCTGCTGTTTTTCATAAAAGGAGCGAGCGATAGCAGTGATATTTGGATAGTCTGGTTGGAAAGAAACAGCTTCACTAATGACCTTAAAAGCAAGTCCTAAACGATTTTGTTCCATGTACAGAGAAAGAAGTTGTAAAGACACTTCCATTGTTAATGTGACGTCTTCTGTTTGAATCGATGTATAAATTTCTTCAGCCATTGAAAATAATCCTAATTCAAAATAAGCGTCTGCTATATTTTTTTTGGCCCATAGAGAGAGGTCATTGTTTACTTTCTCCCATTTGAAAATGGCTGTTTCGAAATCTTTCTGGTGATAATAAATTTCTCCTTGTGCGAAACGAATGTTAGAGATATTAGAAAATTGATTTTGAGCTTCATTTACATATGCTTCTCCAAGAACTTGAGGAGCTTGAATAGAATCCTGTTCAGTTAAGAATGTTTCATAGTATACCTTTTGAATCAATTGTTTTTCTATGGTCATGTTTTTTCCCCCTATATAATTTAGAAAAATGATTTTTATGTAAAAGGGTGTATAGTACTCTATATAGACAGAAGCTGCATTTTATAGTTTTAAATATATGTTTATTGCCTATATCATTTTCCTTGAGAGTCAAACCGTTGCTAAATGTAACTTTTCTTTATTGTAACAAAAATCAAGCTTGTGAAGTCGGATTTTCTTATAATTATGAAGTGAAGTATAGATTTATCCCGCTATTGGTGAACAATAGGCACCAATACCTCAAGATTTTGAAAATTGATGATTAAAAACAGTGAGAGATTTCATTACAGATCAAATGAATAGGAGTAGAGTTCATTATAAAAACGATGTATAGTGAATATGTATACCATGTTTGCTAAAAAGATAGAGAGGGCACAATATGGAATAACGATCGTGCATAGGATGTGTCATCCGAATGGAACAACATATTGGTGAGTTAATCGCACATTATGGATATTTCGGAATTATTATAGCTCTTGCGGGTGGAATTGTAGGCCTGCCAATACCAGATGAATTTTTACTGACGTTTGTTGGTTATAATATTTCGAAAGGAACTATGTCAGGGACAGCTGCTTTTCTAAGTGGAATGGCAGGTGCGATACTTGGAATTACTTTAAGTTATATACTTGGGTTAAAACTTGGACTTCCTGTATTAAAAAAGTATGGTCCGAAGATACGAATTAAAGAAAAGAAAATTGAAAAAACACATGTTTTGTTTGAAAAATATGGTCCCTTTTTATTAATGATTGGATACTTTATACCGGGGGTTCGTCATTTAACTGCATATTTTGCTGGTATGTCGAATTTAACGTTTTGGAGATTTTGTCTATACGCATACGGTGGTGCTCTCATCTGGATTAGTGTTTTTATTGGACTTGGATGGAAGCTTGGAGAGAAATGGCGCTTTGTTGAATATAGTTTGCATCATTATGGGATTTGGATTGTAATTATCTCAGTAATCGTCATACTTATTGTATGGTTCTACATAAGAAGGAAAAAAACCGCTAATTAAGCGGTTTTTTAGCTGAAAGCAATAAAGAGAACACCTGCTGTAATACATACAACACCCATTCCAGTCATGAAGTTTAAATTTTCGCCTAATATAATCATTGCAAGAATAATTGAAAATACAACGCTTAATTTATCTACAGGAGCAACTTGTGAAACCTTTCCTGTTTTTAAAGCGAGAAAATAAAATAGCCATGATGAGGCACCAGCTATACCACTTAAGGTGATAAACAGCAATGCTTTTTTATTCATTAGAACGTCACCGATATTTTGGAATTTTCCTTGTATCATAATTACGCCTATCATGAATAGTGCCATGATGATTGAACGGATAGTTGTTGCCACATTGGCATCGATTCCTTCTAAACCAAATTTCCCGAAAATGGATACAAGTGCTGCAGCAATTGCTGATAATAATGCGAATAATAGCCATGAACTCATAGTAAAATTCCTCCAGTCTGGTACCATTATACATGAAAATGGTTCTCAAGTATAAATGAAGATCATTAGTATTCGGATATACGGATGTTAAATTCGTGTTGATATAGAAATATAACTATAAAAGAGCAAAGCCCACCTAACAGGTGGGCTTTGCTCTTTTATTCTGCAATTTCTTCATATAAAAAGTACGTTACATTATAAATATGTTCTACTTCATCATCTGTCATAAATAAAAGTTCATCACGTTCAATTCCTTTTTTCTTTTCGATAAACTCAATCATGTTTTTCCGTTCTTCTCTTTTCATCATTTTTATTTCTCCTCCCAATCTGTTTTAATACAGTTTATTTAAGTTACTGCTATTATATAACAGAATCTTTAGAAAGTTCCAGCTTTTTTATATTTTTTTACTAAGAACTTTTCGACAAAACAAGCCCTGTTAACAGGGCTTGTTTTCGTACTATAGTCGTAAAAACTCTGGCTGAGTCGTACCATCGCTATCGATGTAGTAAATTGTATTTGGATTAATTTTTATCAGAACGTAGTTTGGATCTTCAGCCCCTAGTAGCCAACGTTTTAAACTATTATTCCAAAATTTATGTTTTAATGTTGGATCTTCTTCAATTGAGGCAGTGCCTTCTACTTCAATATAATCTTCATCCCATTTCTTTCCTTCTCGTCCAAGCAGTACATGAACATTTGGGTTCTTCTCAATATCTGTTAATTTTTTTGAATTACGATCTGTTGCGACGTATAGCACAAAATCTTCATGAAAAAACATCATAAAACAGCTGTGGGGTTTATTCTCACGAACGGTGGCTAATACACCTGTTCTTTGTCCTTGAATAATAGTTGCGATTTTTTCTTTTAAGTGCATTTTTTTACCCCTTTCTATTATTTGAAATTTTTGTGTGAAAAAATTTATGATCTTATATACTTTTTTCTTCAATCCCATTTTTTAAACGTATTTGTGATGAAATGGGACAAGTTAGGAAAAGAATAAGGATAGTAGTGAGGAGAAATACATACGATGGAAGGATGGAGAATATGTTCAATAAAATTTTCTTAATACTTGCACTGGTGGGTGTACCACTTTCTGTACTTGGAAATACATTGCATTGGCCACAAACAATTATGTTTGCTGTATATTGCGTTACCATTATTGCTCTTGCTGCTTTCATGGGAAGAGCGACGGAAAGTTTAGCTATTGTTTCTGGACCAAGAATAGGTGGATTATTAAATGCAACCTTTGGGAATGCAGTTGAGCTTATTATTTCAATTTTTGCATTGCGAGCAGGATTAACAGAAGTTGTACTTGCTTCACTAACAGGTTCTGTTCTTGGAAACTTATTACTAGTTGGCGGTCTTTCCTTTTTCGTAGGGGGACTCAAGTATAAAAGGCAAAGTTTCAATGTTTATGACGCAAGACATAACTCTGCCTTACTAATATTTGCAGTTGTCGTGGCATTTGTTATTCCCGAAGTTTTTTCGATGAAGATGGGAATAGAGAAAACATACCAGTTAAGTATTGGGGTTTCAATCATCATGATCATCATGTATTTAGCAGCACTGTTTTTTAAGCTAGTTACGCACCGTGGTGTATACCAGCATAAAAGTGATGAAGTAGAGCATGAGGAAGAACCGGAATGGTCAAAGGGGAAAGCTTTGCTTATTTTGGCAATTGCAACAGCGGCTGTAGCTTATGTATCAGAGGCACTTGTTCATACATTTGAAACAGTCGCACAATCATTTGGCTGGTCGGAATTGTTTATTGGGGTTATTATTGTTGCCATTGTTGGGAACGCAGCTGAGCATGCCTCTGCAATTATTATGGCTTATAAAAATAAGGTGAATATTGCAGTTGAAATTGCAATCGGTTCTACATTACAAATTGCCATGTTTGTTGCTCCTGTACTCGTATTATTATCGATGTTCTTTACAATGAAAATGCCCCTTGTATTTACAATACCAGAACTTGTAGCGATGATTACTTCTGTCTTTTTAACAATTGCAATTTCAAACGATGGCGATACGAACTGGTTTGAAGGAGGAACATTATTAGCTGCTTATTTCATTATGGGAATTGGTTTTTACTTGTTATAAAAAATTTGGATAACAATATTATGCAGAGAAAACAATAGAGGTAGTTAGTATGTAAAATTTGATTTTTTGACATATAAATCGTGGTTATGAAGAGTAGATAGTAATCTACACGGATTGTTTCTCTTTGTTTTCACCTGGTATGAGGTAGTAAGAAAATCTGACCGTTTCTATGCATGGCTGGATGTTCTCTCCCTTGAAAAGAAAAGTTTTTCGTTTTTAAATTTGTATTTATATGTCTATTTAAAAGTATGCATTCTTAAATTAGGAAGGAGTAAAGCAGATGAAACGAGTGTATAGCATATGTCTTTCAACTATGGTCTCGTTTATTTTATTATTTCCTTGCAGCAGTTTTGCAAAGACAACAGTAAATGTAAAGATGCCTTCATCTGTTTTGAATATTTCAAAAGGCAATACCTATCCAAATACAGTGCAAGATTTGCCGCATTTGCAGCCAAGTCAACTTGCGAAAGAATTGCTGAAAACATCGGATATTCGTATTGAAAATCCACATTTAATTCGAATGTTTAATGAAACTTCGATTTCAAACGCTCCTCTTGCAGTGGGATATAGGGCGAAAATTTATTTGGGACAATGGCCTTTAAATTATGAATCAACAGATACAACAATGAATTGGGAATATAAGCAAGTGAATCGTAATGTGTATGACAACCGTGGTGTAGAAAAATTATATCCACTTCGCTACAAACAAGAAGCACAAAAAACTGTAGAAGGCGGTTTAACAGCATATATTAAAGATGCAGAAGATGTTAAAAAAATGATTCTTTTAAAGGCAATGGAAAAGGTTCAATTACCGCTTTCTTTTAAAACAACCATTGGTTACGGGACAGGGAATGAGCGTGTATATAATATCAGTCCTAAACAACTTGGATATTTATATGCATATACACCAGCAGTAAATGAAAAAGGAAAAGTTACATTCGGAGAAGTGTATCTTGTTTTAAAAGGAAACCAAAAGAAGCTTGTGATTAAAAATATTACGTCACAAGGAATTGGGGCTGCGATTCCAATTCAAGATTATTTGTCTTTTAAATTTGTTTCTTCACCTCATCCACAATAGTAGGATAAATACAAAACCGTCAGCCTAATTGGCTGACGGTTTTGCATTAAAGTATAAGGTTGGATTCCTTTGTTAAGAAATCCTCAGTTGGATAATAGCTATTTTTTACAAGGATATTTGGTCCAAGGCATTTTACAGCAGGGCAGTGGCAGCTTAATGATTTCGCTGTTTTTGAACTAAACCATTTGTCATAGGCTTCTTGTAATGTGTTTGTTTGAACGTTACCAAGTAGTGGAATATCACCAAAGTCTGTTACGATAATACTCCCATCAAAAATATTTACATTTAAGCGGGAACGCCCATCTGGATCATTTCGGACAGTTACGTTTTTACTTGTGTGTAGTTTTTTTAATGTAGCTAAATCACGCTCATCATCACTACATGCATAGAAAGGTAGTGTACCAAATAACATCCAAACGTTTTCTTCACGAATATCTAATAAATGCTCGATTGCACTTCGGATTTCATCTTTTGTTAAAATTTCAAGGTTGCTAGCAAAATCACTTGGATACATAGGGTGTACTTCATGACGTTTACAGCCCATTTCTTCGACGATTTGACGGTGAATGTGTTCGATATGTGGTAAAGTACGTTTGTTTAACATTGTTTCTGCTGATACAAGAACACCTGCATCTGATAAAGCTTTACTATTTGTAATCATTCTTTCAAATAGTAAAGCGCGTTGTTCATAAGTAGGTTTGCGCTCCATCATTGCAAATCCACCTTCAACGAAATCATCAATTGTTCCCCAGTTATGTGAAATATGCAACACGTCTAGATAAGGAATAATTTGTTCGTAACGGGCTAAATCTATAGTTAAGTTTGAGTTGATTTGAGTGCGAACGCCGCGTTCATGGGCATATTTTAAGAGTGGTGTTACATAGTTGTCGACGGATTTTTTTGAGAGCATTGGCTCTCCACCCGTAATACTTAAAGAACGTAAATGAGGAATCTCATCTAATCGTTTTAATAAAAGCTCCATTGGAAGCGGATTTGGATCTTTTGGCTGTAATGTATAACCAACAGCACAATGCTCACAGCGCATATTGCATAACGTTGTTGTTGTAAACTCAACGTTTGTTAATAGTAATTTGCCGTACTCTTCAAGGTCCATATACGCTTCCCATGGATCGTAAGAAGGAGTAATCGGCTTCATTGTTTGTGATATACTCATCTGAAATACTCCTTTGACTATTGAAATAACAATTTGTCCATCCTCTATAATAGAAGAATATAGACGTTTTATAAAGTGAAACTTTTTGTAACAAGAATTTCTTGATTTTCTTATTTCGTTTTAAAAGAGAAAGAAAGCGCATTACATTTCTGTTTATGTAGAATGAAGTGCTGTGACAAAATTGATGAAAATTCATGTTCATGACAATCATTTTTGCGGTATAATAAAAACAACTCGAATAAAAAGGAGAGTGCCTTCGTGGGAAAAGCAATTCAAGATAAAGATTCACAATTAGTATATTTGAAAGAACGTTTAAATATGTTCATCGAAGTAATCGATACAATTGAACCAGAAGAAGTAGAATTAGAAGATGTAGATCGTCTTCTTGCAATGTTAGATGAATTAGAACTGAAATGTGAGCAATTTAAAAAAGACGAATAATATATTAAAGCGGCTGCCAATCATGTTTTGGTAGCCGCTTTTTATATGGTGAAGCTGTCCCAAAAGGTCGTTAAAAACGACCTTTTGGGACAGCTTCTTCTTTTTTACCTTTATATGGATGAAAAAATGCTTTGTGGGAAAGAAAACTGTTGATTACCTCTTATAGCTGTGTGTTTTTAACGTCTTGTTTAGTTGTTGATGCCAATTTCCGCAGATTATGGATAACACAAATAAGACCCTATTTCACTCTATTTTTGGAAAGGCCTCGTAAGAAGAAGCGTTGGAAAAGACGATTGTAGTTTAATATGACAAAACGCAGATTCTACATCTACTTTTCGTTTGTCATATAAATTTTTTACCCTCTTCTGCACTTAAATGTTCTCGCACTTCTTTTTGCTGTTTCTGATTTTTTACAGAGACACTGATGGGTTTTGTTTCTTTTCCTTTTGCACATGTTTCTTGAAATGGAGTCTCCCAACATTCTATATACCGGTAGATTATTTTGATTGTCGTATAGCCATTACTTTTTTTGTTTTCTTTCATGTAAAAAAAGATCCCAAAAGTAGCTATTCAGCTATTTTTGGGACAGCCACCAAGAAAATCTGTTTTCGTTTTCTACTTTACAATTTAAATAGGAAGAAAATATAGTTTATAATATAAAGATGAAGAGGAGGAATTATATGGAATATAAGTTAATGGAGCCTATATTACAAGAAAAACAAGCAAGAGAAACAAAAACGTACAATATTTACAATTTGTTTATTATTGGACTCATTTTTGGAATTATTCCAGTTATGATTTTAGGAACTTGTAATGCGATTTGGTTAAAAGAGTCCAAACAGAAAATATACGGACTCTTTATAATAGGAATAATGACTTTACTAGCAATGTTCATCTGTGCTGCCTTAATTGGCAATATCGATGTGCTGCAGATTGTTTCTCGAATAGCTGCTGCAGTCGTAGCAGGTGCGTATATATATGCAATGCGAGAGCGATTTCGAATTCATAATTTAGTAAATGGAAGCGTAAGGTCATTACGATGGATAGGTCTTATCGTTGGGATAGTTGGTATCATGGCTCAAACGGCATTGTTAGTAGGAGGGGAGATGCTGTATGTCAACTTCACAGAGTGAAACGATGTTGTTGCAAGAGGCGCAGCATTATTACGGGATTGGTCATATTGAAACAGCACAGCAAAAATTAGAAACGCTGCTTTCTTATAATCCGCAGCATGCGGAAGCATTGTACAATTTAGGATGCTGCTATGCAGATTCAGAACAATATGATGAAGCAAAAGAGCTTTGCATATTAGCGTTGCAGCATGGTTATAAGCCGGAAGAAGTTTATTATACACTTGGGCATATATATACATACACGAATGAACTTGAAAAAGCGGAGCAAAGCTTTTTGAACGTTCTGTATTCAGATCCTTCCCATGCGCAAGCAATGGCGAAATATGCATTTATTTTATTAAAAACAGGCCATATTGAAAAAGCCAAACAACTCATACAAAAGGCAGTAGAAATTAACCCGAATCATCCTACCGTTCTTCATTATCAATTTGTTTTATTACTTGCAATAGGAACGAAACAAGAAATAGAGAAATCCTTAAAAGATAATTATTATGGATCAAATAACGAAGTTCACTTTTTAGTACAGTTAGGAATCCATGCAGCAACAAGGAAGAGGTATAGAGAAGCATACAAATATTACCGACAAGCGTTTTTGTTGGAACCTAATAATAAAGAATTACTTGAAATCTTAGAAGAAGCGGAAGAACTGATTCATCCGATTTTCTTTCCGAATGTTCTTGTGGATAAAGTGGGTGGTCCGCTTATCTTTTGGGCAATATCTTTTGGAACATTAGGTTTATTCGCTGTATTAGGCTGGGAAAATATAGCTGGAATTGCGATTTTATTTTATCTCATCATTTGTATATGGAGCTGGCTATCTACACCGATGTACAAATTGTATAAAAAAATAAAAAAATCATGACGGGGGAAAACAAGGTGAATAAAATAGATGTGTTAAAGCAAGTGTTAGCACAAGATGAAGAAAATGGATCGGTTTGGTATTTAATTGGAGTTGAGTATAAAGAACAGGGAGATATAGCAAATGCGTTGCAAGCTTTATCGAAAGCCCTTCAGTATGGTGATCAAGAATGGAAGGATAAAGTTGCCGCTGAATTGGGAGCCTTATCACAAGTGCTTACAAGTTCGAAAGAAGCATTACATATAACAGAAGAGGGGAGCCAATTTGAAAAAAACGAGCATCACGTAATAGAGCGAGCTCCGGAAAAGGAAAAACAGTTACATACAGATTATGTAAACAAAAATGTGGAAGAAAATGTGATTCCGATGGACGTGCTTCAAGGTGGAAGAAGTAAGCAAAAACGTGAGCAAGACCAGATTACATTTGAGGATGTCGGTGGTTTGCATGATGTAAAAAAAGCGATTCAAATGAAAATTATTAAACCGTTTACTTCACCAGGATTATTTGAACGTTTTAAGAAAAAAGTTGGCGGTGGCATTTTATTATACGGTCCTCCTGGCTGCGGCAAAACATATATTGCAAAAGCAACTGCAGGGGAGTGCAGAGCACATTTTGCGACGATGAGCATTACCGATATTCTGGATCCGTATGTTGGCGTGAGTGAACAAAATGTACGGGAAATTTTCCGATATGCTCGTTCCAAAAAGCCATGTATTTTATTTTTAGATGAAATGGATGCGCTTGGATTTAACAGGAGCAAAGTATCGGGACATCCAACATTAAGAACAGTCATAGATCAATTGTTAACAGAAATCGAAGGTATTGATACGAATACAGACAAACTATTGTTAATTGGTGCGACCAATATGCCGTGGGATATTGATCCTGCGTTTAAAAGACCGGGTCGCTTTGATAAAATGATTTTCGTTTCCCCACCTGATTTAGAAGCACGGAGCAATATTTTTCAAATTAAGCTGGCAGGAAAACCAAGTTCAATAATAGATTATGATATGTTAGCTAAAGAAACAGAACTGTATTCCGGTGCTGACATTGAAAATGTAGTAGAGCTGGCCGTAGAAAATGTTTTAGGAGAAATTATGACAACAGGTGTGGAGCGAATCATTACAATGAAGGACTTAACCGATGCTATAGTAGAAACGAAGCCGTCCACGTTGGAGTGGTTCCGCACGATTAAAAATTATATTAAATATGCAAATGAGAGTGGTGCATACGATGATGTACAAGCGTATTTAAAAAGATATAAAAAAATATAATCCCTTTCAGACGCTATTGAAATAGAAGGAATAGAAAAAAAAGAGTATAATCAAGTTGTGAAAAATTTCATCTGATCTTAAGAGTCATGAAATAAAAAAGAAAAGACTCTAGAGAATGAAGAGTGGAAATTTCATTATGTAACGTTTTGGTAGCGTTCACAATTGAGGGGGAAGTAACGATGGAAAAGCTTCAAGAAAGTATGTATCAACTAATTGTTGAAACGTCGACGAATTTACCGAAAGATGTTCGCCGTGCAATTCAACGAGCAAAGGAACGAGAAAATGCAGGGACTCGTTCTGCAATGGCACTTGGCACGATTACAAATAACATTAAAATGGCAGATGACAATATCTCGCCGATTTGCCAAGATACAGGGATGCCAACGTTTAAAATCTATACACCAGTTGGTGTGAATCAATTGAAACTGAAAGAGGCCATCTATAGTGCGCTTGAGCGGGCGACAAAGGATGGGAAACTTCGTCCAAACTCTGTGGATTCTCTTTTCGGAGACAATAGTGGTAATAACTTAGGACCAGGTACACCTGTTATTAAGTTTGAGCAGTGGGAGAAAGATTATATTGATGCTCGTTTAATTTTAAAAGGTGGCGGTTGTGAAAATAAAAATATTCAGTACAGCTTACCTTGTGAATTAGAAGGACTTGGACGAGCAGGTCGTGATTTAGAAGGAATTCGTAAATGCCTTCTTCATGCAGTATATCAAGCGCAAGGGCAAGGCTGTAGCGCAGGTGTAATCGGCGTTGGTATCGGGGGAGACCGCACGTCAGGTTATGAGTTAGCAAAAAACCAATTATTCCGTACATTAGATGATGTGAATCCAATTCCAGAATTACAAAAGCTTGAAGATTACGTATTAGAGAATGCAAACAAGCTAGGGATTGGTACAATGGGATTTGGCGGCGAAACAACTTTACTTGGTTGTAAAATTGGCGTATACAATCGTCTGCCAGCTAGCTTCTATGTATCTGTTGCATACAATTGCTGGGCATACCGTCGTCTTGGTGTAACAATTCACCCTGAAACTGGGGAAATTATCGATTGGTTATATCAAGAAGGGGAAAATACGCTTCAGCAAGAAGAAAATCAAGAAAACAGTGAACAGCGTGAAATTGTACTGCAGGCACCAATTACAGAAGAGCAAATTCGTGAACTTCGCGTTGGTGATGTTGTAACAATTAATGGCATGATGTATACAGGTCGCGACGCAATTCATAAACATTTAATGGATAACCATTGCCCAGTAGACTTAAATGGACAAATCATTTATCACTGCGGTCCAGTTGTTGTGAAAGATGAAAATGACAATTGGAAAATTAAAGCGGCAGGTCCAACAACAAGTATTCGTGAAGAGCCATATCAAGGCGATATCATGAAGAAGTTTGGTATTCGTGCTGTCATCGGTAAAGGCGGCATGGGAGCAAAAACATTAGCGGCACTAGCTGAACATGGCGGCGTATATTTAAATGCAATTGGGGGCGCTGCACAGTATTATGCCGAATGTATTAAAGAAGTGAAAGATGTCGACTTCTTACAATTTGGTATTCCGGAAGCAATGTGGCATCTACGTATTGATGGCTTTAAAGCTGTTGTAACAATGGATTCTCACGGTAACAGCTTACACGCAGATGTAGATAAAACATCGCTTGAAAAATTAGCAACCTTTAAAGAACCCGTATTTAAATAAGTAAAAAATGCATCTCGAATCATTCGAGATGCATTTTTTGTTGGCATATATGGAAAAACATGCTCAGCATGAAAGGAATATTGAAAACAGAAACTACAGGTACGATGATATATGGAAAGGAGACTATTTATGAAGCATAAATGGTTATATATAGGTCTCATTTTTTCAATTATAATGGCACTTGTTCCAGTTTCGACTTTCGCGTATACGAATGCACCAAATCACTGGGGGATTCCACGAGCGAAAAATGAGACGCCACCAGATGCTGGGGGGAAATTTACTAATTTAGTCCACAATAATGGTGGCTTTTATTTGGGAGATACAAAGAAAAAGGATATATACTTAACATTTGATAATGGATATGAAAATGGATATACTGCAAAAATCTTAGATGTATTAAAAGAAAAGAAAGTACCAGCCACATTTTTTGTAACAGGTCATTATATAAAAGGGCAAAAAGATTTATTGAAACGAATGGTAAATGAAGGGCATATTGTTGGTAATCATTCACAGACGCATCCAGATTTTACAACAGTAAATGATGCAAAACTTCGTGAAGAATTGCAAAGTGTTACAGATGAAATTAAGAATGTTACTAGACAAAAGGAAGTAAAATATTTACGACCACCCCGTGGGATTTTCAGTGAACGTACATTAGCGCTTGCAAAAGACATGGGCTATTATAATGTATTTTGGTCACTTGCTTTTCTTGATTGGAAAGTCGATCAACAACGAGGATGGCAATATGCGCATAATAATGTTATGAATATGATTCATCCGGGAGCAATTATTTTACTACACGCAGTGTCAAAGGATAACACGGAAGCATTAGCGAAAATCATTGATGATTTACGCGAGAAAGGGTATCATTTTAAAAGCCTAGATGATTTAGTAAAAAGCAATCAACCGTAAGCATGTATGCTTACGGTTTTCTCATGCTATAATGATGTGTAAAAAGGATGGGGAAACGTATGTGGAGCGAACATGTTACGTTAAAGGATTCATACCATTTTGAAGAAGTTTTAAGGCGGCTGTCTTTTGATCCACTTAATGTTGTTCAATTAGAAGAGAGGGTCGTTTATGTTCCACTTCTTATGGATGAAGAACAAATTGTTGTCCGCGTTCAAGGAATTGGTACGCTTCAAAATCCACAATTTTGGGTTTCAAGCCAGACAGGTGAACAAGAGAAGGTTATGAAACGCATCTATTCCATTTTTCAATGGAATGAATCTTTTCAAGATATACAAACCCATTTTAGAAACACATCATTACGTCCGCTTTTTGAAACATATGCCTATACACCACTTATTTTAGAGTTTGATTATTTTGCTTGTCTTCTTCGTTGCATTATTCATCAACAAGTGCATTTGAAATTTGCTACTGCTCTTACAGAACAATTTGTAAAAAGGTATGGAACAGAGAAGAATGATGTTTTCTTTTTTCCAACACCAGAAAGGGTAGCAAATATTTCGGTAGAAGAGCTTAGAAATCAGAAATTTAGTCAACGGAAAGCGGAATATATGATAGGACTAGCAAAACATATTGTGGAAGGTAAGTTAAACTTAGCGGAACTAGAAAAACAAACAGAAGAAGAAGTATCAGCACAATTGTTACCAGTGCGAGGTATCGGTGCATGGACAGTACAAAACTTCTTGTTATTTGGACTCGGGCGGAAAAATATGTTCCCGAAAGCAGATATCGGGATTCAACGTGCACTTCAAGGGTTATTTCAACTAGAAAATAAACCAGATGCTACACTTTTAGAACAAGTGAAACAAGAATGTGAACCATACTGCAGTTATGCAGCGTTATATTTATGGAAAAGTATAGAGTAGAGGTGTAACAATAATGCAAAAGCAACAAGAAAGTAAGTTACAAGTTGGCCAAACGTTTCCTGTGACAATTAAGCGTCTTGGGATTAACGGAGAGGGCGTTGGTTATTTTAAAAGACAAGTTGTTTTCATTCCAGGTGCATTACCAGGGGAGGAAGTTGTTGCAGAGACAACAAAGATTCAGCGTGGCTTTGCAGAGGCGAAAGTAAAGACGATTCGAAAAGCTTCACCGTATCGTGTAAAAGCGCCGTGTCCAATATATGATAAGTGCGGTGGCTGTCAGCTTCAGCATTTAGATTATCAAGAACAGTTAAAGCAAAAGCGCGATATTGTTGTACAAGCGTTCCAAAAATATATGAACAACAGTCTGGAAGAGAAAATTCGTCCAACACTTGGCATGGAAGACCCATGGCATTATCGCAATAAAAGCCAATTACAAGTGGGGCGAAAAGATGAAAAGGTTATTACAGGGCTATATGAGCAAAACTCACACCGCTTAATTGATATTGCTCATTGTATGATTCAGCATAAGGCAACGAATGAAGCAACAAAAGTGGTTAAGCGTATTTTAGAGAAATTAAATATTTCTATTTATAATGAACGCAAAGGAAAAGGTCTTGTACGTACAATTGTAACGCGCGTTGCAGTTCAAACAGGGGAAGTGCAAGTTACATTAATTACAGCAAAAGACGAATTCCCGAATAAAGAGCAATTTATTGTAGAAATACAAAAGCAAATGCCATCAGTAAAATCAATTATGCAAAACGTGAATGGTCGTAAAACATCTGTTATCTTTGGAGATAAAACGTTCCGCTTAGCTGGAAAAGAAGTCATTCAAGAAACACTTGGTGATTTATCATTTGAATTATCAGCACGTGCATTCTTCCAATTGAATCCAGAACAAACTGTTGTCCTTTACAACGAAGCGAAAAAAGCTGCTGCGTTAACAGGAAAAGAAAAAATTGTTGATGCATATTGCGGTGTTGGTACGATTGGGCTGTGGCTGGCAAATGATGCAGCAGAAGTACGTGGTATGGATGTGATTCCAGAAGCGATTGCAGATGCAAGGAAAAATGCGAAGCGTCACGGATTTACAAATACAAAGTACGAAGCTGGAAAAGCAGAACAATGGCTACCAAAATGGGTCAAAGAAGGCTGGCGTCCAGATGTAATCGTTGTTGATCCACCTCGTACAGGTTGTGATGATAAATTACTGGAAACCATTTTAAAGGTGAAACCAAAAACGGTTGCATACGTTTCTTGTAATCCTTCATCGCTAGCACGCGATGTGAAAACATTAATGAAGAGCTATGAAGTGGAGTATGTACAGCCAGTGGATATGTTCCCGCATACGGCGCATGTGGAGAATGTAGTGAAGCTTGTTAGAAAAGAAAAGTAAAGGTGTAACAATGATAGGCCTTATCGAAAAATCGATAAGGCCTAATTTTTATTTAGGATGAATTACCCTGAACCGTATCACAAGTAAATGAGTTTCACTCGTTTCTTGCACCATATACTAAACTTTGAGTTAGAAATATAATATCCATTTTTTCCAAAAAAAAGAGAACCTCATATATACAGGTTCTCTTTTTTTATTGAAAACATGTCTGAGAGTAAGAGGGGAGATTTGGTTTGAAATCATCGAAAGTTTCACATAATAAAACAAAAATATTGGGGGAAAGCAATTTTGTTTTAGATTAAAATTTAAATTTAAGGATGGTGTATTGAATGAAAAAGTGGAAATCAAAAATTAGTTCTCGTAAAAAAAGGGCTAATATAGGTAGGATTTTAGGAAAGAGTATCGGCACTTTTGTGTTAGCTCTCATACTGTTGATATCAATGTCAACAGTAAGTTTGGCTGTTGGTAAAGGAGCACATGGGCCGGATGTTTATGTGATTCAAGGAATGTTGAAATCACTGGGTAGTTACTCAGGTAATATTAATGGTGACTATGATAGCCCCACAGTCAGAGGAGTTAAATATTTTCAAAAACAACATGGGCTACCTGAAACAGGTTCAGTAGATAGTCGCACGTTACAATCAATCATTTATTCTTATTCAAATCTGAAATCACTTTTGGATCCTGGTGGGAAAGGTCCGGGAGCAGGTGAGGGTCCAGGAGCAGGCAAAGGTCCGGGAGCAGGTGAGGGTCCA
>NZ_JABUAE010000011.1 GCF_013314535.1 Bacillus sp. Xin1 | reverse complement strand
AATTCATCGACCTTTTTTAAACGAACGACGAACCGTGGGCTCGGTGTCAGTCTTCGATTGCCTGGTAGACCATGGTCCAGAAGTCGTGGATAAGCCGTGCCGAATTCGGGACTGACAGCCCGACCTGGGTAAGCAGGATTCCGGTGAGCTGGTTGTCCGGATCGGCGTAGGTCGTGGTGCCGCTTCCGCCGTCCCAGCCGAACTGGCCGATGGGCGCGTAGTCGCCACGGTAGGTGCGCACCGCCATCCCGAAGCCCCAGCCACCGTGCTGCCCTTGGCCGAATGACACATGGACGTTGTTGGTGGCCATGGCGTTTCGAGCGGCTTGCTGTTCGGGCGTGAGGCGGTTGGTGGTCATCAGCTGGACGGCGGGCCGGGACAGGATCCGTTCGCTTTCGTGCATTCCATGATTCAGCAGCATCCGTAAATACGCGTTGTAGTCGTCGACAGTGGAGACCAGCCCACCGCCACCGCCCTGGAACGCCGGAGGTTGGCTCCAGCGCCCCCCCTTGGCCTCGTCCCACACGATAAACTCTCCGGTCTGCGGATCGGGGGCGTAGAGGGTCGGCAGCCGATCGATCTTATTGGCGGGCACGTGGAAACCGGTGTCCTTCATGCCTAGGGGGGCGAAGATGCGTTCGCGCAGGAATGTTTCAAACGACTGGCCCGTGACCCTGGCGACGAGCACGCCGAGTAGATCGTTGCTGATGTGGTATTGCCAGCGCTCTCCGGGCTGGTGCATCAGCGGAAGCTCGCCAAGGCGGCGCATCCACTCATCCGGCTCGGGCATCGGCACCGGGAGGTCGGGCGTGAGTCCCTTCTCGAAGATCGCGTTCATGATCGGAGTGCCAAGCGACGTAATATCCATGCCGAGCCCGAACGTAGAAGTCAGCAGGTCCCGTACGGTGATCGGCCGGCGCGCTGGCACGGTATCGTCCAGCGCGCCGTCGATCCGCTTCAGCACCCGCCGGTCGGCGAGTTCCGGTAGCCACGTCTCAACTAGGTCATCCAGCCGCAGCCTGCACTCGTCGAGCAGGATCATTGCCGCCGCAATCGCAAGCGGCTTGGACGTCGAGGCCATCCGAAAGATCGTGTCCCGGTGCATCGGCGCACCACCATCATGGCGCATCGTGCCGAGCGCTTCGACGTGCGTCTGACCGTTCCGGCTGACTAAGGCGACGACCCCAGGAATCTTCCCGGAATCGACATGTCGTGCCAGCACGTTGCGCATTTTGTGCAGCCCTATTTCGGAGAAGCCTTTGTTACTTTGTCCCATCATGAAGACCTCCTTTTTTTCCATTTTCTGATGAACGAAAATCTTCTGTTGTAATCTTTTTCATTTGGTTTCCTTCTTAAGACAGTTGGCAACTAAGTAATTTTACTTAATAATTTTCTTCTGTTTCTCACGATCATTCTCAGAAATAATACCTTCTCCACCAATAAAGAGCCACTTTATAAATCCATTAAATGCCTCAGATTTGTTTGTAGCAGATTGAATGGTACGTCGTAGCTCTTCATTAGACGGCATCACATAAAAAAATAATCATAGAAATACAAAAGCAAAAAATGAAACAGTACTACTATTAATTAAGTCATTTCACTTGCTAAGCTCTCTTTGAGCTCTCATATAGCTTTCCATAATATTTTGATAACTAGGAAGATGTTTAGCAAGTAAAGATCCAAAGCCTTCAACGTCATTTCGCCAGTCACGATGTAATTCTGCTGCAACGCTAAACCAGTTCATTAGTTGGACCCCTCCATGAGCCATACGCATAAGGGCAGCATCTGCAACTTGTTTATTAAAAGTCCCTGATGCATCAGTTACAACAAATACCTCATATCCTGCGTTTACAGCAGATAGTGCTGGGAACGCAACACAAACATCCGTAACAACCCCTGCAATTATTAATTGCTTTTTACCTGTTGCTTCAATAGCTTTAACAAATTCTTCATTGTCCCATGCATTAATTTGTCCAGGACGAGCTATTTTTGGCGCACCAGGAAAGAGCTCAACCAATTCATGCATGAGTGGGCCGTTCGGTCCGTTTTCAAAGCTTGTTGTTAAAATAACTGGTAAACTAAAAAAATTAGCGGTATTAGCAAGAGCCATAACATTGTTCTTGAACTCATCAACACCATAGTCACGCACTAGGCTAGAAATAAGACCCGTTTGATGGTCCACTAAAAGAACAGCTGCATCATTTTTGGAAAGACGAGAATACAAATCAGACATTTTATAATCCCCCTTTAATGAATGTAATAGAAGAAAGCTCATATATCAGCAAGCTCACCTTTAACTTCTTCGTTTCTTACGATTATTTTCCTTTTATTGTTAAGTATTCATTTATTTCTCAACAAATGACCATCGAACCTTTAGATACTGAGTGATATCCCTTTGAAAAAGTACCTTACATCAATTTTGATGTAAGGTATTTAACTACACTAAAAAATATAACAATAAAGTCGTTTAAAAAATCTAAGTTTTTTTCCACAATCGCGCCCGATTATTAAAGATCATTATTCAAATCTTATTGAAGAAAAGCCCCCTTTAGTGTAAGTACATCTTTTCACATTTAATCTAAATCAAGCTCAAACTTAAAACCTGTAAGTTTAGCTTATCAAATACGTTTCATGAAGTCCTTTTTCGCTGGGCACATGAAACTGGACATATTTTAAAGAATCCAGTTGCAACAATATATTATGTCTTCTAGTTTGAATACCCTCTTTTTAACTTTAGTAATGAAAATAAGCCAAAACTATGCAACTCTGTATAAAAAGCTGCATAATATCGGCTCTAAGGATTTTATACGTTATAGAAGATTAGCTTCTCGTTACATTAACAGAGCCTTTCTAATTAAAAATTATAGGAAAAGTAAATGTAACGAAAGCTGCCCAAAGTCCGTAGACCGGCAAATACTTAGTAACGGCATCTTGGATAGTTGAAGGTCCGGATTTATTTTGTAGAAAACGCATATAGGAGAGCATAATCCAAATTAGATTTGCCCAGATAAGTATGTTTACTCCTAAAACAGCAAGTCTATTAGGAGTAATCCCATAAGAAGAAAGTCTGAATACGATGGCTGACAAAGCCACACTGTCAATGATAAGCGCAAGAACAATTAAGGCAAAATTGATATAATCTGAAATGTTCTTTTTCTCGTCTGAGTCGCTCTCGGTAACGGAAAATATGGTAACGGCCAATACACCAAGGAGTATTCCGTTGAAGGCTATCAGGAAATTGCGGTCCAAGAATGGATTTTTTCCGACCCATATAACCGTTATAAGATAGACCAACAATGTGACCAGGACAAGAGGACTAAAAATTTTAGCTATATATGGTGTAATATTCTTAGCAAGTTTAAGATTCATTGATACCAGGTATGCAGCCACAATAGCGAGAGCGGCAGCACCAAATAAAACGACATTACTAAAATAGAAGTCTTCTATATCCAAGCCAACAAAGCTAAATAACTGCATGGTTAATGCTGCTAGTACCATTCCGCTAACTGCCATACTGGCGTAGAGAATACAATATTCCAAATTAAATTTAATATAGGCTAATCTTGTACTGCTTTTTGAATATTCATTTCCTGTAAATGCAAGCCCTACCAATACCCATAAGAATATGGGAAGGTGTAAATAAGCAAGGATAATACTGTCTTTATAATTTAATGGCAGCATATTAAGATAAAACCCGGAAATTAGGAACAACGCTGCAAGGGAATAAATAACACTTTTTTTCGGAGTATTATTGTAAACAAAATAGGCAGCAATAAAGGGAATTATACCAAAAGCTAGGTTAATTGGAGCAATTGCTTCCTGTTCGACAAAATGGAAAATGATCCTGGTGCTTATCCCGGCCAGAATGGCTAAAATGCCCATGAATAAGAAACCTTTTTGAAGCAAGGAAGATTTTTCTGTATTTGCCGTCTCCTTGAAATGCAATCTTTCATACCAAACGCCAAGAACCTGAGAATCAGGATTTTGTTCCCATGCGTGTGAGAATGACTTATTAAAAGTTTTCGGGTCTTTTCTATACATTCTCTCCAGCTCATGAGGGTTAGCAATATTTTCAATAATCAAATTGTTAATGTCCATAGTTATACCTCCCCTAATAATTGTTATATTAAGTCTCCTCAATATGTTTAACTGTCTTCGTCACTTTTGTATTCTAAAATATCTCCAGGCTGACATTCTAAAGCCTTACAAATTGCCTCTAAAGTGGATAATCGAATTGCTTTTGCCTTTCCATTTTTCAATATAGAAAGGTTTGCCATTGTTATTCCAACCTTCTCCGAAAGTTCTGTTACGCTCATTTTCCTTTTTGCTAACATCACATCAATATTGATTATAATTGCCATTGTTATTCACCTCAGACCGTTAAATCATTTTCTGATTTGATATTAATTGCTTCTTGTAAAAGTTTTTGAAGAACAGCCGCAAAGACTGCGATAACCATCGAAGCAACAGGAACAACCAATCCGACAAAGATAACTCCTGGTGCGTCGTCTACTTCCGCAAAAATATAGAAGAGCGGCCAAACTAGCACATGCAAAATACTGATTGTGATGGCACAGTATTTGATTTTCTTTAAAGCTTTTACAGATAAATCGGAGAAAGCTTTATTTTTGTCAATATAGCGTAAGAGTTTGAAAGCCTGATACAAAGCAAAGTAAAAAGGTATCGCCGATGCATCAAAAGCGATGAAAACGAGATATTTTATAAAAGCAAACTCTGGAAGCAATTTTGCTGCAAGATTCGCCATCTCAGGCACCAAAAATATGCACAGAGCAAGAACTGGGACTCCTAAAAGAATAACAGCTATTTTTAAAAGCAATGTTGTTACTTTTTCCATAAAAAGCACCTCACTTATTTATTCTGATTTTGATTTTAATATATATTTTATCGTTTTACAATAAATTTTTATTAATTTGAATAACATTTTTATTGTAGGTTTTTGTTTTAAGCAAAAATAAAAAGCATTCCTCATTCAAAGAAATGCTCTATAACTTTAAACCATTAAATTTATAACTTGTACAGCTAACCTGCCAGTTAGCTTAAGTATATTTCTTCATAATCTCCTTGGCATACCAACATATATTTCCAATCCAATCCCTTTAAAAGTACCCAAAATGGCCGCTTAGTGGTAGTTCAATACCACTGCTTCATCGATTTTATTTTTACTTTTAGAAGGTAACATACTTACAAATCTAAAAGGTTAAACAGCATACTTTTATTAGGAGTGATTCCATTTGAAAATACTAGAACACGAAACGTAACAACCGTATATTGTAATTAGAGGTCCTCCCTCTCTGTTTATTTCAATTACCATCTAATAAACAGGAGGATCCAACATGAAAAATGACAAATTATTTTTAGCTCTTTTAGAAAATGCAAATGCGAGTTTTAGCGGATGGAATTTTTCCTTTATTACAGAAACGGGTCGCATAAAAAATCAGTTACTTTCTTGGTCTTACGGAAGCATGGCTTTTTCGCTTATGCAACATGCTACTTCTATGCTTGATACGGGAACGGGTGGGGGAGAATTTTTATCCTTGTTACGCCCTTTTCCTCCTACTATTTATGCAACGGAAGGTTATGCACCTAATATTCCTATCGCCAAAAAGAAGTTAGAACCTTTAGGTGTAAAAGTTGTAGAGGTAACGGATGACAACACCTTACCGTATGATGACGGACAATTCAATTTGATTTTAAATCAGCATGAATCATACTCTGCTTCCGAAGTAAAAAGGATCCTTTCTCCAAATGGTATCTTTCTTACGCAGCAAGTAGGTAGTCTAGATTGTGCAGAAATCAATGAAGCACTAGGGGCACCACTCAATCCTGAAATTACAAATTGGAAGTTAGAAACAGCTCTAAACGAACTCCAGCAACATGGTTTTAAAGTTTTAACATATAAAGAAGAGTTTCCTGTTCAAAGGTTTTATGATATCGGCGCTCTCGTCTATTATTTAAAAGCAATCCCATGGCAAGTACCTGATTTCAAAACTGAAACATATATAAATAAATTATATAAGATACATCAGATTATCTTGCAAAAAGGGTATTTTGATGCAAAACAACATCGCTTTATGATTAAGACTCAAAATGTATAAAATAAAAAGAGTCCTAATAGGTATGTTTCCTTACCTATTAGGACTCTTTTTTGCAAGATCATAAATCAAAGTTGTTAGCACTTGTACCTACTCCCTCATTCTTTCCCTTGCTGTATTTGTGTTTGTAGATACTGGAGTATGAGAATAGGCATTGGAAAGCCCAAACTTCGGCATATTATTATAGATAGCCTCTGATGCATTTTTTGGATTTTATAAGTCTCATGATATATTCCTACACTGCCATTATTTTTTATTTTCGTATTGAAATTTTCCTAAGCAACAGCGTGTGTTTTTCCATAAGCGTATGCCTCTAAATCTTCAAAACTCCTCCAATATTGGATAAGTGTTACGCCCCTCCAACTAAATAGGAATTCGGTATGTAGAAAACCTAATTCAGGATTTTGATATAATTCTTTTATCATTGGCCCCATGGCTTTAAATACGGGAATCCATTTCGTGAAAGATAATATTTTATTTATACGCATCCCAATAATAAATTTTCTTGCCCAAACAAGCTCCCCCTTCAAAGATCATTTATTGCGGTTTATTTGGATTCGGCTGTACTACAGGGACGGGATTCCCACCAAATTTTTTCACTTTCAAATCAAAATATGCGTCTAAAATTTCTCTTCCAATTTTAGAATTAATCCCTGATTTATCATCGTTCACCCATGGGACAACGACAGAAAATGCAACTTCTGGTTCCGCGTCATAAGGGGCATAGCCTGCTAAAGTAAGGTTATAGCATCTTTTTCGATCACCATTTCCATCTTTACCTACATCACTATCGCCACCATATACCGTTTCTGCTGTTCCTGTTTTGCCCGCAGGCTTATAAGGAAGATTTTGAAAATGGGCTACACCTGTTCCATCCGTTTCTTGAAATACCTTTCTAAATCCTTCTTTCACTTGATTGATATAAGAGATATCCATATCTACGCGATTTAAAATGACTGGTTCCATCGATTGAACGACTTTTCCAATATCACCCTCTTTATTCGGTTGCTCCCTAATTTCTTGTACAATTTGTGGTTTCATACGATAACCACCATTGGCAATCGTCGAAATGTATTGCGCAAGCTGAAGAGGCGTATACGTATCATATTGACCGATTGAATAATCAAGTAAAAATCCTGGTGTATGATCTTTTCTCCCCCTTTGTCCCGCTGTTTCATTTGGTAAATCAATACCTGTTGGAACTCCTAAACCAAATTGTCCGAAGTGGTAACGCATTTTATTAAAAGTCTCTTGTTTAATATTTAACGGACTATTTGGTACGTAATCTATCCCCGCAATCTTTAAAGCGGTGTTAAACATATATACGTTAGAAGATACTTGCAGGGCTCTGACATCATCGATATCACCAAAATCTTTCCATGATTTCTTTGCTTTTGTTGTTCCCTTAAATGTCATCGGCGCATCGTAAAAATGAGTAAATGGTTGAATTGCACCCGTTTGATAACCCGTTAATAAAGTAGCTCCTTTTACTGTTGAGCCTAATTCATACGAGCTTGTCATTGTACCAAGTGCATAATCTTCTACTTGTATATTTCCATCTTTATTTACTAGTTTTTTTCCTGAGATGGATAACAGCTGTCCATTTTTAGGATTCATTATGACTACAAAAGCACGATCCATCATAGGCTCTGCGCCTCTAAATGCCATTAAATTTTTTTCAATACTTTCTTCTACTCTCTTCTGTAATTCCATATCGATCGTTAACATTAAATTATTGCCGCTTTTCCCTTTTACAATTTGTTCCGTGTGAACGATATTTCCTTCCTTATCGGTAATATTTTTTGATTGTGCTTTTACGCCATGCAGCGCATCTTCATACTGCTTTTCAATATAGCTCTTTCCAACACGATCATTACGGTTATAATCCCGAACTAAATAATAATCTAACTGTTCTTTCGGCAATCCTTCATCAGCACTAGAAACATTTCCAAGTACAGAACGAAGTATTTTATCATATGGATATTCACGTTCCCAATCGACGGTTGTATCCACACCTGGAAGGTTTGCTAACCTTTCACTAACCACCGCAAATTCTTCCGGCTTTACGTCCTTTTTTATGATTTTAGGAATCATATTGTAACCTGCATTCATTTTACTTTTAATTGCTAGCACTTCTATATCTTGTCGTGTAAGTTCATTTAACTCTTCTGCTGTAATACGTTCTCTTCTCAGTTCTTCTACCTTTTTATCAAAATCTTTCCCCTTTAATTTGTTGGCCCTTAACTTCTGTTCATCTTCCTTCGTTACTTTTGCCGTTGCTCGCTTCTTATGTAATTGCATCCAAAATTCTTTCTTATCTACTTCTGTTAACTTATCCATAGCCTCTTGCGGCATTTCAATCATCCCGGCAAGTTGTTTGGCCGTCTGTAAAATTTGTTCCGCATTCACACCTTTCATCTTTGTATATGTAATTGTTCTTAATGGCTTATTATCAACAATAGGGGAGCCTTCTCGATCAAAAATTTTACCGCGCGGAACGGGAGTACTTACTGTTTTTTCTTCCTTTTTCTCAGCTTGATTTTTGTACGTTTCACCATCAATAATTTGAACCTTACCTAACTGAATAATAACAGTTGAAAACATAAGAAATACAAAGAAAAATAACACATTTAATCGGAAGGGAATATGGGTTTTCTTTTTCCGTTTCTTTTTCTGTTCCTTCTTTTTCTGTTCCTTCTTTTTCTGTTCCTTCTTTTTCATTTCGCTTTCCTCTCTATATCATTTAAAATAGTTTCATTTCATCAAGTGAAACTTAAACCAGCAGGAAATGATTGCTTACAAATAGCAAAAATAAAATCACACTTTTTTATTTGGATATAAAAATCTTCTCTATTAATAATATTAAAGCACATAGATAATATAATTTACAGTATTTATAAAGAAAATTAAGAAAATTTAAATTCCTAATGAAAAACCGAGATAAATTCCTCCCATTAGACCACCCATGTAATTTTCACATAATAAAAAGCACTCCATAAGGAATGCTTTAAAATAATTAATTAGTGATCTAGTGATAGTCCTAACTTTTTACTAAATGTTTCACGCAGATAGTCTTCTAAGATCTCTGTCGTAAATTTTTCATTACGACCTAAAGCGAACAATTCTCCATCTTTTACAATAATTGTATCAAGAGGAGTAACTACTTCATCAACAATTTTTGTGATTTCAATTATATTATTTTCAGTATGTACTTCCGTTTTAAATTCAATATTTTCTATTACTATATGCGTACGTCTACCAGATGTAAAAAAATTGAAATTAGGATTCTTTATAAAACCTATCTTAATTTCTAATTCATATAAATATTGATAGATTACATCTCTGTGCCCGTTCTTGATAATTTTTTTATCCTTCTCGTCTTCTAAATATTCTTTTATTTTTATTGCAAATTCATCTGGGAAACTCACTTTTTCTAACACTCCTTTCTACGTTTAATATCAGAATTATTAATTAATACAATTGTATCATAGTGAAAAACAAGTTCCCATTAAAAGTAAATAAAAAGAGCAACCATGCATCAATTGCCCTTTTCTCAAAAGCTTATCTTCATTTATTAATCCAATGCATTTACTTCTTCCCCAATAAATAATAAGACGCTGTACCAATCACGGCAGCGCCTAAGAAAATGGATACTACTTAATCTATTAATCAAAGCTAAACATACTGAAATATTGAATTCGTTTTTTATCCCCAAGAAAAATGATATATATACTCTCCCGTTGGACCATCTGTGATTCCAACGACTTTAGCAAATTTCACTTGAACCGCACCACGAAGAAAATGTATTACAATTGCCACTGTTTGTTGTGACCATAGAAGTGTGTAATACTCCTTGATTCGATCCTTCGTTGAAACAATTAAATCATTTACTGGTCCATTATCCCAGGCGGAAGTTCCCACTGAAATAAACGAAATTTCTTTCCCATCAATTGTCATCCTCGCTATAGTTTTAGTTATATCCACAATAATCCCCCTATTATCACAGATAATTGTACAACGGAAAAACAAAATTTGTACTACACATATTTTGATAGCTCCATAGAATAACTTATGCTAGTTTTTAAATTATCTTTCTATCCTGGTATTTACAAAATACTCCTTAATATAACCCAAAAAAAATTTTTTGACTTTCTATCTTTTTTACTTTAAATCAATACCTATATACTAAGAAATTTATAAAAGTATATGTTAATAGATATCCTCCTATATAAAAAAGGACGCTGGTTATATATAGGAAAAGTGCTTTCGTTTACATAATCAACGCCCTCAAATGTGGATTATTCTTTTGTATTTTCCTTTATCTTCTTTAAATATGGTATGTGAAATTATCTAATTCATCCTCTCTTACGAAGTTGGAATGAAATTTTTGATCCTTCTGCAACACCTAATACTTTTGCTATTTCTACATATTTCATTCCCTTTTCTCTCATAGCAGAAGCTTTCACACAAAGTTTGTCCCAATCTGCTGTTGTACGATTTTTCTTTTTAATTTGCGGCTTTTGACCAACTAACGCCCACAAATAGTTCTCATCAATCACCAATTTAATAAAGAATTCCCAACAGCTTGTAAATGACCGTCGTATATGTGCATGTTACAAAATGCATGGAGGAATCCACCTTAAATCAGTATGATGATTTTTTAAGGTTTTGAAGAAAAAATGTGGCAAGCAGCTTTAATTATGAGTTAAAACCGCTCGTACCATAGAGTTAACACAAAACTTAAGATAAATACATCTTATCTCGTTTCTCCTATATCATTTAAAACAATCTACAAACTGCCCAATCTTCTGCTCGAAGACATAATCAAAATGATACTCTTGCCCCGTTAACTCTTCATTCACTAAAATAGTCGTTGCGCCTACTTCTCTTTTCGCAATTTGCGGGAACGATGCAACCGGCTGCACTTTTAATGAAGTTCCCATCACAAGTAATACGTCCGTTTCATATAAGCGCTGCATTGCATTTTGATATTGTGGTAATGTATCACCATATAAAACGACATCTGGATTCAAAATAAAATTACACTTTTCACATCGTGGCACTTCATGATCGATCATATATTGCAAATCATATTTTATTTTACATTTCGGGCAATGAGCTGTTTGGAGTGTACCATGTAAATCGATAACATGTTTACTACCGCCTAATTGATGTAAACCATCGATATTTTGTGTTAATATTATGATATCTTTCCCTTCCTCTTCTAAGCCTGCTAAAAACTCATGCCCACGGTTCGGTTTATATTGATGAAACGTATTGATTTGAAATATTTCTTTATAATGTTTCCAAAACTCTTTTGGACTCCGGTTATAGTACCCCCTTGATAAGTACATTTCTACTTTTGCATCTGCATACAGTCCATTTGCGGAACGAAAATCTGGAATCCCACTTTCCGTACTTGCACCAGCACCCGTTAATACCGTAATTTTATTTGCTTTTTCTAGAACAGAACGAACTTCCTCATATTGTTGCATTGCTCTCACCTCTATGTATAATTCTTCCTATATTATAACATTTGTCCATAGCAGGCGTTGCATTTTTGCTTAGTGTGTTGTTCCACCACATTCTACAATATCTGTTTCTACTTCTAATGCGACCTGTACGAATCTTTTCATTCCATTCGTAATCGTTGAAAGTGACATACTTGGTTGCCCCGGATGGCTACTTGCTTGTTCTGGTAAAAATGGTATATGTATAAAACCACCACGGATCCTATTTTCACTTTTTTCTAACATGTGCATAAGTCCATAAAAGAGATGATTACAAACAAATGTACCTGCCGTTTGCGAAACAGAAGCCTGTATGCCTTCTTCCTGAATTTTTTTCACAGTAGCTTTCAGAGGGAGCCTAGATCAATACGCAACTGTTCCTCCTTCTATAATAGGCACATCAACCGGTTGATTCCCTTCATTTTCACAGTAACTAATCAGAATTGCAAATGCTTCAAACCGAAAAGAAATTTCCAGCTTTCAAAAGCTAAAGATATATGAAAAATGCACATAAAAAATGATACAGAAGAAAATCATATAAGAGTAAAAAAATGCAATATAGGAGGAAACAAAAAATGCCACAACAAATTGATACTAACCAATTAAAAAAAGCACAAGCAGCAGTATCCCTTTCTAAAGGACTTATTACACAAGCAATTGAACAATCTGCTGCAGATCAACTACTATGTGAAGAAGCTTTAAAACAAGCTTCAACTGAAATAGCTCAAGCTCAAACTCTTGTAAGTCAAGTACAATCGTCCCTTCAAACACAGTCAGCTCAACAATCACAATAAAGTGAAACTTTAATCAGTGGGGTTTTCTTCATCCCCCACTGATTATTAGCCCTCACCAATCGGGTTTTTACGGGCAGTTTATCTCCCACCTAACATCTTTGCTCCCACCGAATTTTGAGGTGGGAGTATTACTGCCCGTTAATGCGGGATAAATGCGAAATGACGCCGGTAATTCACACTTAGATGCAAAACCTTTCCCTCGAAACACAGGCGTAATTTCAAGCTCTGGTATATCAATAATGTGCATATATTCTCCAACAACCCCAACAATCATTCCTTTTGTAGACCATGCAAACCCTGTTACGATTCCCGTACTAGTTGCGCCCCCTGTTTCAATTTGTGAATACCATCTCCATTGATTTTCACTCTTTTTAGAAATTTTTTGATTGTAGAATAAATCTCTTGCAACTTTTTTACTATCTCACCAATGCTATCAAGCTGTGCCATTGCTTTATTTTCAATACCTCCCTCTTCTTCTGCTTTTTCAATTTTTTGTCCAGTCTTTTTTTCTGTTTTTCCATTCTTTCTAACACATCAAACGTATATCGAATCATCCATATTTTGACTTGTAGCAAACACTGTTTTTCCATTTCTGAATATAAGAAAGTAGCTTTCAACGCTATTTTCGATAACAATATAAACAATAGAACACCTCCGATTCCAAGCCACTTTATCCCTATCATCCTTTCACTCTATATCCATTCGTGTAAACTAAGGCAAACGGCTCTAAGTACTCTGTATACGAAACTGCGTTTATTCAAATACTTTAAGCAGAAAGCCTTTCAATAGGAGTGAAAAAAGTGATAAGAGACAAAAATAAAATGATTCATCTATTTTTATTATTGGTTGTTACCGCAGTTTTTATATGGTCTGTTATTAAGCCTGCAAGATACTCGACATGGGCAGCGGAAGCTATTCCTGCCGTTCTCGGTCTAATCATTATAATTGCAATGTATAATAAGTTTCGCTTTACCACTCTCTCTTATATCATTATTGCAATACTAGCTATTATAATGTTCGTCGGCGGTCATTACACATACTCAAAGGTTCCTTTTTTTAATTGGATAAAAGATGTTTTTGATTTAAATCGAAATCACTACGATCGATTTGGACATTTGATAAAAGGCTTGTTTACAATTGTAATAAGAGAAATATTATTACGGAAAACTCAACTAACCAAAGGCTCTTGGCTAGTGACGATTAGTATAAGTATTTCACTGGCTATCGCTGCATTATACGAAATCATCGAATGGATCGCATTTAAAATAACAAAGGGAGGAACGGCAGCTAAAGACTTTTTAGGTACACAAGGCGACGTTTGGGATGCACAGTGGGATATGTCGCTTGCCTTAGTGGGTTCGATTCTCGCATTACTCACCCTTTCAACACTACATAATGGGTTGTTAAAAAAGAATGAATAAAAGGGTGAATATAGAGGAATCTGTTTAGCAATGAAACTAAATCATGTTATATACCTTAATGTACATAAATAACTATTTTCATTTCAATAATGTTTATTAATAATACTTATAGAAGTTCTTCTCTATCCTCATCAAGCTAAGATTGGTTTGTATTCTCATAACGAAAAAACGCTATTCTTTATGTATATTTCTACAAAGAGAATAGCATCTTTTGCATAATATGGATATAAATTCATCTTAGCTCTTAACACTAATATATGTTGAAAAATACCAAAACTTGTTTTTCCTTTTCTTACACTTCCATAATGATTGGAAGAATCATTGGACGCCGACCAGTTTCTGAGAACAAAAATGGTTCTAATACTTCTTACAAGAGTCTGTTTTATTTGTGACCAATTCACAATTCCCTCATTTAACAAGGATGATATACGCTTAAAAACAACATTTTCTAACTTTTTCATTAATACTTCTAACTCACGCATATACACAAATCCTCTTGAGACAGTATTGTACGGTCTCGTAAAGCGATATTTCCAATGCCACCTATACCACTACCATCAACATACACTGCTTGTGATAGAATGGTCTTACCAAGACTAGCTTCCTTCCTGTTTAACAAACTGATTCCTGTAAACACGGCATGAACAAGATCACTATCAAATCATATTTATAGCTTCCTTAATTCCGATTATCATTGGATTTTCTATGTTTTTTAAGATAAAGGATTCTTACAAAGAATCGACTTTTTTATTCGAAGATTTTATTTTGTTTCCGTTTCACTTATTTATGTAATGTGTTGTGGTGCATTTTTGCTCCTCGTTCGGTTTCATAAAAATGTAACTTTCCCTAATTGAGTATTGAGGAAAGAACGTCGCTTAATTACACTTATTTATGGTTTACTTGACAGATTTTATGTTGCATCCTTCCAAAACAACCTCTAGGTGGAAAAGACCGTTCATTCTTTCGAATCCTCAAATATGTCAACACCAAGTTCCTGGAGAACCATTATAGCATCTTCTACTGGCAGTTTAGGAAGCTTAAACTCATACTCAATCACTTCTCGAATGTCGTTACTGCTGTTTAATTTGTGCTTCTCAACGTTCCCGTTATTATCCCGTATACTTAATACATTATTAACTAAAGACAGCGATCGCTTTTGGTCTAATTGCCAGATTTGACAGCGTAAACTGGACGTAAATAAGTCATTAGGCTGAAAATACTTTTTTATTGCTGCTTGAAAATCATCAAATCGGTACGTTTTCTTTGTGTCGAAAGACCAAATCAATTCAGTGAGTAATTTACCATCCACATACCTGTAATACGTGTACGTTCCCGGTTCTCCTCCCGGACGTATCCTTACTTCAATCCCACCATATTGTGACACATTACCATAATCCGTTTCCAATCGAACCGGCTCGAAAAAGGGTGCGCTGTTTCCACAGTCGACATACACTTCTTCTTTTTCATTCGGAAGGCGAACGAGTAGCGCAACATGACCTCCGCCTAAAAGAGCGTAACGGCTGTGGAAACCAAGCTGGTTCAACAACTTATGAAAACTGCTGTTAATCATATAACACGTTCCGCCCATATGATGCTGAACGAGCTGATTTACAAACTTTTCCTCATCTTGTACGAGCTTACCTTTCTTGTGATATTCTTTGAAATGCAATAACGTACTAATATTCTCAAAGGGAATACGATTTAGATGTGCGATGCAAATTTCTTTTAAATACTCATGTGAAGGTTCTTGAATCGGAATTTGAATATAGTGCAAGTAATTAATTGCCCATTGAGGTAATTGTTTCTGTTCAATCACTTATTAACACTCTCCTTTTTCAATCGTTTGATTCATTGAAAATTTATCTATTAATTTGGGAGAATTCTATAAAAATATTCTTTTTGTAATATTGTAAGAAGGTCTCTTGTTTTTAATTCCCCATCCCCTTTACAAGTCAATCCAAACCAATTAGATAAATTTAATTTCTTAATATAAGTATACTAATTACCACCGTTATATGCTTAACACTAAAATTACGACTAAGATATACAAAAAATAATTGCATTTCTATGTAGAATGAAAATCATTGAGAAATGCAAACAATTAAATATGCAACTCAGTGAGATTAGAAAAGTATTGGATAACCAACAAAACCAAACAGTAACAAATAATAAAATTGCTGGACAAGTGAGTGACATGTCGAGACAGCTTAAAGTATTTCCTTTCCCCTTCTGCATAATATTCCAAATCCCGTCCATACTATAGATAGGCTGGTGAATAGCCACAATCCAATTTTGTAGTACCTTACCTAAACTTATTTCTCCCTGGGCCGAGCAGTTAGCTTATGCGAGCTGCTCTTTTTAGATTGCTTGTACCACTTTTGTTTCGTTTCATTACAATATGATTCAAATGGATCGTTTTTTCTAGCTAGAGTTTCATCGCGTTAGCGTACTATTCCAATACTTATAAGAATTCAACCACATCAAAATCCCGTAAATCTCCCTCTTTATTGTAGCTTTGAAAAAAAGTTTGATTAAATTAACTCTATAAACCTTGATAAAATAGTAAATAGAAAAAGCGTGTTTTGAAAAAAAGATTGATCAAAACACGCTTTAAATATATTCAATTAAACCATTCGTTTATACATAAGTTTAATCATTTCTTAATCCTTGTGCCATTAAAGCGCCCGATTGTGAAATTGGCAAAGGCAGTCTAATTATCGAATAGCCCTCTTCCTCTCAGATTTGCGGAAACAGGCTCCTTTCCTATTTCACGTGCCCATATAGATAACTGGCCGATATGGTGGATTTCGTGGACAATAACATGACGTATGATCTCTCCGTGTGTACATTCAATGACTCGGCGCCTGATTGGTGCGTCTCTAGAGCTAATCGGTTCTTCATTGAAATCAGGTTCTGAAAGTCTCCGAGAATCCATTTCATTTGTCCATGATGTCACAAATGGCTTCACTTTCTCGTGGTATTGAGCTGAAAGATTTTTCACTTTTTGTAAGCTAGCATAATCTTCAAACAATGGCTCCTCATGCACTGGTTCACCTCGCAAACCTAAGATCCACATGTATTCCACATCTACAATGTGAAATAGGGTATGTAGGATACCGCCGAACCCACCGAACCGTTTCTTTAATAGTTCTTCATCCGGTATGTCTTCGCACAATGTAAACCAATCATCACGAACTTGCCAGTTATATTGAAACAGTTTCAACATCACAACAACCTCCATCTTTTAGATTAACATTTAATATTCACCAAAAGACTTCAAAATCCTTATTTAAATAATAACTCTAAAAAAACCTGTCAAAATCCTCTACAAACTGACCCTTTAATTGAACATTCCAGATGGAGTTAAAGGGTCAAAAGAAAAACCTATTATACTGGGTTTTATCAAACTTTGTTTTAAATTATCTAACTTTTTTACAAATTATAAAACTTTATTATAAATCAACATTTATGGGTACTACCGTATGCCCATCAAGCTAAGATGAATTTTTATCTATTAGATCGGTTAATGTTTAATGTTGATTTTTTGTAATAAAAAAACCCGCCTTTAAATTGGCGGGGGGGGGGCACGCTTTTTCTAACCTCTTTTATATTACTAGCACTTTCTATTTTTTAAATTAAAAATGGTTATTTTTAATTTTCTCGGGATATCGGCTTCAAAATTCGGAGTATGATATACGGAAAACGAATCCCCTTCTCAAATAAATGATATTTCATTATCATTAGGATGAAATTGTACATTACTTTGATGGAGACTATTCTAAATCTCGTGTAAAAACGAAAGAATCCAAAAGATAGGTGGAGGCGTCACTTCGCATATTTTTGCTAAATGCCGACTCTCCACCGTTGGAATTTTTACTTTATTCTTGAGACATCAACTCTTTTACTGGTAAAGAAAAAATTTCTTCCCTATTCATCTCTGTATGGATAAAAACAAACTGCTTAATCATTTCATTTAAATCCTTCGCTGCTTTTGTAGGAATTTGATGCTTTACGTTATCAATAAATTTTAATTCATTACATGGCAATTTTTCATGCAGTAATTTCGCATGATCAAAAAATGTTTTATCTTTCTTACCATAAATCAACAAAACCGGAAGCTGAATATCTCTAAGCTGATTGGTACAATTATAGTGCAAACTGTAACGATAATACTGCTCAAAATTTTCGGCATTCCCTTTTCGAGCTTCTTTAAACATCTTTCTGAACAATTTATGTGTATTTGAATTACCCCATGAAATAGACAATGCTAGAAATGAAACTGCCCCTGCTTTTGCCAGTTTCACACCTAGTGAAATCTTATTCTTTAGGTATCCATCCCTCACTTCTGACATTCCACCGATTAGAATCCCACCTAATGTCCTTTCCACGTAAGTTAACAAAAATTCTAATGCGACAGAGCTTCCAGTCGAATATCCGCACATGAATGCTTTTTCGACTTTTAAATGATCCAATAAACGTCTAATATCTTCTGCAATCAGTGAATAGGTTATCGGTTGTTTTGAATACTGACTCCTTCCATGTCCTCTAATATCAAAAGCAATCACTTTAAACTTTTGGGATAATTCCTCTATTTGGTACTCAAAATTCATACAAGTGAGCACAGGAGGATGAATAAAAACAATAGGAACTCCTTCTCCCTTAACGGTATAATACAGACTACTACCGTCCACGTTCAACATTGGCATGTATGTAATCACCTCAACAATCTGAAATCATTCCCGACTCTTCTCTAAAGAAAAAAGTAACTTTCAAAATAATGATGCATAATAAAAATTGATGTGAGTATCTATGCGTTATCTATTCGTTATTACTTCCTTTATAATTTGTGAAGGCTCTTTCGTAATAAGCTGTCGATGATATTCTGTTATACGTTCCTGATAACGTTGGACCTGATTTTTATTTTGAAAAAATGAATATATTTGCTCCTCAAGTGTCTCTTTTTCATCTTTCCATTTATTTAAATAGAAAATCACACCTAACTTTTTTAGTTGTTGTAAATTAATTTCCTCTTGTCCTGGTAGTACATGATAAATAAAAATAGGTTTTCTTTTAAATAAACTTTCACTTACTGTTACTCCCCCAGGTTTTGTAACGATTGCATCTATTTGATCATAGAGTTTGTTCATTTTTTCCCTACATGTAATATATTTTAAAGGTGTTATGTTATCTTGTTGTAATTGATGAAGCTTTTGATATAAATTATCATTTTTCCCGCATAACACATAAAAGTGAATTTTTGTTTCCGTTCCTATTTTGTGAATTAAATCTTCTATTGCCCCAACCCCTAAACTTCCTCCGGTAATTAAAACTGACAATGCAGAAGAAGTAAACTTTACTATATGCTCTTTTTGTTTTTTTATCTTTTTATGTATAGGAATTCCTGTTATAAAAATTTTTTCATTACTTATTCCCTTGTTTTTTAAAAACCCCTTCATATAATGAGACGGTACAAAATGAAAATCGATATTTTTAATGCCCCAACAACTATGAATGAAATAATCTGTATATACATTTATAACTGGTGTTTTCAATTCACCTTTTTCTTTCAAATAGTTTAATACATATGAAGGTAAAGCATGAGTGCAAATGATCAGATCAGGTTGTTTATCCCTTATTAATTTTCTCATGAATGGTACAAACAGAAGTTCATATAATCGATAACGTTTGTTCTCTTCGACATTTTTGTAGACAGAGTTTTGGTATATCCAATTATATAAAGCAGGGAATTCTTTAATCCATTTTAAATAAACATTTGAAACCAATGCTTCTATTCTTCCGTAACTATACGAGAGGATATCCACTAGATCACATTTTATATTGAATTGATCCTTTTGTATTCCTTCTATTAATGCCTGTGCAACTTGATGATGGCCTGATGGAATCTGCAAAAATGGCAAAAACAAGATAGTCTTTTGTATTGAATGTTGCTCCATAAATCACCTCTTGAAATACACTTAACGATGTGTCTTTTCATTCATTTCTATTATTATGTGGCACTTCTTTTTTTCTATTCTGGCAACTATTCCGAATAAATGACGATGGATTTCGTTCCATAAATTACATACAAAATGACAGGTTTTTTCATGTATAATTTTTATAGAAGGAGTGATGTGATTGAAAATTTTATTACTATCCGTTTTATTTATTATTCTCTTCTATATATTTAAAAAAGCTCACAAAAACACGACCGATGTCGTGATAAATAAAGTTCAAATAAATCAAAAGCAAACCCACGGGCATGATCCGATACTAAATATTCTACACCTTTCCGATATGCATCTCGAAAATATATCTATTTCCCCAGTTCAGCTTTATGAAAAGCTAAAAGATGAATCAATTGATTTGATTGCACTTACTGGGGATTTCCTTGACCGAAAACGTACAATTTCTAAACTTGCTCCATATTTAGAGGTATTAAGTCAATTACATGCAAAGCATGGTATATATGCTGTTTTTGGGAACCATGATTATGTATTACGTGAAAAGGACTTACAAAAATTAAAAGAAATACTTGAACAATATGGTTGCAAGGTTATGCAAAATGAAAACCATGTTATTTACGTTCAAAATAAACGTGTAAATATTATTGGTGTTGATGATTTTAGTACGAAACGCAGTGATTTAATAGCTTCTTATCGAGGAGTTAAATCGGGAACAAATTTAGTATTAACTCATGATCCGAACATTGTGCTCCATATGAAAGAATATCATTTTCATTATTTATTAGCTGGTCATTTCCATGGTGGCCAAATTTGTTATCCAAAAGCCTATCATCTTGCAAAAATGGGTAAGCTTGCAAGAATGAACGTTATAAAAGGACTTCATATACAAGATGGAAAACCTTTTTATATTAGTGAAGGGCTAGGTCAAACAGGAGTAAATATTCGAGTTGGAAGTCGACCAGAAATTACATTGCATCAACTATCAATATCAACAGTTAAGAGTAGCGAACTTCCTGCAGTATAAGATGTAAAGGCTGTTAACGGACCTAGTTAACAGCCTTTACATCTTACTTGTCAAATCATTTTGAATGCAGTATATAAAATCGCAATGACTTTTTAACAAATGCGATTAACATTTTCTTTTAGCAATTTCATCTCGAACTTCACACTTATATATTTGTAATAAATTCTCCTTAGACATAAATAAATACTTTGGTGAGGTAGATATACTGTTCTTTATCATTTTGAAAATCGAATCGTTATTAGATAATAAACATATTGGTAAAAATGCTAACCATTTAAACCATTTATAAAAAGGATTAGAAATAGAAACAAATTCAAAACCTAATCGGTCAGCTCCTCTGTTTAACATTGAAATTCCAATTATCCCTTTAATCTCATCTCCCCTAGAATGATTTTGAATATATGCCCCAAGACTAGGTAAGGACTTTTTAACATGTTGATAAATAAATCGCCCTTTTGTAATGTCATTTTTAACGGACTTCATTTCATTGATTAAACGCACATTATGTAAATGAATTTTAACCAAGATATCATTCTTATTGATTTGTGTACCGTCAGAAAGAGTAACATGTTTCCCTTTGTAACGAGTGAGTCTTACGCGTAAAATATTTTCCTTGTAAATTTCGTTATGAATATAAGTTAAGCGAGTGAATTTATAATATATCGGATCAAGAAAATTCCAAACCAATAATACATAACTTTTCATGTTGTTTTCATTTCCCTTTTTAAATTTTTGATAAAACTATTTTGCATATTTTTATTAAAAATATTTAGGGAATCATAGGGTTTTTAGTAAGAAAAATCAAGAAGTATTAGTATAAGTTGGCATCATAAATTCCTATAAAATATTGCAACATAAATCATGTGAAATTGAACTTAGTGTTTCTTTTTCCTAATTATTTTTACAGGGGGCAAAAAATGAATATCCTTAACTTCTTGATGTCATTATTCAATTCTGGAAGAAGAACTCAGCAAATGTTTAATTTGTTTAGAAATAGACGGAATAATAGAGGATGGATTTGGGTTTCTTTACTAGGATTAGGAACAGTTTTTAGTGTAGTAGCAACACGTAATGCAAATATGATGAAACCGATTCAACGTTTGTTCCAAGGTGCTCAAAATACGACAAGAACATTTATTCCATCCAAAGTAAACTTGGCAAATATGGAATTTGCTGATGAAATTACGCCTAACAGTCAAAAGAAGCAAGGTAATCAAAACCAATAACTATCGTGAATAATAAAAAGCTCGTTTTTTAGTCACGAGTTTTTTATTATTCTTAATGACTCTACAGCTGCGTCGAATAGATTTCCCCCTTTTTTAATACAACTTCACTTTGTTGTTGATAACCAATAACATAGCTTATCTTGTACGGTTTGTTTAATATTTTTAAACGCTTATTCAATATATTCACTCTATAAAGATACCCAAAATTTAGAAATCATACTTTTGGTAGAAAATAGATATTCTAAATATTGAGTCCATGATTATAAGGAGGAATTTAATTATGACAGTAATTACCAACCTTAAACAAACCATTTCTGGATTAAAAAGTGCTCAAGCATGTTTAGAAGGATTTGTTCTTGATACTGACAATCAGCAAGCAAAACAACTGTATCAAAATGCAGCTCAGCAAACACAGACAATTATTGATTCTTTAGAACCACGTGTTCAGGAGATTCAGCAAGAAGAACCTCAGTATAATCAATAAAACTAAGTAATCTCCAAATCTTTGGTATAAGTCATATAATAGTTAGATTTATATATCTAGAAAGTATTTGAAAAAAGATGCTTCAGTTTCATTCTTTTTCTTCAGGTAATAAAAATAAACTAAGAAATAATAAGTTTTCTGTATATTATATAACAGTAAGCAAACTCCAATTTCTTTTTGTTAGCTATTATCAACATTAAAAACACCAACTTTTTTCACATTTGAATGAACCAGACATCTTATCGTATAGAATGTTTTACTTATAGCGCTTACTTTCCACAGAGCACTTTTATATAGTGCTCTGTACTGTTTGTAGAATAGACATTTTTATTTCTCTTACCATATTTTTATGAAGTCTGCACATACTCTTCCTAAACCGGTTGAACTAGCAGCTTCATTCTTTTTAAAACTAGGAAGACAATTAGTTTTCCCGTTAAACTCATGAAACCCACAAGCAGACACCTCATATCGTTGTCTACCAAACTCAAAAGAAGAATTTTGTATATTGTGTAAATATCTACACATACTATCCTTAATTCGCTTGGATTGGACTGCGGTTGTAGTCTATTCAAACTGGCAACCTTCGCTTTAAACACTTTACCCGGCAGACAACTTAAAACGTTGTCTGCCAAACCATTAATGTTTTTCTATAATTAATCATAATTTTGTACATACTTTTTATAAGCTACAAGCAATTGTACCAAGTGCATAATCTTCTACTTGTATATTTCCATCTTTATTTATTAGTTTCTTTCCTGAGATGGATAACAGCTGCCCAGTTTTAAGATTCATCATCACTACAAACGCACGATCCATTATTGGCTCTGAAGGTTTAAATGCCATTTAATTTTTTCTATACTTTCATCCACTCTCTTCTGCAATTCCATATCAATCGTTACCATTGAATTATTGCCACTTTTCCCTTTTACAATTTATTCCGTGTGGATGATATTCTCTTCTTTATCAGTAGTATTTTTGATTGTGCTTTCTACCATGTAACACATCCTCATACTGCTTTTCGATATAACTCTTGCCAACGCGATCAGTTGTTACATATTTGCTTAATGTGTTGTGCCGCCACACTCTACAATATCATTTTCTACTTCTAATGCGACTTGTATTAACAATTCAATTCCCTTTGTAATAACAGGCAGGGACATACTTGGTTGCCCTGGATGACTACTTGCTTGTTCTGGTAAAAACGGAATATGTATAAAGCCTCCACGAACTTCAGTTTCATTTTTTGCTAACATATGCATCAGTCCATAAAAGAGATGATTACAAACAAATGTACCTGCCGTTTGCGAAACAGAAGCCGGTATGCCTTCTTCCTGAAGTTTTTTCACAATCGCTTTCATCGGAAGTGTAGACCAGTACGCAGCCGGTCCCTCTTCGATAATAGATTCATCAATTGGTTGATTGCCCTCATTATCAGCGATTCTTGCATCATCTACATTAATTGCAACTCGTTCCACTGTAATGTCTGGGCGTCCTCCTGCTTGTCCTATACATATGACAAGCTCTGGTTCTATTTCTTCCATATAAGACTGCAGCACTTGTAATGATTTATGAAACACGGTCGGAACTTGTTTACTAACAATCTTGTAATCTCCAATCGCTTGACCGTCAAGTTGTTTTGCAACTTCCCATGCAGGATTAATCTCCTCTCCACCAAAAGGTGCAAAACCCGTTAACAATACTCTTTTCATCCTTCCCACTCCTTACTAAAATCGATATACAAGTCCATACATGATAAACATATTAATAACAAAAATAGTAACCGCAATTGGTACTTGTGCTTTAATTACCGCATTTTTATCTTTTAACTCTAATAGCATCGCTGGTACAATGTTGAAATTCGCTGCCATTGGCGTTAACAATGTTCCGCAATACCCTGCAAACATTCCAAGCGCTGCCATAATCGCTGGGTTACCACCATGCATTTGCACGATAAGAGGTAAACCAATCCCGCCCGTAATAACAGCAAATGCCGCAAATGCATTCCCCATTACAACGGTAAACAACATCATCCCTAAACAATATGCCATAACAGCAACAAATGGATATTCTGTCGGCAATACTTGTCCTACTAAATCAGATACAACTTGACCCACACCAGATTTTGCGAAAATACCACCAAGGGCCGCTAACATTTGTGGTAAAATGACTGTCCATCCGACAGCTTGTAATAATCTGCTTCCCTCTTGCACTGGTGCTGTTATTTTTGCTTTTGTGATTCCCATTGCCGCTACGAAAGCGAGCAATGCGCCAAGCGCTAATGCAATTAATGTGACTTTATCAGGATCAACGAGAGATACATTTCCAAACTTTAACTTTCCTAAAGTTAACGTACCAATAATCGTAAAAATAGGAATTAAAATAGCAGGCATGAATATTTTGTTTCTTAATTTCTCTGCATGTTTCACTCTCTCTTCAGTAGGCGCTTCTTTTTCATTTGACTTCGTTACTTTATTCAACGATGCTAAAACGACCATCGCTAATACGATACAACCGATATAAAAAGATGGGATGATATTCCCAAATAAAAATGTGATAGAAAATAATGCCCAAAATAAGCTTGAACCAAAACGATTCGGATGCTGACGATCAAAGGCGACACGAATTGCGACAAAGGCAACGATAATACCTAATAAATAATAGATTGTATCCAGTGTAATAATATTCATCTTATATCGCCTCTCTTTTTTCGTTCTCTTCTTTTTTCATCGTTTTTTCAATATATTTATCAAACTGTTTAAAACGAATCCAACTTACAATAAAAGCTGAGATTGCCGTAGGAATTCCCCAAAGTGCCATATCCCATACACCAACATGCATTCCTACAGAATCAAAGAATCCTTTCATTAATAAAATTGCTCCTGTTGCGATAAAAATATCTTCGCCGAAAAACCATGCTGTATTTTCAGCTGCCGCTGCATTCGCTTTGATCTTTTCTCTCAATTTTTCTGGAAGTTTTCCATAACGGCCTTGCGCAGCCCCTTCTGCCATCGGTGCAACTAGCGGTCTTACTGTTTGTGCATGTCCACCAATGTTCAGTCCTACTGCCGCTGATCCTTCACGAATCGCGAAATATGACATAAGTACTCTTCCTGTTGTAGCACCTTTCGATTTCGTTATTAACGCTTCCGCTCTTTCCTTTAATCCGTATCTTTCTAGTATTCCAATGACAGGAAGTGTTAATAAAATCGGCATAGACATATATCGGTTTTCAATAAAAAACTTTCCAAACATACTAATCACATCATGAAAGCTCATCCCTGAGATCATTCCCGTTGCGATGCCCGCAACCATTACAACTAGTAACGTATTCAGACGAAATAAAAAGCCAACCGCTACAAGCAATATTCCAATTAATTTCAGCATCTACGTATCTCCCCCTCTCCTATTTTGGTGCACAAACAGAAATATTATTGAGTTGTAATATTCTGTATATTTTTTTCGCAAATGATACTGCTTTCTCTCCATCACCATGTATACAAATGGTTTGTGCATGTATCGGTACATTGTTTCCATCAATAGCTTGTACATTTCCCTTTTGCACCATCTGAAGCACTTGCTGAATCGCTTCCTCTTCATTTGTAATAAGTGCATTTTCTTCTGTTCGGCTCGTTAATGTTCCATCCCGTTGATATGTACGATCTGCAAATGCTTCTTGAATCAGCTTTACTTCGTATTTGTTAGCAGCTTGTACGAATGCACTATTCGCTAATCCATAAAGAAATAGATTTGGATCCATATGATGAACCGCTTTTACAATTGCCTCTGTAATCTCTTGATCTGTCGCCGCCATATTATAAAGTGCGCCGTGCGGTTTTACATGATGCAACCTTCCTCCTGCCGCCCTCACAAAACCATCTAATGCTCCAATTTGGTATAAAACATAGTCATATACTTCATCTGGTGAGACGCGCATCATTCTTCTTCCAAACCCTAATAAATCTGGAAAGCCAGGGTGAGCACCGATTTCCACATTATTTCTCAATGCTTTTTCTACAGTTTGACGCATAACAGTTGGATCCCCAGCATGAAAACCACATGCAATATTTACTGATGAAACAAATGGAAGGATTTGATCATCGTTTCCAATTTGATATGCGCCAAAACCTTCTCCTAAATCGCAGTTTAAATCAACGGTAACCATATTCTATTCCTCCTTTAAGCTTGTAACGCGATAAATTTCTTTAATAAATTCATATTTTGTTCTTGCTCTATGTAAAGCTCTGTCGCTTCTGTTATAGAAGTCTTTGTAAACGTGACATAGTCGCCTGGTTTCAATTGTGCAAGAATCGGTAAATCAGCAGATATCACATTGCCAATTCGCGGATATCCCCCTGTCGTTTGTCTATCCGCCATTAAGATAATTGGATGGCCCCCAGACGGCACTTGGATTGTTCCAAACGTAACTGCACTTGATAAAATATCGGACTGTTCAATTCTTTTTAATTCCTCACCTTCTAACCGATAGCCCATACGGTCAGCGTAATTCGAAATTTTATATTCTTGTGTAAAGAATGCTTCTAAACTTTCACTCTTAAAATGATTCCATTCAAAATCTAGAAGAACACGAATCTTTGGATTACGACTATATGTAGGTAAAACATGGTTACATATACCCCAGTGCGCTACGATTCTTTCTTCCTCTATCAAATTTCGAATCATACTTGCACCAAAGTTTGACGGTGTACCAATTTGAAACAGATCCCCCTTTTTCAATGCTCGCCCTTCTATTCCACCTATTGTTGCTTTTACATATGTACTTTTACTTCCCATACTCCTTGCAACATGAATTCCACCAGCAAATGCTACATATGTCCGGCATCCAAGCGGCGCCTTTCCAAAGCAAAGCATACTCCCTTCTTTCGCTAATATTGGTCGCCATAATGGAACTGCTTCTCCGTTTAATAACGGCTCCATATTCGCGCCGCCAATTGCAAGTAATGTTGTTTTTTTGATAAGTAATTTCGGCCCCATCATTGTGATTTCTAGTCCAGCTTCATTCTCTTCATTTCCAACTAACATATTGATCATTCTCAATGCCGCCTGGTCCATCACACCGCCAACAGGTACACCGTATTGTTGATATTGGTACCTTCCTAAATCTTGAACCGTTGTAAACATCCCTGCATGTAAAACCTCGACATTCATTCCCTCGCTCCCTCCATAGCTAGAAACTCTTCCTCTGTTATTGGGATAAAACGTAAATACATTCCGCTCTGCACATATGTAGGTGGCTGCCTTGTTGGCTGAAATAAAGAAACAGGCGTCCTGCCAATAATATTCCAGCCCCCTGGTGTTTCTAATGGATAAATTCCAGTTTGATTTCCGCCAATCCCAACCGAACCTGGTGCTATTTGCAAACGCGGTGTTTGTTTTCTAGGCGTCTCTAATTCTTTTGACATTCCACCCAAATATGGAAACCCCGGTGTAAACCCTAGCATATATACAAAATAAGTTGCTTCGCTGTGAAGGCGAATAACATCACTTGTACTTAATTCATGATATGCCGCTACTTCTTCCAAATCGGGACCATATTGTCCGCCATAACAAACTGGAATCGAGATACAATCGTATTGCAGTTGCACCTTATTTTGATTTTTGTGAAGTACTTCTTTCACGTATTCACATATAAAATCATACGGCATTACCTTTCTTTCATTTTTCTCCCACACTTTATATCCGTCATAGTATACTGTTAAAGAAGCAAATGAAGGTACACACTCAATCATTCCATAGAACGGATTTTCTTGTAATAGACGGTATAAATGTTGCACATTTTCATATATATCCAAATCAATTGTTTCTCCAAATGTCACAACAACTGCTTGATCCCCTAGTGCTGAAAATTTCATCATATCCCTTCCTTTTCACCAATCCAGCCAAGTTCTTTTGAAATTTGGTGTGCCGTTTCTTTTACTTTTGTAATAAAGTTTGGAATTGCCGATTCATTATACTCTACCTCTAATCCTGAAATACTAATACCAGCTATTACAGTGCCATCGCTTGCAAAAATAGGTGCTGCAATTGCAGCTGTATGATTCTCAAGTTCCGAATAGCTTAACGTATATCCTTCTCTTTTCGCCTTATGTAACAGGTTTTGCAACTCTTCTTTATCTACAATCGTTCCATCCGCAAATCGTTGTAATTGTACTTTCTCTATATACTGCATTTGATCGTCTTCTGAAAAATATGAAAGTAAAATACGCGGACATGCTCCTGCATATAAAGGTGCTCGCCTTCCAATCTCTGTGTATACTCTTACTGGTTGATCGCCATCCATTTTTTCAATATAAATTGCCTCATTACCATCTTGAATAATTAAATTGACAGCTTGACCAAGAGAATCTCTCAGTTTTTTCATATAGGGCTTTGCGATATTTCGTACAGATAATCGCTTTGACACAAGTTGACCAAATCGTAAAAATACCAATCCCAGCCTATAACTTCCCCTTTTTGTTTTTTGTAAAAGACCCATTTCTTCAAGTGAACCAATTAAACGGTATACAGAAGTTTTTGGCATGCCTGTATAATGAACCATTTCCGTTAACGTTAGTTCTTCATGTTCATAAAAAAGTTCTAAAATATCCATCGTTTTTACTGCCGTTTTATTTACACTCATCTTAACTCTCCTAAGTTCCGAAATTCGGAACAATAATTCCGTTTTTCGAAACAAATATATAATTTAAAATTATAAAATATTCTTTCTATTTAAACAATATTTTTCTAAAATAAAAAATCGAGTATAAAAGCTTTGCACTTTCATACTCGATTTACTATTTACTATGTTTCTATTGTTTCCCCATGTTATTCTAACTACTTAAATTAATATTCAATGCTTTTTAACGCATATATGAAAATTCTCTCTTTAATGCAGTGCTCTTACTTGTTGCAACGGCCAAAATACCGCTTCACCTTTTCCAACAATTTGATCTTCAGAAACAAAACCAAACATGCGACTATCTTTTGAAACTTGACGATTATCTCCTAATACAAACACTTGACCTTCCGGTACTTTTGTTTTCCCCGTTTTTTGTTCTAGTGTAAAATCAGGAGTTAATGTTCCTTTAGGTACTTCGGCCTTATAATCCTCCAAATATGGTTCATCGACCGCTTTTCCATTTACGTACAATACATCGTTTTTATACTCAACTGTATCTCCTGGCAAGCCAATTACTCGCTTCACTAAATCATGTCCTTCTTTTCCATGAAAAACGATAATATCAAAGCGCTCTAACCCCTGTATATTAAAACCAATTTTATTTACAAGTACGCGCTCATTATTTTCTAGAGTGGGCATCATAGATTCACCTTGTACGAGTGAAGGGGTAAATAGAATACCACGTACAATAAAAGCGATTCCTACTGTAACACCTATCGTTTTAACCCATGAAATGATTTCTTTTTTCTTACTTTTCTCCATCTTTTCCCCTCTTCTCTAGCATGATAATGACTTTGTTAATTCCACTAAATCTTGTACGGATTTTTGATCAATTTCAGCAAAACAAGATTTCCCCTCTCGGACTGCAGTACCGACATGCGCTTCTGAAATTCCTGTTTCATTCAATAATCGCTTTATATTTTCTTTTGTCACACCACTTCCTACAACGAGCTGGATATCCCCTTGACTTACTCTTTGCATTTCATGTAAGACAGGAATATTCTTTTCTATATCTCCTTGCCCACCAGAAGTTAAAATATGAGTTATATTTTTAAATTTGCGTAATATTTTAACTGCACCAACAGGATTATCTACTTCATCTATCGCACGATGAAATGTAACATTCATTCCATCTATAACAGATAATAAATCAGCTAATTTCTCTTCATCAATTTGATTTTGTTCATTCAATACACCTAATACAACACCTGCTGCACCAAGTTCTTGTGCAATTTGTATGTCCTCTTTCATCATTTCGATTTCTTCTGTTGTATATATAAATGATTTAGCATGAGGGCGAATCATAACATGGATAGGTATGTTATGATTCGCCGCTTGTTTTATAAAAGCGTAACTTGGGGTTAACCCACCTTCTGTATATGCTGAAATAAGTTCAATTCGATTTCCACCAGCTTTTCCAATTCGTTTCACATCTTCTAAACAAGTTGCAATGATTTCTAGCATAAAGCTACCTCTTTTCATACTTTTTCCACATTATTATACCGCAGCACAAATCAGAAACCTAGGTTTCCCATGTAAAACATGAAAAAAGGAATAGAAAAGAAAGATTTTTCAAACTCCTATAAAACAAAGCCTTGCTAGGTTATAAATGAAGTAGCTTAGTAAATACATGAGAAGATTCATATGTAATTGATAATATTTTTTAAAACGGTAGCAAGCGGAACATTACAACCAAATCAAAGTTTGAATAATCATTTAAGCTCTTTCGCTACCTCGCTATCACCTGGTTTTTATTCTATTAATGTATATAATGACGACGGGCCATCTGGTAGTTTCACCTTAAAGATCCCCCCTCAGTAGTTTTCTATAAAGTGAAACTTTAATCAGTGGGGGTTTTCTCCATCTCCCACTGATTATTAGTTGAACCAATCGGGCTTTTACGGACAGTTCATCTCCCACCTAACTTCTTTGCTTTCGCTGAATTTTGAGGTGGGAGTGTTACTGTCCGTTAATGCGGGATAAAATTTAGAAAACTGAGTCCGATCCTCAAAGGGACGGATTGATTTTTTATGAAAGGACTTTTGACATACTTGAGAAACATATGAATTTCTTTTCTTTATTTCCATAATACCTATATTTCTGTTATTCTTTTAATATAATTCAAAATTTTGTAATAAATCACACAAGGGGGCTCATTATACGATGAATATGAAAGTTTCAACATTGACGGTAGCAACTGTCGCAGTCGCTTCTCTTTTCCCATCCATTACTGAAGCAGATACGCAAACAACAGCTGTACAACCAAAGAGCAACGCAGAAATCGGATATGTAAAACTTGATAACGTTCAACTATATCAAGAACGTACAACAAATAGTGATTCCCTTGGAAACATTTCATATAACACACCTGTTATCATTCTTGAAACTACACGTAACTGGTATAAAGTAAACGCCCAAAATAAAATTGGCTACATACAAAAATCCAATTTGTCTTTGAAAAAGCTAAATCAAGAACGCAATCAGTATATCGTAAATGCGAGCGCCTTAAACCTTCGTTCTGAACCAAATATCCAATCAGCGATTCTTGATGTATTACCAAATGGGACATTTATTTCTGTGCAAGAAACGCACAGTGACTGGTACCTCATCTCTCACAACGGAAAAACAGGATACGTAAAAAAAGAATTTGTATCCAATAGTTTACAGCCATTCGTTAAAGGAATTACTATACAAAATAATTCTTACTATGTTGCAACTCCTAGATTAAGAGTACGAAGTGGTGCAGGAACAAATACTGCTGTTATTGGCTCTTTACAAAATGGCGCACAAATACAAGTAGTAGGTAAAGTAGGTTCGTGGTATAAAATTCGCTTTGGCTCTGGATACGGATATGTTGCACAGCAGTATGTATTACAAAATAAACAACAAGAAAAGTCAGTCTCACCTTCTATACCTGCTGTTTTTAAATTCCCAACACAAGGACAAGTTAGCTCAAACTTTGAAGTTAGATGGGGCCAAATGCATTATGGTGTCGACTTTACGGCAACTGGAGATATGCCAATTCGTGCTGCAGCTACTGGAAAAGTTATCAAATCTTACTATTCTAGCAGCTACGGAAACGTCGTATTCGTCACTCATTACATAAAAGGAAAATTATATACAACTGTTTATGCGCACATGAAAAACCGATCTGTCCAAGTCGGAGATCGCGTTCAAGCTGGACAACTGTTAGGTCAGATGGGGAATACGGGTCATTCAACTGGGCAACATCTTCATTTTGAATTACATAACGGGGAATGGAATTTTGAAAAAACAAATGCAGTTGATCCACTCCCTTACTTAGTTAGGTAGGAAACATCTTATGCTACGTAATATTCCGTTACTCATTGAGTATCTAGCTTTTTTCGGCCTGATCTGTTGTTTCCTTATTTATGATACCAATATATATTTTTTAAGTGTTCTCATCTTATTGGTAAGCTGTGAGATATTACTAGAAGTATTTAAAATACGATTCAAAAAACGCATTTCTCATTTATATACATCACTCATTATAATCGTTTGTCTAATCATTAATTTAAAGATTGATGGTCTATTTATATCAAGTATGTTTCCAGTATTTTTTATAGGCATTCTTCTTATTGTATCCCAGTATATCTACGTACCTGAACATAACAAAAAAGAAGATATAGAAACCAAAATTGTATAGTCTTTTCTAACATATATATCCATGTAAAAACCACTTTTGAAATATGATTCAAAAGTGGTTTTCTCTGCATAAAGTATTTCGCTTTATAACTCCATACTGTTTAAAATATCTTTTAAAGCCTTTAACTCTTCGACCGTCAATGTGACACCTTTCCCCATCTTGTCATGCTCTGGTGCCCAATCACGCAGGTCATATTTCGGCTCTTTTCCGTTCCAACTGATTAAATTGAGTTCTTTATTCCAGCCTTTAGGTGACTGTGATATAGCTCCAAAAGTTTCTTTAATATCAAATTTAATTTCTGCCACGATTGTTCCTCCTTTAACATATATATTCCCTAATTGACTCTCCTACATTCTCTCATATGTGATATCGATAGAACTAATTTTCTGCATAAAAACTATCGTCAGCGGATTCTTATTTTTGTCGTTATTTGTTGCACAATCGATATATTTGATAAAGCACCGATAAAAATTCATTTACCCTTTCACAACACTCCTCCTCGATATTTTCTATTCCCCGCACACCCCAAAAAGGACTTCGATATACACCGAAGTCCTTTTCACACTTACCGTTTATCAATTTTCGCAGCAATTCTATTCCCAATAAATTGCACAGATTGAACAAGGATGACAAGCATAAGTACCGTAACAACCATAACATCTGTTTGGAAGCGATAATATCCAAAGCGGATTGCTAAGTCCCCAACACCGCCGCCCCCGACAACCCCTGCCATAGCGGAGTAAGAAATAAAACTTACCGTTAAAACGGTTAAACTTAATACAAGGCCCGAACGCGCTTCAACAAGCAGCACTTTCCACACGATTTGCAGCGGCGACGCCCCCATTGCCTCAGCGGCTTCAATCACTCCTTTTGGAACTTCGCGCAGCGCTTGCTCTACGAGTCTCGCAAAATATGGAATAGCTGCTACTGATAAAGGAATCGTTGCGGCAATTGGACCAATTGTAGTTCCTAATAGAGCTCTTGTAAGTGGTACTAGTGCAACTAGTAAAATGATAAATGGAAATGAACGAATAATATTTACAATGCCGTTTAAAATACGATGAACTATATTTTGTTCCAAAATTTGTCCTTTGCTAGTAAAATATAAAATTACCCCTAAAGGAATACCTAAAATAATTGCTGCTCCAACTGACAGTCCAACCATTAATAATGTTTGTAAAAGTGATGTCCAAATCTCTGGAAGGAGCGGGATAACATTATTGAACATGTGCAATGCCCCTCTCTTGCTCTACTCCTAATAAGAGTTTCGCAATTTCTGTTGTTGGTTTTAAATGTTGGTCGCGTAAGTGGAATGATTCAACAACTTCTCCTTCTTCCATTACCGCGACTTTATTACAAATTTGTTTAATGACATTCATTTCATGCGTTACAATTACGATTGTAACTCCTAACTCTTTATTTATCTTTTGTAAAAATTGCAAAATAGATCGTGTCGTTTTCGGGTCGAGTGCCGATGTCGGTTCATCACAAAGTAATACCTTAGGATCATTTGCTAATGCACGCGCAATCGCAACACGCTGTTTTTGTCCACCGCTTAGTTGTGAAGGAAAATGATGTGCTTTATCACTTAAACCAACGATCTCCAAGCATTCACTTACACGTTTTTCTTTCTCTTCTTTTGAAACGGATTTTAATGCTAATGGCAAAGCAATATTATCCGATACACTTTTATTATGAAGAAGATGAAAGTGTTGAAAAATCATCCCGATTGACTGTCTGGCTGCTCGTAATTCTTTCTTTGATAGCTTTGTTAAGTCTTCACCATTTACAATCACCGAACCAGAATCCGGCTTTTCCAGTAAATTCATTGTACGTAATAACGTAGACTTTCCCGCTCCACTTAAGCCAGCAATTCCATATATATCATGTTCTTCAATTTGCAAAGATACTGATTTTACACCGTGAAATAAACCTTCTTTCGTCTGAAACGTTTTATTGATATCACGAAGCGTTATCATGTTCACTCACTCCTTTTCAATTGATTTATAAGCATCGTCTGCTAGTAATGAGAGTGTTACATCATCCATTGGTGGATTGTGCAAACCAGCGCGAACATTTAAATAATACCGGTGCAGTGGATTCTTTTCAGATAAACTTTTTGCTCCCACAATTCTCATTGCCTTATCAACAATTGATATCGCCGCATTCGTCGCAATATATTTCGCTGCTGCTAATTCTGCTTGCAGGGATTGTTTATCTTCCGCCTCATCATATTTTTTCGCAACTTGGTATAAAAAAGTACGAGCTTGCAAGAGTTCGAGCTCTAATTCGCCTACTAATCTTCTAACGTTTGGAAGCAAACAGATTGGATGGTTTAAACTATTCGGTTGATATGATTTTGCAAAATCAATCGCATAATTTCTTGCGGCCTGTGCAATTCCTAAATAGCATGCTGGTATATGAAGTAACCATCCAATTCCTTTTGGTTTCGCCTTCGAACCTTTTATATCTGTAAAAAATTTATCTGGGATTTCAACATTCTGCAGTACAAGATCATGGCTAGCGGTTCCACGCATCGCAACACTATCCCAAGTCTCTTCAATTAACACACCCTTTTCATGTCTTGGGATTACAAATTCTCCGATCTCATCTCGCCCTTCAATACTCGCTGAGATGATGAAATAATCAAGTACAGGTGCCATCGTTGTAAAAGTCTTTCTTCCGTTTATAATCCACTTATCGCCTTTTTGGACAGCGAGCGTTTCTGGCTTTCCTCCCCGCGTTGGGCTCCCTGTCTTTGGTTCAGTTGCTGCCCGGTTAAAAAGAGCGCCTTTTTTTACTTCTTCACAAAACCACGTAAACATCTCTGGTTTCCATGAGCGATTTTCCGCAAGTTCTTTCACTATTCCAAGATGCCAACCGATTGATAAAGCTGTTGCCCCGTCTCCCTCTGCAATCTTTTCTTGAAATAAAACAAAATCATACAATGAAATGGCCTTTCCTCCGACATCTTTTGGTAAGGTTAACTTCGTATAACCGATATTCTGCAACTCTTTAATATTTTCAAAAGGAAAAGATCCGAGTTCACTCAGTTGATGTTCCCTTCCTGCAAATTGCGGAATTAATGCCTTTATCTTCTCCAATACGAGAACTTGTTCTTCTGTTTCTATAAATGATAATGTCATATCAAGATCTCCTTTACTTTAAGTAATCAGGAAGCACAAATCCTTCAAATTGTTCTTCGGATTGAATCATCTTTTTAAATTCTGGTGAATGGTACGCTTCCATTAAGTCTTTCGCAAATTGTTTTTCTTTATCTTCATCACGAACCGTAACAATAATTCTATGTTGCGGAGGTGTTTTTTCTAATTCCAATGCTTCTTTTAACTTATGTCCAGATGAAATGACAAGGTTTCCGTTAATAATGCCGTAATCTAAATCTTTCATAGCTCTTGGTATTTGTGGTGATTCAAGCGGCACTAATTTGAAATCTTTCTTTTTAAACGTTATGTCTTTTTCAGAGATTGTTAAAATATTTACATTTTCTTTTAATTTCACCCAGCCAATCCCTTCTAAAATACGTAATGCTCGTTCTAAATTAACTGGATCATTTGGTACCCCAATCTTCATTCCATCTTTCAAATCATCTAATGATTTATGTTTTTCAGAGTATACACCTTGAGGTGCTGATGGAACTTGAATAATACTTGAAATTTTCGCATTATTTTCTTTTGCGTAAGACTTCATAAAAGCAGTACTTTGAAATATATTTGCATCAATATCCTTATTCGTTAACGCTGGATTTGTTTCGTTTGGTGAATTAAACTCAACAATTTTAATTTTATATCCCTTTTTTTCTAAATACGGTTGTACTGCTTTTTTCACTTGATCGCTATATGGACCAGGTGTAAACCCTAAACGAATCTCTTTTTGATCGCCCCCTGATGTCTGCGTACAACCAGTAATGATAAATAAACTACATACAATACTTACAAGTGCAAAAAATAATCGCTTCATCCTTTCTCCTCCTATTAAAAAACAACCTTACATATAAGAAGGTTGTCATTTCTTTTCCTTCTTATCTACTCGGAATTAGCACCTTTTTATTACAAATAGGTTGCTGAAGTTTCATCGGGCCGTTCCCTCCACTTCTCTCGATAAGATTATATTTGATTATGCTCTCTATTGTGTCACTATTCCGATGAAAATACAAGGTTTTTTATTTTAAAATTTTCCAATAATTTGTAAATATATAGAAACCCCAACCCATCTTTATATAAAAAAGGATAGACTCCGTAGAACCACTCTACCTTTGTCTATCCTTTTCTTTATTTTTTAATCACCTTTCAAAATACGTAAAGGTAACGATGCGACATACCCAATATAAGAACATAACTCTTTAAAGAAAAATGGAATTTCTGTATCTAATGTTTTATATGCTGACGTTGGCGTTGGTGATGCATATGCATCCATCCCAATATGCTTCGCTATTTTCATCGCTCGCTTCATATGAAGAGGATCACTTACAATCGTGTATGTATGTAAGCCATTATCAATTCCAACCTGTTTCGCATTCTTTAAATTATCTTCTGTAAAACGCGACTGTGTTTCAATTAATATATCTTCATCCTTTACATTATGCTTTAATGCATACGCTTTCGCAGTACGTGCTTCTTCCTGCTCTGCTTCAAATTTCGTACCACCTGTAAAAATAATTTTTTTAATACTTCCATTCTTATACAAAGAAATCGCATGATTGATTCTTTCACGAAATACAGGAGATGGTTTTCCGTTCCAAGAAGCCGCCCCTAGTACAACAGCAGCATCTGTATCCACCTCATCCGTTTTAAAGCGATAACTCCAAATATCGTAAGCTGCATAACTTACAAATAGAATGATAGAACTAACCATGAGCAAGAACACTTGCAAGACTCTTCTTTTTTTACTTTTCTTATTTTGTTTCATTTGTACTGGCCCCCGTGCATTATCCATACTTCTAAAAAATAATCTATTTTAAATCATTATATTTGAGTTCATTTGAAAGAAGGCACTTTTCTCAACAATTAATTGGTGCTATAAAGGGTTTTCATTCAAATAGAGGATTTTTAATTTACTATTTTTTGTGGTTCATATTTTATGAATTTGATTTATGTACAAAATTTCTTATGCAACTCTATTGTAACGAATTTCTTCACAGAAGGGAATGATGAAACAAAAGTATATAAAAGAAGTAATCATTTTGTAAGAAAAAAAGAAGGGATTTTTCTATTTTCATAGCAACGCACCTCTTTTTTCTATCTATTTTATAATCCAATATCTCATATGGTGTTCTTCCAGTACACATTTGAATCCTGTTTTTTCTAAAACCTTACTTGAGGCAATATTACTCTTGAAACAATCTGCTTTAATGATTTGCACCTCATTAGTCTGCTGTAGCCATTCAACGAAAGCTTTTGCCATTTCAGTTGCATAGCCATTCCCTTGATATTCTGGCACAATACTATATCCAATCTCTACTGTACCCATTGAATCAGGTGCACCTTTACAACCCATATCACCAATAATCACATTATCTTCCTTATGAATAATAAGGCCACTCCACTTACTTTGCTTCGGATTTTTTCGTAAACCTTCTGCAATCCACGATAAAATATCTTTATAATCAGACATGGGCCATTCTAAAGATATTTTATATGGTATGATTTCTTGTAGCTCTTCCCTTCCTTTTATCGTTGCCTCAACAAACTCTAATGTAAAGGGAATCATCTTCAGTCTCTTTGTTTCAATATTTGTCATATATGCCTCCTATTTATACAAATCCATTTTTTTCAGTAGTTGTTCTTTCACAACTGGCCACTCACTCGAAATGATGCTATATACAACCGCATCCCTGACATAGCCACTCGGCAACTTTCTCTCATTTCTTAGTACACCTTCTTTTACCGCACCAAGCCTTTCAATTGCGCGCTGTGCTTTTTCATTGCGCAAATCTGTCTTTATTTGCACACGCAGCATTTGCAATTCTTCAAACGCATATTGTAATAACATGTACTTACATTCGGTATTGATACTTGTTCGTTGTACACTCGGATGATACCAAGTTTGACCAAGTTCAACCGTTTTGTTATCATTGGAAATACTATACAAACGTGTACTCCCTACAACTTCATTCGTTTTTTGATCTATCACAACAAATGGTAAATCCGTTCCCCTTATATAACGTTTTACTGCCGTTTCAACATATCTCTCCATATCTTGATAGCTTTCCATTTTAAATATTAAATACGTCCATATCTCCTTATTTCCTTCCACAATTGAAAACAATTTTTCTACATCATTTGCACCCATTAATCGTAACATTGCTCTTTCATTTACTATCTCCATAAAAATCCCCTTTTCTATGTATCTAGCTATATTATAGTTTGCCGCTCAGTATATATCAAAATATTCAAAACTCCATTTTCTATCACTTAAAATCCAATAATACAGAAAAAAGACTCACTTTTATAACGTAAGTGAGCCTTTTTCATCTCTCAAAGTAAATTCAATCCCTTTCCTCTGAATTATTATTTTTGTGCTCTAAAATTTTTTCTAACAAATTTTCAATAGATTGCAATCTCAATTTAATTTGAACTCCGATCATAATGATACTAAATATAATTCCTCCCAACATTCCAAACAACAAAGAATCCATATTATCTCTCCCATTATTTATTTCAATAACCGTATACATGCCAAAGCTTGTACATGGTGAATGGTTCCTACCCAAAAATTTCTTTTACTAGAAATCCAAAAGAAATCACTTTAATAATATAAGAGTGACCTTTACACTCTTAAAGCAACACATATGCAATTGGCGTAATAATCACCAATGTTAATATTGTTCTTTGCACATACAAAATAATAAGTTCAGAAACTTTTAACGGAATATCTGTAGACAAAATACATGGAATCGACGCTGAAAAAAATAAAATAGATGATACCGATACAACGGCAATGACAAACTTAGTTACAAGCGGCGCACTCACAACAAGTAATGATGGTAAAAACATCTCAGCAATTCCAACTGATGCTGCTTTTGCGGCTAGTTCGGCTTCTGGAAGTTGCAGCAGCCATGTAAATGGATAAAAAATATAACTAATCCAATCAAATACCGGCGTATACTTTGCTAGTAAAATACCGATTAATCCAACTGACATAATAGATGGCAAAATTCCCATCGTCATAATGAATCCGTCTTTTAGGTTGATTAAAATATTTTTCATCACACTTGGCGCAGATTTTGATACTTCTAATGCATCTTCCCAAGCACGTTCTAACATCTTCTCTTTATAGACTGGTTCTGGAAAACCTTCTTTAGTAATGTATGTATCTGGTTTTGTTCGTAGTGGTGGGATTCTCACAGTGATAGCGGTTACAATGAATGTTACGATAAGTGTGGTCCAAAAATATAAATTCCATAAGTGCATAATGTTTAATGTTTTGGCAATGATGATCATAAATGTTGCCGAAACCGTTGAAAAACCTGTCGCAATAATTGCTGCTTCTTTAGTCGTATACTTTCCTTCTTTGTACACACGATTAGTAATGAGCAAGGCCAAAGAATAACTCCCAACAAAAGAAGCAACTGCATCAATTGCTGATCGTCCCGGTGTTTTCCATAGTGGCCTCATAATTGGTCTACAAAACGTACCAATAAACTCTAATAGGCCATAACCAACTAATAATGCTAAAAATGCCGATCCAATTGGAACAAGTAAGCTTACTGAAACGACTAACTTCTCATACAAAAATGGTCCAACATCGGGAGCAAAAAACCACGCTGGCCCTATTTTAAAACAGTACAATACTCCAAATATGACTCCAATTACTTTTAAGAGTGAAAAGCACATATCTACAATGGACGCATTCCATTTCTTTGTATAAAACGGATATATTGCACCAATTGTCATGACAAATAAAGCATAATATGGGACAGCTGATGGCATCACTGCTCGAATCCAAGATACAATGTGATCAATCATGATTGATGACGTACCATTGATTGTAACAGGCACAAAAAACATAAAGATACCTATCAAACTAGCAAGGATAAAACGAAGAATGATTTGTTTCTCCTGCCTTGTTTTTACGATTTTGTTTTCTAATTCAATTTGACTCAATTCCTCTGCACCTCCATTTATCTAAATATTCTGTATAAATAGTTCGTACTCCTCTTTTTTCTGTATATATTAAATAACAACTGTAAGATGTGAGTGTAAACCAACTATCCGAAAAAGGATGGGACTATTTCCCCATCCTTTTTCGATACTTATTATGACCATCAACCACACCGAAATGCTCAAAACCATTATTTTTGTAGAAATTGTTTAGTTGTGTATTATTTGCAACACAATCTAACTTTAAGAACGTTTTTTCAGTATTCATATTATCTTGAATCCACATCAAAGCCCCTTCGCCTATTCTATTTTTCATACACTTAGGGATAATCGCTAGTCTATGTAAATATAGTGAATCAGAAAGAGCGTCTTCACCAAAAATATGGCGATCCCATTCACTTTGTATGGAAGACAGGGTAAAAGTACCTATTATTTCATTCTCTTTTAAAATGATGTAAGTATTTTTATTGTTTACAGCTTGAATGATCTCTTCGTCATCTTCACCTGCTAAGAGATACTGCCACTGGTCGATTTCTTTCTCTTTTAACCACTGTGCAACTTCTTTTAGCATATGGATAATGAGAATACTTTCCTCGCCATGTGCAGTTCTAATTTGATAACCTTCAAGAGTATTTTGATACAATGTTTCTTCCTCCTTTTTCGTACCTCGACTCTTTATTTCAATAAAAAAGAAATAATCAATTTACCTTTAATAAGTAATATAATTTTTCTCCTCGTAACTTAAAAAATTCTAGATGTTCTTCAAGTAACCTTTCACAATTTTCTCCTTCTAAAATTTCAAATGTCTTCTTAACAAAATTCCAATTCAAGCAACCAGACAACCATAATAACGAGGACAGTCTTTCGTAATCAGTCGAATCTAAAAAATCACCTGCATCATATCCCTTCAAAAATGCTTGAGCAACTTTAGGACAAACTTCATGTGAGGATATTCCTTTCGTCCGAGAATACCACTTTATAAGCCACGCTAATCCTTCTATGCAATCTCCATAAGTAATTGATTCAAAATCTACAACAATGCATGTGAGTAGTTTAATAAACACTTATTAGACTACTCACATGCATGAGAAAACATTACCACCCTTTAATTCTTACTTCCTTTATTTTGTCCATAGATAAGATTAAGAAGTTGAATATATTCATCTTCTTGTCCAATATCATATCTGTTTCCATCAATGATTTTCCCATACACGTTTTTCATTGTAAGTAAAGAATGGATCGCGTCAGTGAGTTGATACTCTCCCCCGACTCCAGGCTTTATGTTTTTTAACAACGGAAAAATATCTGGTGTAAAAACATACCGACCAATCACTGCAAAATTAGATGGGGGATTTACTTTCGGTTTTTCAACAATATCTGTAATTTGCATATAATCCTTTTTTACTATATCCCCTTTTATAATTCCATATTTTCCTAAAGCTTCGTCCGGTACTGTATGGATACCTATTACACTACTGTTTGTCTCTTGGTATATCTTAATCAATTGATTTAAAGCTGGTTCTTTATCCGAAATTACGATATCATCTGGTAAAAGTACAGCAAAAGGATCATTTCCTATAAATGTTTCCGTTAGTTTTATTGCTTCACCCAGTCCCCTTGCATACGGTTGCCTCGTATAATGAATTTGAATATCCGGAATAGAAAATTCATTTAATAAATGTGATTTATCCTCTCTTTTTAAAAACGCTTCCAATTCTAATGAATAATCAAAATAATCAACTATTAAATTCTTTGTTCTTGAAAGAACAATTAATATTTGTTCAACTCCAGATTTTACAGCTTCTTCTACAATATAATGAATCGCAGGTTTATTTCCTATCGGAAACATCTCTTTTGGAACTACTTTTGTAATAGGTAGGCTACGCGTTCCATAACCAGCAGCTGGAATTATTGCTTTTTTTATCACGATCCTCGCTCCTTCATCCTATTTCCAATAGTATATTCAGTAATCCGTTACCCGCTCATCAATCTATCAAAAAAAGGCATTTAACTTATCCATCCCTATCGTTTATCGTATGAATAGGGCTTTTGATATGGCACAAGTCAGACTTGTCCATCAATATAATATAAAAGCAGGTACAAATTTTCAGAAAGGTGAGTGCCTTATTATGGACATATGTATAATAGGTTCTGGCTATGTTGGACTAACCTCAGCAGCAGTATTAGCAAATTTAGGACATCATGTTGTTTGTGTTGATAAAGACCAAAGTAAAATTGATATTCTTCAAAAAGGTGACCTTCCTATTTACGAACCGGATTTAAAAGAGCTTCTATATAAAAATAGAAATCGTTTAAAATTTTGTAGTGATGTTGGTCAAGTTATTAATCAAATACCTATTATTATGATTGCTGTTGGAACTCCTTCCGCCCCCAATGGAAAAACGGATTTACAATACATTTATTCTGTTATCGATGTAATAGCTCAAAACATAAAATCATATAAAACGATTATTACAAAAAGTACAGTTCCACCTGGTACAAATCAACTCATAAGTGAAATGCTCATAAAAAAAGGGATAGACGCCTCACTTTTTAATATTGTTTCTAATCCCGAATTTCTTCGAGAAGGATCCGCTGTTCATGATATGCTCTTTCCAGATAGAACAGTGGTAGGTACACAAAAAGACGATACAAAATCGCTTAAAATTATGCAAGAAATGTATAAAGATATAAAAGCTCCATTCTTTCATACAACTTTAAATAGTGCGGAGATGATTAAATATACTTCCAATGCTTTCTTAGCCACAAAAATATCTTTTATCAATGAAATTGCTAGAATTTGCGACGCATATCAAATTGATATTACTGAAGTAGCAAAAGGAATCGGGTACGATTTCCGAATTAACCCTCATTTTCTCCAAGCTGGAATTGGATATGGTGGCTCCTGTTTCCCGAAAGATTTGAATTCATTAATCTATACAGCGAAGAGCAAACAAGTCGAGCCTTTCATTTTACAAGCTGTTCAATCTATTAATTCCACACAAGTAGACTACTATATTGAAAAAATTAAGAACAAATTTAAAGACTCTAATTCAAACCGAATTACAGTCTTAGGAATTTCCTTCAAACCGCTTACAGACGATATACGCTATTCGCTTGCTATTACACTGATTGAAAAATTAATTCCTCTTGGTTACGAAATTCATACCTATGATCCAAAAGCCCACCTTCCTTCTCCTCTAAAAAAGCATGTCACAGAGCATACCCACTTGGAATCTTCTATAATAAATTCTGATTGTGTAGTCATTGCGACAGAATGGAATGAATTTAAAACACTTGATTGGCAACAAGTGAAAAAAATGATGCGAGGAAGTACCATTGTTGATGGTCGTAATTGTATTGAAAAAAATGAAGTAGAAAAACATGGTTTACAATATATAGGAGTTGGTCGTCCATGAAAATTCTTGTTACAGGCGCAGCCGGTTTTATTGGTTCCCATCTATGTCAAGCATTACTCAAAAACGAGTCCTACAATTTAATTGGGATCGATCATTTCATCGGTCCTACTCCCACTACATCAAAACATCAAAATATACAACAATTCAAAAATCATCCACGGTTTCAATTTATACAAGGTGATATTTTAACTACTGATTTATCTAAGCTTTTACAAAATGTAAATATTGTCTATCATTTAGCTGCAATTCCCGGTGTACGAACAAGTTGGGGGAAAGATTTCGATCCATATGTTACCAATAACATTCTCGCTACACAGCGCTTACTTGAAGCCTGTAAGCATATAAATTTAAGTAAATTTATTCATATCTCTACTTCTTCTGTTTATGGTGAAAAAACAGGATCAGTTTCTGAAGACTTGTTTCCTACCCCTTTATCACCATATGGTGTGACAAAGTTAAGCGGAGAACATCTATGTCATATATATCAAACAAACTTCCATATACCAATTGTTATTCTAAGGTATTTTACAGTATATGGACCGCGCCAACGTCCTGATATGGCATTTCATAGACTAATAAAACAAATGTTAGAAGATAAACCTCTTACTATTTTTGGTGACGGAACTCAAACACGTGATTTTACTTATATCGATGACTGTATACGCGGTACCATAGCTGCTTTAGAAACACAAAATCATATAATAGGTGAAATCATTAATATTGGTGGAAAAGAACGAGCATCCGTTTTAGATGTCATTTCCTTGCTAGAGAAAAAACTCGGTAAGACAGCAAAAATACATTTTCTCAACGCAATACCTGGAGAGCCTAAACACACATGGGCGGATATTTCTAAAGCAGCTTCCCTCCTACAATATTCCCCTTCCATTTCATTGGCTGACGGGTTACAAACGGAGATCCATTATTTAAACCAACTCTACAACGGAGAGTAACTTATGAAAGTATCATATTTATGTACAGAAAAGTTGCTCTCTCTAGCAATTAGAAGTAAAATCATCCAAGTTTCAATATCCAGCCCAGCTGATAGACTAGAATCTATGTACGAAAAATTGTAATAACCACTATTACTTCTCAAACTCCATTCAAATAATCTGCAATAAAATAATCCCCCCTTATTAGGGGGGATTATTTTATTCTTCATCTTCTTCGTCTTCGTCTTCTTCGTCGTCATCGCCATCTTCTTCTTCTTCTTCTTCTTCTTCTTCTTCTTCATCTTCTTCATCTTCTTCTTCCCCGTCTTCTTCATCTTCTTCTTCTCCGTCTTCTTCATCTTCTTCATCTTCATCTTCTTCTCCGTCTTCTTCTTCTTCTCCGTCTTCTTCTTCTCCGTCTTCTTCTTCTCCGTCTTCTTCTTCTCCGTCTTCTTCTTCTCCGTCTTCTTCTTCTTCTCCGTCTTCTTCTTCTTCTCCGTCTTCTTCTTCTTCTCCGTCTTCTTCTTCTTCTCCGTCTTCTTCTTCTTCTCCGTCTTCTTCTTCGTTAGTGAAATTCACCTCTGACTCATCTACATACTGAAATTCGACTTCTATACCATCATGTGATCCAGATTGAATTGCATCAATTATAACTCTTAAAGCTTCCTCTAAATCATTTCCTGAATCAAAGTTAAAACCTTTTTCAAAATTCAACTTTATTTCTGCTTTTTTCACTTCAGACATTGATAAACCTCCTTCACTATAGTTTCATAAATATAGTATGTTAAACAGATATAAAAAGATTGATATACTTGCGGACTTTTTCTCTTTACTTCTTTTTCTTTTTGGAAATTTCAACACCTGCCATTAGCTTTGGAGCTACTGGTTGATCAGGCGCAATGATCTTGATTTTTAGTTTCGATTTTTCCGGTTCAAGCGAAACTAACTCCTCATTCTCTTCCAATTCAATTATTTCATCCGTTACTTCACCGTTTACCTCATTACTTACTTTTTCATTTACCTCGGCATTACTACCATCTATTAGCCTTGGAGCTACCGGTTGATCAGGTGCAATAATCTTGATTTTTAGTTTTGGTTTTTCCGGTTCAAGCGAAACTAACTCCTCATTCTCTTCCAATTCAATTATTTCATCCGTTACTTCTTCATTTATCTCAGTATTTACTTCTTCATTTACCGCCTCTACTAACTCCTCACTTGTTGCAATTTCTTGATTATGTTCCTCCTCTTTTGAATCGAGAAATCTAATTGTTGGTAATTCAACCAATTCTTCTTGTTTAACAGCTGCTAAATTTTCTACTACAGATAGTTCATTTAAAACAATATCTTGAGGTTTATTCATCGTTTGTTCATATTCTGAAAGAGCCCATCCCATTGGACCTGGTGGAGAAAAAATAAATTTGTCTAGGTCCAAAAGTGGGATAACCATTTTCTCCTGTTTATAGTTCATTTTATTTCCCTCCGTTTCCACTTTTGATTGCATGAAAAACATCAGAAAAATTTTGTAAAAATTCCTCTTTTGACTCCTCCAAAGCAATAATATTTTGTAATGCCCAAATATATTTTTCATCAGACCAAGATCTTTTCTGAGCCAAGTAATATTTATGAGCAATCGCACAAAATGAATGTGGGAATGATAACTCTGTCCAAAGAATGCGATATTGTTCTTGTGACAATGGATTCTCAGAATCATATGCTTTTAACATATGAACAGCAAAGTCAGTATCCCATACTGACATTTTTTTCATTACTTTATTTAAAATAATACGTAAATCTCGAACTGGTAAATCATTAGTAATGGAATGTAACTCCTTCATAAAAACAGTGTCTTCCATTTCTGTAAATCTCGCTAAAGTAAAATCTTGTTGACAAAAACCTTTTGATGCAATAACTTCCTTTGTCCATTGGCTATAGTATGGCTCATCAATTTCTTGTAATGCTTTCTTCCCACGCGCTAACATCTTATCCGCATACTCTAAAAACATGACTGAAAATGGATCATTTTGAAAAGAAAGAGCAATCTTCTTATTACCTTCTAATTCTTGTAATTTCCATCTATACAACTTATGCCACTTTCCTAACCGACTTCGTATTTTGCTTTCTGGTTCTGAAATATACCCCTCTGATGCTCGTTGAAATTGCCCTGCATATATAAGCACCTTTTCTAGTTGTTCTTTACTATAATAAATGATTTCCTTTCCTTGATGTTTATCATATAGTACATATGAATATTCACCAGCCCCAATACAGAAAGCCCCTCTCTTCGTCTTATGAAGCTTTGTAATTGGCAAACCATTGTTTAAAAGGTGTAGATGTGCTCCTGCAACAAATAACATTCTTTTTGGATTCATGTGTGCTTGTTTTAATATTTTTACTCCTTCATTTGTTTCTACTTCCCAAATTGTTCTTCCACTTCTGCTTGATTGTAACGTAATATTATTCAGCTCAAATGGATAAAATTGAAGCACTTTCTCTAAATGCTCGTAGTCTAATCTAGTTTCCTCGCCCAATTCCCCTCATCCTCTCTTACTTCTTTCTAGATACTTCTTCATATACTCCAAGTAAATTCATAGCAACACGGTTCCAACTAAAATCCTTCTCAACTGTTAATCGTCCATTTCTTCCCATTTGTTCACACTTGCTTCTATTATTTAGTAGATTAATAATCTTTTCAGCATATGCATCAGGATTCTCGAAGTCATGCACAATATTACCATTTTTCCCTTCAACGATTACTTCTGGGTTACCCCCCCGGTTACTTGTAATAATAGGTAAACCTGCAGCCATCGCTTCATAATGCACCCTAGCTAGCGGCTCTTGCCACTGTGAAGAACAAACGAAAAGATCTGACATCGCATAGAGAGTCGGTATATCCTTCGGCTTTACGAATTTAATAAAAGTTACATGTTCTTTATACATCGCTCCTAATGTATACAAATGCTTCACATAATTATTTAAGTTATCATCCCCAAACCATTTTGACCCAATAAAAACCATCATAATATCTGGGTGCTGTTCAATAATTTTGGGAAGTGCTTGTAGCAATAAATGAGGCCCCTTTACTTTACTCAATCGACCAACAAATAAAACTACTTTTTTATTCTGTAAATTCAACTCTTTTTGAACATCTCTTCTTACTTCTTTCCCCCTCGCTGTCCAAGCAGGAGTATATTGATCTAAATCTACACCCGAATATACTGTCTTTGTCTTATTTTTCGCTGCTGGGAAACGAGAAGTAATTGTCTTACCAATATAATCACTTACTGTTACAATTTTTGAAACGACTGAAAGACATGCCTCCCCTTCCTCATCACTTATCTTTTCATATGCAAACATCTCATTATGCACACTTAATACAAATTTTGTTTTTGGTGCAGCATCGTATAAAACTTTTATCCAGTTTGGACGATTACATAAATGAACTACATCATAATGTTCCTTGCTTATATGTTCAACAATACGAGGAACATACTCATCTTCTGAAAAACGTATATACCGAACACCTTCTCTTTTTTCAAAATCTTTCAAATCCGGATCATGTATCGAAATAATTGTCACATCTTTTCCTTTTGAAGCAATAATAGAAGCAACGGAATCCATATAAATTTGAATAGCTCCTCCTCGTATTGCTGGTACAGGTAGTTTTTCAGTAGATATTATTGCAATTTTCATACGATAATCCCTCCATTTCACAAAGAATACAACCCTCTTCAACATATGTTACGAAAAAGCTCCTACCGTTGTGAGTAATCGAGCACCCTTTTCCAAATACCAAACACAAAATAGGTAAAAGCTCTACTTTTTATCCTTAAAGGCGAATGGCTAGAACAACCAATTGTCTTGTACCATAAAGTAATAAGAGAATGTATAAAGGATGGTGACATATGTGGAAAAACACACAGAAGAAACAGAATATATATTATCGCCTGAAGAGGAGAGCAAATTACTAACGTTAGCTGAAACAATGATTCAAGATTGGGATATTACTGTAAATGCCATTGAATTAATACAGGGGGGACAACTTGCATTAGTATGGAAAATTCATACACCAGATGGACCTATGTGCTTAAAAAGAATTCATCGCCCAGAAAAGAAAGCGTTATTTTCTATTCATGCACAAGATTATCTTGCAAAAAAAGGAATGCGTGTTCCAAGTATTATTCCTAACAAAAATAATCAGTTATACACAAAACATGGTCCATTTTTATTTGTCGGATACGAATGGATTGAGGGAAGACCTTTCGAACTTACTATGCAAGAAGACCTTGAAATGATTATGAAGGGGTTAGCTGACTTTCATCTTGCGTCTATTGGTTATAAGCCGCCACCAGGAGTGCCTATTTTCACAAAACTTGGACGCTGGCCAAACCATTATATTAAGAGATATCAACAAATGGATATTTGGAAAAACTTAGCTGCAAGTACTAAGGATGATCCATTTTCACAATTGTACTTAGCTGAAATTGACCCTTTTATTCTAGAAGCAAAACAAACACTTCAGCGACTATTAGATTCTGAATATACAGCCTGGACAAATCAATTACAAACAAATCCTAACCTGTGCCATCAAGATTACGGTACAGGAAATTCTCTCCTTGATCCAAACAATCAAATTTGGGTAATTGATTTAGATACCGTTTCTTTTGATCTTCCAATTCGTGATTTGCGTAAAATGATTATCCCTTTATTGGATACAACGGGGGTTTGGAATGAGGATCAATTTAATATTATGATTAACGCTTACGAATCAATTTCCCCTCTAACAGCTGAACAAAAAAAGATCATGTTTATCGATATGCTATTTCCATATGAACTTTACGATGTAATTCGTGAAAGATATGTTAGAAAATCCCCTCTTCTTCCTAATGAACTTGCCGAAGCCATGGAATATGAGAGAATAAAATCTAAAGCTTTAAATACTTTAATTGAGAAATTTTAAAATCTAATACTAGTATTTAGTCATCCTATTTTTCACAGATTATAACTGTATCCAAGCACCTACTCTTTCTATTAATAAACTTCTTTATAAGCGATAATTTATTATCTTTACTCTGACATCTAATTATATTTGTCAAATAAGAGGATGAAGTGAAACTAAAAATAAGGAGCCTACTAAATAAACAGCAGGCTCCTTTCACTATCATTTTTTCAATACCAAGGTCTAACCAATTATATTTCTACATCAATGATTTCGCTGCGCCTCTTTAAATTCTTCCTTAATTTGAGCAAGCGTTCCTTCTTCAGTAATTAATCTGTATGCTGCATATGCTAATGCTTTTGCGGATGTAATTAATGCTTTGTCTCCAAGTTCTGAACGAGCTGCTTCTCTAAATTCATTCGTATGAGCAATTAAATCATCTGGACCAATTTTGATATAAGGGTGAATCGTTGGTACGACTTGACTCACATTCCCTGCATCTGTTGAACCGATTCCAAGTCTCTCTTTACGACTTACATCTTCACCGAGGTTTTCTAATTCCTCAGCAATCACTTCATTAAATGTTTTTGTCACTAATAATTCATCAATTTCATTTTGGAACTGATTGATTTTTACTGTTGTTCCTGTAGCCAGCGCTGCACCTTGCGCAATGTTTCGTACTTTTTCTGTCACTTCAGCACATCTAATGCGTGTTGCTGCGCGAATGAAAAAGCGAGCTGCTGCGTAATCAGGAATAATATTCGGTGCCTTTCCACCTTCAGTAATGACACCATGAATTTTCACATCTGCTGGAAGTTGTTGGCGAAGTGCATTAATCCCATTGTAAAGCTGAATAATCGCATCTAAGGCATTAATTCCTTCCTCTGGTGACGCTGCCGCATGTGCAGCCTTTCCATAAAAATGAAAATCAAGTGGATCAACCGCAAGTGACGGACTTGTCGTTGCTGTCTTTCCGCTTGGGTGAATCATAAGAGCTGCATCGATACCGTTAAACAACCCTGCTTTCACATAACTTGCTTTTGCACTTCCATTTGGACCACCTTCTTCTGCTGGTGTTCCAAATACGACGATTTCACCGCCAATTTCTTCAATTGTTTCTGATAATGCAATGGCTGCCGCAACACTTATTGTGCCAATTAAATTATGACCACAAGCATGACCTAATCCAGGCAAAGCATCATACTCCGCTAAAAAGGCAATTGTAGGTCCTTGTTTCCCTGAGCTTTTCCGTGCGATAAAACCTGTTTCATGTCCTGCTATATTGTGTTGCAGTTGAAAACCTGCACTTCCTAGTAATAAGCTTAATGTTCTTGATGCAAAAAATTCTTGATTACCAATTTCAGGGTTCGCATGAATATCATGACTTGTTTTTACATACTTCTCTTTATTTCTTTCTATGCTTTCAGTAATGATATTTCGGTGTGACGTTACTTGTTTTGTTGTCATTTTCCTATTCCTCCTTTAAATTTACATATAAAAAAGCCTCTCTCTAAAAGATAGAAAGAGGCTTTAAAAAATACAGATTCAAAAATGCCTTCTTTCTTATCTTTCAAGTCTTTCACTTGCTGGAATTGGCACAGTATTCATAGTGAATCCGCTGCCGAGGTTTCATAGGGCCAGTCCCTCTACCTCTCTTGATAAGAAAATTGTTTTTATTTTCATAAAATTATATTAAATTATTTTCATTCTAATTTTATTCCAACTAAATGTCAAGGAATTCCGATCCGATTTTACTGAATATCTAAAAATCCTTTTAAAACGCCAATTGTTTCAGGCGCTTGTAATCTTGCACATATATAAGGGAATTCTGGACTTCCTTCAAACATCATTTGCGCTGTTAACGGAGCACCTACCCAAAAGATTTCATCATCAATACATACAAATGGGAGTGATTTATTTTGCCTTTGTACTCTCACATTTTTTAATGGAATGGGTCCATCGCTATATATTGTGACTTGCGCCTCTGTCCGCATTAATGCCTGCCATACTCTTTTATCTACTTGTCTTGTACTTGGAAGCGACATAATAATTTTTTGTTTTGCTGATAGAATATCTTTTAATAATACTTTCGTCTCTTCCAAATTCATTTGCATAAACCAGCGCAGGCGTTTTGTAATTTTTCTTTCTAACAATGGACGTGATGCCCTGCGATCATATACATTTCCGTGTCTTTCTATATGAGAAGTTAAATTAGATAACGCTTGCTTTCTCGAAAGATTTTTCCGCATGTACTGGCAATCCGATAACTGAATAAATTTCCCTCTCGCCCTCGTTACCGCAACGTTGACAAGACGATGGTTTTTATGATCAAAGAATAATACACCAGGTCTTTCTTGCGGATAACTATCTACTGTATCAAATATCATCATATCTCGTTCGGACCCTTGAAATTTATGCACTGTCGCTGCGAGAACAGGTGCATTTCGATACTTTGTTTTTTGCAATATTTCTCTTATACATGTTGATAAGAAACGGGACTGCGCGCGATATGGCGTAACAACTCCAATCGATTGAACACCGTCTAACAATCCGATTAAAATCATCTGCATCGCAAGTAATCCAGACATCATATTAAAACGCGAACCAGAAGCTGCATCTTTTAAAGAATAAGCTCCCATCAAACTTGTATCAAATAGAGCAATCGCTTCATTTGCAAATGGCTGTAATTTCGCTAATTCTTGCCTTGCTGAAACAGAAGAATGATCGAACACTCTATTTTTATAAATAAATGAATTTGTAAACTTAGATATATCCGCATGCATACGTCTTTGTTCTTGTAGCATAAATAAATTCGGATGCGCTTCATAACTATTTACCGATTGCACAATCCCCGCATGATAAAACATATCTTCCCCTAACCACTTTCTAACAAGTTCATGATTCGCCATCGCAATTGGAGGCAACTGTAAAAAGTCACCACAAACGACAATTCTTTTACCAAGAGAAGCAGCTAATGCGATTTGTGGCACATATGCCATACTTACTTCATCCACAACAATTAAATCAAATGTCCGTTCATAAACAAGAGAATCAATCGCGCATTTGGATAGCGTTGCACCAATTACCTGTGCATTTTCAATATATTCTCTTTCTACTTCTTTAATCTTCGCTCTTTGCTTTCTGAGATCGCCTTCAATTTCTTGCATACGTTTCTTATCAGAAGCAGTCGCCTTATAAGATAAGATTTTTTGTCGAAGATCTTGACGCATTTCTTCTAAATAAAGCTTCTCTTCTCCCCATGAACCATTCGTCGTTTCCACTAATCTAGAAGCTAGCAATGTATCATGATTACGTATATGTTCATGTTGACTAAATCCATACCGAACAATTTCTCCTGGCGTCCACTTTTCTTTCTTTTCGATTTGCTTTGTCACTTCACTCATTAATACATCAACCGCAGCATTACTATGCGCGAGTACAAGTACTGACTTTCCTTTTTGATAATGCGCCGAAATAATACGTGATAAATTATATGACTTCCCCGTTCCGGGTGGTCCCCAAACATATGTCGTCGCATTATAAAAAGAACGATATGCAAGTTCATTCTTCGGGTTTTTCACCTTTTCAATATGCTTTGGCGTACTCTTTCCATCTAAAAGACGTTTTACCCGCTGACGCTTTTGCTTATCTTTTCGTATTTCTTTCAACCGTTCTTGTAATTGCTCTAACAACTGCCATGGTTCACTATATAAAATTGCTTCTCTTATTTCGCCTTGTATATAATCATTTAATTTCAATTCGATTTCTAATCCATGTACAGAAAGTACTTCTCCGGTTGCTTCCTCACCATCAAATTCAATTCGAATGGGTGTACCATCTGGTAAGCTCACTTCCGAAATAAGCTGAAATACATAAACCGTACTCTCATAATCTGTATATAAAAAACGACCATTTATAATAGATAATTTGCTGCCGCCTATCGTTTTCCAATGTTTAATTTCATATGCTAAAGCTTGATGCCACTCTTTCATTGTTTCCGTTAATGAAGGAGTTTGCGAAGTTGTGTTCATATCATAATCTCCTTCCTTCTCTCCAAACATACTTTCTCACTATATCATAGAACGCGAGAAAATAAGCAAGATTTATATCTTGCTTATTTTCTTAATTTTCAATATTATGATACATATCAAATTTATGGAAAGAAGGAATTGATCATGCCAGTTAGAAGAATCGAACATGTTGGGCTCATGGTTGCAAACTTAGAAACATCTATTTCATTTTACGAAAAAGTTGTTGGACTAAAGCTTATTAAACGTATGGGACATCCAAATCCAAACTTAAAGCTTGCTTTTTTAGGTGTAGAAGAATCACAAGAAACAATTCTTGAATTAATTGAAGGCTATAACCCTTCTCTTCCGGCTGAAGGAAAAGTACATCATATTTGCTTTAAAGTAGATTCATTAGAAGATGAAATTGAAAGGCTGAAAAAATTAGGGGTCACTTTTTTATTAAGTGAAGAAATTGAAACACTACCTGATGGAACGCGTTACATGTTCTTCTCTGGTCCTGATGGAGAATGGATCGAGTTTTTTGAGACGGAGAGATAAGGTGTGGCTTTCATCAGTGGGGTATTCATTCCCCGTTTATTCATTTATAGAGGTGAACTGATACGATGACTCAAACATACATTCAACTAGGAAATATACACTGTCTCTTATTACAACCCCATGCTCATCAAGCTAAGCTTATATAAGTTTAATTTCATGTGAGATTTTTTCTTTTTTCTAAAGATCTAGTGTAAGTTCTTTAAAGATTTGCATACCAAATAAACCCTATTGGGTTTCAATTTTTGGATTACGCTACATGATTGTGAGACATAGAAAAATTATTTTATTTACCAAACTCAAATATCAAATTAAAGCGTATATAAATTTCAAAATTTATAAAGCCATTTAAATTTCAATCACCTACTGCAATAGGTGACCTTTTTCTTTTACTAAAAAAAGCCTGTACACTGTACAGGCTTTCTCTTCGTTACTTTTCTACTTCTATAATACGTTTCATCGCCTTCATTTGACCAATATGATCAGCTTCATGGTACAACATCATACCGTAAAGCTCACCTACCGTTTCCAATCCTAAGAATGGCTCTGAAAGCTTCTTTTCAAATGCTTCTGCTGGAATTCCATTAATACGCTGTGCTTGTTCTTGTAATTGTGAAATTAACACTTCTAATGAAGGTCCTTCTGTTCCCCATTCAGATGGTCTTGTGCCATATCCAAACAAACCTGGATATTCACTTGGCAAATGCTTAAACTCTTTTCCAAACATAAAAGTCTCTGCTGCAGTTAACACGTGACCAATATGCCAACGAATTGTATTGTTGAAGCCCTCCGGCTGCTTATCGGCAGTTTTATCATCCAATGTCTCCATAAATTTAACTAATGCCCCACGTGTTAATTCAAATTGTTTTAAACCTATTGTTCTATTCACTCTATCGTTTCCCTCCTTATGTACAGTTTATTTAAATTTACCACAAACAATCACGAAATACATTTAATATGCTTAACGAATTCCAACTCCCAAATACGATAAGACAATCTTGAACTTCTACTATCTCTTCAATTTTTAAAACCTTGAACTACTCATCACTTATCACCCCTTCTATATGTACAAGCTGTTTGAAACCAAACTTTTAGTTTATGCCAACTGCAATTCATCTCTCACTTCAAAAGGTGACGATCGTTGCCCAATAAAAATGGAAGATGAATTACAAATTTCAGTAAAGTGCTTCATCCATGCTAATTAGAAATTATTTTTTCATTAAACAAATACCACACTTTACCCTCTCACAGTCATTACGACACATTGTATCTAACTAATACATATCCTTTAGTTGTTTTCTCGAGCAAAACATAACATCTAAAAGAATGTTCTTTTGTTTCCGTACCTTTAGTAACTGCTCAAAGTCTGTTGCTAGTTGATGCAAGATAAATACATCAAATACATTACCCTTTTCCTCTTTCATTTGAATCACATACAAAAATCCTAATGTTTATGTAGTGCTCTTCTTATATGCCCCACTAAAAGCCTCTCATATGGCAATAGGAGTTCACTTTTGTAACATAACCCCTTTGTCTGTCTTCACTACACGAATATTCCCAAAAGCCCCTTCCTTCATCATACCTTTTACTTCACTTCTCAGTAGCACTTGTATTTATGAACATAAAAAAAGATTCCCCCAGATTACTGAAGGAGATCTTCTTTTGTATTCATATAATCAGTGTTCGTGTAGTCATGTTGGATTAGCTGTTAGAGTCTTTTGCATCAGACCTTACTCTCTATTACTGTTGTTTCCAAAACATCGGTGTCCTGATTAGCATAAGCAATATTTCTTGTCATCAAACTGACAATCACTAAGACTACAATATTAACAATTAGAGCGATAATTCCTTGATTCAAGTCTTTGATTACTTGAGGAAGATAAGGAAACATTTGGCCAATTTTTATGTTCCCTAAATCCATTATAGAGACTAATAGTCCCCCTGTTATAATACCGGCAAATGCTCCTTGTTTAGTCACAAAGTTCTTTCTCATCAAACTGGCGAAAAATGCGGGAGCAAGTTGTGTGATAAAATTATAAGCGATTAAAGCGAGACTAAAGAGAGTGCTTCCACCCTTAAAGGTCAAATAAATCCCTACAAGAGAAATAAAGGGAACCAAGTATTTTACTAGTTTTGCAATCTGACTTTCTGTTGCAGATGGAGTGAATACTTGATATATATTTTTAGCAAGTAATGTTGATATTGCCATTAACAGCAAAGAACTTGGTACTAAAGCGGCTAACACGCCGGCTCCACCGATTAACCCGACAAACCATGGATCAAAAGCTTGTTTAGAAAGCTGTAACAAAATAAGATCGATATCGCTCCCTTTTAACCCTGGTGTCTGTAAAATAGCTGCAAATCCGACGAAAAAGGTAAACAATAGAATCAATTGGTACATTGGCATTAAGATTGCATTTTTTCGTAAAGCTTTTTCGCTAGAGGCAGCAAAAATGGGAGAAAACCCATGTGGCCACATATAAAACCCAATAGAACTTAATATCACGGTCGATATATACCACGATATGCTCATTCCTTGTTCAGGGAGTATAGTAAAGTTCGGCTTTACATTTTCAATGGCCTCATACATAGGTTGAAAACCGCCATAATAATGAATAGGAAAATAAACTCCTAAAAATACGACAATCCCAAGAATCAAAATATCTTTCAAAATAGATGTCTGGGCAGATCCGTGAATACCGGAAACCATCACAAAAATAGTTACTCCAATTGCTCCAAACCAAATGGCAGTTGTAGAAGAGATGACCCCATAGGATGTTGCAGAAACAATATATCCTAGCCCCTTCAACTGCAGAACTAAATAGCAAGTACAAGCTATAACACCTATAACCGCAACAAGTACACCAAGATAAGGGCTTTTATATTTTTTTACAAAAAAATCCGATTGGGAAACTAATTGGTGTTTCTTTGCATACCTCCAAATAGCAGGGAATGTCCAGTAGGAGATTACTGTAGCCAGACAGCCATATGTTACGATACTAAAGATTGAACCTCCCTCCCCGTAAGCCGAACCACTTGCACCCAAAAAGGTAAAAGTAGTATACATTTCACCTGCGGACAAGAGGAAAATCAATAGAGCCCCCATTCCCCGTCCTCCAACCGACCATTGTTCTAAGTTCATTTCTTGTCCCTTTTTAGCCCGAATACCAATCAAAACAGGAATGACGAAAAAAAATAGGATGAATAGCACGGCAATATTCATCTTGAATCTCCCTTCTGATTAGCAGGATCTAGTATATATATAATCCCCAAAATACCTGTGGTTAGAAATGACCAGAGTACAATCCAAAAGTGGAAAAATGGCATTCCCAGAACATAGGGAGTTACCTTATTTGTAAACAAAGCACCTAAAATAAATCCAAAAAACGGAATGGCTCCAAGCCAATATATGGTTTTCATGCTTTTATCCCCCTAATATGCTCGGTTTAACATTTTAAAAGTACCATGAACAAATAGCTTCACTCCATATTGCAAAGCCTGTTCATCGAAAGTGAATTGGGGATGATGGTGAGGATAGATAATACCTGTTTCTTCATTACGAGCTCCTATAAAAATAAAAGATGACGGAGCTACTTTTTGATAGGCAGAAAAGTCTTCACTCCCCATAATTGGTTTTAAAATCTCTCGACTTTTTTCACTAAATACTTCACATACCGTTTCATCTATCAAACGTGTTACTTCTTCATCATTTATGGTTGGAGCATAGCCGAACTGATAATCTAATTCATAATTAGCTCCATGCGCTTCTGTAATTCCTTTTACGATACGTTCGATAAAAGTTGGGACTTTTTCCCTTAGTTCCGGATTAAAGCTTCTAACTGATCCTCCAATGCTTATCCTACTTGGAATAACGTTAATTGCACTTCCAGCATTGAACTGAGTCACTGAAATCACAAGAGTTTCCTGAGCATCTCGATACCTTGAAACAATGTGCTGGAGATTTGTTACAATCTGAGTTCCAATTACAATTGGGTCAATGGTTAGCTCGGGCTGTGATGCGTGTCCCCCTTTACCAAACACGGTAATTTTAAAAGTGTCCGCTCCAGCCATCATTGGACCGAAACTCAATCCAATTTTCCCCAAAGGAAGCATCGACGAGAGATGGGTTCCAATAATCATATCTACTCCATCAAGCACACCGGCTTGCACTATCTCTTGGGCACCACCGGGTGGTAGTTCCTCAGCATGTTGAAACAAGAAACGTACCTCTCCTTTAATTTGATCCTTTAACTGTGAAAGAATCTTTGCCGCACCAAGTAGCATCGCCGTATGCCCGTCATGTCCGCAAGCATGCATCACGCCTGGAGTCTGTGACACAAAGTCAAAATCATTCTCTTCTACAATTGGAAGCGCATCCATATCTGCCCGGAGTGCAATAACCTTCCCAGGTTGCTGACCAATCAAACGAGCCATAACACTTGTTTTTGTCGGACGTGAAATTTCTAACTCACCAAAAGTCTGTAGCGTTTCATAAACAAATTGTGCTGTATTTTCTTCTTGAAAAGATAGCTCGGGATACTTATGTAAATGTCTTCTCCATCTAATCACTTCGTCTTTGGTATCCTCAGTTAAATTACGAATCATTGTTAATTGAGACACTTATTTCAACTCCTTTTTAATCGACTTACATAACCAATTTTATTTTCGGATTATTTAAGGAAAAAATTCCTTAAATGAAGTATATCGGTTCCATTGATTAATTTCAATATTTTTAGAAAATTAAAATAAAATCACTTTATCATCTCTAATTCTTTTTTCCATTCGCACACTAATATAAATTGCAAAATAAATAAGCATCCCAATAATGGATGCTTATAACAATTGATAAATTTTACTTGGTCTTCCACGAGTGGCATAGGTCTCTTGGCCGATGCATTGTGCCAAATCAACTTCGCACATATCTGTAATAATGCGTCGTACATTACGTTCTGTCATCTCAAGATGTGCCGCTAGTTCCTTTGTTGTGAAATAATCCCATTTCATTTTATGTATCAGGGCCGATATTTTTTTATACGTTTTCACACTGATATTCCCTTTTTTTAACTTTTCAAAAAGGACTTCATTTTGGGTACGACTGGTGAATTTCAATTCTTTTTTTTCGCCTGGTGATTCAACAATTTTGCCATCATCTTGAACAATTACAATTCCGCGCTTCTTCATTCCCTTAGAATGTTGAATTGCACGGAAAGCATTAATTTCTGCCGAATACGCAGTCTCACCAAAACCAATTCCAACGGCAACAGTAGTATCAGCTTCAAACGCTAATTTTTGAATGGTTTCTTTCAGTGAAAATATCTCTCGTTCAATTGCGCCGCGAGAACTAAAAATCATATATCTACCGTTTCCTTTATCTGAAAAAGAACCGTTAATTGTTTCACCAAGTTGAATCAATATTTCTTTCAACCGGAGTTCTAAGTATTGTAAATGATAAGGAGTTTTCATTTCCTCTGCCACTTTGTTAAAATACTCAACTTCAATGATTTCGACACCAATTTGTGTGTCTTTAAAATAGGAGGTCTTTACTTTTTCAGAAAGAATTCGAAGCGTTTGCTGTATTTCCATATTACTCATCGACATCCAGTAAGATGGTATTCCCTGTTCCTTTAAAGCTTCACATACTGATGGAAAACAAGTTAGAGCACCTGCTGTTTTTCCTTCTTTCCATAAATTTACATGAAAATCCAATAATTCATTCGTATCAACATCCAACTCAAATACTTTCGTATAAATCTGTGGGTTCTTTATATTTAACTGTGATAAAGCTTCTTCACTAATATTATTTAATGTCATAGTATCGATACTTAGTTGCTCAATAATTTTTCCTTGTTCATAGATCATTTCTAAGAGAGATTTATAAAAGACAGATTCTGCAGCAGAAACATAAACCATTATTTTATCTGTATCTATATTTTTTTTAGCAATTTCATAGGGAAGTGGACCAGAAAAAAGCCATGCATGTACATGAGAAGTATGTTCTTTTACAATTTTCTCTATCTCTTCAGTTCTTTCATAGCTATAAGGGATAAATTCCAACTCATGTTTGTATTCTTCTGCCATATCTAAAATCTTTTCTATAGAAATTTTCAGGCCGACTAATCCGATTTTATACATACTGTATTCAACTTCCTTTATCATATATAATATTCTCATTACTACTTGTAAAATATTTTAACTAGATTGAGTCTCGTTAGCTAATTATCTAATTATTCTGTTGTTTTTCAATACAATTATTATATCTAATTTAGATTTAATTTGTATTAGCGTGCATTATAATAATATCTTTCCAATTTCTTCTGTACTTAGACCAGTGAATTTCACAATATCTTCTATCAGCATTCCATTCTTATGCATAGCATGAATTAATTGTGCTTTCCCTTTTTCTATACCTTTTTCCAGGCCTTCTTTTAAACCTTTTTCTAAACCTTCTTCACGAGCATGCGCTAATTTAGCTTGTTCATCTAGAAGTAACTTCTCACGCGCTTCATAAGCTGTTCTGAAAGTAGAGTCATGACTCATATTTCCCCATTTATTCATTGCTTTTTGTAACATTGAATCTTGATTCATTGCAATCTCCTCCAATGTTTGAGCTAATTGTTCGTCTTCATGTACTGACAATAATAACATCCAGCGCACAAACGCATTTTTCCACGGATTCACTTTTTCTTCATGCCATTGTCTCACAAGTTTTGATATTTCTACAAAATGTATTTCAATGTCATTATTTAAGGTTTATCGTGTTTTCGTATTTGTCCGATAGTGTGCAAGGGTTTTTGCTTCATAACCAAAGAACCGCTTCTGAATAATTACAAGAGCGGTTCTTTAGTCATAGCTGCATGCGTTATAATAATATCTTTCGGATTTCTTCTATGCTTAAATCTGTGAATTTCGCAATGTCTTCTAACGGCATTCCATTCTTATGCATGCCACGAATTAATTGGGCTTTCCCTTTTTCTAGACCTTTTTCCAGACCTTCTTCTAAACCTTCTTCACGAGCATGCGCTAATTTAGCTTGTTCATCTAGAAGTAACTTCTCGCGTGCTTCATAAGCTGTTCGAAAAGTAGAGTCATGACTCATATTTTCCCATTTATTCATTGCTTTTTGTAAAATTGGATCTTGATTCATTGCAATCTCCTCCAATGTTTGAGTTAATTGTTCATCTTCATGTGCTGGTAATAATAACATCCAGCGTACAAATGTATTTTCCCATGGATTCACTTTTTCTTCACGCCATTGTTTCACAAGTTTTGGAATCTCTACAAAATGAATTTCAATGTCATTACTTAAGATTTGTTGTGCCTTCGTATTCCATAACTGTCCGATTGTATGAAAGGATTCATCATTAGAAAACAGTATGAAATCTAATAAATTAATGGTAATTGTTTTACGAAGTGAGCGATAGGGCATTCCCTCTTGCATTTGAGACGTATATAATTTAGACCAATAATATAAAGAACGCTTGACCATATCATGGGTATTTCGAAGCTGAATTTCTATATTCACTTGCGTTCCGTTTTCTAATGTTGCTAATAAATCTAAAATGGATAATTTATCGTCTTCATAAGCCTTATGAAGATGCGGGTCTTCCAATTGTAGAGATACAATTGGTTCATCTAAAGATTCTTCTAATATGGCATTTAAGAAACCGATTAAAATTTCTTCATTCCCTTTCGTACCAAACAACTGCTTAAAAGCAAAATCAATACGTAAGTTCACTAATTTAGTGGACATGGATTTCCTCTCTCTATCTATATCATTTTCTTAATCTCATTGTACATAAAAAATGGTAGAACATGCAAACAAGCTCTTATGCAATCTCACACAAAGTCGTGTCGTTTTGAGAAAAGTTAAACCGTTCGCAAAAATGGCGAACCGAAATATCTTAACAAAGAAGCAAAGTTTGTTTTTTATATTCAGATCACTTATCATCACCAAAATCACTAAAAAAGTATATATTCAAAATAATGTAAATAAAAAAGAGCTACCTCAGTAGCTCTCAACAAAAGTATTTCCTTTGTAAAAAGAAACTTAATAGTAATAAGTTTTTATAGCTTCTCCCCATTGGTTGCAATTACATCTTTATACCAGAAAAAGGACTTCTTCTTTTTCCGTTCTAATGTTCCGCTGCCATCGTCATGTTTATCAACATAAATGAAACCGTAACGTTTGGAGAACTCGCCTGTTGACATACTTACCATATCAATACAGCCCCAGCTTGTATAACCTATTAATTCAACACCATCTTCAATGGCTTCACCCATTGCCTTAACGTGTTCACGAAGATAGTCAATTCGATAGTCATCGTTGATTGTGCCATCTTCTTCTATTTTGTCATAGGCTCCTAACCCATTTTCTACAACAAATAGTGGTTTTTGATAGCGATCATATAATTTGTTTAAACTGATTCGTAATCCTACAGGATCGATTTCCCAGCCCCAGTCGCTTGCTTTTAAGAACGGATTTCTTATACCGCCAATAATATTCCCTTGCGTTGCTTCCGCATCTGTCTTCACTTTCTTCTCAGTGCGGGACATGTAATAACTAAAGCCAATATCATCAACAGTTCCTTCCTTTATTAATTCTAAGTCACCATCTTGAATCCCCAATTTGATATTGTGTTCTTTCAAGTATCTCTTAATGAAAGCTGGATACTCACCCCATACTTGTACATCTGCACAATAGTAGTTGAAAAGCTGTTCTTCCTGAAGAGCATACATTACATTTTCTGGATTGGAATCAAAGGAATATACAGGTGCAAAGAGAATCATACAACCAATTTGGGAGTTAGGAATGATCTCATGGCATGCTTTGACCGCAATGGAGCTTGCGACAAATTGGTGATGATATGCCTGGAAGGTAGGCTCATATTTATCTTCTTCTTTTTGAATTGAAAAACCAAGACCTTGAATGGGCATCACCAAGCTGCTATTGATTTCATTAAAAGTCATCCAAAACTTTACTTTATTTTTATAACGATTGAAAATAGCTTTTACATATCTTTCAAAGAAAGTTACTACTTGGCGGTTTCTCTTAGTTACTAAGCTATTCCCGTAGTTCCTACAGTTCGTGTTTGTTATACAAAAATACCAGTTTCTGTTCTTGGCGACCCCACCGTATTTTAGTGATTGTGACGGTCTTACCATACCAACGTCAAGGCTTGGTTTTCGCGCATTAGGTATAAGGCAAGTTGATTGAAGATCTTACAATACGAATCTTTCTCGTATCAATCTCTTATCTTCAGTTTTCAAAGAACAATCTGTATACATATCATTTCCGATAGCGCAATGAGGGATTTCAATCACTTTGGCTGACGCCAACCGAAAATCCATCTCACCTTATCGTTGAGCTACATCCTTCACACGATTGAAGTGAGGTAATTCTTTTCGGAAACCTAGTTCAAATAAAAGATCACCTAATGACAACCTACTTTTAGTATCTCTAAAAAACATCAGGTTAATTTTGAAAGACCAAGTGTGCAGTGACAATAAAGTTGTTTAAAAGCAAATAAAGTTATTTAAAAAGATGGTGTAAAATTTCAATTAACACCATCTTTTATTTATATGTTGTATTATAAAAGTATGAAATTAATTCTTCTGTTTATTGGTATAATGTATAATAGCGTTATATAAAAATTCAGCTAAGTCTTTATTACTAAATTGATTTATATAATTTTTGAAGCGATTATCAAATTTATACGTTTTTGCAATACATGTCAACATTTCAGAGTCACATACAATAGATTGTTCGAGATAACTTTTCCACTCTACAATTAATTGCTGTACTTCATCGGAAGTAGGTGATTGATTAATATAGGAAGCGATTTTTCTAAATACTCTTTCCATTTTTTGTTCGAATTCATGAAATAAGTTCGTTTTTTCACTAGGAGAGAGTTTTTTCAGTTTCCCCTCAAATTCTTTGTATTTTTCTGTTTCTCCATAGATGAATTTCGCCTCATGAGCATGTTGTTCTTGTAATGGTAAAATGGATGAATTATTAAAAATATTTAAATTGTAGATATCCTTTCCTGATACATACTCATCCACCGCAGTAATAACTGTTTCTAAACGTTGTTTTTTTAACAATAAAGTTTGTTTATGCTTCTTTAATAATTGTTGCTGTTCTTCTCTCGTAAGTTTCAAAACATCCGCAATTTCCTTTAGCGAAAATTCCATTTCCTTAAACAATAGAATCGTTTGAAGTTTTGCTAAACTGTTCCTATCATAGAGTCGATAACCATTTTCTGTTAAGTAAATTGGCTTTAATAAATTTATTTTATCATAATATTGTAAGGTTCTTTTTGTTATGCCTGTAATTTGGACAATATCTTTAACCGTTAATAATTGTTTCTTCATCCCAAAATCCTTTTATTTCATCTAATATTAGATTGGCAGGAGTTATTGTAGCTTCAAAGATGTTTTTTCCTGTTTTCTCCAAATAGTATTTAATTAAATAGTATCCACAAGCATAACCAGCAGCATAAGGCATATTGACTGGCATATAGTTTTGAAGTTTTGCTAATTCATCACCATAAAGATACGGTGCAATTTTATCAAATCCTGTTAATTGTAATTGTTTCTTGAGCACAGGTTTAATATGTCTATTAAGCATTTCTATAGTTGTTTTCGATACCCAAGGACCGAGTAGATCTTCCCCAAAAATAGAAGTAGCAAAGTTTTCTGCTAACCCTTCACTAACAATTAATTCACCTAAAGTAACAGTATGGTCCCATTGAATAAATTGATATCGAACATTATGATTACATTCATGTGCTAAAGCAGCTTTCATTCGAGGTATTGTGTATTCACTTGGCACAAGTGTACACAAAATATAGCCAGGGATACCTCCATCACCACTATATCCTTCATTTAACATTAATGCAGGGCTATTTGGATCCCCTAATAGAATCGTGAATAAGTAATCGGATACACGAGGGTTCACATCATGCTCTCTAAATAAATGAAGGCTTTTCCTAACAGCTTCTTTACACTCAGACCAAAAAGAATCAGACGAAATCAATTCTAATTCTGGTGTAATCTCATTTGTAATCTGATTTGGAGAAATGCTCATTATATTATTCAATGTAATAACATCAAAACCATTTGGCTCCTCAGCCTTAAAAGGAACATGTTGAATTTCCCATTTCCCCATAAACGGAGCCAACATTTCTTGTCTGTATAACTCAACCTTTTCCTCTTTTGGAGCTTGTAAAATTTTTCGATATATTTTATCTGAGCGTAATGATTTTATATTCATTTCTTTCACTCCTTATTTAATATAGTGAAAATTATGCACTATGACGTAGCGTTATAGTCAAGGGAATTAACTAAAAATATAGCGAGAAGATGGGATTAGGTGTTTTTTGAAATATTAATAGGACACTTTCATTTGTAATTACCTTAGCTTAGTTTGGATGTTGAACGTATTTCTCCAAAGCTGAATTTCAAACAACTCTATTGTTATTCATCTGTGGGTTATTAAAAAAGTGTATAGGATTAATCAACTCTAATTGAGCACCATTCGAAAAGTCGAACGGTGTTATACATATTTGTAGACATTAAATTAAATAACTTTATTGTTATTCATCACAAAGGGACAGATCTACTGTCCCTTATTGTTTACTTATTTTGATTTTTTTTGGGCTCTTAATGCTATTTTTTCAAGTCCATTTTCTCCAGCAAATTCTACATCTGCTTTTGGTAGAGCGTTGTTATTATTCTTAACTTGATTTTTATTATTTTTAGTCATATTTTCACCACCCTTTTAGTTTAATTTAGTTATTCCTTCAAGGATGCCAAATTATAAATACACTATGTATAAGCGAAGTAGTGTTTTTTCGTTATTAGCACCCTTGATTTTAGTTTGCTTTCTTTTTTGTAGGCTATGCTATTTGATTTTCTTCTTTAACTATACTGTCCAATAGCTAATAAGCAAAAGAAAAACCCTGCATTTTCGCTACAGAATTTTGATTAAACTTTATTTTGAACTTACCTTTATTTTATTTATAAGCTCATTTATTGAATTAGCTTGAAAGATGCGTAGATTAGAAGAATAAATCTCATAATATTTATCAGTTATCATGAGGATGGAAGGGAAAAACTTTGAGTTTTTAGGTTGCCATGATTCCCTTTGCCATTCTAAACTTGTATAGCAACATTCATATCTATTGATTTTCTGTTGCATTACCGACTTACTATATAATGATTTTTGCACTTCTATAAAAAACGGAGATTTACGCCATATTGTAAATACATCAGGTTCCATGAATTTTTTTCCATACCTCGGTTCCACATCGAAAATTTGGGGCTGCTCATACTGAACCCGTTGTATATATATCAACGATTCCAAGGAAATGAGGAATCTTTTGACTGTTTTTTCGAATTGCACTTGGTTGAGAGAAATATACATATGATTGCTACGATACTTTTGCATCTACGTGACCATCCCTTCTTAATCGCTTCATAACTGTATTGCAACATATCACAGCATTTTTTAATCCACTAAAATGTAAATCGATAATGTCATCACGGGACATAGTAAATCACTCAAAACCGCCTTATCTCTATTCCTCATCTTCTAACACTCCAAATACAGGTTGTTGTTCTTCTGTAGGATTTTGTAACTTTATATCCTCTTTTGGTAAACGAAAAGGACGTTTTTCCCCAGCGGATTGAGCGTCCTTTTTGCGCTTACATAGCCGTATTCCTATTTATTCTTTTCTAACAATTCGGTAGCTTTCGCCAAACGCTCCTTAAATTTTATTAGTTTCGGATTAACGTCTTGTCTTGGAGAAGTTTCTGTTAACTTACCGAATACTTTAATCGCTCGTTGTAATACTCTCACTTCATCGGCATACTATTTTCGCTTACGATAAATAACGGCTAAACGATCATATGGAAAATTACCTTCAAATACAGGAAGCAGGCAACTTTGCTAGAGTTGACGCAATTGGAACGCATACGCTGCTTAAAACCAGTGGTTACTGTTTTTATAAACGTACGAAAGACGCAGTAATGCTTCAGGATATACTGAACCACAGTACACCGCAGATCAAATTAACATACATCGGCATCATTAAGGAAGAAAAAGGTAACGTATTAAATACATTCTATTTGTAATGTGATAAACTGTATGCAGGTTTTTATTTATGGTACCGTTGAACATCTAAGAAATATGGTAGGTCAAATCCCTACTACACTAATGGTTTATAGAAGTTTATATATTACAGGTCTTGGAGTTAAAGACTTTGAAAGAGGGATGGTAATGAATAACTCAGTTTCAATATTAACACGTAGAAACCTACTAGATGCCCTTCTAAGATTAGGTGATTTTACTGGTAGATTTGAGTTAATTAATTTTCTAGAACTAATATGGCCATTAGACGACATGCCTTCAACAGACAGCCGTTTTAGCTCTGCTAGAAGGGACATATGGCAACATATGGTCAATAATTCTGATTGGGATGAAAACTTCCTCTATTGGGATTATTTAGATATCAATAATAGTAGCGATGATGTTCTGTTTACATTCTTGGAACAAATTGTACACCCTGCGGTTAGAGAAAATAGACAAGATCAGCAAACTTATGTGGAAGTTATCAATGCTCATCTTGATGGTGATGGATTTCAATTACAAGTTATAGGAGAAATGTCTGGCTATCCCCTTTACAAAGTATTAAGAATCAGAGGAGGAGTACAGGGAGATGTTAAAAATCTAATTTTTGCTACAGATGGACCTAAACCTGAGATAGTAATCACTGACTCTGTAAACAACGATATACAGATTACGAGGAATCGTGAGTATTGCTTAGTCTATGATCGCCCAATATCTTCAAATGGTTTGCTTTGGCGAGAGCTAATACAATGGTGGAGGGAAACACAAGGATTCACAGGTACAGATATAGAGGTAGGAAGACACTTATATCAACGCTTACTAAATTCGTTGTCATCACCCGCTGAAATAGTATTCTTTAGAACATATTTTGAAAAAATGCTCCCAGTATTACATGACAACCTCCCTGCATTAGTACCACAAGTTTATCTCCATTATGATCCGTACACTCTAAGAGAGCTCAATGGAGAAAGACGATTGCCAAGGCAAAGGATGGATTTCTTGCTGCTTCTACATAATCGAGAGCGGGTCGTAATAGAGATCGATGGTAAACATCATTATGCTGATGGAGATAGGGCTGATGTAAATAAGTATGCTGATATGGTTTCTGCAGACCGTGAACTCAAACTACGAGGATATGAGGTCTTTCGTTTTGGTGGAGTCGAGTTAATGACACATCAAGCTGTTAACACCTGTGAGGACTTTTTTCAAAGTTTGCTAACTAAGTATCAAATAATTGATTAAAGCACCCTATGCATCCTTTTCATTTAAGTAAGCAATCCTTTAGAGCACATAGACACTTCGAATGTCAATAATTCAGATTATATCGCCTACGTTGTCAATTGACGTGGGTATTTTGTTTGTATATGTATCATACTGTATGAATGATTAATAGGGATGGAAGATTCGGTAAAAGAGAGAAGCACAAGTTCAAAATTTCTCTTTATAGTGGGTATGACTATGATTTTATATAGTCATGATCACATGGTAAATATCCAAGGTGGAAAAGCTTACTGTAAAGAATTGATTACCATTATTGAAAACAAACCACAAATCGCTCATCTACCAGCCGTAAAGGAAAAATTGGACGTGTTAAAAGAAGCTGTAGAAGATACGCAAGAACATCTAAATTATTCAACAGATACCGATGCACGAGTAGGACATAAAACAGCAGACAGTTCTTTCTTTGGTTATAAAACACATTTAGCAATTAGTAATGAACGTATTATTACAGCAGCAGTCGTTACAACAGGTGAAAAATCAGATGGACATTATCTACAAGAACTGATTGAAAAAAGTAAAGTAACAGGAATGGAAGTTGAAACAGTCATCACTGACACGGCTTATTCAGGGAAAAACAATTTACTTTATACAAAAGAACAAAGCATTCAACTGATTTCTAAATTAAATCCAATGATTACTCAAAATGGACGAGCAAACGGAAAAGGATTTGACTTTAATAAAGGTGCAGGTTTATTTGGCATGCAAATTCAGGGCGCAACGACGATATTCGCTGTCAATCTAAAAAGAATCTTGAAGCTTCTGAATGAAAAAGGGTAATAAATAGACAAAAAAATAGGGCGTTTTCTGTTCAAAATTGAACAAAAAGCGCCTTATTTTTCTCTATAATGAATTTATTTATAAAAAACGCAAGTTTTTCAGTGGCTTCGTATTGTACCGGGCTCATTCCTTTTAACTTCACTTTAATTCTTTTGTTATTATAATAAAAGAAAGTACACCTCCAATTGTTATTTGTGTCTAACAATCGGGGTGCACATCAATTTTGGTGCTGATTTTCTTATATATTAGGAAAATAAAGATGTATTCGCATATAAAGCTGGTGAACCACCTGAATGTACAAATAAAATGTTATCTTCTTTCTTAAATGTACCTTTTCTGATTAAGTCGATTAATCCCGCTACTGCTTTTCCTGTATAGACTGGATCTAGTAAAATCCCTTCTGTTTTTGCTAATAGCTGAACAGCTTCTACCATTTCAGATGTTGGTAATGCATAACCTGGCCCAACATATTCATCAAAACATGTCACTGCCTCACGAGGAATAAAGTTTGGAATCCCAACGTGTGCTGACGTTTCTTGCACAAGCTTACATACTTTTTCTTCTTGTTCATCTTTTCCGCGGCTCACATTGATTCCGATTACCGGTATCCCCGTTTGATTTCCATAAAATCCAGTAATCAAACCAGCATGCATGCCTCCGCTACCACTTACACAAACAACTGCACTAAAATCAATTCCTTGCTCAAACGATTGAGCCATAATTTCCTCTGCACAAGCAATGTATCCCATTGCGCCAGTAGGATTAGATCCTCCAACTGGAATCACGTATGGTGTATGTCCTTTTTTAGCTACTTCTTCTGCTACTTTGTGCATCTCTTCCATAAGGTCTGCTCCGTTTGGCACAACAATAACGTTCTCAGCACCTAATAAATGATATAAGAAGTAATTCCCATTAAAATCTCGTTTTTCTTCCGGTTCAAGCCCTTCTTCTAATACAAGAATACATTTCATTTTCTCTTTTACCGTAGCCGCTAATGTTAAACGACAATGATTTGACTGAATACCACCAGCAGTAATTAACGTATCTGCTCCTTTTGCTTGTGCATCTGCTACAAGAAATTCTAATTTTCTCGTTTTATTTCCACCCGCCGTTAAGCCAAGTAAATCATCTCTTTTAAAATAAATAGAAGGCCCGCCAAGCACTTCAGAAAAATGATTTAATTTTTCAATTGGCGTATATGATTCTGTATATTTCTTTCTCGGGAATTTTGCTAAGTTCATACTCATTCTCCTTCTGGATCCTCTATTGAAATTTCATACATGTAATTATTGTATCCTAACTCTGTTTGCTGTTCAAAACTGTTACACTTTCAATTAAAGAAACTTTATGTAGTAAAAACAACTTCAATGTTTTTTCTGAACAGATTATTTTTAGGAAACATTTCTCAGTATACTTGATTTATTATAGTAAAGCGACTCGAATGATGAAAAAAACCATTACTTTATCGGACATTTAACTAATCTTTTTACAAACCCACTGTTGTGATTGTCGTTTTGAAATAATTTTTGTTGCTTTAAAAATTCTCAAATGATAAAAATAAGCACTTCACTGTTTAATCTAGAAACAGCGAAGTGTTTATTTAAGTTATCAACTGGTATTTGATCCGCTCATCACTGGGAGCAAATTTTTATATATACGCCTCTTTCTATTGTTTGCTTCGCTTGTTTTGTCAACACCTTAACACTAGTCGACAAGTTAGATACGGGAACAAGTTGATCACAAACGATAACAAGTGGGTCCATCAGGCGCTGTTTCGTTGTTTGATGGACGTCATAACAAGACCGGGTTCCCTTCTCTACTTTGCTGTTAAAAAGCGTATGCAGCATAGCTTCTATGCTGCTATCTCCAGAATCCTTTAACAAGCGTATAACAGCTTCATCTTCTTTCAAAAAATCTTCTATAGACAACACATCTTTTTGCAAAGCACTCCTTAATGTTTTGGCAAGCTGATCATTTCCAAACATATTAAGCGGGTCCATAAAAAGCCCAATGACTTCTTTATAATACGTACTCACAAACCACTCCGCTGCTGATTGATCGCTGCAAACCATTTTTCCGTCCAGAACCACAAGTTGTTCTAAAAAGAAATGTGCTTCCTGCAGTGTTATATGACCATAGGCGTATAAATCACGCAATGTATAATCAACACGATCCGCGCATAATTGTGGAGCTGGTTGTTCCAATAAAGTCCATTGGCTCTCATCAAGCAAGATGCTCTTCCAGTCCAATCCAGCATTCGCCAATATATTAGGAATGGACGACCTGGCAACTATCTGTTCATAAATCGTTTCATGGTAATTCTCTTCTTTATGCCCTAAGACATAATCAATAACATGGGAAAAAGCCGTATGTGAAACATCATGTAATAAAGCCGCCACTTGTTCTTCCAATGAACCTCCAAGTTTGTTCACAAGCATCATCGTGCCAATTGAATGGTCATACCGCGTATTGTCCCAATTTGCATTTACAAGATAGCTAGCTCCACCTTGATAAATGCCTTTTAATCGTTGAAATGGCTCACTGCAAATAAGTTCTAATAAGACACCATCCACCTCAAATTCACCATAGAGGGCGTCTCTAAGCTTCAAAGTCATTGTCATAGTTCTTCTTCTCCTTTCAACATACAAATCATGTCTTCAAGCTAAAATAGGGTGATCAACAGCCTACCCTATGCTAGCTTTATTACATCTCTACACGTAAATATGATTTCTCACTTATACAGTAATCGAGGCATTCATTACAGCCAATGTTAATCAATACAAGAACAAGGCCGCTCTTGTGCTCATTGACATCCACTGGAGAACAACACACCATTAAGCCATGTGTTTTGAGCAAGTTTACCATCAGATGTCCATTTTGGTGCATAAAACTCATGATTTCCTACTGTAGACCAAACGTTTTCTGGATGTTTATTTTTATGTAATACACGTTTCACATCATCATATTGATACTGCAATCCTGTCCCTGTAATATCACCATTCATAATTAAAGCACGGTAATGCGGTGTTACCTTATTCATATCTTTTAATACATGATCAAAATCCCCTAAGTCCCCTTGAATATCACTCACTACATTGAACATAGTTGCTGGCTTTCTTACTCGCTCCTGTTCTTTCGCTTCAACATTCATTGAAAAAACCGGCAATAGTGTTGTGATAGCTGCCAATGATAAAACTATCTTTTTCACGTGTTCTCCCCCTAATAACATGATTAAATCGACACGTGTTGTTTTATTCTCAGGTGCTTGTCCCGCTTATAGTATAAAGAGAGATTGTAAAAAGTAGTTTAATTCAGTTTTAAGTATTCTTTAAGAAAAGGTTTGTTCATTTCAATCCCAAAACGAGGTAGTAGTAATGAGCTATTGATTTAAGTGTAAAGAATATGAACTCTTTGTAAAAAGTGTAAAGAGGGATTGTGTGCTTTTTGTTCAAAAATCATATAACCTGCTTGGTATTGTGGAATCAACTTCATCTTATAACTTTTGAATGTGAGTATCTTTGAAACCTGTTTTATATTTAAGCCCATATCCAAACATACGGTCCATTCCAATATGAGCCGTCCAAATTAAACCAATCATAAAAACAACATCTAATTTAAGAAATACACCTACTAAAATAAGTAATATAGACACTACGTATGTATGAAACAAATTATACACCTGTGCCCCAATCTGGTCATTCAGAAGATATGCTAGCATAGAAACGTCTGGTGCTAAAAGCAATAAGAAAAAAGTCAACCAACTAAACTCATATAATGCATATACATAAATGGTGGCTATTAAAATAATAAGCCCTTCAAGATGTATGATTTTCTTTTCCATATTTCCCCTCCGTTCACCTGAATTACAGAATAATAAAATTATTATAACATTTAACATACGATGGATGTAAAAAAAGCACAAGAATAATTCCTGTGCTTTTTTTCGTATTTCTATACTAATTTCCCATCACGCAATGTTAATATACGGTCACATACATCGAGCATTCTTTCATCATGCGTAATCATAATCGCTGCTTTTTGGCTTTCTTTTACTTCTCGTTTCATCATTTCAACTACTTCGCGTCCGCGCTTAGAATCAAGGCTGGCCGTTGGTTCATCTGCTAAGATTAAATCTGGATTATTCATGAAAGCACGAGCAATCGCTACCCTTTGTCGTTCTCCACCAGATAATTGATTTGGGTAATGATTTTTTCTCTGTGAGAGTCCAAATGCAGCTAGTAAATGATCCGCACGCTTTTCAGATTCTTTTCGGTCTTCTTTCTTTAACTTTGCAATGTAAAGTAGTTGTTCTTTCACATTTAAATAGGGAACTAAATTTGCAAACTGAAAAATGAACCCGATTTTTCTTAAACGAATATCTGTCATTTCTTTTTCTGATAAATGCGTGATATTTTGTTCACGAATATAAATATTTCCTTTTGACGGTGATAATAATGCTCCCGCAATCGATAATAGTGTACTTTTCCCTGAACCAGAAGGTCCTACAATCCCGATGAACTCTCCTGCTTTTACATCAAGTGAGATGGGATGAAGAGCTGTTACTTCTGTATTTCCCTCACCGTATACTTTACTTACTTCCTCTAATTTTAATAATGAAGTCATTACATGCCACCTCCAATTGCTTCTAGTGCATCAACCTTTAATACTTGATATAAAGAAATAAGTGTTCCAAGAATACTAATGACAATAAAGATTCCTGCATATTGACCAATCATAGCTGTCGTTAATAAGAACGGCATGCTTTCTGGTAAAATCTTTTGCAGTCCTTCTACAAGCACAATGCTTATTACCATTGCGACAACAGATAAGAATAATGCTTGCACAACTAAACTGTTTGCTAAATACGAATTTTTCGTTCCAATTGCTTTTAATACACCTAATTGCTGTGTTTTTTGTAGTGTAATGACATAGAAGAATACACCGATTAATAAAGCAGCAATGACAAGCAAGAATGCAATGATCATTGTTAATGTTCCTTGTTCTTCTTTAAAACCTGGAATGCTTTGAAGAACTTCTTTTTTCTCAATTACATGTGCGTTTTTTACTTCCTTATCCGTACGAAGTGCAATTGCGCTATAATCCTTTTGGTTTGGCTGCGCGATTTCTCCCCATACATCTTGATTCACATACACAACAGGTGTGTGACTAAACATTTGATCTTTCGTAAAACCAACGATTTTGAATTCTTTTTTAGACACGGGATCAACAATTGTATCTCCAATGTCTATCCCTTTTTCTTTAATTGATTCGTCAGCAACCATTTCATCTTGCGCTGTTCCTAACGCATTTCCTTGCACAATCTTTGGTTCTAAGAACGTGTCACGCTCGCTTGCAAAAATTGCAATATCAACTTTTTTTGAACTATCCTTCTTCTCATACGTAGACACTTTCACACGAAATGGTACCGCATCTTTTGCATCCACTTGCCCCACTACACTGTCCACATCTTCTTGCTTAATTTGTGAACGGAGTAATTTATTTTCCGCATCATCTGCTAATACAAATTTTGTTGCATCCATATTTTGAATCGATGATGCATTATCATACGATAGACCATTTGCTAACCCAGAAATCACAAGGACTAAAAATGATAATAAAACCATGATGAGCCCGATTAATCCATATCTTAATTTTGATTGTTTCAATTCACGCAGAGCTAAAAACATTTTGCTCTCTCCTTCCTATCTCTTTCTATGTACTCATCTTAAAAAAGAAATATGAACGGAATATGAACAGAAGGTTACAAACAAAAACGCTCAGAGAATATCAGCCTGAGGTTGGTTTATGATTTTTATTCAGTTAAAGCTCCCTTTTGTTCCGTAAATTTAGGAAATATCGTTTTTAGCTCCATTAAATCATTTATTACCAAATCAGCCTGAGCGAGTTCATCTTCTTGTGCAAAATCAAAATTACAGCCAATTGCAATTAAACCATTATCTTTAGCTGCATTTATATCGGATAGGCGATCTCCAACTACTGCTGCCTTTTTTATATCATATTTTTGTATAATTGTTTTAACTAAATCACCTTTATTAAGCGTTTTGATTTGCTGAATACTACATGTTTCAGTAACCCAATGATCTAATTTATAGTAACTCACAATTGCTTGCAAATACTCCGTTAAACCGTTACTCGCTATGTAAATGGCACAATGATTCTCTTTTAGATAACTGAAAACTTCTTTTACATGAGGGTATAAATCCCCTTTCCCACTTCTTATGTTTTCAACTAATCTTTCCAGAAAATAAGCATCCGTTTGTTCCCTTATTTCATTGGAATGATGAGGTAACAAAGCTTCCCAAACTTTTGGCAAAGGTGCACCCATTATTTCACGGTATTTATCAATTGGGGTTGCTGCATCCCATAAATTGAGTGATCGCAAATGGTTATACGTATCATCAAGTGATAATTCTAAAATTTTTTCTGTTTGAAATAAAGTTCCATCCATATCAAAAATCAGTGCTTGTAACATTTTTTTCTCCCCTTTTTGTCATTGCTAAATAACTTCTAAATTTTAACATAAAATCACAGAATTTTTCTCTCTTTTTAAAATACTCCGGAAATATTGTTACATCAAAAAAAAGCATATCCATTCATATATGAATGGATATGCTTTTTTATTATCTAGAATGTTTCTTCCCGAAAACGGAACTACTTATATCAAATAACGCTTCTCATCATTTAGGAATTGCAATTCGAAACGTCGTACCTTCTCCTTTTACACTCTCCACTGAAATTGTCCCTTGATGCAGTTCAACAATTTTATCCACAATAGATAAACCTAAGCCACTTCCTTCTACATTACGAGTTCTTGCTGTATCCACTTTATAAAACCGATCAAAAATGCGATTTATCTCTTCTTGCTCCATACCAATCCCGCTATCTGAAACAGAGATTTCCACGCTATTTTCTAGCTCTTTAGCAGCAAAATCTATCGTTCCGCCTTGGTCTGTAAACTTAATACTATTTGTAAATATATTTGTCCAAACTTGATGAAGTAAATTCTCATCACCCTTTATATTTATGTTAGGTACATCAAATTCAACCGCTATATCTTTTTCACGCCATTTCCATTCGAGCATAAAAATGACATCTTTCATTTGCTTGTGCAAAGCAAACTCTTTAATTTGCAGAACCTTTTCCTCTTTATCTAATGAAGCCAGCGTGAGCAACTGTTTACATAAACTAGACATTCGTTTACTTTCAGCTTCAATAATTTGCAAATAATGTTTCCGTTCCGTTTCTGTCATCTTTTCTGACTGTAATGTCTTTGAAAAACCTTGAATAGAAGATAACGGAGATTGAAATTCGTGAGATACGTTGGAAACAAACTCTTGTCTCATTTGATCTAACTCTTTTATACTTTTTGTCATCTTTTTAAAACTTGTAGATAATGTCCCAATTTCATCTTTTCGTCCTTCGTCTAGTTCAATATCATATTCACCACTCGCAATTTTCTGCGTTGCTTTTGTAAATGTTTGAATTGGACGAACGATATAACGCGCTGCCATCGCAATAAAAATGATACTTAATACAACAATAAACCCGAGTAATAGCGCCAAGAAAATCCTCATTTCACCAAACTGCTGCTGAATATCAGGACGAATAAATAAAGCATATTGCTTATCACCATGTTGTAGTGGAACCCCGACGCTATTAATTAATTCATTATCAAAAAAGCCTGTTATAAATAGACGGGTTGGATAAGTAGAAACACCATTATATGTGTTTCCTTCTAATACTTCATCAATGGTAGCGTCACTAATCTTTATCGTCCGAAACGCATTTCCAATCCGTTTCCCTTGTTTTTGATCATCCACTACATAAATCTCATACCCTAATTTTGCGATGGAGTGTAAATACTCAACCTTAGTTTCTTCACTTTGTTTTTCATACAAATCCTTTATTTCCTCTGTATAACGTAAAATCTTTTCACTATTATACGGTTTTAATTTCACTTGATAATACACATTCGTTAATAAAAAACCAATGATACTACTAAGAAGCATAATCCCAACGGTAATTAATACAAATCTAGAATAAAGTGATTTCATCTTATTTCAGCTCCAACTTATAGCCAAGTCCGCGTACCGTTTTAATTTGAAAATCATCTGTTCTTTTTGAAAAGCGATCGCGAAGACGTTTAATGTGAACATCAACCGTACGCTCATCCCCTTCAAAATCCATCCCCCAAACAAGTTCAATTAACTCTTCTCTTGAAAATGTTCTACCAGGATAACCTGCCAGTTGTGACAGTAATTCAAATTCCTTTAATGGTAGTAAAATCGTTTGATCGTTACATTTCACCTCAAAGCTTTTTCGATCAATCGTTGTTCCGTGCAGTGTAATTACGTCCGCACTCAGCATTTGATACCGGCGAAGTAAAGCTTTCATACGAAAAATCACTTCCGCTGGTTCAAATGGTTTTACAATATAATCATCTGTGCCTGAAATAAATCCTCTTTCCTTATCCACTAATTGATCTTTAGCAGTCAATAATATAACAGGTATATCATGATATTTTCTAATTTCTTCGCATAGTGTATACCCGTCAACAAACGGCATCATGATGTCGACAAGGGCAAGGTGAATATTTTCCCTTTCTACTATAGACTGCGCCACTTTTCCATCCTCAGCCTCAAAAACTTTATACCCTTCCTTTTGTAAGTGATAATGTAATAATTCTCTAATGTGCTTATCATCATCAGCTAATAAAATATGTATCATACTCATTAAGTCCTTCCTTGTTTATCCTTCTACACCATAACATTAAGAAACTATTGTGTTTTTTGCAAGGAAAAGAACATTACTACTTTAAAATACAGGCACACAAATTTCACAATGATGATTATTAACCATTTTGACTACATACCTTTCGATGATTGGTCTTGTTCCATCAAATTGATATCTTTGTCTTGATAATTCTGAAAAAATATCAACCCACGCTTTCTGAACTGCTTCTGCTGTATGATTAATTTTAAAAACAGCATATTTTCCTCCAACAATATCACCTTGTCTTACATATTCATTCGTTACTGAATAGTCGTTTGAAACCACTATGCAAGTATCATAACGACAGTTTTCAGGTTTAGTAGTTTCCGGATTATCATGAGCAATTCCAAGAATTATCGATTCTTCATTAAATAATTGGTTAGATTTTGCCCATTCTTTTATTTTTTCCATTGTTCGCATATTGTTAATTCCATAAGGTCCCGTCTGCCTTATGTAAGCAATTCGATATGCCGGAATTTTTTCAATCATAATGTCCATGATTTTTCCCCCTTTAAAGAATATATAACTTGTTCATTACAAGATTAATACGATTTAAAATAAAATGCACAGCGTTTTTTAAATTTTTTTACATATATTTTAAATATTTACATCTATCATTTTTAGTAGGTTTATCTCCTTTTAATTCTATTCATGTATCCCCCTGTTATTTTGTCATTCCCTCCCCAAATCAGGCCCATCTCCTCTTTCTCTTATTCTTCTGAACTTGTATAGAAAACTATTTTGGCCATATATGAAGATGTATCGAATCCTTACAGGACAAGGAATTGAAAGAGCATTGGTCAAAAGAAAAAAGACAGCACATAATATGCTGTCTTTCTCTCTATTCTAAAGAATGTATAAAAAGTCCACTACGAAGCTTCGGTTCAAACCATGTTGACTTTGGTGGCATCACTTCTCCCGCATCGGCAATTGCTAATAAATCTTCCATTGATGTCGGGTATAAAGCAAACGCTACTTTATAATCGCCACGGTTTACAAGACGCTCTAACTCTTCTAAACCGCGAATACCACCAACAAAATCAATGCGACTATCTGCACGCGGATCATGAATTTGTAACACTTGACTGAGTAAATGGTCTTGTAAAATAGAAACATCTAAACCTTTTACAACATCATGTGCATCAAACGTTTCTTCTTTTACGATTAATTTATACCATCTCTGATCCAAATACATACCAAATGATTTTGGTTCAGTTGGTTTATAAGGAGAAACACCTACTTCTTCCACATAAAAGTATTGCGAAATTTGCTGTAAGAATTGTTCTTCTGATAAACCATTTAAATCTTTCACAACGCGATTGTAGTCCCAAATCGATAGTTCACCATGAGGAAATAAAACAGATAAAAAGAAGTTAAATTCTTCTTCTCCTGTATAATTTGGATGCTGCTCTCTACGCATTAATCCAACTTTCGCCGCGGATGCTGAACGATGATGTCCGTCCGCAATGTATAAAGATGGAATCTCTTCAAATGATTCTACTAATGCTGAAATCGCATTCGTTTCTGCAATTTTCCATATGACATGCTCTACACCGTCATCCGCTGTGAATTGATAAATTGGTGTGTGATTTTCTTGCCAAGTTACAATGAATTTTGTTATTTCTTCTTTTGTGCGATATGTTAAAAAAATAGGTCCTGTATTCGCATTACATACATCTACATGACGAATGCGATCTTGTTCTTTTTCATGACGGGTCCGCTCATGCTTTTTAATTGTATTATCCGTATACTCATCAATTGATGTACAAACAACAAGTCCAGACTGCGTTCTTCCTTGCATCGTTAATTGATAAATATAAAGACATGGTTCTTCCTCTTGTATGAATACTTCCTCTTGTATGAAACGTTGTAAATTTTCACTTGCCTTTTCATATACGCTATTATCATATGGTGAAACAGATGGATCTAAGTCTATTTCAGCTTTATCAATATGTAAAAACGAATATGGGTTCCCTTTTACAACTTCTCTTGCTTCTTCACTATTTAACACATCGTACGGCAGTGCTGCAACTTGTGCAGCTTTATCAGATACTGGACGAATTGCTCTAAATGGTCGAATTGTCGCCAAATTTCTCTCTCCTTTATACAATCATTCGAACAGCTACTACACCTGTAATTTTCTTTATGTTTTCAACTACATTTTCTTTAATTATATCATCAATTCCATTATCGATATCAATCATTGTATATGCAAAAGAGCCTTTACTACGGTTTATCATATCCGCAATATTAATATGATGTTCCGCTAAACACCCTGTAATTTGCCCCACCATGTTCGGAACGTTTTGATGCATAATTGTAATTCGTTTCTTTCCGACATAAGGAAGTTCTACATTGGGATAGTTTACTGAATTACGAATATTTCCTGTCTCCAAATAGTCACGTAACTGGCGGGCAGCCATAATTGCACAATTCTCTTCAGATTCATATGTGGAAGCGCCAAGGTGAGGTGTTGCCGTTACATTTTTCATTTTTATGACATTCTCATTTGGAAAGTCAGTTACGTAATGATTCATAATTCCTTCTTCTAAAGCTTTCGCTAATGCAATTTCATCCACAAGTTCTCCTCTTGAGAAGTTAAAGAGGCGAACACCTTTTTTCATCGTTTGCACTGCGTGTTCTCCAATAATACCTCTCGTTTGATCTGTCAGTGGAATATGCAATGTAATATAGTCACATGTTGAGAAGATTTCATCCAAGCTAAATGCACGTTGTACATGTGTTGATAATCGCCATGCTATTTCAACAGATATATATGGATCATATCCAACAACATCCATACCAAGGGATAATGCATCATTTGCGACAAGAGCGCCAATTGCACCAAGTCCAATCACACCAAGTCGTTTTCCTGCTATTTCTGAGCCAACGAATTGTTTTTTTCCTGCTTCTACAAGCTGTGGAACTTCTTCACCTTCTAATGCTTTTGTCCAGCCAACCCCATTTATTATATTACGTGATGACATAATAAGGCTCGCTAGAATTAGTTCTTTCACTGCATTCGCATTTGCTCCTGGCGTATTAAAAACAACGATACCTCTTTCTGTACAACGTTCTACAGGAATATTATTTACACCAGCTCCCGCTCTAGCGATTGCCTTTACATCTTTTGAAAACTCTTCTTGATGTAAGGAAAAACTTCGGAGTAATATACCGTCTGGATGTTCTAAGCCTTCTGCAACTTGATAGCGTCCTTCTTCAAAAATTTGCAAGCCTTTTTCAGCAATTTGATTTAACGTTTGAATGCGCAACATTTCCCCATCTCCCTATCTATTCTCTAGCTCAAAATCCTTCATGCAGTCTACTAATTTTTGAACACCTTCAACTGGCATTGCATTATAAATACTCGCTCTCATTCCCCCTACAGAACGATGCCCTTTTAACGTAACAAGACCTAACGTTTTCGCCTTTTGTAAAAATTGCTCATTTAAATCATTGGATGGTGTTGTAAATGGAATATTCATAAGCGAACGATACGCAGGATCGACCGGTGAAGTAAATAATTTTGATTCATCTAAAAAATTGTATAGAATCGCTGCTTTTTTCCTATTTTGTTCTTCAATCGCAGGTATGCCGCCCTGCTCCTTTAGCCATTCCAGTACTAGCTTCGTCACATAAATACTAAAGGATGGTGGTGTATTATATAAGGAATTATTTTTACTGTAAGTTTCATAGTTTAACATTGTAGGACAAGAAGTATTCGCTTTACCAATTAAGTCTTTTCTAATAATCGCAATCGTTAATCCTGCAGGCCCTAAATTTTTTTGCGCTCCCGCATAAATCAAAGCAAATTTCTCTACATCGTATTCTTCTGATAAAATATTTGAAGACATATCAGCAATAAGTGGAATATTCTCTAACTTTGGCAGTTCAACATATTTCGTTCCTTCAATTGTGTTATTAGTTGTTATATGTACATAATCTAGTTCTTTTGAAACCATTGAACTATCTACATGTGGAATCGTTGAAAAATGCTCTTCTTTCGATGAAGCAATAACTTCTGCTTCCCCAATTTTTTGTGCCTCCTGTAAGGCTTTTTTAGACCAGGAGCCTGTAATTATGTATCCAGCTCTTTTATGTTCAGTCATTACATTTAATGGAACCATTGAAAACTGCAGGGATGCCCCTCCTTGTAAAAATAAAACATCATAATTCTCAGGAATGTGCATCAATTCACGAAGCAAGCTACTTGCTTCATCTATAATATTTTGAAACTGCGAAGATCGGTGACTCATTTCCATAACAGACATGCCTGTCCCGTTATAATTTAAAAGCTCCTTTTGCACTTTTTCTAAAACCGGCAAAGGGAATATAGATGGTCCTGCTGAAAAATTGTAAATCCTCTCCATCACTCTTACGACCTCCCTATTTCTATATTGACTAATTTTTAAACTTTCTGAATTATAACCCATATAAAATATACGGTCAATTTGTTTTGCTTTATTGAGGTGTAAGACGCATTGGAACCGTTTGCAGATGCATTTGTATTCATAAACATATAAAAAAGTGTTAAGCATTCTATCATGCCTAACACCCCATTCATAAATTTATAAGAGCTAATTGTCCGTAAAGAACCGATCATAAATTTGATAAATAGCAGATAGACCAAAAAGCCAATAAATGGTATCCACAAGAGCTGGTGTAGAACCGAACCATTTCTCAACTACATTATAATCCAGCGCCACAAACAACCAATTCAAACCGCCAAGAATCACCAGAATTGCTGTAAGGTAAGACAAAAATTTCATTATGATTGCCCCCTAGGTGATAAAATGGTGAAAGGCCTTTCACTAAAATATATGTAACAAATTTCAAAACTTGCGCATTTCTCATTAATTTATTTTTTTGTACCAGTCCTTTATAACCGTTTCAGCTTCCTTGCTATGAATCTGATATGCGTGGGTTTGATCATTAAAACCAATAAACCATATGGAAAAACCTTTAAAATCTATGCCGTTTTTTTAAAGTCTCCAGTATAGCAATCGTAAACCAAGAGTTTCCCTCTTGTTCTAACGCTTGAAAATACAAACTTCTTAAGAAGCATCTAATGTTTTGTACCAACATATCATTTTGAGAAGCTGGAGCTTCTTCAATGATTGTAAAGCTATGAAGCCAATTGTTCCATTCTTCTTGGGTTAAGAGATTTTGGTTCCATAATGACATTACTGCCGTCACCAATCTCTCATCCTCAAAGTTTATGTATACGTAATCGTGCAGACGAACCTTATGACGAATAACAGTAAGGATTGCATGTGAAAATTCGCGATTTCGTATCGTACGTGCTAAAGCATTTAGTGCATCTGCAGCATGTGCAGTAGAATGAGCCCAGCCTTTTCCCTCTACATAGCCTCTTACATCTTGCTCTAGATATACATATTCAAGAACTTGTTCTGCCACGCTGTAAAGTTGTTCTTCAGATAAAAACGGTTCTTTTTCATGAACGGATAAAATAAGCGGTGGGATTAGAATCGAGAAAGCACGCTTAAAAACAGAGTCTGTTCCCTTTTCACCGATTTTATAAAACAAATAATCAGGACTAAGCGCCTGCAGTAATAGTCCTCGTAACTCTTTTTGTCTAAATACTTCACCTGTAATCCATCGTTGGATCGTACTGTAAATCAAGTCATCACGCAAATCAGCATCAGGTGACCCGATATTATCTAGCATCCATTGTGCATATGGATATGCGTCCACATCTTCTGGTACAGCATAATTGTTATTTTTGATTTGTTGCAGTTCTTGTTTCAATTCTTGTTCATCCATCATTATATTTTCTATCCCCTTTTAAAGTTTTTCTTTTTTTATACTACCTTAAATTTCTCCTTCTATGTTATCCTCTATTAAAAATTTCATAAAATTAAGTTAATTCCCGAAATAGTTTTAGATGTAATAAAAAATCGAATCATTATTCGTTTTCATCATGCACCTATTCCTCTATGAAATTGATTCAAATATATAATAATTATACCAATTGTTTGCATGTAACTGCCTCTTTAAAACAGAATATAACTTATTTAATTTCGTTATGTGCTAAGTATGAGTCCTTTGTCTTTAAACCTACAATAAGTCTCATAAACCTTATTTTCCCTATCCCTTTTCACATTACATAAATGGCTATACTATTTCATTTTTACTCTTTTCTCTTCTTACCTTATGCGTTTCTAAATCTGCCAATCTAACTGGAATTGGCAATCTACTTTCTTTCCCTATTAAATCCAACACAATTTGAACACTCGTATCTAAATCGATATTATTTCCGCAAGATACAAAAATAGGCTTTACATTCTCTTTCGTTCTTACAGCTCTTCCATATACCTCGTCATCAATCATAATATCACTAAAAGCAAACTCCTTATTCTCTGGCATGATAAAATCAACATCTTTAATCTTAAGATAGCTTTTCGCTACACCGATTGTAGGCTTTTGTAAGAAAAAAGAGGCATGCGTTGCAATCCCCATATGTTTATAGTGTAAATAGCCATTTCCATCAAACATAAATAGATCTGGATTAGAAGTAAGCTTTTTGGCTGCTTCTATTACTAAAGGCAACTCACGAAACGCTAAAAAACCTGGTATATACGGCACTGCTATTTCCCCATAGCTATAAACCTTCTCCACTTCCTCCTTCGTATGATAATCAATTACAACGATACAACACGTTCCGTAGTGCTTATCATCTTTTTCCCAATATGCTAGATCTACTCCAGCAATTAAACTGACATCTTCTAGATAAAAGTTATTTTTCAATTCAATGCTATGTATGAGTTTATCTTGAATTTCAGAAAATTCTTCTTCTGAATGTAGATGAAATGAATGTATTTCTCTAACTTCCATGTTCTCATCCTCTTTTTATTATTATTTATACGAAACGGCTCCTATGTATTTCATTTCATAACGATTTTCATTTTTATTTATTATTTCACCACTGTATTCATAGTTATATATCATAATAATCGTGTTATACTTCATCTCTAGTATATTTGAAGTAAGTCTTTTCATCTGTGGTATCACAACTTCTTCATAAGAACACCCTGCTAGTAAAGTTTCTAGATAATTACTTCGTTTGAAATAAAATTCTTTTTCGATAAAGTCTTCATCAATATCATACATACAAATATGAAAATCTTTTATAAATGATGATGGTATGGAATCACCATCATCTGTATATTTTATACGGAAATAATCTTCTAAAAGATCTTCAGATTCCATATTTCCTAGCCATAATGAGGCCATGCCTTCTTTTTCCATGCATACAATCTCCATTCATATATCGTTTTTTCAGTACACAAAAGTAATTCCCAAATCCTCTACTTACTACACTTCAATACTAATTACGATACTACATGTAAAGCACTAGCTTTAAACGAATCCATTTAATTCTAACAGTTTATACCACTCGTCCTCTTCACTTCCAATAGGATTCGTTATTTCACCCGATTCCATAAAAGACAGCTCGATATCAATGTATTTACTTCCTAAAAAACTGTTAAAATTACCGTATGATTCAATAACAAAATTTTGATCAATTAAATCTCCAAACAAACAAGAGACTTCTCCATCCACTTTATTAATAAATAACGGATAATTTTCTACTGTCCCTATACAAATCCATTTATCATCTCTAACTGGCATCTCTTCCACATAAAACTGAATACTTTCAAGTTTTTGATGGCCGTATATAGTAATTACTCCACCATTCAATATTTTGTATTTTCTTGTAATAAAATAATAATCTTTTAAAATATTATCTACTAATTTTTCAGCTATTTGGTTTTCTTCTTCTACAATTTCACCAATAACCAAACTAAATGGATCTTTCCCTAAAACATTTTTCATTACATCAATTTTTTCTAGTATTAATTTACTCATTTTCATTACCTCTTAACTTATATCTTACATGGAACGCTCCACTATATATTTTCGCTAAAGCATGGAAATAAGTTCAGCTAAACTATTACTAATTACTTCAAAACTTCCTCTTTCATAGTCTTCTATATTCACCTGTCCATTTTCATTATCTACAACAATTAAAAGTCCATTACACTCTATACCTATAGGAATATTCTTTAACTCATTATGGTGCGCTTTTTTGTAGCCTTGTAAAGAAGTATAAAAATCTCGAAGTTCAATTCCTGGTATAACAGAATTTAACTCTAGGTTATGCTCTAAATAATTGCCAGCTAGATCTAAAAACCAGTAGGAATTATAGTATTCTTTAATAGAATGATGGAATTGTATGGCTAATTCCCTTTCTATATTAGAAAAATCATGAAATATATCTTTTTCGGTAGGCTTCCAAAATATATATCCCTCTGTATCTGGTTCTCCTTCATATATAAAAGAATCTGCTTCTTCTCTCCACACAGATTTTGGTAATGAATGATTATAGTGTTTCCATTCCTTAAGTAATGTATGAAAATACTGTTTCATCTCTTCTTTCATTTTTATTACTCCTAAACTATTATTTAGAATTGCACAAAAACTACAACTAGATTATCAGCATGTCCTTTATAATCCAAACAAATTAAAATCCATACTGCTATGTTATTTTAATGGTACAACAACTCGATAACTTCTTCTGTTATATTATCAATGAAATAACACCTTCCCTTCTCTACCACTAGTTGTAGGTCACTGCCAACTGGAAAGGAATACACCACTAGAATAGCAGGTTCAATTTGGGCTACTGTATTAAAATCACATACAACCAAGTTATCTGGATCATTTACGTAATCATCATCATCAATATCCGAAAAAAATCTCCAGCCATTATCAACACTCGTTATAGATTCATCTCTAACCAACCATTTTAACCTTCCATTCTCCTCCAAAATGTTTTTTGATACGATACAGCCGCCTGCATTTTTAATAAACTCTGACTTTATGTAAATGGACATATTCTCTCACCCTTTCCATTATTTCTTTTTATGATTGTATATCTTATACACTCTCACCAATAATTTTGAACCCACTATACGCAATTAAAGCTCTAAACACATCGCTCCCTCCGCATGGCCAAGCATAAGGATAAAATTCAATTCTTCCAATATTGTTTGTTGCCTTTTCACAAGAGACTAGTTCATATTCCCCAGAGGCAAACGTATCAATCATAGATTCAAAATCCCATGGAGTTCTTAGTTTAGGGTCTGTTAAACGTTTTTCTACAGGAGTTTGTTCCCATAAAACCTGGTAATTTTGTAACTCTTCTTCCGTCGGCCACCAAAACTGTTTTAACACCTCTTCCTCAAAATACGCTAACCACATAGAATCATTACAATCTATCATCTCTTTTTCTTTCTCTTCCTTAAGCTTATAAAAAAATTCTCTTAGTCTACGAAAACGAGCCTCTTTATGTATTACAAACTAAAAATAACAATTCGTCATGTATTCACCCCCTATATGTGTAAAATTATGAAATTCTACTTCTCTAAATTATAGCATTCTCTAATTTGCTTATGGTATAGTTATAAGACTCTTACATGTGTAAGAGTCTTATAGCTTCTATTTTGGTTTTAAGGTTAATGTTTTACCATCTATGCGATCTGTACGAAGTGTAGTCACATGATAGTTTCCATTTACCCAATCTTCTATTTGATCATGATACCAGTCACTTTTAAAATGTCCTGATTGTCCTGAACCTACAATATGATACCCATTAGACATATCCTTTGTATCTATTACAAATCGCCAAGATGCTCCATGATTTACAATACCATCATCTCCATAACTTGCTGCTTGAACTGTAATATTACTTCCTCCAATTGGTACAGGTTTTTCACGATTGAAAAAGAACGCGAGTACATCAGATGATTTTGAAACAGGGTGTATAAACGAAAGTTGATGATATGCTCCCCACTTCCATTTCGTTACGTCTCGTCCATATTGTTTTTCAAGCTTTTTCATTACCTTTGCATACGACGTATGTAAAACTTCTGCGAAGCCTCCATGTTTAGAAAACCATACGCTATTTTTTCCATTCATTTGTTTCCGTATCAATTCATCAATCACTTGTTGCTTGCCTTCAAACAATTCCATTACATCCTTCGGTATTTCTTTTGAAAATAGAGTATTAGATATTTCCTTCATCCATAAATGAAAAATTAACGGGGCCGCTTGATCTTTACTATCGTAAAAATCCCAATTTGTTAACTCTTTTATCCCCTGTTTCTCCACGTCTGATACGTTTACTTTATCCAATTCTTTTAAAAACACGGGAACCAACTCTCTTGCGTGAAGGTTCTTTTGATCCATTTGCAATGTTTGTAAATCCGCTACAGTCAATTTATCCTTTTCCTGTAAAAACTCTTGAATACGCATTTGACGATACGGCTGCGCCCAAATATGACTAATATGATATGGATAATCATCATTTATAATTTTATTATTGGCTGTCGAAATAAATTCCTGCTTTGGATTTATCACCTTTGGAAGTTTATCAAATGGAATGTAGCCTTCCCATTCATATTCATATTCATCTGTCCACCCAGGAACGGGTAAAATCCCATCTCCCTTTTTACGTATCGGTATGTTTCCATTGGCTTTATAAGCAATCGTGCCATCTGTGGATGCAAATAAAAAGTTTTGAGTAGGAGTATGAAAATCTTCCAGCGCTGATTCGAATTCAGTCCAATTTGTTGCTTTGTTCATATTGAGTACGGCCTTTAATTCCGCTGAAGGTTCGAGTGCCGTCCATTTAAGAGCAAAAACAGCCTCATCTTTATTTTTATAAGCAAATTCCGAAATAACAGGACCGTGTCTCGTAACCGTTACTTCGTGTGGAATTGTTTTTCCACCTTTCACCTTTATCGGTTCCTTCACAATCGTAGCTTTTTCCCATTTTTCGTTATACAAAAATTCATTTGGATTGTCAGGGTTTCTTTTTTCAATATATAAATCTTGTACATCCGGACCTGTATTCGTAACACCCCAAGCAATTTTTTCATTGTGCCCTAACATAATACCGGGAACACCCGTAAAAATAACGCCGCTCACATTTATGTCTTTCATCTCTAAATGCATTTGATACCATATGGATGGCGTCGCCAAAGAAAGATGAGGATCATCCGCAAGTATAGGCATTCCAGATGCGCTTTTTTCTCCACTTACAACCCAATTATTGCTCCCATTAGATTCTGGCGGAATAATCGCTTTCGCAAAGCTGCTGGCCACATTCACATTCAGATCTTGTAACTGCGCTAATAGTCTAGGCGTATCCTTTGGATAATTTGGAAACAGCTCATATGCCTGCTCTTTTGAAAGATGTTGAAGTGCCCAAAACCGAAATGCTTGTCCATGCCAATGACCACCTAAATCAAAAGCCATATACTTGCCAATCGTTAAAGAATCAACCGGAGTCCATTCAGCAGGTTCATATCCGAGTAAATGAAACTCTACTGGCAATCTCCCTTCTTTTTTTGCTTCCTTTATAAATGCATTTACTCCATCGGCAAAAAACTGCAACACCTCTTTTGCTTCGCCAGTATATTCACTCACAGATGCTTCCGCTGCTCGTCTAAGCCCAAGAGTTCGAAACAATTTATCTTTGTCTAACGCTGCCTCTTCAACTACTTCGCTTAATGTGCCAGATGCCTGTCTTCTACTTAAATCCATTTGAAGCAACCGATCTTGCGCCTGAACATACCCTTGTGAAAAATATAAATCATGCGCATTTTCAGCTTTAATATGAGGTACCCCTTTGTCATCTCGTGTTACTTGAACCGATTTTTGCAATCCACTGACATGAACCACCCCTTCAACCTTTGGCATTGACTTCATCACAAATGCATTTGCAAAAACTGCCGCGGCAACAAGTAAAAAAAGAATGATACTACCAGACCAAATGACAATTCTTTTTCCCTTACCTCTTTTCTTCCGCTGCTTCACAACCACTTCCATACAAGCTTCCCTCCTTTTTCAATGTATTCGCTCATATTAGGAGAGAACCCTTTCAGATTGTAGAGAACCTCTCATCTTTCATATGTAGCGCATTTTTTACTTTTTCACATCCTTATCTTGAGCTGTCATACACAAAAAAGCCCCAGTAACGTTCGATTTACTGAGACTCTTTTTTATATTTTTATCTTAAAAGCATGTCCAACAAAGGAATTTTAAACGCACATAAAAATGTCGGAATGACAAATGCGATAATAAGAAAAAGCACTTCTACAGCTATCTTTTTCCATTTAGAATTCGGTACGTACTTCTGATAGAAATAACAGCCGAGAAAAGCCAGAAATATGAATCCCACCCCGATGAGAACTGGATATAAATACGGCATAACTAGTGGAGCATATTCCGTACTCATATCAGCATTCGGATCGTCCAAAAACAAAGCTACCGTAACGACAAAAAAGAAGAAAAATGCGAAATTTAACATATGGAAAGCGGAAATTAAAATAAGTATTATTAATATAACTTTATCCTTAACCACATGAAATAAACTATCTGTATAAGCCAAGAATGTTCCTCCCTGAGTAATTGCTTCATTATGCAATTCGGCTTATCCTACCTCAATTCGATTCTACAATATTACTGTGGTACTGACATCAACAAATGACAAGCTCTTCTTTCTATACTAGATTATCTATCGTTGACCCTATCCAAAATGTTCACATTATTTTCATCTACCACTGCTTGCACTACATCTTTTTCAAAGATTACAAGATATCCAGAAGGCAATGTTAACACTTGAAGAAGAGAAGGTCTTAATTTTAGGAATTCATATGCATAAAACGCTTCATACTCTTCTGTGTCATGCTCATCATGAACAGGGCCTATATACCAACCAGAGTCACCATCTTCACAATCCTTTTTTCTTTCTAAGTAAATATGATCTAACTCTAATACATTTTTAGCAACGACAATTTTATCACAAAAGCGCAGCAACTCTCCTTTAATTGTTAATGCCTTTACAAAACTCACTTGATTTAATAATATCCATAAAGAAATCGTCAAATCATCTGTCATATCTTGAAATGGATTCTTCGTATAGTCATGTACGATAATATGATAGCCCTCTTCCTTTTCATCAAGAAAGTAGATCGACCACCCTACTTGTATAGAAAAACCATCTATTAATCGATCATTTTCTACTTCAGTTAAAAAATGAAATAACCCTTCTACCTGCATCGCAAAGATTTTTTCTGCCTGAGCAATGAAAGTCTTATCCCCTATCTTCTTCATAAACTTTTCCACTAATTTCCCTCCACTTTTCCTAAGTGCTTCATTTTCACCCTAAATAACTCCATTTCCCCTCACTTCTCACCAAAATTTTATCAATAAGCAAATGATCTCCATCTTCCCAAACTTTTTCTATTATACCTTTCATTTTTTCAATTCCGTTACTAGCATTACAATCACAAAAAACAAGAATATCTCTCGCTGGTACCGCAACCGCATATCCATTTGATACGAATTTTTTTAGTGAGTAATCCCATAAATCATCTAAAACAATTAAGCTAGCTTCAAAACTTCCGTCAAGAATTAAAGCAAAACACCCTTCCGATAGTGTGTGAACCCGAAGTTCTTTTTCATCTGCTAATTTATAAAGATTATCTATCCCAATCTCTAATAACTGCTCCTCATCCAATCCTTCTTCTGATATATGCCTATTTTGAACATATTGAAAATAATCATTTTGATCATCCTCAACTAAAAAGGTAATTATTAAATCTTTATTAAAAAATGTATGGACAAAACTATTTTCTTCGGATAGGGTAAAACACTCCTCATCAAGATCCTCTTTTACTACTGGTTTTAAGTATGCAACTGCTTCCTTACAAAACCGGATTGTCATATAAATACGCCCCTTTACTTGCTATAACAATACACACCAATTAACAGGTATAAAGCCAGCAAAGCACTACCAAATTCACCGGAAACTTAATCGAGAAATGAGTTCCTTTAAACTTACACTCAGATGCCGATACTCTTCCGTTTCAAAATCTTCTATAACAATTTCTCCAGTACGATTGTTCATAAGAATTAACATCCCTCTACTTTCAAATCCTATAGGAATATATATTTCATCTCCCTGTCTAAGGAATAAATAATCTTGAACACGCTCTATAAATAAAAATGGTTCAACACCTGGTGTTGCAGGGGATAAACTAATATTGTAATTATCAATCCAACCAATCATCTCGAGAAACCAATAGGAATTATAATATTCTTTTATATCAGAATGAAGAGTAGCATTTAGTTCTTTTTCAAATTCTTGAAAATCATCATATTCATCCTTCTCCCTTGGCTTCCAAAATATATAGCCATCCTCATCCTTTTCACCAATATATAGGCGCTGATCAATCTCTGCATCAAATGGAATCTGCGGGTGTGTTCCGTTCCAATCACTCCATTTCAATAAGAAACTTTCAAAATAACGCTGCATGCTCGCTTTCAACGCTGATCACCTCTTCAAACGTAAATTAGAAATCAACTCTTGTATATTTTCTGAAATCGTTTCAAATGAACCTCTCTCAAAATCTTCTAATTTAACTTTCCCATTTTCATTATCAATCACAACTAACATTCCGTTACCTTCAATACCTATTGGGATATGATTTAATCTATCCTGATGGTTAGCCTTATAGCCCTTTAGCCGTTCTGTGAATGAATTCAATTCAATATTCGGCAATACCACTTCTAATTCAATATAATAATTTCTATAAAAACCATTTAATTCAGCAAACCAATAGGAATTAATATACATAATAACTGTTTGATGAAACTGGACATCCATTTCTTGTTCTAAATGAATAAAGTCGTGTACGATATTTTTTTCTACTGGTTTCCATAGAATATAACCTTCCTCATCTGTTTCCCCATCATAAAGAATAGGATTCACTTCTTCAAGAACTGGTGTTTTTAATAGAAAATCTAAACCTTCGTGCGCTAATTTTATTCTTAACTTAAAGTATTGTTGCATTGCATTCTTAATAGACACGCACATTCCCCTTTACTTCACTTAATAGTTTCACTACAACATTTCTCTTTGTAAATACAAATTCAATCTCCTTCTAAACTCTCTCTTCTACTTATTTAAGTTATTCCTTCTCTTTCGTATAGCTTAATGCAATCTCAACTACTTCCTCGGGTGTTAATTCTACATCATTCCAAAATATTAAATCACTAGGTGCCGGATGTGGAATACCACTATTATTAAATTGATTCACATATTCGCTATGCTCTGCTTCTGGTAAATCCAGATTATAGATCTTTTTTACAAGTTCAATAAGTTCCTCTCTGCTCATTTGGATTTTCACATCATTCAACCTTTCAAATTGCATAAATCGCTCCACTGCTCTTTCTATTTCGGTTAAACTTTACATTTATTGTACTATATTTCCATTTTATATTTTTACGCTTAATAGTTATATTCTTATTAAAAAATACGAAATCCCTAAGTACATTTCGTTCACTAGGGATTTCAATTCATCATATAATTTTATCAAGAAAGTATATATACGAGCCTCTTATCTAAAATACGTTTTATCTTGTAGCTTTTTTGACTTATTTTGATAACATTTCAAAAAATTCATTCATATTATTCGCTATTTTTTCAGTAGCTGGTTCAAATTCATCTGAATCCTCATGATACCAAATGCAAATTTCTGGACTCATTTGATTTTCTCGATAATCTATACAAACAAAATCTCCCGCATATAGAGCCGCAAAAGGAACTATCTCCACACAAGTTAAGTCTTCATCCGAAATAATTCGTTCATCCAATTGACTAAACACTACTTTCATGTCATACATACCCTTTGGATTTTTACTTGGATTATTCAATAAACATAGAAAACGTTCTACTACATACCGATTGTTTTTATGTGTAAAATACTTTGTGATTGGAATAGCCCCACTATTCTTCTTAATAAACATACAAAATTCTGAGGGGAATTTGACCTCCAGATTCCCCTCTACCCTTTCTAACAACGTATCATCTGGGAGAGGATAAATGATACTTTCCGTTTGTATTTCCATCTTTTTCTCCTTAATTTTTTGATATATCATTAAACATCTAAAAAACTATTAATGATAAGATACAGCACCAACAAATATAAATTCTAACCCCTCATATGTATCTTTCGCTTTTTCTGCATCGTATTGAAAATCATAAAGTACGATAACAGAATTTATATTGTCCTCTACATCTACTCTTTTCATTAAATCTTTAAATCTCGGAATGATAATCTCACTATAAGAGAAATCCTGCAAAACCTCTTCTATATGTATTTTAGCTTCCTCATAAAACATAATTTCGATTTGATCTTCATCATAATAACCAAAACCGAAATTCATTCCAAATTTTGAATCTATACTATCTCCATCTTCTGTATATTCCATATCCACATATTTTTGAAGCTGATTAAGTGATTGACTCGTTCCAAGCCACAACGAAGCCATTCCTTTATATTCCATATTGTCTCTCCTTATTTACTCTCCATCGTATAGAAACCTATTTTCTCGCAGTGAATACCCTTTTTCTTGCAAAACTTTATTCATATTTAGGTTCGCTCATGCTGCATTTTAAATGACAATATCTTGATAACCAGCTTCAACAATTCTTTAAAAACTACACCAAAAGACACGATCTACTGTTTGTTGGAAAACAGATGCTTTCATAAAGTTTAATTGTATATCTTTCTCATTTCTCCCAACATATCCATCGTTATCCACATTGTAAAATTGAAGAACTTCCACTTTATATAATCCATTTTCAATGTCAATTTTATACTTGGAGCAATTTTTATCAGGTACTTTCTCATCTTCAAATTGTGCGGCCATTGTAAGGCAGTCATAATCAATTAGATATAATTGGTTCTCAGTTACTCTTATATAACCCTCTGCTTTTCTAAAGCATTCTTGCTTTAATGATTCTTCTCCAACTTTCACTTCTACACTCCACGAATGCTCAATACCTTCTTCAGTCATCTGGAATACTAAAACATTACCGTTTTTCATTTCATCAGCAAAATGCTGTAGCAACATTTCTAATTCCCAATCCTCATCTACAAATGACTTGTATTGCTCCGCATTTACAACCCCAATAAAATTCGTATCGCCAAATTCCATACAAAACTTCATCTTTGATCTCCTGGATATAAATAACCCTTATTTTTAATATCCGCATTACTTAATCTTGTATAACAAGCATTAAATGATCATTTCCCCTTCCGGGTGCTCACCTTTCAGTCACCTCTTGTAACTTATCATTCAACTTTTCATCACATTACAAGCGCAGTATACTTTGATCATAAAATACATTCACCAATATTATTCTTCCCACTCTTCATAAACAACTGCACCAGCAAAAACAACATTTCTATTTTCAACAGCATTTGCTTCGCTATATTCAACATCATACACTCTAATCACTGCATTATAACGCTCCAACATATGTTCACCATAATAATCTGTGAATTGAGATATAATCTTTTCATAATAAGAAGCTCCATCCAATAACAACTGTATAGAGGTAGTTGAAATATCAATAAATGTGATTTCCAATAGGTCTTCATTATAATCGACAAAATCAATATGAAAATCTCTCATAAATTGTGATGGAATTCTATCTTCCTTTTCATCAAACTTTATTTCCACATACTTTTGCAACATTTCTTTACTCTTTAAATTTCCTAGCCATAGAGACATGACACCTATATTTTCGATATTAGGCCCCCCTTTATTCATTTTTGGTGAAGATTTTATTTTAAATTCCCTTCTCCCGATGCTAGATAACTCATCTATTCGTCATCGTCCTCTTCTATTAATAATGCATCCAAACGTTCCCTTTGATTTGCAATCTCCTTTGAAAATTCCATACTATTTGTGAACATTGTAACTGTTAACTCTCTAATCCCCTGATTCGTTTGTTTAAAAATCCTAAATAACAACTCATTTAAAGACAATTCTTTAATTAAACCCTTCATTTTTTCCATTTCTTCTGAATTCCCACGATTTACAGCCATTATCGGACACTTATTTTTTATGTTGGATTGAATTTCAGATAAAGAGCACTTTGTATAGTTTTTTATTTTCATTAATAAACTACCTTTAACACTAGATTCAAGAATGACAGAATATATAGCCAAATAATAGTCCTCCTTAAATGTTACATTTTATAAAAAGTAGGTGTTATACCATAACAAGGTCAGTGTGTTCCTATTAAGCCAGGGATTATTTTTTCTATTTTTGCCCAACTAAATAAACATTCAATTTGCATTTGATTACTACACTTAATTTTTAGAAGCCCTTCTTCTTCAATAACCTCTATTTCAAATTGCTCGATTATATTGTCTGTTCCCATATCCTTGATTTTTAAATTTTGAATACAAAAGAAAGAAATTTCTATATAAATTACATCCCATTTATTCCATCGCTTCGGTTTATTTTCAACATTTTCCTTTGTCATGAGTCCGGATAGCTAAGGTCGGACCATCTCTTCTAAGATGAACATCTAATAACTCTGATTGTTTAAACTCTGGTATCATTCCAAAAATACTTATAAGAGCTTGAGGATTTAAGATTTTAAGTTGATTAATCATTTTTATATGCCTTACTTTCTTTGATTTTCTTTTCAAAATAACGGGGATTCATCTCAAAATCCAGAGAAAAACATGTAGAGAATCATCATTTATGAAAGCCTATTAGGTTCCATAAAAAGTACATCATCTATAAAACTCTACTCTGTTATTCAGTAAGATTTTCAAGTTCCTCAGACCAAAATGTATTCTTTTCCACAGCCTTTGAATCGATACGCCTTAATTCATTTTTAAACCAGATACGCACTGATTCAGGAATTTCATTATCTAAAAATGCAAATTCACCATTTACATGAATCGCTTCATCAATTAACGCAGAAAACAATAGAAGGCTTTCTGCAAATTGATGAATGGAGGAATTAATAAGGATTTCTTCATAATTGTTGTCGTGGTGTAGATAGACTACCTTATTTGTTCTTTCATCAATACAAAGAGGATCTCCAGAACCAGTCGTTCCTATCAACCAATAAAACTCAAAATCTTTTGGCATGCCAAATTTTCGACTTACATTCTGCATTAGTTCGGTTACATAATCAAACTCTATAAACGGAGCAGCCGATGCCGGAAGACCCGCTTCGCTTAAAAAGCTTCTCGTATCATTAGATAAATTTGTATGCTGCATCATACCTCCATCCAATTTGTTTAATGGCCCGTCTCTTTTTTCATTCCATCTATCACAAAATTCTTTAGGTGAAATCATTTCATTACCTCTTTCCTTTTTTATCCCCATAATTCTCCTGCATTTTCCAGTTCTTCTTTATAAGTTCTAATCTTTATGAAAAAGATTTATTTCTTCATTCCAAAAGGTATTATGATTCAGACAATCTTCATCGATTTCAATGAACTTTTCTATCATAACTTCTAAATTTTCTACTACTCATTTACCTTCAAATACTTCCTCTTCAGCATAAAAGAAAATACATCGCATTATTCTGCTGAAGGATTATAATCAATCTCTACTTTTTCAAGACCTTCCAATACTTTATGTATTCTATTCGTTAAATCTCTTATTTCTTCTTGTGCTAATTCTCCCACTGCGTCTAGTGGATGAAACTTGCTTAATCTCTTTGTTATACCTTCAATGTATCCAATAAAAACTTTGTTATGAGTTAACACTATTTCACCTATAGCCACATCTGCAATAACGTCTTCTATTTCTCCAAGATTTATATATTCATCAGCAGCCCTCGCTATTGCATATCTATATCCTCTATTTAAAGCTAAAAAATCATTATAGGCTTCATTAATAGCTTCAAACAATTCATTGTATTCCCAGTTTTCCACTTTAGATTCCCTCCATATATATGTTAATTATCGTGATAGATTTGAAATAATAGTTTAGACATGGATACTCACTTATTACTAGAATTCAAAATACTATTTAAACAATTATGATGTAAAAAAACAGCAGAGTTTTTAAAATCTCTGCTGTTTCCTATTATTTAATTTCTAACGTGAACCAATTATTGATTGAATAAACAAGCGTTACTAAACAGCCGATTACACCAAACAAAATAACATTAGGACCAATCATGGAACCAAATAACACCTCTATTAACGATACCATAAACAATAGCATCGCTAGACCATTAATCTTAATTTCGACTATATCGCCACTTTTCACTTGCTTTTCTTTACTTCCGAAAAACAATTGATTTGCTTTTATCTTTGCTTCTTTTACATCAGAAGGAAGCGTGTATTCTTCATTATTTTCTAATTTCATTACCACTTCATTATCCACTTTTAAAGCTACTCTTGTAGCTCCGCCCATCATTCCTGTTGCCCTTATTACTTTTATACTCATTTTAAGCTCCCCTTAAACTTTTGTTCGTCTAATAAAAAGATTCCCACTTTTTCGTTTAGTATATTTTCTACAATTTTTCATCTTTTTTCCACAATATACATATTATCATATTTGAGATTCATTTATTAATAGGAAGATGAGTATTTTTACCTTTTACTTTATAGTCTATAACAAAGAACCTTTTGCAATCCCGATGTAGGTACTGTTTATTTCAAACAAAATTTTCTTTTACATCCTCTATGCTTATTTAATTGGTTTTTCTGTTTTCAAAACAAATGAACTTAATGCAGGAACCTTCATCTTATTATCATGAACAACATACAGCGCTTTACTTCCTGCACGTTCACCATCTACTAACACTTTCCAAGGACCTTTTGATGGAAGTGTTATTTCTACAGCTTCTCTATTCGCATTATGAGCTACAACAAAATATTCGTTTTTATTTCCATTTGCTTTTTCATCTATTGTATAAGCTACAACATTTTTTGGCGCATCCATGAACGTTACATGTTTTTTTATTTGTTCAGCAGTTGTCATGCGAAAAGCTGAATACTCGTTACGCAGCTCTATTAAGCCTTTCATATACTCTACTTCTTTATCAAATGCCACGCGGCGCACCCAATCCATCTGGTTAATCGAATCAGGAGATTTGTAGCTATTATGGTCACCATATTTTGTACGCATGAACTCTTGTCCTGCATGCAAGAATGAAACCCCTTGCGATGTCAATATGATAGAAGAAGACAACTTGTGCATTTGTTTACGTACTTCTTCACTGTCGCCAGGATTCGTCAACTCAAGCTTATCCCATAACGTATGGTTATCATGTGCTTCAACATACGTTAGAACTTGCTCAGGATCCTGATAAGTAGACACTTTTTTATCATAATCAATACCAGCCGTAATTCCTTTTTTCATGCGCTCTTCCATGTTTTGCATTCCGTTCACAAAACCATTATCCCTATCCCCAAATACGCTTCCTTTCATTCCATCACGTATATCGTCATTAAAATGAGCGATTCCGTTCATTTTCTCCGCATTTTTTTGATTTGCTTTTAAATCAGATGCTAGAGGAGTATTTAAATCCCATCCTTCTCCATGAAGAATAATAGAAGGATCAATTTGATGAACCGCTTTACGGATCGCATTCATTGTTTCGACATCATGAATGCCCATCAAATCAAAACGGAATCCATCTAAATTATACTCTTTCGTCCAATACACGACGGAATCTATCATAAATTTCCTCATCATCTTTCGTTCAGAGGCCGTATCATTCCCTACACCTGTTCCATTTGCGAGTGAGCCATCCTCATTGTAACGATAATAATACCCTGGAACTAACTTGTGAAAATTAGATTCAGCCGCATTATACATATGATTATATACAACGTCCATTACAACGCGAAGTTTATTATCATGTAGTGTTTGAATCATCTGCTTTAATTCAGTAATTCGAACAGTCGGCTCATAAGGATTCGTAGCATATGAGCCCTCTGGTACATTGTAATTTTTCGGATCATATCCCCAGTTATATTGTGGTTCATTTAATTTTTCTTCATTTACTGAAGCATAATCAAATATCGGTAAAAACTGGACATGAGTAACACCGAGATCTTTAATATGATCAAGACCTGTTTTTACGCCACCTGGTCCTCTCGTTCCTTTTTCCGTAACACCAAGATATTTTCCTTTTTGTTTAATACCACTTTCAGGTTGAATGGAAAGATCACGGACTTGCAACTCATAAATAATAGCATCTTCCGGATTTTTAAATTTCGGCTTTTTGTTCCCCTTCCAATTTTTTGGATTTGTTTCTTTTAAATCAACGACTGCACCTTTATCACCATTAACAGAAGCAGCACGCACATAGGGATCAACAGCCTCAGTCCATTTGTCCCCAATCTTCACCTTATATGTATAAAAAAGGCCTTTTTGATTACCTGTAAGTTTTGCAGTCCAAGTTCCTTTTTCAGCTTGATCCATGTTGATTTCAGTACCTTTTTCATCATTCCATTTTTTATAAGTAACCAACTTTGCCTCACTTGCAGTTGGAGCCCACAAACGGAACTTTGTTTCCCGTGGTGTATATATATTACCTAAATCATTACCATCATAATAAAATAAATGATCAAATTCCTCGCTACGAATCACTTTACCAATTTCAGTATGAGCTTCAATGGCATTTCCTATTTTGATTTTGTACGTTTGTTTTACATCAAGATTCTTTTCTGTAATGACTTTGACCTTATTGGTAATATCTCCACCATTTGTATCATAAGGACTAACTTTCTCAATGTTAACGCCCTCAATTTCAATTTTTTGCTCCTTAATATTGAACGGAGCATTGGTAGTTACAGTAATCTCATTGAAGCTATCAATAGTGGCCTTCTGAATAGAAAGTTCAGAAGAAGGCTTTGAATCGTATACTTTATCATCGCCAGAAAGAACCCATACTTCAGCACGGCCATCCTTAATATTTTCAATCCAACGATCCCCACCGTCTTTTTCCCAGTCATTCGTACGAACGATAAATCCGACGCGATTATAATCACCATCTATTTTCACCTTAGCATACTTACCAAACTCATCTTCTCCAGTAAATTCATAGGACCTACCACTCGCATTTTCAGTCCACATCCAAAGATTCCAGTCTTTTGTATTTCCAGCCTTCTCCTTGTAATGAACGATAATTTCAGTTGTTTTCGTATTTGATTCTGCTTGTGTACTCTGAAAAGAAAAACCAGATAATAGCAAAGCAATTACAGTAAGTAATAAAAACGTCTTATTTATTATTTTTTTTGTAATATGCATCCAATACACCCCTTCTTAAAACATTACTAAGTATAACTGCTTAAATGAGTCTAGAAATCTCTTTTATAATCCCCCCTTATTGAACGTTTTTATTTCAATGATCTTCTAATAGAAAAATCCAAGGTAAAAAGGAATAAAAACCAACGAAAACGTTTGCATTAAATGTTAAAAAAAGAGTTACTTATACCTCTTTATACCTCTAAATATCAAAAGATTCTAGAAATCCTTCAAAAGAAAACGCTTGTTATTGCTTTCAATTTTATAGTACGAAGTATAAAAAGGTCAATATATTATTAATTTTCTGTTTTTATACTGTACACATATTTCAAGAAACAAATCTATTGTACTAAATATCCCTATAAATATACCTATAAGTGCTACAGCATTTTCACCTGTCCGTCCCAATATAAATCCCTATACTATATATCATTCCGAAATTATAATAAATCCTACATATTTCAAAGCAACAATTTGATCAGACGTTGAGATATGGTGACTTTGTTTCTTAGTTAATTTCTGCATTTAATATCATTCACCAATCATATAAAGTAAAGAGGATTACCGATGAAAATGGAATCTCTTATTCATTTTTTGATAGATAAGAGAAAGGAGAGAGTTTACAAATGACTATAGTGAAGAATGGAACATTGCAAGTGCCTGGAGCAAATCTTTACTATGAAATTAGAGGAAAAGGACCTGTACTTCTAATGATCCATGGCGGTGGTGGTGACGCTGATAAATTTCTTAAGATCGCTGACCATCTTGCTGATTGGTATACAGTTGTTACCTACGACCGCCGGGGTCATTCCCGCAGTCATCTTACCGATCAATCTGAGGATTACCGCGTAGAAACACACAGTGACGACGCACACCGCCTGCTAGCTAAACTGACGGATGAACCGGCATACGTATTTGGAAGCAGCTCCGGTGCTGTTATTGGACTTGATCTGTTCGTACGCTACCCGGAGCAAGTAAAGCTACTAATCCCTCACGAACCTGTCTTATTGCAACTTTTATTCGGTGATGAGCAGATGAAGGCTAGAAAATTCATGGAAGACCTGAAGAAAAATCATCAAAGTGAAGTCATAAAATTATTATCAAATGTAGGAGCGGACACTAACAATCCAAAACAACCGAAAGATGGGCAAATAGAGCGGATGCTTAGTAATTCAACGTATTTCGTTCAGTATGAAATCCCAGGAATTCTTGACTATTCACTAGATATCGATGCTTTGAAAACCACATTAAAATCTTCATCAATGCAGGTGCTTCCAGCCGGAGGAATTGATTCACGGGATTTTTTCGCTTACCGCTGCGCAGTCGCATTATCCGAACAACTAGGAACAGAAATCGTGGAGTTTCCAGGGCATCATGGAGGCTATAACACAAGTCATCATAAAGAGTTTGCTGAGAAGTTACAAGAGATTTGTTGTTCACATTCATAAAGACAAATAAAAACTAGCAAAATGAAATTTGCTAGTTTTTATTTGTTTTGGGACTACTATTCATCGGCCAATCTACAGGTAACTTTTGTATTAATTCAGCATACTTACACAGTCTCTTTTTTAAATGGCCTTCACCATATTTATATTTGTAATTTCATAACCCAACTTTTCATATAACCTACGTGCAACTTTATTATGCCCAAAAACATGAAGACCAATTTTATTCATTCCTAATTCTTTAGCAATAATTTCAATTTCTTTCATTGCTTGCTTACCATACCCTTGTCCTTGGTGTGGCTCATAGATTATAAAATCAAAAATATAGCCTTGATCTGGATTTGTAGTTGATGTTTTTGCAATCCAAATCATTCCGATCATTTGTTGGTCTTGAAAAATAGAGTATAGGTAATTCAGCTCAGATTTCTCATCTTTAGGTAACAATCTAGAAAATTCTTTTTTAGATAGATTCATTGCTTCATCTTCACTCCAGTTTCCTGAAGCAACTTTGTTTTTTGCATAGTTCTCAATTGCACTAGAAATGTATAGTTGAAATTCTTCTTTATTCATCGGTCTTAATGTAATCACTTAATCCCCTCCTACTTTAACGTGAATGAGCTGGTTTATATAAATAACAAGTTCCAATGTTCGCTACTCCTAGCAGTTGAAATAAGCTTAACGATCTAAATTCATCGTTATTATATGACAATTCAGGAAAATCATCAAATGAGTGAAGCGTTGTATCTTTTTTTGCAAGCATCGTGACTTTCATTCAAATCAACACATAAACTTCCATTCACTCAAAAATAAATAGGATCTAAAATACGAGATCCTCTTCAATTCCCTGTATAATATTCCAATCCACACCGTCTTCTAACTCATTTTCAAGTTCTTCTAATAACCGAATCCCATCTTGTTCAATACCCGCTTCATATCCATGAACCTCAAAATATCTTTTTTTATATTTTGTATATCAATAATATGTACTATACATGATCGAATGTTTCTCTTCTTTTCCGATTAAATTCATTGCGGTTTTGCTTAAAAAATCATAATAACTCCAAAACTCTTTTAATCTCTCATCACTACATATCTTACTAGTAACCTTTTCTACTTTGTCTCGTTGCATTAATTTTGTTAATTCCAACTCTTTTATTATTTCCACTAAGTTATCCCTTTCCGTCCGTGTTCGTGTTTATTATATTCCGATGCTTCCATTGAACCCGATGTCTTTACCACCTATCATTAGCAATTACAGTATATTGAGCAACGCCAATACATTTCAGTTCGTTATTTTTATATGTAATCTTTGTTTTTCTAGCGTTATATTCAAAATTATAAACTAGAATTGCTGTATTACATTCTTTATTAAAATTAATGTTATCAAATTGTTCAGTAAATTACTCATAATATGAAAAGCCCTTCAATAAATCTTGGATGTTATTTACCGGTGATTGACCAAACCATTTCGTTTCAACTAAATCACGATCGTAATAACCTAAGTTAAAATGTCGTTCGAATATAGAGGGTATACTATCTTCATCTTCCGTATATTTAATATTCGTATAGTTTTCAAGCTCATCATTACTCTCAAAATTCCCAATCCATATTGTTACTTTTTCATTCATCTTATTCCCCCTTTAATTCTTTTAACGAGCCAATTTTTTAGTTTTTTCAATTTATCTTTTCTATGCTGATTATTTCGCCTGAACCATTATAAAGTTATATCGAAACTAGCTAGCTCTCAATTAATAGATTCCCTGCTAACATGAAAAGGATCCACATGATTCTCTTCTAATACTTCCTCAAATTTCTCTGTTCCGTATTTAAGAAAATATTCATATTCCGACTCCGAAATAAAAAATGCCAGCAAAACTTTACCATCTTTTTCTGTATCTCCAGTAGGTACATAGCCGTACTCTTCTGGGAAAGCAAATAGTTCAGTAAAGTAAACTGCACCTTTATTGTATTTTTGAACAAATGACATATCAATACTTTCAATGCCACTAATTGCTGTTCCTCGACCTATTTCAATTCCATTAGCTATACAATAAAATATAGCATTTGCCAAAATATAGCCTACACTACGAAATGCCCCATCAACTACCATGGAAACTTCAACATTATCTCCTACTATTTTTTTATATTTACTCACTCCAAGTGTATTAAAAACAAGACATTCTTCAAATACATTTTCATATTTCAAAACTTGTATACTCGGCATATTCTCACTATTTTTAAATACTTCTCGGTCCATTGGTTCACCTAAGTATTTACTATAATGGTCATAATACAGCTCTCCATAATGAATCATTCTTTGAATTCCCCTTTATACGTTCCTGTTACATCTTTACACACACGAATTTGTGTTAGTTTATTTAATAGCTGAATTGATAATCCTTTTAACAAACTTAGAAGACTGTTTAACTTTACTCCTCATATAAATGATCAAGAAATTCATTTATATTATTAGCTAAAAAATACATGTTTTTCATGCCATCGTGCTCTTCATCATGAGCCCAATGAAAAATTTTTTCACAGTATTCCTCATTGATCCCCAAACATATCTGATTACCACCAGGATCATCTGCAATTGGTATAAATCCCATATCTAAAAGATCATCAAAAAAATCTATTATTTTCTCCAAATTATCATACATACTCCCAATTCCATAGAAAATATTTAATACACTTTCTCCTCCATCATCAGAGATTTTATACATACTTGCCTTTGGATAGCCTCCATTATATTTTAATAAAAACTCTCTATAATACTTCGGGAATTGCAACTGATGTTTTTCCTCAAAAGCTTCTAATTCTTCTAATGATAATTTTTCATGAATCATTTCAATCTCCAACGTATTCCCACTCCTTGGCAAATTTTTTCCACCATCTCTTTTTGATTGTGTATCATTGGCATAAGTTGGTTAGACATATCCTCTTTCAATAAAAATCATTTCTCTCTATTCTGTGATACTCTAAATCTGTTAATGAAACTTTATTATCTGCTACTCTCTTAAAACAAATACTTCTTCCCGATTATAATCAATCAGCGTTAAAAAGTACTCTTCGAAATTTTCAAATCGATCTATTTCCTCTCCAGCAAACCAAATGACCGCTCCAGGTATGGAGGAGTTCGGCAAACATAATGCAAATAAATCTCTATCAAATTCAGCGACTGCGATTGGCAATAATTGATGCCGTAAAAAGCCACTTTCTCTTAAGACGTCGTCCTCTATTGCTTGGAATAATGCTCCTGCATAATTCATCATATGAGTTTCTTTCAATTGTTCTGTCCCAAATAAATCAGCTGTTTGATACAACCCTTTCCAACCATTCGCATATCTCAGGAAATCTCTATACTTTTGATCAAGTTTGCAACCTATTTTTTTCTCAACAAGGCAAATCTCTGCCTCATTTGCTCCAACCTCTGGAAAGTGATGCGGCCATATTTGCTCCACATCCTGTTTCATCAATTTCTGTTTCACCGCTACCATTGTCGATATATGCCCCTTCCAGTTTGTCATCGTTTAAATCCCCTTTTATAACCAAAAATATTGTATAGCATTACGAATATCAATTGTAAAATCCGTATTCAAGATAGACTCTATATGTATACTACTTATCATTCACTAGACAACTTTGCCGATTATTGTTTTGGTGAATAGCAACCTAAGATTTATTAATGAAGCATGTCCAGAAACTGTTGAAAAGTATTTGTAACATGATAAACTACTGGCTCAAGCTCAGCAGAATTTTCATGATCCCACACACAAACTGTAGGACTATTTCTTGATTCGCGAAAATCTAAACATAAAACATCACCAGCAAACAAAACAGCGATCGGTAATAAAGCCACTCCTAGTAAATCTCCATCATCTGTAAGCCTCTCATCAAGTCGAGACCATGTTACATCAATATCAAACATGCCACTTTCAATATGTTCTGGAGCTTCAAGGATACATAAGAACCGAATAACTGCGTAACTATGATTATTACAAATAAAATAGTTCTCTTCTGGAAGTCCACCATTATGCAGTTTTATAAAATTCTTATAATCTAGCGGTAATTCAACTCTCCAAGCCTTTTCTTTCTTAAATATTAAGTCTTCAGAAGGTAACGGAAAAATCACTGAATCTTTTTTTATTCTCATTAAAAATACTCCTTTATCTTCTGAGTTTTAATCCCGCCACTTTTCCTCATCAGAAACCCATATATTTTTCTGTAAGTCAAATGATTGATTAGCATCATGAAAACCACAATAGGCGGGTAATTTTATACTTCCTCCATTTGCTTTATTCCAGCAATCAACAAACCATTCCACGATGATTTTTTCCTCATCTTCCGATATGATCTCATCGTTTTCTTCATAAAACTCCCAGAACTCGTCTGATTGATCATCAGAAAGCTTATAGTATGATATACGTTCGAGTAATTCATGACTTCCTGCAAAAACACTACTATCATTTCCTTTGTAAAAAACTTCACTTGCTTCTCTATTCATAGAAAACATCATGATAGAAAGGTCAAACGATCCGATAAAAATAAGAAAATCTACTAACTCTATTTTACTATAATAATTAAATTTAAGAATTTCTCTTATATTATGAATCAACCTTTCTGAATTTGTTTCAAGATTTTCTTTTACCGAGCTAATGTATGTATCTTTTGTAAACAATTTATTCACCTCATGCTTCATTTAAATTTCAATATAAATTAAAACTCTTTACATATAATATAATTGGGCATCTTCTTTTCTTCATCCATTTCATATTTTAAAAGAAAACTCTAAGCTATCTTTATATTACTCCACCCTATTCAAATCGCAACATCCTGATAACCTACTTCGGTTACCTTTTCATTTATAAGAAGAAGACCTAAACCATTTTCCATATCCCATGTACAGTCGAAGGTGAGTCCGATTCCTCGACCTTCAAAAATACCCGCATACGGAACAACAATTCCAACTAAACTTATCATTTCTAGTATTCCATCAGTTGTTTCAACTAATGGATAATGTTCGTTAAACTCAATATCATAGCCGAGTTCATGCCTTTTTTGTTTGTAATACTCTAAAATCGGTTGCAAAAGGCTTTGTTGCACTTGCTCCCAGTTTTGTATCAATGAAGTATATGATTCATATTGTTCTTTATCAAATTCACCCTCCCCTTCACCATCTACTATTAACGCTATCTTAGCTTCTTTTCCACAAAACGCTATAGTATCGTACCTTACCCATCCGTAATTATATTCAAGTTCACCAAAAACGGCATCGTTTATTATCATTTTAAGATCTCCTTTTTCTAATTCTTCAAACTCCATCCAAAACTAGCATGCAAGTTAATCTACTTAAACAAAATTATCTTGTCTAACTGCAGCCCGTCTTCCTTTATTTTTCGTATCAAATTGAATATAGTTTGATACACAGTCGTAGAAAAATGTAGCTTGGTCAAACAAGGTTCATCATAAAAAACAAAGACTCTAATACTATTTGCTTTGCCTCAATATGTTAAACTCTCACGGCTTCCATCCTTTTTCCTGCAAAAACTTCTGCAATTCTTCCTCAGACGGTACATTCTTCTCCCACTCTTCACATTCCTTCAAAAACTTCTCCGTTTCATACATACCAGACGGCTCCTTCTTTCGAAACCGCACTGCCGCTTCCTCTACTTCACTGAGCTTCGTATATCCTTTCCCATGCCAATCTCGTAAAATCCCCTTCACATAAGCAAGCATCCGCTTATTATTTTCATACGCAATTTGGAGTGCTCTTAATACAAGCTCTTCTGATAATTTTCCCATCCATTCACTTAATGTTTCCACTGCATAAGATGACAAACTACCGAAGTTTTGTTCATAAAATGTGAACACACTGCTACCTTGATTCACTTCTTCTACTTCTATTTCTATTTCTATTTCTTCCTCTACTACCTCATTCACTTCATTATCTTGAATCATTTCTTGCAGCATCATATCAGATTCTTCAAGCGGCATTCCGAAATGCTCTAGTAATAGCGGAATATTCAACTCTTCCTCAAAGCATCTTTGAAGAAACATATGTACAAACTCTTTATTTTTCACAGTCTTCAACTCACGTAACACACACTTTTCTATGTTCGTATTCGTAACAGGGTTATAGCGTAACCAATTGAGAATATATAATTCCTTCGTTTTCGCGTCATATAATATCTTTCCATATGCAACAAACCGCTGCAACAACTTCTCAACCGTTTCACGATTATATCCCGTTTCCATCTCTACCAAACGTAGTGGCAATGGGTAAATTCCGCATTGTCTCGTCTTCGAACATGTCAGCAAATACATATAAAAGTAGCGCTCCTCTGGCGTTAAATCAAGCACAAACTCATCTTGCCAAAAATTCACCTGTACACTCCGGTATACTCCCATACTTCTTCCTCCCGCCCTTTAAGTGATAAATATAGAAATGGGTCATTCCTTACTATATATAGGTTTACAAGAAGAAATTTGGCGAATTTATTTTATATTTTTTTACTAGTACTAGCGTGTTACTTTTTTATTTTCTTGTAGTTGTTTTTATAATTTTTTTGAAATTCTTTTTGTTCTTGTAGTTGTTTTTCTTTTGTTTATTTAATTGATTTATTACTTGATATGTGTTTATAAGGGGAGTGGAAGGGGCTTATAAGGGGCTTCTGTTACTTGCCATCTGCTGAAGAACTTATAAAATAGTACTACATATTAAAATTAATTTTGTTTTATAACTTCATCAATTGTCACTTTTTTATCGGCGACTAAATCATAAAATCCAATATGAACTCCTTCTTCATATAACCAGCATAGATCCGTTCCATAAGGCGCTTCAAAAATCTCAAACATTAGAGGAGCAATTTTAAAAATAGATTCCGCGTTTAAGATGATAAAACTTTCCGCACGATTCACATATTCATCGGTATCATCTATAGAATACAAATTCCATCCATTTAATTGCGGGATAGAACTTTCTTCTCTAAATGAATATCTAACTGGTTTTCCAGCCAGAATATTTTTTGAAACGACAAAACCACCATACTCACTATTAATTATTTTCATTTTCAAACTCCTTAATATTGTAATTAACAGCATGTTTTAATAGAATTTCATAAACTAGTTTCATCTTATCAGTAGGCAATTTATTGTTTGTTAATGCAAAAATAAAGCACATTATGTTTATCTCATGCCACAATATCAAATCCTTCTGAGCGTAATTGTTTTTCACTTCTTTTTATTATTTACAACCGCTAAACTCAATACATTCTTTATTGATTGTCACATTTAGAAATAGATTCGATCAACTGTAAATCTATGTCTGTAGGAGAAATCTTTTTCTTGATAATCCCACCTTCTTCATCCCATTCTACATAATGAAGAGCTATACCAAATTTATATTCTCCTTCAAACTTCAATGCTCCACTTTCGTACCAGACTCTTTCAATGCCATTGCATTGTCCGAAAATGAAATTTTTCACTGATTTTAAATTTCCATTTTTGTAAAACTCTATTAACTCGCTCTCTATAAAACCTTTTACATAATTTGTGTAATACATCAAATTATGTAAAAGGTTTCCCCATTCTCATCTTCCAGATTATCTAAAACTTCATCACTGTAAGATGCAAACCATAAATTTTCATCAAAGTCAGTCCCATGTTCTATAACATATTTTTTATTTAATATATCAACTTGATTTTTCAATCTTTTTCACCCCTGAACTACATTCAAATCTATCAGTAAAAAGATGACACTATGGACAGGTTGGCATCATCATAGTAGCTATTTTTAATTGTTACTATCAGTTGCTTTTATAGTTAATCTATCCCCACCACGATTAGCTGAAGGTTCAAATCATAGAAATGGACAAGCAGCTCCAGATAAACCTGCTTTAATTAGAAAATCATTGGTTCCTTGAGATAAAGATTATGAGTTTCTTTTTATTGCATCATGGTTAACTAGACCTACCGTTATCCTAATTATTCCGTCTTCTAAATACAAAGAATGATTGATAATTTTCGATAGCTGAAATAAGAGAACCTGTTCCTTCTTCTGCATAATGAATGAAGTCCAAACATTTTTCACTCCAACCACCGATTAAATTTGTTTTCTCTCCTACGAATTGTTGATTACCGTAACTATTTAAATTGAAAGAGTGAACCCAAACATCAGGATTCATTTCACGACGATATGTTTCAAGAAGAATTTGTTAAGAATTGTCTCCATACCTATCGTACACTTGCTCATCAGAGAAGACAAGAATGCGGTCAACTTTGATTTTGTTATCTAATAAATATTTGATAGAAAGATGTAAGTTTGTTCCATATCCATGTTTATTAACTTCTGATAAAAATGTGTTCATGTTCTCTAAAATACCAGAACGGGTAGAAACATTTATCGCTTTGAAATCAGTTGCGAATACAGATGTAACAGAATTATCACAGAAGGAGTGTGCCATTGCCATCATTAGTGTAGCAATATCTGCACATTTAACAGTCCCATCTTTCGAAACAGGATAACATGTCATAGAGCCCGAGATATCTGCTGTCATAAATGTTTTTCCTGATAACCTCGGCATGTTTGTAACAGATGCTTCAATTGCGTCATTCAATACATCTAATAATTCGCTTCCTGCTTGTGGTAATTTTTCTTGCACAACACGATATGCTGAAAAAAAGCGAAATGGTAATTGTTTTGATTTTTTTACTCGCTCAGGATCGCGAAGAATGTTATATACTGTATCAATATTTGATGCACCTGAATTTACGATATTGCGGAGGTTACGAAGTAAGACCATATACCCCACTTTACCGCTATCAATTAATTCTTCCCATACTTCTTTTTTGTTTCCTTTTTGAGAAAGCTGTGTTTCCCATGTGTATGGTACTTGCAGTGTGTTTTCTAACAAACGTTTATAAAGTTCATAACGTTCTGTTCCTTTCTTGGCAGATGGGCTTACTAAACGGAATACATCTTTCAATGTAACGTCTTTTCCTGTGCGATTGTATTTTGCTAATTGATATTCATCAAATGTAGAAAAGGCTTCTGCTAACCCTTTTTTCAAAGAGTTTGGAATTGGATGTTTCCGACCATATACGCCTAATTGATACGCCATCATTTCTGTGACATCATCCGGACGCTGCACAATACGAGAAACTGTTTGACGAGCATATTTACGACCTTCAGGATGGTTTGCGAGTTCCACTGCTAATACATGTGTAACAGAACGCATGTAGAACACTTCACGTGCATAGACTGCTAAACTTGCAACAAATTTAGGATCTCTGTCCATGATTTGTTTTGCAATAGTAACTAATTCTTCGCTGTTGTCGCCATAAAATTTTGGCTCATTAAAAAAAGATGTTAATACCATGGTAACTAATTTATCTTTATCATACATTTTATAAGCTGTTCCGCCCTCTTTTGTATACGTTTGACGGCTTCCTTGAGAAGAATGATTAAACTTTGACATTATTATCTACCCCCCAGATGTTTTTTTGACACTACTGATTGGAATGTAAATAAAAAAGGCAACGTATATACGTTGCTCTTTTCACTCATTCCTACACTTAAGAAATATTCGAAACAGGAACTTTTAAACTACTTGACTAATTTACTTACTACCTGAGTTCAGACGAAGGAGAAACAGGAGTCGCCCCTCCAATACAGTCCCTATATGACGAAGTAACCTCTATCTTAATGTTATGAATCAAAGAAAAGTATGAACTCGGTGCGAACCTTCTCACATAGATGAGAATTGGACCTATAGCGTGTAACAAGTATGAGCGATCTACACTGCACCTGTTATATGTAATGTTTAAAAATTTGGGAGATACGCGAAAAGGCTCATTACGTCGCTCTACCACTGAGCTACCTCCCAAATTTGGGAAGGTGGGAGTCGAACTCACGACCTACGGCTTACAAGGCGAAGAAATCCTTCTCTACACTGCCCAAATCTATTAAATATGAATTATTAAAAAGGGAGATAGGCGGAAAGACTCAATATGTTGCTCTACCAAACTGAGCTACTTCCCTGATGTTTATAAAACATCAGGGAAGGCAAGGATTCGAACCTGCGACCTACCGCGTGACAGGCGAAGAAATTCTTTCCTACACTGCCCTTTTCTTTTTGTTACTTATTGATTTCATTATACTCGTTAATCAAATTTTTGGCAATTATTAGTACTTTTTAAAGATTTTATCCTTTTTATCTATTGATCTTAAAGCTTCTATATTTCACAATTTCATTCAATTAGATTGTATGAAAATAATGTGTTAGACTAACTAGCATATATACAATTTTATACAGAAACCCCCAACAAAAATGTATCCATTCTTGCATAAAAAGTTTTCTAAGTTTTCATTCTTGATCAATATGGTATATATTATTATTCTTTTGAAATAGATTGATTGTTTACAAGACAAGAAGCTAGGAGATGTTACATATGAAATATTTTGTAATAGAAGATGATGAATTATCAAATTGTGGTGAAGAGACAATATATGTTTTTGAACATAGCAAAGGAAAAAGCAGTTACGACATGATTAAAACCTTGGAAGATTTTGCAGCAAGATGCCAATTCATTGAACGAAGAAATATGCATTGGTTTTGGTATAAAGGAAAACACGTTGAAGATATGCCTATGTGGGAATTCGAAAAAAAATTTAGGGCTGAACAAGAAGAACTGAAAACAATATCCCAAGAAGAATTCACAGAATTGAGAAACAGATATGCCCCCCTTATTAAACCTATCGAGTTCCCTATTGAAGGAATCAGAATTGCTTATGCTTATGAACCAGAATGGAATGATGAATTTTTTATTATGGAAACGGAAGAAAGTTATTTTGCCGTATATTGGTTTACAACGGCTTAATAATCGTTTTTATAACAAATCAACAGATTTCTTATCCGAAAGGACTTTCGATAAATACTGATTAGGTGTTTAGAAAGTTTCTTCAAAGTCAAGGTGTCTAGGCTTGGGTATTCCGACTACTTGTCCTCCACTGCTAATATGATGATGAATAAAGCGAAACTGTAATGAGTGGGGGATTCTTCATTCCCCACTCATTATTAGTTGAACCATTCGGGCTTTTACGGGCAGTTCCTCTCCTACCTATCTTCCTCGCGCCTCTCTAAATCTTGAGGTGGGAATCTTATTGCCCGTTAATACGGGATAAATTAAATCCCTACCCAATTACATCTTTATAAATGCAGCATTTCAGCCTTTACAACTTGAATATATTCCTGTAACTTACAAAATGCTTCTGTCAGTTTGCTTGTTTCTTCTTTGTGAAGAAAGCGGGCTTTGTTTCGTTCTTCCTCTATGACAAATAGCTGTGCGGCAGCATAAGAAAGACCGTACTTTTCGCATTCTCGTTTTATATCATGGAACAAAGAAAGTGGTATAGTCCCCGCTCCTGAAACAAGCATCTCATCTAGAACTTGCTCTAATTCATCGATTATGCGTACTAACTCTATCATAGAACGTTACCCCTTCATTAAGTGTAATATTTAAAATCTCTTCTGCTTCTGTATATAAAATAATAGGTGTAACTACGAGCTTTGTTCCTTCCTGATAAGGATGAACGAGCATTCTCTTTACATGCAACGAGTCCAAATATATTTTTACAAGTCGAATCATCCGCTCATTTTCTGGTCGTTTCATCATTTGCATTTGCAACACTTTACCATTCTTATCGATAAGAGGTAGGATCCATTTTTGTTCTTGCTTCTGAAATTCCCATTCTCCTATTTCAGCAACTTCGATACAAAAGACTCCTTGTTTATTTGCCTCTAACCTGTGCTCTTTTACTTTTTTTAGTAGTTCTTCCCATGAGGTTAAAAAGAGAAATTGCCACTCTGCCACATTTGTTTTTCCTTCCACTTCTCCTACTGTCTGTGAGCTAGATGACAATTGAAAATCAGCGTTAAGTTTTGCCTGCTTCAACCCGAAAGATGAACGAGATAGTTCGTATCCTTTCCCTGCAATCGCCCATGGTGCTTGCCTTTCATGGAGTTCTTCAGAAGTTGTGCTGCTCCCTTCATAAAACATAGGGCGCGACTGCGTGTATGTGATCCACTTTTCCTGTTCTCGGTTATAGAAATAATACGTCACACCAACATAACCGGACTTCGTTTGCCAGCCGGATGCACCAAAAGCATGCAAAGTAAGTGGTGGAACTTCATAATATTCCGAACGAAACGGACTTTCTTGCAGATGGTGGCGCCCTAGCAACAAAATGTGTTCATAAATCGCGGACAGCGTTTGCCGATAGGATTCCATTTGAAAAGATGCATGTTTCATCCGGTATAGCCTAATATCGGCCCCAAGCTTACGAAATAAATTTTCTAGCTTTGCTAGTTTCAAAGAACGGGCTTTTACAGAAAGTTGTTCTATTTCATAGATTGTATTTTCGGTAAGCCGCGTTAATCCAAAGTGAACAACTTGCTCAATCATCTCTTTGAAAATAGATAGCTTATCCGTCGCAATGATAAGAGGTTGCATCTGTTTCGTGTCATGCGAAATTCCTTTCTCTTTTTGATACCAGTATACCGCTTCCGCCTTATGCCGGCATATTCCCTCTGCTTTACACGTACAGATCGCATCCGCTACCGATTCAGCTGTCAGAAAGCGAACCGTTATATCCTCTTCTAGGAAGGACGCAATTAAAGCACCCTCTTCTTCTAAAACAAACTTTTGCTGAAATGTTTCGCGGAACATCATTTCAGCCCACATTTTTTCGGAGACAATATTGCGAACGTCCACATTCAAAAGGGCAGAGAAATCAACTTTTATATTCTCTTCACCTTCGTACATCTTCTTTGCTTCTAATAGAGCCATAATGACATACTTACAAATCGAACGGGCTTCACACGTGCAAGAGTAACTGCGTATATCACCCGTAAACGTTACAGTAATTCCATCATCAAGATGTATTTGCGCTGCCCCCTCTTCTACGTCCATTTTGACATTTGTTGCGGCAGCCAAATCCTTCATTGCTCTCTTATATGTTCCTTTGTTGGACATGGCAATTAAATATGTTTCATCAATAGAGGAAAGAACATTTAAGAAATGATTGTTGCGATCCATTGTGCCAACCTCCCTGGTGTTAATGCTGCTACATGAGCACCGAGCGCCGCCATTTTTTTAGCTGCCTGTTTATCATAAAAAGGCTGTGCAGTCGGATCAAGAGAAGTAAGCACAATCAATTTTGCTCCTGATTCTACAATCTTCATCGCTTCTCTGTACATTTCATTGTAACTGCCACCTTCATATAAATCCGTTACAAGCACGACAATTGTTTTATGAGGCATCTCGATTTTATTCGTTGCGTAGCGCAGTGCCTGAGCAATATATGTTCCTCCCCCAAGCTGTACACTCATAAGTGTTTCCACCGGGTCATCAATACGATCCGTTAAATCAACAACAGCTGTATCAAAGATGAACAAATCTGTCTTAATCGTCGATAAGCTTGCAAAAATGCCAGCCATAACTGCACTATGAATAACAGAATCAATCATACTTCCACTCTCGTCTACTGCGAGAATCACACGCCATGGGCTAACGTACTTCGTCGCAGCATAGAAGTACGGTTTTTCAATATGAATGGTGTTCGTTTCCTTGTCAAAATGCTTCAAGTTCTTTCGAATCGTTTTCTTAAAATCAAAGTTGCGCATCGTGCGCACGCGACTAGAGCGATTTCGATCCGGTCTACCGCTTAAAGCATGCTTCACTTCTTGCTCTAAATTACGACGTAACTCCTCGGCAACTTTCGCTACAATACGCTTAGCTGTATCCAATACATCCGGTTTTACATAATCTTTAAATTGTAAAATGCATTTTAATAAATTCATATTCGGCTCCATTTTTTCAAGCGTTTGTTTATCTTGTAATAGAGCCGTTAATTCATACTTCTCTAGCGCATGATTTTCCATAATTTCAATTGTTTCTTGCGGAAATAACTCCCGCACTTTCGAAACCCAAGTAGGCACTGTTAACTGAGAGGGATCCAGCGACCCGCCACGTTCCTCTCCGCGTTCCCGTTCGTATAAAAACTCCAGCACCTCATCCATTTCTCTGTATGCATGGTTTTCTTCCTGAAATGTGATTTGGTCATCCGCATATTTTCCAAGGACAAGACGCCAGCGATTTAAAGAAATGTTATTCTCCATCTTCTAGCCCCCGTCTCATTAAAATCTCACGTGCCTTCCGATCTAACTGCATTGCATACGCCAGCACATCTTCTGAAATTGCTTCTCCTTTTATCACTTCTTCTGTGGCACCATATAACCTGGCAACCTGTCTAGCAATCGTATCAACCTCAAGCGGCGTGAATTGGCTGAACAAGAGGCGCAAATGCGGCAACACTTGTAAAAATGTCTCTTCATCAAGTACTTCTAGAACATGGGACATTCCATCAAGCAGTGACTCGTTATATAAAAAGATATCTTTTGCGCCAGCAAACAAACCACTCAAAAATATCGGGGCTTGTTTTTGCATATCGCCACTTCCATAAAAATATCCTTCTGCCACTTGCATGACCTCATCGATTTTCCGCTTCCCTAAAGAAGTTAACAGCCCAAATACCGCTCCCTCTACTTGGCTTTCTCGTTTTTCCTTTTGCAAATAAAGCTCCAGCGCTTCAATAAATTGCTGGTCTGCAGACTGCATTGTGTATAAATCGATAAGCTTTTCCGCAATAATTGCTGGTTCGCCTCCATCTAAAACAGAAAATAACGAAAGTGCTTTATGTCTAGCATGATTCGCTTGCTGATTTGCTTTTTCTATTTGTGATAAATAGTAAGCACAATCTGCCATTGAAGCAAAATCTCCATCCTCTTGCACGGCTTTATCTATAAATTGAGTGTACAGGGAAAAATCGGAAAACAAACCACTTAAGTAGGCTTCTAGCAATAAAAGGGCCACCTCTCCAGCCCGTCCCTTTGCCTTGTGCAGCTTTGCTCTTAGCATTTCCTGTGCGGCTTCCCTCACCGTTCCGCCATACACAGATAAATCAATCAGAGCACTTTCCACTTGTGCTGAAAAACGATATTTCCAAGTTTCACGCATAAGATTGATGTTCTGCTTTCTCGCAAGATTAGGACCGTGCAACTTCTCACAAAACGGAACTCCTAAAAAAGTGAGGCAATGAAAGAATTGACTTAAACGCTGGTGTCGTTCTTTCTTATATATGTCAAGAATCGTCTCATGTGGTACAGTAGAACGCGCTGGAAGACGAAATGAACGAACAGAAGCACGAAAATCATGTACGAGCGGCGGTACATCCGCTTCTTTTGACAATTTTCCGCGCTTTGTCCCTTGCAAACTCTTCTGAAGCAGCGTTAAAGGCTTATCTACCGAGAATATCTCACCTTTCACGAATGTACTGCTCACTGCATCCATCAGTTCATACAATCCAGGTTGCATCTTTCCGCGCAGCAGCGCAAGTTCACGTATCATTCGCGCAGCCTCAATCTCATCTGCCATTGATATTCCTTCTGCCTTTAGCTGCGGAGCAATTCGTATCATAAATTGCTCAGCTACCGCTTCATCCCTGTTCTCCCAAATATGTTGGTAGAAAGCAGGTGCAGGCATACCACTCTCATAACCATGCGTCTGATCACTTTCCAAAAAGGAATACGGCATAAGATAGTTTTTTGCATATGTTTTAGACAATGGACTTTTGGGCAGTTTTTTCTGTTTTCCTTCCAATTCGAGAAGCCCTTTCACATGAAAGCCTCCAGTAATAACGAGCACCTTGTCATACACTTTACGTGCTTTTTCAATTTCCTTTGCCATATGTATCTCTCTGGCTGCGCATCCGTCTTCTGTCAGCATCTCCTGCGTGTAGTCCACGCGCGTATAATAGCAATAATGAAAGAGCTGACGGACAAACTCCTCACTTGTCATATGAAAGCCTTGCAACTCAAAGTATTTCTCCCAAAACTCATGGAAGTTTCGGCACCCCGTTTTTTCCGAAAGCATACGGACATATTGACTATGCCGAAAGTATTGTTCGTCATACTTCCCATGCTCTTCCTCATTTTTCGCTAAAAACAAATATTCTTTATAAGGAAGATCAATAAATGAAACAGGAATGCTTTTTGCAGCTCCTTCCCGCAGCGCAACAAGTTCCGGTGAATAGTCGAGAAAGGGATAGTACGCACGGTACTTTCCACTCTCTCCTCTTTCAAGCACATCCGTTTTATCATCATAACTGCAATATATACAAATCGGAGCCTCACTTTCTGCACTCACAATATGCGGAATAAGAGGGTTGCAATCTATCGGTCCTTCTATAAGAATCGCATCCGGTTTATATAATGCAACGATTTTTTGTACATGAAAAGAGCACGCAGGACTATGATGGCGAATCGGCACATATACGACGTTGTGATCTAAATTGTAAGCTCTTTGAAACCATGCATTTACTTCAGCTGATTGCGAGCTTCGAAAAACGACTTCCATACCTCTCCTCCTACTTGCCCTCGCGCCCTAACGATGCTTGTAAAGTAACTGCGCAGCTTTTCTAAATCATCCTTGTTTTCTTTCGCAATTGTGCCCGATAAATACCGAACAAGCGCATCCATTTTCACTTGTCCGCTTCCATAATAGTACGCATCCATTGCACTTTGATAATATACAGATACAGCTTCTGCAGTACTCATTACAGAAGATGGCTGATCAATTCGTTTTCCTTCAGCAGTTACGCCTTCCCGTAGTTCATGAAAAACAGTCGCTAACAGCTGAACAACCGCCCTATCCACTTCTGGCGTGATGCCCGACGCTCCTAATAACCGCGTTACTTGTGACTCTATTATTTTTGCTTCAAGCTTTACATCCTTAATTGGATGCACCGTTTCAAAATTAAAACGACGCTTCAATGCACTACTCATTTCATTCACACCGCGATCGCGCGTGTTGGCCGTGGCAATAATATTGAACCCAGGCTTTGCCGTAAGAATTCCTTGCTCTCCAAACTCCGGAATATTCAGCACCTTATCGCTCAGAACACTGATTAATGAATCCTGCACTTCCTGCGGGCAGCGCGTCAATTCTTCAAATCTAGTTAATATCCCTTGTTCCATCCCAACGAAGAGAGGCCCTGGCACAAGCGCCTCTCTTACAGGTCCTTTCGCAAGTAGAAGTGCATAGTTCCACGAATACTTAATCGTGTCTTCCATCGTAGCAGCTGTTCCTTGCACAGTATTGCGACTATTTCTGCATATTGCGGCAGAAAGTAGCTCACTCAGCATCGTCTTTGCTGTTCCTGGCTCTCCAATTAACATAAGTCCGCGATTCCCTGCTAATGTAACAATCGCACGTTCCACAAGCGCATCATTCCCATAAAACTTACGACTAATCTCCACTTCTTTTCCTTCCCAGAGAAGCGGTTCTTTTTGTCCGATAATAAACGTACGAACGGCACGCGGTGACAATCGCCAGTTAGATGGTTTTGGAAACAGATCATTCGCTTCTAACGCATTCAATTCTATTTCATATAATTCTTCCATTAATGGTTTAATAGACTGCATATGTCATTTCCTTTCTTATCGCTTACTGCGCCAGTTTTCATCACGGCCAAGGTTCGATTCTGTTGCCCATTTTATATCATATAAAATTTCACTGAAAAAGCGTTCCGATACTTGTTTTGGTAAAACGCGTCTCTCATGATCAATTTCGTCGTAATCATATGAACCGCGGCTCACCGTTCCTGCTTTGTAAAATTGAATTTCAAATACGCACACATCTTCCTCACCTTCATATCCAACCGGTGCCCCTTCAAACGCAAGCTCCGCTCCTAATCCAGCGCGAGTATCTTCTTTATAGAATGTATAATATACACCGGCATCTTGAACTGATCCACGACTCCATCCGTACTTCGTCATCTTACCAAACAGTGAACGGCCATTCATCTCAATACCAGCAAACCTCTCCACAGTAACTTCCTCATTTTCCTCAACCTGAAATACTTCACGGTCAATTTGCGGAAATGGCTGAGTCACCTCATAATCATCTAGCTGTTCCTTCCATAATTCCCGTTCCTCTTCGGACAATTCTAGCGGATGAATTAAACCAATAACGGTATCTGGTGTAAGCTCATGCTCTTCTTCATCAATTGTATTAAACGTGCCATCCTCCATATAACGGAACATCGCAAGCAACTTTCCTTCCTTATACTCACCCCAAATAAGCGAGATAGCAAACTGCTGCATAATTGGATTTTCCACAAACAGAGACTGCCATGTATATTGTGACCAATAGCGATTAAGAGAAAGCGCTGTTTCAAGACGCTGCGTTTGCATCGTAATCATAGTCCGGAGCTGTTTCTTTATAGAGGATAACTCCGCCTTAGCCTCCTCTGCTTTTTCCGCATCATCTTTTGCATTTGGTTTTGGAAGCGACTTCAGTCGTTTTCCTTCTTCCGTCTTTAACTCAATCTTCAAATTTGGAGTTAAATAAGCAGTAAACGTTCTATTGCCATAATCAATTGTTTTTTCACCGCGTTTATTAAAACCAAGGTCTGGAACAAGCTGATCTTCTAATTCTTCTTCTGTTATACCACGCGTTTTCGCAGCGAGACTCAGCGCTTCTTTCGCAGCATTACGCACTTGCTTATGTTTATACTTAAATGCCATCGCATGAATAGACATAAGCCCAATGTGCGACTTAGACAACGCTAGCGCCTGAACAGCCGCAGCAGCAATCGCTCCGCGCATACCAAGTGCCCACTCATCAATCTGCTTTTTAAGTTGCATCACCATCTCATCATCACTGTAAATGCCATACAGCGAAAGAATGCCGCGTTTCTTCGATTCCGCGCCTTGCGAAACCCAAAGCTGGTAAATTGCTTGTATATTTTCTTTCAAGTCTTGTTCGTTAAGAGCGGCGCTTATCACTTCTGCCACTTCCTTCTTCTCAATAACAGAATCTGATACGTACTGCTGAAAATATGCAAGAGGAATCATTGCATCTGCAATCGCTTCAGAATCACGAAGGCGGATTTGTGGTTCAAATCCGAGCCACTGCACAAGTGCATTCCTTTTTTGCGGCGTTAAAATACGCGCGCAAAGAGCTTCAATATTACCTGATGCTCCTTCTAAGTCCCCATCATCAAGCAATGGAGCAAATTTCTCCATCAAAGAAGCATTTTTCTTTTCTTGTAATGCTTCCTGTACAAGCTTTGTATATTTGTCAGTTTTATAATATAAAAGTGTTTGCATTACATTTTCGCGTACAACTTTCTTTCTATGATTCAATTCCTTTGCTACATCTTCTGCAGCTTCCATATCTTTTGTAAGAAGTGCAACTGCAGCGGTACGTACTTTTTTAGAAGAATCCCCAAGGCTTTGAATAAGAAGATCACGTGTCTGAACGGCGTTATCCTTTGCCAACTCATCCAAAATAAAAATTCGTTCATCTGCAGAATACTCCGCGAATTTCTCCGTTACATATGTCCGTTCTTTTACAAACAAACGAACGAGTGCTTCCGTCGCCTTATCTCGCTTCTCACTATGCCCGAAAGCTTGTTCAATGGAATAAGAAACGAGCTTCTCCATCGATAAACCGTAGGAAAGCAGATCTTCTAGCATCTGTTCTGATGAGTTCTCCATCGCAGCATACCGCTGCAGAAGTTCGTATAAACTATAGTGATAGCTGTAATTTCTCCCAAGTTGAAGCGTAAGAGCTGCTTCTCTCTTTGCCACTTCCTCTATATCCCAAAGTAATGCAATTTCTAAAACCGGCATTCTCCAGTAATTATTTCTAAACTTCGAACTTTCGAACCATCGCTTCATATCCTCAAATGATACATTTCCTAATAAATAGTCACGATATGTACCACGTATGTCAGATGATTTCGTTTGAAGTACAACCGTTAAAAACTCTTCACGTACTCTATTTTTATGTAGCTCGTACCCTTTTTCCGCTAAAAGCATTGATACAAAAAGGTAATGACTTTGACTTACATATTGCAGTGTACGTTGCACAAATTCTGGTTGTTCTTCCACCATTCGAAGCAACAATTGATATTCATATACGCGATCAAAATCAACAACACCTAACTGATGCTGCGCAAGGCGATATGCGAAAAATCTTTCCTCTGAAATACCGAATTGCTCACACAAATCTCGAGTTGTTTCATACAATTGTGCATAAAAACTTTTTGTTTTTTTGTAATTTCCGGACTGTTCAAGAGTATGGCTGACATGTGAAATTGCATAATTCATAAAATTTTTAACAGAGCATTTCACTAACAATTCCATATATCTTCTTGCAACATCCGAATGCGTATATAAACGAAAAATTTGCTGCCAAGTAAAATCAGGTAAAGACCCACCAGCAAACACCTTACTAACAGATTCACCTCGAACGTACCTTTTGGCTGCTTCAACCTTCTCTTCTGCTCCGCTTAACCTCAATATATACTCCGCTTGCTCTTGCAATTCATCTTCCAGTAAAGAACGATAAGGTAGAAATCTCTCATAATCTGCATCTAACATAACGAGAAGTAAAAGTAATTTTTGCTGTCCTGTTATAACTTGTAACTGCTCTTCTATATACTTCGGATTCTCCTTTATTAATTCTCTAAGAAAAACATCCGCTTCATTTACAGAACGCGAAAGATTCGTTAAATACTTACAAGCAAATACTACAAGTCTATCGAATGAAAGACCGCTTTTTTCGAAATAAACCTTTATATCAGGAAAACTCATATATGAAAAACGCACGAGAAGAACATTCAGCAGTTGATCCTCGAGCAAATGATAAAATAACCGAAAAAACACTGGATCTTGCTTATATGTTTTCCTAAAATCATTCATAAACTGCCAAGCAAAATCACTACGCTTATTTTCACGAATCGTCGTTTGTTCTATATGCTTTAAAACTTCTTCATCTCTCGTCTGCAAGTAACGTAATGCTAATTCTTCTTGTTCCCCTGTTATATTAAGGTGTTGAAACAACTGATATGTACTGACTGCCATCTTCTCGGCCTCCCTGTTCATCACTACAACTTGTAGGTAGTTACATCATATAATTATGATAACACTCATTTTTGCATATATCTGAAATTTCCATTTTGAAAATACGGAATATATTTACATTATTAGTATATCATATCACCCCGAAAACGAACATACGTTTCTTTTAAAACTTTATATTTATTTAAAACAATTTTTGAAAATTTGGTTTAGAGATAAAGTGAAACTTTAATCAGCAGGGATTTTCTTCATCCCTCACTGATTACTAGCCCTCACCAATCGGGCTTTTACGGACAATTTATCTCCCGCCTAACTTCTTTGTTTTCGCCGAATTTTGAGGTGTGAGTATTACTACTACCCGTTAATGCGGGATAAACAAAGTAAGCGCTGAGCGTTTTCATGATATGATATACAAGTACCAATTTTCGAGAAAATATATTGAAGTATGGATTGACAAATATCAACTAACACATTTGAAAGAATAATTATTAGTGGTGTTTGTACATACCAAGACATGAGAGATTGTTAGAAAATGGAGGAATCATATGAAGAAATATGAGATTTATGAATCAAAGATAAAAGTAGTTGGATTATTTCTGTTGACTTTATTTGTTGAATTGTTGTTTCTTATTATTGTCATGTCTACACTTTCATCTCAGGAGCCTAATTTCATCGTTGGATTTTTATTTGGAGCTCTTGCATTCGTTGTACTCATTGTCCTTTGGAAAGTTATAAAAAAAATGATTACGAGAAAACCAGCTATTATTTTAGAACCGGAATATATTACAATCATTAACAACCCAAAATACCCAGTAAAAATTGCTTTAGAGGATGTATACGGTGTTTTACCTTATGCAATCCAAGGGCAAAAATATTTAGGAGTTATAATGGAAGATGATGTTGAAGATCGATATATCGCCTCTATACCCTCAAAAGGACAAAGGCTGTATCGCGTTAATAAACGTGCTGGATTTATACCATTTAATATTCATATGAATTTATTGAAAATCGATGAAGAAGCATTACTTGAGAAGTTAGATGAGTATGATATAAGCTTTTTAATTCCTGAAGATGAAGCGAAATAATATAACAAAAGATTAATTTAGGTATAAGAAAAAAAGAACATCTCGATGAAAAAAGATGTTCTTTTTCTATTTATTTTGTTCTGCCGCGTTCCATTAAATTTTACAAAGTAACCTAATCCTTACTTATTTTAGTTTTGTTTCACATAATTAGTTGTATTAAATGACTTATCATTGAATAATTGCAAGTTCTTTCTATCATAGTTTTGAACTTTATACGCTATGTCTTTATGGATAACTTCTGCTTCTACTCCGTTTGACATTTGCTTTGTGATATGTAGGTTTAATGTTAAAGAATTCTTATCATATTCCCACGTACCTTCTATATGGTTAGTCTTCCTCGGATACTCACCTACATTGTAAACTTCAAAAGTTTTAGGACTTCCACCTTTTAAAATAAATGCTGGTTTAAATCCGTCTGAAGTCTGTACTCCCCAGTTACCAATTAATTCAGTACCATCTATTACGTTCTTCTGTACCGCATCATAGTCGATTCCGGCTTTCTTATCTAAGTCTTTAATATCTTTAACCGATACTGTACCATCACCGACTTTTGTATTCTTATCTTTAAGTGAGTTAATTGCTTTATACCAGTATTCTTCACCTTGTTTCAGAATCTTCTCTGACTCTTCAATCATTTCTTTGTCAGTCTTTTCGCCTTTTTCTCTAGTTGATTTTCTAGTAAACACTTCTTCTACTATTTTGGAGGACTCTCTAAAGTAACCAGTCGCTTTTTCAAGGTTTTTCTGTTCTTCTATATACTCTTTAGGTGGGTCTATAGATTCAATCTTATCTAATACCCCATTTATTTCTTTTATTGAATCTAATACGTCTGATTTCTTTTTCTTGCCGTCAAAGAGTTCTCTTATTGTATCATTATGCTTCTTAAATGTAGTATCAAACTCTTCAACTAGTCCAACTACTCTAGTTGTGTAATCTTCTTTTGATACCTTCTCTTTCTTAACAGAAGACTTCTTTTCCTCTGCTTTAGCGGGTTTAGCTTCTTCTGTCTTTGTTTCCTTAGATTCAGTTTTATCCGATACCCCACAACCGAATAATAACATAACTGGAACTGCTACACTTACTAGTTTCTTTGCTTTCATGACTAATTTATCCCCTTTAAATTTTACTGATTAAGACCGTTTTCGTTACTTCAACCATTTAATAGTTTATTTTGCTTTTCACCAATGTTTGCTGCCGCTTCTTTCCAGTACTTACCGCCTTCTGCAATCAATTCTAAAGAACGTTTCATCTTATCTTGATTCATGTCTTCTAAAGATTCTAATTGAAGTGTATAGGCTTCATCATATAAGTCCATTGCTTTAACTACCTTTTTTGTTTTCATTACCCATATTATTCCTATATATCGTACCATTCACCTTCTTCAACGTCAAAGTGTCTTTCCTTGAAGTCTTCATTTCTTCTATAGGGGTTTTCAAAGATTTATTAACACAATGGCTTTATGTTAACAAAAGGTGCTTTCATATTTACATGACTCATCTAATACCATCTCCCCATAATGTATTTCCACCTAAATGGCTTAAACTATGTTTCTCTTTAATCACCAATTGCATTTCCCTAGGTACTTGATGACGATGCCAAATTAATCCATCAATTCTTGGTTGATCATCACAAATTTACTCGAGTTGTAATGGGCTGAATATTTCTTTTGATATTTTCACATCTTCTATTTCCTTTTCAAGACATTGGTGCAAGGTTTAAATTGATCGGTATCCCTTGCAATTAACAAATCTTCTCTTAACTTAGTTATACACTTAACATCAGCCCCTTAAATATTTGAATCTACCATCCTTCTTTAATTATGGACATGTAAAAAAGCTAATTCCTCCTCATCGTTCAGTTGGAATAAGCCTTTGAAAGCTTAGCAAGCGTGTTTATCAAATTAGAAAGGGGTTGATTTGTTGATTGTATGTTCTTGTTGTCATGATGTAAATCCAGTCTATTTTTTCTGTACTTTACAAAGAGGTTATACGTGTTATTGGTTGAGTGATGGGTTCATTCGATACGGATAGCTTTTAATGGATTGTACAATCCGTCACTGCTCTTTTTCCACCTACTAAACCAACGGTACCTAATGTGGGTATTTTACAAATTGGTCCTCTGACAATACAATTCTATTTCTCAGAAAGTTTATTAATAAATTCCGTAAAACTAGAAGCCATTTCTCTAATAAACTTTGCTTCTAATTCCTCTTCATTTTTTATCTGATAGGTATGACAGTGATAAACACTACCTATATCGCTACCATGGATTGACATACATATAATGTTATCAGCTGGATCTTTTCCTATTGGAATAAGTCTAGAAGGCAATTTATTGCCCTTAATATAATAATCTAAAGAATTTTGTAGATTATTTTCTGTTTCCTCTGATAGTGGAAAGAACATCATAATTGATGACGTAACTACATCATCTTTCGTAGTAAATCTTCTTCTATTAGATTTACCACCATTATCTCTTAATAAGAAACTCTTATAGTCCTCTGGTAGTTCTAATCCATTAAGTCTTTCAAAGATTTCTATATCTTCGGCTTTAATTTGTTTGAAAGTATATTCAAAATTAAGATTCATAATTCATCGACCTCCGACTCATTCGTTTTCACTAAAATGCAACGAATCTATTAAATTTGTAAAAGTATTGCAAATATATTCAATTGCTTGTTCATCACACTCATCGCTATCATAAAAAACTATTGTTGGTGAGTGTTTATCATTTCTAAAATCAAAACATATTTTATTACCGAATGGATCCGTAGCAAAGGGTATTATTCCCTTTGGGATGTATGGCGAGATAATATTATAAGTAACTGTTATACTAATATGTTCATTCGTGTAGCTTAGTAAGTAATCAAAAACCCCTTCTCCTCCATCTTCAAAGAAAAATATATTCGGTATTGGATGACCACCATTATATTTCATCACACAATCTTTGTAATCTTGAGGAAAAATCACATTAAACTTCTCTTCAACTTCTGAAATTATCTGCTCGGTAATAGGGTCATGTGTACGCTCCCATTTTATTCTTCTCATGAAAACAACTCCCTAATTCGATTTGCTATATCTCTCTTTACTTTACTATTTCTTCCATTCTTTCCTCCACCCCAATATGCTCTACCTCCAGTATGTTTCGCTGCTTCATGTTCAAAGTAATCGACTAATTCCATTTTACCTTTATCTGGATGATGATGCTATGTATATATCATGACAACTACTACGTTAAAACTTACGAGTTTGTACGATTTCGTTAGTTTAATATGTATTCCATGTGTTTATATTCATCGCCCAGTAAAATGTCATCTCACCTAAGCTCGTACTTACTTTTCTAGTCTAGAATTGCACATTGTACTCCATGATGGTACAACCATCATGAGTCTGTACTTTGTAACAGCCTATTTTAAATAGCGACATCTTGATAACCTACTTCATCTACCCTTTCATTTATAAGACGAATTCCTAAACCATTTTCCTCATCCCATGAACAATCAAACGAGACCCCTACATCACGTCCATCGCGAAGGAAATCATACGGAACAGAAATACCTACTAATGTTATATGTTCTATTAATTGATCAACTGTTTCAATTAATGGGTAGTCTTCATTAAATGCAACATCATAACCAAGCTCATGCCTTTTTTGTTTATAATAATTTAAAATTGGTTGTAATATGTTATGTTGGATTTTCTCCCAATTATCCATTAATGAATTGTATGCCACATATTGACCTTCATCAAATTTACCATCATCTTCTCCTCCAATTAATAATGCTATCTCCGTGTCCTTTCCTAAAAACTTTATGGTTCTGTATCCTACCCATGTATACTGATAATCAAGTTCTCCAAAAACTTTATCATTTATTGTCATTTTATAATCTCCTTATTATTTATTTGCAAATCCTCCAGGTTCAAAAGCTCCTGCGTTTATTTCTGTTGGCACAAGTTGTATAGTAACTCCATCATTTAACTCATGCCATGTTAATTTATTTTTTACTCGGTATTTTTCTATATCTTTTGCCGTAATTCCACCAGCTTCCATTCCAAATTGGTTTGCCAATTCTGGTGAATTATTAAGCTGACCTGCTAACCTTTCATTTGCTTGCTTAAAATTATAATCTCTAGCAATATTTCCTTTAGCCCCTTTTCCACCTAGCATATAATCGATTTCCAACTGTGCCTTTGCTACAGGTGAAAAATCAGGAACTCCATTTTTATACTCAATTCCATTAATACCAGCATCACTTACGATTTTCTGTAACGTAGGATCTGGTGGTGGTTTTAGGGTGCATAAAGACTCACCTCTAACCCCTTCAAAAACAAGATTTGAATTCGTTGCTGCAGGTGTTTGCTTGAATCTTGATTCATATGTACTCGCAAATTCCTCTTGCTTGAAGGCTGGTGGAATATCAGCATCTCTATTACCCGTACCCTTAACCCCACTAGCTCCTAAACCAACATTCCCTTTCCTTTCCGCAAGCGAAGCCTCAATCCCCTGAATCTTACCATCCACAAACTTACTACTCTCTGCATGGCGCGTATTAACCCACTCAGTAACCTTCCCTGGGCCAACTTGCTTCCCTATCAATGTACCGTCTCCAGCTGCTTCAACGCCTTTGAGTGTAGCTGTTACATAATCTACACCCCCGGCCATTTTGGGGCTAAGTTGATACATTTTGTCATTTCCGAATTTCCCTGTTTTTAATCCAGCCAATTTGAAATAATCTAATTATTATTTTATCTATATGAATTTTTTATTGAAACTATTTTTATACTAAAACAAAAAGGCTATTCCATAAGCAAGTGAAACTAACTTATGGAACAGCCTTTTTATTTTGAATACCTATTAATCATGTAATTTATTTAAAAACTCAGTGAAAGTACTTGCCACATAAAATACATTTTCTCTTGCTACTTCCTCTGCTTCTTCCGCTGTAATCCCTTCACTTTCCATCAGTGCTTCTTTTTCCCATGCATCTTCATGCTCCCAGAAAACGACTATTGGATTACTTTCATGATTTTTATAATCAAAGCAAATTAAATTCCCTGCTGGATCAAAACCTATTGGTAAAAGCTCTTTAGGTAGAGTATCTTTATAATTATTATACACTTTTAAAATAAATTCCACATCATTTTTATCATATGAAAGTAATGAACCAAAAACTCTTTCTATACCTTCAACATCAAATAGATTCGGTTTTGCAACACCACCATTATTTTCTGCAGCACAATCTGCATAGTCTTTTGGTATGTCATAATTGATTTCCTTAATTATACTCAACACTTCTTCAACGGTAATCTTATAATCTACATACTCCCATTTAATTTCACTCATCTAATTCCGCCTCCCCATAATTTCTTTCCACCTAAATGATTAACACTATGCACTTCTGAATTAACTAATTGCATCTTCCCAGTAACTTGATGATGATGCCATGTCAATCCATGTATCCTTGCCTCTCCTTTTTGTATTTGCGCCAATTGCCTTGGAGTAAATGAATCTTTTGAAATCTCTCCTTTTTTTATCGCTTCACTTAAGGCATTTGTGCAGTTCTTAAATTGCTCGTCATCTTTTGCAATTAACAAATCTTTTCTTAACTTAGTTGTAAATTTAACATCATCCCCTTTAAATATTGGGAATCTACCATCCTTTTTTAATTATGGACATGTAAAAAAGCTAATTCCTCTTCATCATTCAAGTTGAAATTAGCTTTCTACGTATATCCGTATAATCAGTTTGTCAAGTTTCCTTACCGCTCGAAATAAACTTCTATATCATTTTTAATACTTGTTCCTTCACACCTTCGTCAAACTGAGCACCTTCTACATTTGCTCCCTTCCAATCTACATTGTCAAGTTTAGCGCCAGTAAAATCAGCACCCATAAAATTCGCATTACGAAGGATAGCGCCCGTTAATTCTGCATTTGTAAAATCTGCATTTCTAGCATCTACTTCCGATAAATTTGTATTTTCCAAATCTGCCTTTTCAAATTTACCATTTGTAAGATTAGCACTGCTGAAATCCGCTCCAGTGCATTGCGCTTGTTCCGCATCGATTCCTGACAAATTTGCATGGCGAAAAGTAGCATAAGTTAAAACTGTTCCAACCAGTTCTCCATCTGAAAAATCAACTTCGTTAAAACATGTTTCATAACAATAACTTATATTTACCTTTGCATATTTCATATTCGCTTTAGAAAAATCCGCTTCGCCAAACCTACAATCTGCAATATCGACTTCTACTAAATTACAGTTTCTGAAATCAGCCAACTCGAAGTCACAATCACGAAACGACACTCTCATTAATGAAGAAGCTCTTAACATAACTCGTTTTGCCATAATACGATCTGCCATTACCTCTGACAGGTCTGAAAAACTAAGATCCAAATCACTTATATCTAACTGATCTATAATCTCATCATTGCATTGAGATCTACTTAATATTTCCATGACTCTTATTCTATCATTATTTTTCTCATTCATTATTACCCTCTCCCTTCATTTAGCTTTTCAGATAGTCCTTCCAAGCAACATTTGGAGAATAGGTAACACCCATTCGATCCTCATCAAAAGTTGGTATAGCAATGACTTGACTTGATTCCAAATATTTCATTACATGTAACCAACTATCAAGTAACATATCAAGATCAGCCTCTAATGGATTATTTAAAATATCAATACAAAGGCCGCCCCAATCTAGTTCAGATACCACAGCCGGACTATTTAGTAATAATTCCTTATCAAACATTTCTAAAATATGACCACTAAAGTATATTCTGGCTCCTATCCCTAAAGGACCGTTTGGAAGAAATCTAACTGGTATAGGTAGAGATGATATATTCATCCACATATGTAAGCGTTCATGTTCGGTATTCCACGGATAGGATGGGAGCCAAAAAATATGTGCGACTCCATAACGTGGTTTCACAATTTCTGCGATTTGGTCAGATAACGCAAAAAAAGCAGACCATAATTTTTTAGGTATCGATTTATGAAACTCAAACTTCAAAAATGAACGATGGCTCCAATTCACTTCAAAGCTCCCTCTATAGTTCACCGATTTATCACGATGAAGGTAAACTTCAGATACTCTACGTTCCGTAATTACTTTTTCCAGAATTTCCTGACGATTATATTCTACTCGTACCATTTCACTGTTACCCCAATGAGTAGGAGCAAATGTTTCATTTGACTCAAATACGTCCAAAAGACGACCTAATATCTCTTCGTTGTTAAAAGATACTGTAGGATACATTACAATTGAAAAATACTTAGGTTTCATTTATATCCTCCTTAATACTAAAACATAAAGTTTTACTTAATCATTTTCGTTTATATTTTTTTCCATCTACCTCCACCAGGTAAATCTGGGTTCGCTTCCCATTTGTGAGTCACTTTACCACTATTCGGATCAGTAAAGTAAATATCACTCTTTTCACCTAAAGGCCCACTTGGTCTTGGCTTAGGAGGAATCCCATTTAAATCGGGTTTATCACTTGATATTGTCACAACATGACTTCCATTTTCAGCTTCGAGCATTTCCCTTTCAGCTCGCATTTGCCTGTCATTATGAATAGTTTGGTCTTTTTCACCCATTTTGTGTTTGTGATCATGAACCAAATCAATTTCACCCTTATCATTACGTCCAATGCTATCTGGACGCGTAAGGTGCCCTTCACTAGATGTATACGTAACAACTTCACCAGCGTTATTGTTCTCTAACTTACGATCAAGATGTTCTTCCAAGGCTATTCTTCCTTTTATCTCTTCTTCTCCCCCACGCTCTTGGCTCTTTCTAAGACGTTCATTTATAACGTCCCATTTTTTTCGATAATACTTTTCTCGTTCTGAGGTTAGTGTAATTTTATTTGAGTTTCTATTGCCACCATTCCCTATTCTCGTAGCAAGCGAAGCCTCAATCCCCCGAATCTTGCCATCCATAAACTTAGTACTCTCTGCATGGCGTGCATTAACCCAGTCGGTAACCTTTCCTGGGCCAACTTGCTTCCCTATCAATGTACCGTCTCCAGCTGCCTCAACGCCTTTGAGTGTAGCTGTTACATAATCTACACCTCCGGCCATTTTTCCGCCGAGCTGATACATTTTGTCATTTCTAGATTTTTTTATTTTTACTTACTAGTCTCATGCGTCAAGCGCAATATTTTTTTCCGTCTCACAATGATTGTACTATATTTGAATGAAGAGTAGTTTCTCCATCCCATCTATTTGCTTATACCCCAAGGTTAATTGTTATTTTAATCCTTTTTACAATTTTTCTCTACGACCGTCATACACTGTACATAGGCGTTACCAACTATAAAAGGTGGCTATAAAAATTTAATACTTGGTATACTTATAAAATTGTAATGAATCTATTAAATTCTATGCTCAAACGCAAAAAAAGCACTTGATTGTCGACAATCAAGTGCTTTAAGTTCATAAACATTCTAAATATATAGGTATCTCAAAAACGATCACATATAAAGCTACGAACATGTAAGAGTTCTTTGATTTTAATGTCATAAGAATCAACTTTTTATTATTTATTGCAATTTTGAATTATATTATTAATATTTTATTCTTTCTCAGGTAAATACACAATCATTTTCCCTTGTGGATACTCACCTTTCCATCCACAAGGCCACCCACCAAACTTATAAATCTCAAAAATTAGTTCGTAAAAATTGTTTGTTTTTCCATTTAACAAACGATTTAGCGCACACATCTCAAGATCCCTTTCTACTTCTTCAATTATGTTTATATGGTTAATTGAAATAAAATCTTGAGAATAGTTCTGATTATTAGAAAAAACTTCATATAACATGTCTTTTTGGACTTCCATATCGGGATTATAAGTTCCTTCTAATATTTTTGCACTTTCATCCGATTTAATATCATCCCAAACTACCTGAATAACATCCAAATCCTGAGACCAAGCTAATTCCTGTGCCCTATCAAAATCATGGATAATTTCAATATCGTTTAACAATGAATATAACTTTATATCTTTCCTATCAAATAAGTTTCTTTTTTGTATGTACTCGATGACTTCCTCAACTAGTTTTGTATTTTCACCATACTTCATTTATTTATCCACCTTTCCCATAGTTCTTCAGTTGCTCCACCGCCCCTATCCCAGATGGGCAAATCTTTATACGCTCCTGATTTATAAAACACTTTAAGATTTCTTATTTTTGACTTATATAATGGGATTCCTTTTTCAACAGCTTCCTTTAATTTTTGTTGTAATTCATATACTTGTTTTTCCAAGACCTCAACACTTTGATTTATATCCAAATTATTCAAGGCTTTTGTTACAACTCTATTATATACTCCATGAAAACCTCTATGTCTAGATAAGGCACTTGGATCTTCTGATGGTATCGGTAAAAATATCCCATTCTCAGCATGATCCATATCCATTCCAATTTTCTTTAATACAGGATGATTTTTTAAATTTTTAGGTATTATATGTTGAGCTTGATATCCCTTCCATGATGCAGAACGCGGAAGCCCCATGGATTCCAATAAATTTTGCCCTAATTTTGTAGAACTACCTCCTGTAGCCTTTCCAGGAGTACCAGGAATAAGCCTATTACCTTCTCCCGTACCCTTAACTCCACTAACTTCCTTACTAACTCCTGAACCAGTATTCCCTATTCTCTCCGCAAGCGAAGCCTCAAGCCCCTTAATCTCATCATTGTTTTTATTATTGCTGCCTGCATGGCGCGTATTAACCCACTCGGTAACCTTCCCTGGGCCAACTTGCTTCCCTATTAATGTACCGTCTCCAGCTGCTTCAACGCCTTTGAGTGTAGCTGTTACATAATCTACACCCCCGGCTATTTTTCCGCCGAGCTGATACATTTTGTCATTTCCGGATTTTTCTACTTTTAGGCTTGCTAGTCTCATGCGGTCAAGCGCAATATTTTTACTATCTCGCAATGATTGTACTATATTTGAATGAAAAGTACTTTCTCTATCTCATCTTTTTACTTATAATCCAAGGTTTGTTGTTACTTTGACACCTTTTACAATTTTTCTCTACTACCTTCGTATACTGGACATAGCCATTATAAACTCTAAAAGTTTAATACTTTGTGCACTTATAAAATTATGGTTCTCTTTTTAAAATTTTACGTTAAAACACAAAAAAGCACTCGTCGTCTATTGTAGACAATCAAGTGCTTTAAGTTCATTTGTTTTTAAGTAGCATTAAATTTGTAAGTTTTATCGCAACAGTATGACACCTTTTATATATCATGACAACTACTACGTTAAGACTTACGAGTCTGTACAAGTTTGTTAGTTTAATATGCATTCCATATGTTTATATTCATCTGCCAGTAAAATGTCATCTCACCTAAGCTCGTACTTCTTTTTCTATTCAATCATAGAGTATGTATTTTCAAACACTTTATATCTATAACTCTAGTTTTAACGCCATTGCATTCAGTACTTATTCAATCGGCCCCATAAATTGAGTAATTAAATAAATGTGTTCAATCAATTTAACTTTTTGCAGATTCTCTACTTTTTCTGATCCACCTAATCCAAGAAGCGGTGTGTAACCAAAACATTCATCAAATGCAAGTTCTCCATATCTATCTTTCGCTTCTTGATAAGGGTTCCAATCCAATACTCTTTCCAAAAAATAATCATCTGCTGCATTATTGAAGAAGAACTTAAATTTCAATAACTTCTGTTGGCGCTTTTTCAATAGATATAAAACTTTTTATATTTTCCATAATATTCCTCACTTTGATCCCAATTTAACATTAAGATATATCGATTTCTTTTCTTCGCCTGAAATATTCTCAGTATAATCCCTATCCATTCCATGGTACAGAACACGTAAGCCCCATGGATTCCAATTAATTCTCCCCTATTTTTGTAGAACTACTTTCCTGAACCAGCATTTCCCTTCCTCAAGTGAAACCTCAAGCCTCTTAATCCCATTATCTATAATCTTACCACTCTCTGTATGATTCTTTCTCTTCAAAATAACCCTGAGCAAACTTAAGTTTATCTTCTAATGAACATTTCACCATAAAAAACTACACCCCAATTGTTAGCTGTGTCTAACAATTGAGGTGTAGTTCA
>NZ_JABUAE010000010.1 GCF_013314535.1 Bacillus sp. Xin1 | reverse complement strand
AGTGAGAGGAGGTCTTTTTTTGTTTCAAAGCCGAAACTTATACTCATTCCATTCTCACTCTTTCTTCTTTAATCTATCAGGTTATATATTTCTACAAACAAAAACACTTCTCCTATAAGAGAAATGTTTCTTTACATATTCAAAACCCTACTACAATCAAAAGGGCGCCAAAAATCATATGAAGCGACCGCAAAAAGTAAGACAGTCTTTTTGTCATGATTTGGCGGATCGTTGGTATCTTGTGAGAAATAGTCGATATATTTGAAAAATCGCCGATAAAATTTCATGTACTAATCCACACCACTCAAATCTCAAAAATTTACCATGTTTCTTTCTAGAATTTTATATGGCTAGATTATAGACAGAACATAGCCACTTAAAGCGCCAAGAACAACAACGGTCCATGGTGGTGTTTTCCAAAATGCTAATAGGCAAAATAGGAGAGAAGCGATGACAAAGTCAGCCGTACCTATGATGGAGCTTGTCCAAATTGGATTGTAAAAGGCTGCTAGTAAAATGCCAACAACAGCAGCATTAACGCTAAGGAGTGCACCCTGTATATAAGACAAGCGTCTAACTTGATCCCAAAATGGCAGCACGCCAATGACTAGTAAGAATGCTGGAAGAAAGATAGCGATTGTCGCAAGAGTAGCTCCTAGTGTCCCGCCTAGTATAGTTCCTATATAAGAAGCGAATGTAAAGAGAGGACCTGGGACGGCTTGTGTTAAGCCATATCCTGCTAAAAATTGTTCTTTTGTCATCATGCCATTTAATACAAATTCATTTTCGAGAAGAGGAAGAACGACATGTCCTCCGCCAAACACAAGTGAGCCAGAGCGATAGAAACTATCAAACAGGGCAATCCAGTGCGAGAATGGTCGTAATATTGGCAGCAAAAATAATAAACTAAAAAATAGTAAGAGGCATATGGCACCTGTTATACGTGAAACAGGAATATGCGTTTTGCTAGCAGGTTGAATTTCATGCTTACGATATAAGAGCCAACCGACAAGACCAGCGAGTAGAATAAGCGTAACTTGTGTCCAAACACTTGGAAATAATAATGAAATTGCAGCAGTAATAATTGCAATGGTAGCTCGGTTTCGATCCGGTGTTAATTTCTGTGCCATTCCCCATATTGCATGGGCGACAATTGCTACTGCTACAAGTTTTAGCCCATGAATCCAGCCAGCTTCTCCTACGTGAAATTGCTGGAGTAGTGAAGCAAAAAAGACAAGAACGAGAACTGATGGGAGTGTAAAGCCGGCCCAAGCAACTATGGCTCCAAGGAGTCCGCCGCGTGATAAACCGATGCCAATCCCAACTTGGCTGCTTGCAGGACCAGGGAGGAATTGACAGAGCGCTACTAAATCTCCATAACTTCGCTCATCCATCCATTTTCGTTTTTGTACATATTCGTGATGGAAATAACTAAGATGAGCGACAGGTCCTCCAAAAGAAGTAAGGCCTAGTTTAAGTGATACGAGGAAGATTTCTAGTATTTTTTTCAAGGTAACCTCCTAAAGAAATTTCAATTCTAGATGCATTATACAGGAAGCAGCACAATGGAAGGAATGCTTATTATGTAATGTTTTTGTAAATATTTGCGAAGAGGAATCAGATATCTCATAAAAAGAGCTATTGAAAGAGTCATAATTGATCGTGTCCCGGCAATAAATTAGTTAGAGAGATACCAGAGCTATTCGAGTTGAAATTCATATAAGGAGAATGTTGCTAGTATGACAAAACATTTCGTTGCTAAGCTGAAAGGTGGTAATGAATTACCTCCTGTAAAAACAAAGGCTTATGGGGTCGCAGAGCTTATTTTTAATGATACTTTTACAAAATTACATTATAGGGTCATATTGAAAAATATTGAGAAGATAACATCTTGTCAAATCCATTTAGGGAAAGGGAATCAGGTAGGGCCAGTGGTTTTATTCTTATATGGACCTGTAAAGCACGGAATTAGCGTGAATGAAGGAACGATAACAGGTGTGGTGTCTACTGAAGATTTAGAAGAAGGACCTTTGCAAGGGAAGACGTTTGAGAATCTTATGCAGGCAATTGACGAAGAAAATGCATATGTAAATGTTCATACGAGGACATTTACAAAGGGAGAAGTTCGTGGGAGGATAAATGAATATAGCCCATCTATGAGCCGATAAGTAAACATGCCCGTGAATATTAATATTCACGGGCATGTTTACTTTATTTTTTTTTTTTTTTCTGGTTGATTCTTTATGAAGAAGTCCATCACGTAAAAAACTTCATCGTCTGGAATCTGCACGCCAAATGTGTTTTCAATTGGTTGCAATGCTTTTTTGACTTTCATATACATCCAGTATTCATCTTGTCTACTCGCTTCTTTGTCAGGATAAGGGAGTAGCTTTTCTCCCTTTTGAAGCCGGTCAATCATACAGCTCATATGCAAAATAACTCCCATTAAACTATCGGGGTTTAATTGTAAGGAGATGAGCTCTTGAATTGTATTTAATGCGTACCGAATTGTTTTGATTAGGAGAGCCCCATCATCACGTTGCATTTGTTGTCCGAGAATATCAGCCATTTTTGCATATGTTTCTTCATACGTAATTAATTCTTGAATCGGCTGAATAGCTTTATAGTTTATAATGTCTTGGAAATGATAGGTTAAACATGGTACCTGTACGTCAAAATTTGTGACAATACAAATCATATTGCGTTCTTTCTTTATATTTTCGATCATTTTTGTTAAATCTTTTTCATGAACGATACTAATAGGAATAATTTCTATTAAATCTTTATCGAATCGTAAATAGTTTTCAAGCATTTTTTGAATAGCTAGCGCGCTTCCTTCTCCTGTTAAACAAGCTGTTAAAATAACTGATTTCATTGGAGCAAGCGGCTTTTTCTTTTCTTCTTGTACATTCAGGTAAAACGGTGTTAAGTTTTTCACCGTTTCATATAACGTGTCTAATGAGTAGCCAAGTTGTGCTTTTCTTGCTGCTTCTAATACGTGTGGTGTACTTGTCATAGAGAGAACACGTACAGGGATATGAAATTCCGTTTCCAGTATATCCCCGATATAAGCAAGTGAGCCCATATCGACAAGTAAGAGAAGACCATTTATATGTCCTAGCGTTTTCATGTATACCTTTACTCGTTCTAAAAAATCTTTCGGCGATTCATGAAGCGGCATATCAATGCCTGTTACTTCATCAATACCGAGAAGTTCATTCGCGACATTTGCCATCTCTGTTGCGATACCATTGCCGTGAGCTAAAATTAATACTTTTACTTCTGCTTGGGAAGCAGGAATAGGGTCAACGACGAAAAACATCGTTAAAAATCCAGCTTCATCAATTGGCATTGTGATTTGCAGTTCATCTTCTAAAAGTTGAATACACTGCATAGCGACTGAGAAGGCTTCTTTATATTTCGTGCGAATTTGATTGAGCTGTGGGTGATGAATTTGTTTCCCACTCTGTAAACGTTGTAGAGTTGTCTGTACATGTAAACCTAAAGCAAGAAAGACTTTTTCATCGAATGTCTTAGATAAATGTTTTTCTGCTAGTTCAGCTATTTTTTCGCACACAGAAACAATATTACGATCGACAATTTTAAAGACGTTTTCATGATTTGTCTTTTTTGATATTTGATTAAAATAATGAACGAAAAAGCTTTGGATATCATTGTCTATTAATAACTCTAATTCTTCTTCTTCAATCCCACGTGCTTGAAGTTCTTCATACTTATGATCGATGTAATCATAAATGGAAGAACTTGTATCCTCTGTTTTATGTCTACTCCATCCTTCGTCACCCGTAAATACAAATGTTTCGTTTGGCACTTGATACAAATGACGGCTTTTTCTTTCGATAAATAAGCCTTCCTTCATGTACCATGGCAAATCAGTGCTAGAAACGCGCACATAATCCCTTTTCTTTGTAACGAAGTCAGAATAGGCTTTTGCGCAGGCAATTTGTACATCTGTTTTTAATTGTCCAATGTTATTTGGACATTGATAAAAGACGAATGCGCGCATTGCATTTGGGCTGACATGAATTTCTTTTCGCAGACGAATCGCTTCATTTGTAAAAAAGAACTGTAATAGTGCGAAGCGTTCCTGATGTGTTCTCTCACGAAGTGGCGGAAGCGTTACTGTCATCGGAATTCGTCTTGTAAATGTTTTGAGTAAAAAAGAGTTCGGCTCTTCTGTTGTTGCAGTAATAATTAATACTTGTGCTCGGCGCTCGTTCTCTGTCTCTCCAAGGCGACGATACACACCGCGATCAATAAATGTGAATAGCATTTCCTGACCTTCTGGAGGAAGGCGGTGCACTTCATCCAAAAAGAGAATTCCTTCATGGGCTTTTTCGATTAATCCTTTTTGGTCACTTGCACCAGTGTAAGCACCCTTTTTGATCCCGAAAAGTTGTCCAAGCAGGAGCTGTGGATTATTTGCGTAATCTGCACAGTTAAAAACGATAAACGGTGCATCTTTTGGCAGCTGATTGACTTCAATCGCGTATTCATGCATTAAAGAAGCAAACATAGATTTCCCGACACCCGTTTCTCCAAGTAGCAATGTATGCATACCATTTGGAGGATAGAGTACAGCGGCCTTTGCCTTTTCAATGGCAATTTTAAGGCTTGTATTTTCTCTAGCAAAAGTATCGAGTGAAGTGTCATCTTGTGAAGGCGTTTCCATATGAGAGTTAGTTCCTAAATAGAAACGGACAGGGCGTGTTCCTGTTTTAGATAAACGACCATCTTTCACAAGTTTATTTAAATCGCTGCTTACATTTGCACGGTCTAGCTGTAGAAGTGTAGCGAGTTCAGATGCTGTTACACCTTCTGAGTAATTCCCCTTTTGCATTGCATTATAAATGAGGTCCATTCGTTTCATTTTCTTCACCTCGAAACTTCATCACTATTTAAAATTTTACACAAAAATGGGAAGTGTGGGAAGAGGAAAGTATAAACAGCCCTAGTATTATACTAAAGCTGTTACAATCTTGTGTCCTTCCAGAAGTTTACTTCTAAATGGGAAGAAGGATTATAAGGAAGAAGTGTATATCCTTTTGCCTTAAGATAGTCAATTACCTTTGGAAGAATTTTCACTGTGACGCTAGAATCATGCATTAAAATAACTTCCACTTGTTCGTCGCTTTGGTTCATGACTCGGTCTAGTATAGCAGAAGGATTATGATGACTTTTCCAATCATATGTATCGATTGTCCAATCCCACATTTTGTACCGAGCAGAAACAAGTGCATCGCGATAATTCTTTTTTAAATAAGGCATACTACCGTATGGAACACGAACGAGGTGTGTATCCAAATTTGTGGTGCGGCGGACAATAGAACGGGTTTGTTCCATTTCGGTAATTAAAGCAGTTGGATCACCAGTATATAAACGTTTCACATCATGGGACATGCTATGTAAACCAATATAATGCCCTTCGTTAATTAAACGTTTCATTGTTTGTGGGTAATGTGAAGCCTTTCCACCAATTATAAAGAAAGTTGCTTTCCCTTGTTTCTGTTTTAAGATATTTAAAATTTGTAATGTGTATTTATTTGGTCCATCATCAAATGTTAAGTATGCAATTTTTTGCGGAAGAGCCGCGTCCTGAATCATAGAGTCATGTATAAGTGGGGAGTTAGCGGCTGCTTCAGTATAAGATATCGAACATGTAGTAATGCTTAGGAATATAATCATCCATTGAAACATTTGCTTTATCAAAATACTCACCCTCAGTCTAACAGTCATGGAGAAGGAGTTAAGATTGTAGTCTCATTATCCTCTTTATATGTATATCTTCTCCAATAGAAGAGCTCTCAAACAAACTATATTTTGGAAATGAAAAATAGCACCCTTTCTCAAAAAGAAAGGGTGCTATTTGAATATTTTTTGCTAAAAAAGGCTATACTACAATTATTCTTCGCGTTTTTTCACTTTTTTATAGAAGGAAATAATTGGTTTATAACGTTCGTGCACAAGACCGATTACTTCTGCTACGATTTCAGTGAAGAAGATTAAAGCGAATAGAAGAATAATGGATAACCATAACGTTGCACTAGAGAAAATAATCGCATTTACGCTAAAGAAAATACCGAATGCGTAAATGATAAGTACCGTCGTGCGATGAGAGAAGCCCATTGCTAATAGACGATGATGTAAGTGCGATTTATCTGGCGCAGAAATTGGTTTTTTATTCACAACTCGTCTAATAATCGCAAACAGTGTGTCGAATATAGGTACACCTAAAATAATAATGGGAACAAGGAAGCTGAATAATGTTACGCTTTTGTATAGTCCAAGTAATGAGAGAACAGAAATACAATATCCTAAAAATAGTGCGCCTGTATCTCCCATGAAAATTTTAGCTGGATGGAAGTTATAGAATAAAAATCCAAGTGTACTTGCAAGAGCAATTAATGCTAATGGTAAAATAATGACAGCACCAGTTCCCATAGGACTAGTGAAAGCCATATATGCTAACGTTGCAAGAACAATGGATGAAATTCCAGCGGATAGTCCGTCTAATCCATCAATTAAGTTGATAGCATTTGTAATACCGACAATCCAAAATACCGTAATTGGATATGCAAGTATGCCAAGTTCAGTATCTCCTAAGATTGGAATATACAATACCTGTACTAATAATCCACTTTTTACAATAAGTGCAGCAACTAAAAGTTGCCCACCGAATTTTACTTTTGCCGATAATTCATACATGTCATCTAAAATACCGATAATGACAATGATAACAGCGCCTAAACTAATTGTTACCATTCTTTGTTCATATAATCCACTAACAAAGAATCCAACAGCTACACCAATAAAGATTGCCAGTCCACCTAGACGAGGCATGATTTTTTGGTGTACTTTACGTGCGTTTGGCTTATCAGTCGCTCCAATTTTAAATGCTAATTTAATGACCAAAGGAGTAACGACTAATACGGTAATGAAAGATGCCAAAATGGCATAAATCACTTGTGAGTCCATTAATACCCCACCTTTTATATTTTAACGTAGTTTTTTAATTATTTTTCTGAAAATTATGATGTTTGTTTACAGGCTCATAACATATGGTATCACAAAAAGATTAGAATTCAATCTTTTTTTCTATTCACTGTAATTGGAAATAGATAAAATATATGACAAATTTATCGTAAATGTGATGTCGTGTAAGGGGCTTTCAATATATTTTATCATTCAATTCTATCGTATGGTTTTGAAACCAAAGTACAGAGTTATGACATATATAAGTCTGTTCCTAGTACGGATGGTAGGATGTGACCGATTCTCTTTACTATAAGTGTTGCACGTTAAAATACGTACGTTTCGCGTTAAAATATGGAAACGTTAAATGTGCCAGTAATAAAGTGATTTGTAAAGAAAAGTGTCCAAATGGAGGACGTTATTTTACAAAATCTTAAAAAAAGATAGAGCAGACGTCTCATATAATAGGGAGTGAGAGCTCCTATCATATTTCATTTCGTTTTTGAAAGCCATTGCCTTATATTCATTTTTAGAATGAAAGGAGGAAGCACAGGAGTGTTGTCATTCACAAAAAATGTACATTTCTTGTCTTGCTACTTTTATACAGTATTCTCACAAAAATGTTAAGAATCCTGTGCGGAAAATATAATGAAAATTACGGTGATAGGTACCGGATATGTTGGATTAATTACTGGGGTGGGATTAGCGACATTGGGCCATGATGTTACTTGCTTTGATATAGATCAAGGGAAAATCGCGCGAATGAAGCAAGGAGAAATTCCAATTTATGAACCTGGTCTAGAACAATTGGTAGATGTAGCAGTCCAAGAAAGGCGGCTAGTATTTACATCAAATCAAATAGAAGCATTCAAACATGTAGATTTTATATTTATAGCAGTGGGCACACCATCTTTACCAGATGGAACGGCAGATTTAACATATATTCGTAATAGTTGTTATGAGATTGGTATATATATAAATTCAGATGTGATTGTGATTACAAAAAGTACGGTTCCGGTTGGCACGAACAATCAAATGAAAGAATGGATTCAAGAGAAGCTACAAGCGCGACATACTATACATATGGTATCCAATCCAGAGTTTTTACGTGAAGGTTCCGGTATACATGACTTCTTCCATAGTGATCGCATCGTGATAGGAGCGGAGACAAGAGAAGTTGCACAAAAGATAGAGAAGTTATACAGTAAGCTATCGATTGAAACATTTGTGACAGATATTCGCAGTGCTGAAATGATTAAATATGCTTCAAATGCTTTTTTGGCTACGAAAATTAGTTTTATAAATGAAATTTCTAATATATGTGAGAAGGTAGGCGCAGACGTGTTAGAGGTAGCAGGCGGCATGGGAATGGATAGGCGAATTGGTTCTCAATTCTTACAGGCAGGTATTGGTTATGGTGGTTCATGTTTCCCAAAAGATACAAATGCTCTCGTCCAAATTGCAGGTAATGTTGCACATGATTTTCGGTTATTAAAAGCAGTAATTGAAGTGAACAACAAACAACAAATGTTACTTGTTCGGAAAGCAAGAAGTGTAATGGATATGAGGGGCAAGCGAGTTGCGGTGTTAGGGGTGGCTTTTAAGCCAAGTACAGATGATATTAGAGAGGCGCCGTCTCTTCCCATTATAAAGGAGTTAGTAGAGATGGGAGCAAATGTAATTGCATATGATCCACAAGCTATTTTGCATGTGCAGCGATTGTTTGGAGATGAAATGAAATATACAACGGATTTAGATGAGGCAGTCACAGGGGCAGAAGCAGTGTTTATTGTAACCGATTGGGAATGCATACGTACGTATCCACTAGAAAGGTATGTGAAACTTATGTGTGAACCTATTTTATTTGATGGGAGAAATTGTTATACTGGGGAGGATATTGAGAAACATAGAATGGATTACTATTCCGTTGGAAGAAAGAGCATTCGTAATAGGAGATGTTCTACCATTTAGTAAGAACGCTTCCTTTTGTCCTTTTGTGTTCTCATATATAATGGTGAGTGTAACAATACTATATAAAATCCATGGTGATTTGCTGGCATATAAATTGCGGCTATGAAAAACAAAAGAGATCTCCACTTGTTTTCTTCTTTTGTTTTCATTTGGCATGGGGCGAAAAAAGGGTCTGACTGTTTCTATGCATGGCCGGACGCTCTCTTTCACCTAAAAGAGAAGATTTTATGTTAGTTTTTCATATATTGTAACTAGTGAAAGAAAAGAGGCAGTGAAATGACTGAACGTTTAAAAGTAATGACGATTTTTGGAACACGTCCAGAAGCGATTAAAATGGCACCTCTTGTGTTAGAGTTGCAAAAACACCCTGAGCAAATTGAATCAATTGTGACAGTGACAGCACAGCATCGTCAAATGCTAGATCAAGTATTAGATATCTTTGGAATTACGCCGGATTTTGATTTGAATATTATGAAAGACCGTCAAACATTAATTGATATTACAACACGTGGTTTAGAGGGTTTAGATAAAGTAATGAAGGAAGCAAAGCCAGATATCGTTCTTGTACACGGTGATACAACAACTACTTTTATTGCGAGCCTTGCTGCTTTCTATAATCAAATTCCAATCGGCCATGTTGAAGCTGGACTTCGTACATGGGATAAATATTCTCCATACCCGGAAGAAATGAACCGCCAATTAACAGGTGTAATGGCAGATCTTCATTTCTCTCCTACAGCAAAATCAGCAACGAACTTGCAACAAGAAAATAAAGATGAAGCACGTATTTTTGTAACAGGAAATACAGCAATTGATGCACTAAAAACGACAGTAAAAGAAGAGTATAGTCATCCGGTACTAGAGAAGCTTAGAAATGACCGACTTGTACTTATGACAGCGCACCGTCGTGAAAATTTAGGTGAACCAATGCGCAATATGTTCCGTGCAATTAAGCGCCTTGTTGAAAAATACGAAGATGTACAAGTTGTATATCCAGTTCATATGAATCCTATTGTGCGTGAAACAGCTAACGATATTTTAGGAGACCATAACCGCATTCATTTAATTGAACCGCTAGATGTAATTGATTTCCACAATGTTGCAGCGCGTTCATACTTAATGCTAACAGATTCTGGTGGTGTACAAGAGGAAGCACCTTCCCTTGGTGTACCGGTTCTTGTTCTTCGTGATACAACAGAACGTCCAGAAGGTATTGAAGCAGGAACTTTAAAATTAGCAGGTACAGACGAAGAAACAATCTTTACACTTGCAGATGAATTATTATCTAATAAAGAAGCGCATGAAAAAATGGCGCAAGCATCTAATCCTTACGGTGACGGTCTTGCTTCAGAGCGTATCGTAGAAGCAATTTTACAATATTTTGATAAAAAGTAAGTAAAAAAGAGCCGAGCCTCATATCTGTCGATAGAGGTTTGGCTCTTTTCTTTCCCGTCTTTATTTAATTTTGCTGGTGGTTGCGCATGAGCCACTCTGCATTTGCGTCCGTAGATGGAGGCGGCTCTTGTTCTTTTTTATTAGTAGATGAATTTGTTGTATTTGTATCAGAGTTAGAATTTGAATTGGTTGTGGTATTGGCATTTTTATTTGTTTGATCTTGTTCTAAGTTTTTTAAAATTTCATTACGAACAGTTTGAAGGTTCGCTTCATCCGGGATAAAGTAATAAATATCGTTTAGTTTTTTATCCTCACCTTCTAATTTAAGCGTTTGGATGTTAGAAGGGTCGAATCCCGATAATTTATTGTATAAGGCAAGTCCATCAGACACAGGTACATCAGTTTTCACATATTTTCCAACAACTTCTGCCAAGTCTTTAATTTTAAAGACTGTGGAAGCAGAATTTAATTTATGGACAACTGCAGCAAGTACTTGTCGTTGCCTTGTAGCGCGGCCGTAATCTCCATTTGGATCTTGTTTTCGCATGCGGACATAAGCTAATGCTTCTTCCCCATTTAACTCTTGCTGTCCTTGTTTAAATTGAATCAGCTTATAGTAATCTATATCAGACCGTTCCTCGAAATCGAAAGGAACATCGACTGTAATGCCACCAACAGCATCAACAATACCTTTAAAGCCCTTGAAATCGATTTTAATATAATGGTCAACAGGAACATGTAAAAAGTTCTCGACCGTTTCTAATGCCATTTTTTCTCCGCCGTAAGCATGTGCTGCGTTAATTTTGTCTTTTTTATTTTTTCCAGCAATCGTAACGCGTGAATCACGTGGAATGCTCATGATAGAAACATTTTTTGTTTTTGGGTTAATTGTTGCAAACATAAGCGAATCTGTTCGTCCGTTTTGTCCATCGGTCGCATAATCTTCAATTCCCATAATAAGGACGCTGAAAGGTTCTTTTGTGATTTCTACATCTTCCGCACGCAATTTTGATTTATCACGAGTGAAGCCACTATACATCTCCATGAGAGAAGAATAGGAATTAAACATGTAGAGTCCTACGCTGCTGATTAGTCCTATAAAAAAGAGATAGATGAAAAATCTACGTCTACGCTTCTTTTTAATTCTTCTCTTCTGGAGATGATGATAACGCTCTTCCATACATAATCTCCTTTAAAATTATATGTTATTATTGCATAATGTCTTGTTCTAAATACAACATATTGTCTTCTTTTATTGTACATTTCCCATTTGTTAATTCAATCATCCAGTCAGTAAAAATTTGTTTTTGATCCTCTTCTACATAAGTATCGAATGTAACATTCTCTAGGTAATGTATATCTTTAATCGCGTAGGCTGAGTGTCGTAATTCATTTTCAACTTTACCGAGCAGCGTATAATCAACTTCTGTCTTTATAATGCGCATTAGTTTTCGCTCTACAATTCCGACGTGATTAAGCCCTTCGCTTGTGCATTTTCCATATGCACGAATTAAACCGCCAGCACCAAGTTTGATACCGCCAAAATAACGTGTGACGACAACGACTGTATCTTTTAGACCGCGCTTTTTTAATACTTCTAACATAGGAACACCAGCAGTTCCGCTCGGTTCACCATCATCATTTGCCTTCTGAATTTGATCACGTTCACCAATTAAATAGGCAGAGCAGTTATGCGTTGCATTCCAGTTTTGCTTTTTAATTTTTTGAATAAATTCTTGAGCTGCTTCTTCTGTTTTCGCTCGGCTTACATAGCAAATAAACCGTGACTTTTGAATGACAATTTCGTGCTCACCGTAGCCTTTAATTGTTAAATATTGTAATAGCAATGGTATACGCTCCTATCTTCCAAAATGACTAGTACTTTTTATTGTAAAAGGGTGAGTTTTCAGATTCAAACATTTTTTGTAGAAATATAGCAAATTATATTATAAATATAACGTTTTTGTTGTAAATTGCCCAAGTGTTGATTATAATCTTAAATCGGCATTTTTCATACATTAATGCACCTTTTCCTATTTTCGTGTAAAATTAGGAAATAAAAACTTTTTTATAAGGCAGGTACGAAAATGAGAACAGCTATTGTTACGGATAGTACAGCATATATACCGAAGCATATTCGTGAAGAACTCAATATACATATGATCCCATTAAATGTAATTTTTGGGACGAACTCTTATCAAGAAGAAGCAGAAATTACAGCGAATGATTTTTATGTGAAAGTACGTGAACATGAAGAACTTCCGAAGACTTCTCAACCAGCAATTGGGAAATTTGTGGAGCTATTTGAAGAGTTGGCAAAAGAATACGATGCGGTTATTAGTATCCACCTTTCAAGTGGGATTAGTGGTACATATCAAACGGCAACGACAGCAGGGCAAATGGTTCAAGGAATTGACGTATATACATATGATTCTGAAATTAGTTGTGAAGTACAAGGTTTTTATGTGCGTGAAGGTGCAAAAATGGCGAGCGAAGGAAAAGCGCCAGAAGAAATTTTAGCTCGGTTTGATGAAATGAAACAAACAATAGATGCTTATTTTGTTGTGGATGACTTGCATCATTTGCAACGTGGTGGTCGTTTAAATAGCGCACAAGCATTTATCGGTAGCTTATTACAAGTAAAACCGGTGCTATATTTTAGAGATAAAGTGATTATTCCGTTTGAAAAAATTCGCACGCGCAAAAAGGCGTTAAAGCGTATTGTTGAAATCTTTGATGAACATGCGAGTAAAGGTATGCCAATGGAAGCTGTTATCATTCATGCAAATCGTGAAGAGGAAGCAAAAGAGTGGCAGCGCGAGCTAGAGGAAAAGTACCCTCATGTTACAATCCGCATCAGTTATTTTGGCGCTGTAATTGGAACGCATTTAGGAGAGGGATCACTAGGTCTAGGTTGGTATACAAAATAATAAAAGTGTAAAAGCTCTCTTTTTGTAGAGAGTTTTTTTACGGATATACGTATGCCTATTTGACAAGTTAATATTTGGAAGTAAAATTTAACTTATATAAATGCGGATGGAAAAAGGACAAAAACCATTTTTTTAGGTGGGAGAGAGGATCAGCCCATGGAAAGAAGCGGTTTTCGCCCCATGCCATGTGAAAACAGAAGGAGGGAATGAGTGGAAGTCTCCTTATCTTCTTCATAGGCATAATTTATATATTGGAAAATCGAAATGGATTTATAAAAAATAAGGAAAGTTTTATTGCTTACTTTTTATAAGAAACTATTTTATAATAAAGGAGAGGTGAAACATATGGAGCATAATTCTTGTTTATGTCCAAAGTTTGAATCGGCTTTTACGCTGCTTAGTAAAAAGTGGACGGGCTTAATTATTAAATCTTTGTTAGAAGAGCCGAAACGATTTAGAGAAATTGCAGATATTATCCCAAATATGAGCGATCGTATGTTGTCAGAGCGTTTAAAGGAATTAGAGAGTGAAGGCGTAGTTGTACGTAATGTTTATCCAGAAGTACCTGTTAGAATCGAATACGGATTAACAGAAAAAGGAAAAGCGTTAGAAAGCGTTATGAATGAAGTCCAAAACTGGGCTGAAAAATGGGTGAAATAATAGAGTATTTTCTATGAAAAAACACAAGGAGTCTTTCTTGTGTTTTTTTTCATTTTGTAACAAGTCTATGACAATTGGATAAAAAATAGCGTGAATTTCTTAAGATTCTACAAAAAAATACAGGATTAGATGAAGGGTGTCAGGAAATTACAAACACAATATTACATTTATTTTACAAAAGCGTAACATTGGTAAAATATCCCCTGAAATATGGTATAAATTTTAATAGATTATATCCGGAAAATAAAATGAAGGAAAGCGGTGTAAAAAACAAAATGAAAAAGCTAAAAATGGCATCTTGCGCATTGGCTGCAGGATTTATGATGTTTTCAGTAGTAACACCAAATGCATTTGCGGAAAAGATTGATGACGTAAAAACAGAAATTAACGCACAAAACGACACTTTACATAAACAACAACAAGAACGTGATGAGCTTCAAAAACAAATGAATGAGTTAAACAAAACAGTTCAAGGTTTAGATAAGTCTGTTCAAGAAAACGCAGCGAAACTTGACGAAACAACAAAGCAAGTTGAAGAAACAGAGAAATTAATCGAGAAGAAAAACCAAAACATTGCAGATTTACAAACGAAAATTGCAAAACGTGAAGAACTATTAAGAAAACGTTTAGTAGCACTTCAAGAGCAACCAAATACGAACGTTGTAACAGAAGTCGTTGTAAACTCTAAAAACATTGCAGATTTAGTAGATCGCTTAACTTCTGTTTCTAAAATTCTTGAATCTGATGAAGATATCATGAAAACACAACAAGAAGATCAAGCAACTGTAAAAAAAGACGTTGAAACGGTAAAAGAAAAACAAAAAGAATTAAAAGAAGCGAAAGTGAAAATCGAAGCTGCAAAGCAAGAACTTGACGCTGAAAAAGCGAAAAAACAAGAAGCAGTAACTGATTTAAGCGGTAAAATGGATACAGTTGTAAACAACATGACTAGCACGGAAGGTCAATTAAAAGAGCTTGAGTTACAAGCGTTACAATTACAACGTATAGCTGAGCAAGAAGCACAAGAAAAAGCGGCTCAAGAGGCAGCTGCGAAGAAACAAGCTGAAGAAGCACAGAAACAACAAGCAGCTCAAGCAGCGCCAGCACAAGAAGCTGCTGCACCAGCTAAAGAAGAAACTAAGAAAGAAGAGCCTAAAAAAGAGCAACCAAAAAAAGAAGAACCTAAAAAAGAAGAAACTAATAAGGTTGTTAATCCGACACCAGCACCAGGTGTAGTAGGGAAAGCGAAAAGCTTTATTGGAGTTCCTTATGTATGGGGCGGCGCATCTCCAAGTGGTTTTGACTGCAGTGGATTCATTTCATATGTGTTTGGTGTAGGTAGACAAACAGCTGAAGGTTTCTATAACTCAGCGCAAAAAGTTGATAACCCACAACCAGGAGATTTAGTATTCTTTGCAAACACATATAAAAAAGGTATCTCTCACATCGGTATCGTTGTTGGTGATGGTACAATGGTTCATGCTGGAGACAAAGGTATTGCGGTTTCTAGCTTGAGCAGTCCTTATAACCAAGCGCATTTTGCTGGTTACGGTAGATTATAAGATTTTTAACTAAATAAAACACGTGTATAAAGTCGATAGCTTACTATTTTAAAAGTAGGTTATCGGCTTTTTTGGTTTTTTACGAGATAAAGAAAAGGGATTATAGTAGAGGTATAGAGACAAAAACCATTTCTTTTAGGTGGGAGAGAGAATCCGCTTATGGGTAGGAGCGGTCAGTGCCCTTTTTAGCTCCATGCCAAGTGAAAACAGAAAGAGAAAATGAGTGGAAGCCTCTTTCTATTCTTCATAGCCATAATGTGAATGCTCGCAAATCAAATTAGATTTATAAATTGAAAACATGACAGAAAATTTTCTTTTAGGCGGGAGAGAATCCGGTCATGCATAGAACCGGTCAGACCGCTTTTGAGCCCCATGCCAAGTTTGAAACAAAAAGAGAAAATGAGAGCAGGTCCGCTTGTGTTAGAGGTAGCCGTGATTTATCTGTTTAAAAATCAAAATGGATTTATCCCGTATTAACGGGCAGTAGGACCTCCCACCTCAAGGTTCAAAGAGAAATGAGGAGGATAGGTGGGGGCGGGCTACCAGTAAAAATCCGATTGGTGAGGGCTGATTAAAGTTTCACTTTATAGAGGAGGGGGTAACCATACTAGCAGGAAGACAAATGCTACTAGAAGAGCTTTCGTTGTCAAAGGATGAACTAGATCGTTTGAAAAGACAGGGAGATATTTCTTTAGTAAAAGGTGTAATAAAAAAATCTTCACGCTATGTATGCCAACGCTGCGGGAATAGCGAGCAGCGGTTATTTGCAGCATTTTTATGTAAAAGGTGTAATGAGATGTGTACGTATTGCCGAAAATGTATCACGATGGGGCGAGTGGGAGAATGTACGGTGCTTGTTCGAGACATAAAAGCTGCAAAGTGGGGGTGTGTGCCGAACCCTTTGCGTTGGGAAGGTCAATTATCACCAGGACAAGGCAAAGCAGCTAGGGGAGTAGTCGAAGCTGTGCGGCGAAAGGAATCATTTTTTATATGGGCGGTATGCGGAGCTGGTAAGACGGAGATGCTTTTTTATGGTATTGAGGAGGCGCTAAAAAAAGGAGAGCGGGTTTGTATTGCAACGCCGCGGACTGATGTAGTGTTAGAGTTAGCGCCTCGCTTACGAACGGTTTTTCCGGATGTACCGATTGCTGCGCTATATGGTGGTAGTTTGGACCGTGAAAAGGAAGCAAGACTCATTGTTTCTACAACGCATCAATTGCTTCGTTATTATAAGACCTTCGATGTTATGATTGTTGATGAAATTGATGCTTTTCCATATGCGATGGACAAGATGTTGCATTATGCGGTAGAGCAAGCGAGTAAAGATCATGCGGCGCAAATTTATTTAACGGCCACTCCGGCAGAAGCATGGAAACGTAAGTTATGGCGTGGAAAACAAAAAGGTGTAATTATTCCAGGGCGTTATCACCGTCATCCTTTGCCAGTTCCAAGGTTTCAGTGGTGTGGAGATTGGAAAAAGGCGTTAAAGCGAAAGGGAATTCCGCCTGTTGTTTTGAAATGGTTAAAGTATCATCTCCTTAAACAATCCCCTATTTTTCTATTTGTTCCCCACGTACGTTATATCGATGAAGTAAGTACATTATTAAAACCATTGGATAATCGAATTGAAGGAGTTTATGCGGAGGATTCAAAGCGAAAAGAAAAGGTGGCGGCTTTTCGAAACGGGAATATCCCGCTATTAGTAACGACAACGATTTTGGAGCGTGGCGTGACGGTAGAGAATTTGCAAGTCGCTGTGTTAGGAGCAGAAGAAGTCGTTTTTTCAGAAAGTGCGCTTGTACAAATTGCTGGCAGGGCTGGGAGAAGCCATCGTAAGCCAGATGGCGATATCTTTTATTTTCATTATGGAAAAACAGAAGCGATGATACGTGCGAAAAAGCATATTCAATCTATGAATAAAAGAGCTAAGCAAGAAGGGTTGATAGATTAATGCATTGTCTACTTTGTGATGATTCTATTTCCGAGAGCATTAGCTGGTATTCTTTTTTTATTCAGTCTGAAAAGCAGTACATATGTGAGAGGTGTGAACGAAAACTTTCCTATATTATAGGAGAAATTTGCGAGGATTGCGGTAGATCATTTGCGTCCCTTTCGGAGGAATATAGGAAGGGTAACCTTTGCAAAGATTGTGTAAGATGGAAGGAAGAGATGAAGTTTCTACCTATAAAAAATCGATCTGTGTACGTCTATAATGATTGGATGAAGGAAGTGTTAGCTCGGTTTAAATTTCGAGGGGACGCTAAGCTTGTTGAAGTTTTTCGGACGGAATTTATAGCTGTATTTCATAAGTATTTTTCAGATTGCCATGGAGTTATTCCGATTCCGCTGAGTAAGGAGAGAGAATATGAGCGTGGTTTTAATCAAGCGGAATTATTAGCATCTTGTTTACCAATCCGTATTTTACAAACCTCTTTTAGTAGAAAAGATACGGAAAAACAAAGTAAAAAAAAGCGTATGGAGAGGCTTTCAGTAGCAAATCCCTTTTACTTTCAAAAGGAAGAAATGTTGACTGGTCAGCATCTTTTGCTCATTGATGATGTGTATACGACAGGCATTACGTTGAGGCAAGCTGCAGAGTGCTTGTATGATGCAGGTGCTCAAACAGTGTCTAGCTTCACTCTTTGCCGGGGGTAATATATAAATCCAAATGAAAAAACCAACATCAAACCATTCTTTTAGGTGAGCGAGAGCATCCGGCCATGCATAGAAGCGGTCAGTGCCTTTTTTCGCCCCATGCCGTGTGAAAACAAAAAGAGGAAATAAGTGGAGAACTGTTTTTGTTTTCATAACCGCAGCTAATATATTGAAAAATCAAGATGGGTTTATATATATACATGTCGAAAGATACAATAAAAAGACGACAAGACTTCTTTGACTTGATATGTTGTCATTCGTTATAGTCAAAATATGGGGTAAATGCCCTTATTTTTCGAGTGAAGGGAATGGAAAGAACATGCAAGGAAGAGTGAAATGGTTTAATGCAGAAAAGGGATTTGGCTTTATCGAACGCGAAGATGGTGATGATGTTTTTGTTCATTTTTCTGCAATTCAACAGGATGGATATAAGTCGTTAGAAGAGGGGCAACAAGTAGAATTTGACATTGTAGATGGTGCACGTGGACCGCAAGCGGCGAATGTTGTGAAATTATAATTCTGAATGAATAGTTTTGTGAGAAACATAGAGCTGCGTATGTGGTAACGGTTTGTATATATAGATATTCAATTGGATCTTCCAACATATAAATTACGGCTATAAAGAACAGAAGGAGACGTCCACTCATCGTCTCCTTCTGTTTTTACATGACGAGGCTAAAAAAGGCCCTGACCGCTACTATCTATGGACGGATGCTCTCTCCAGCTTAAAGTTTAGAGTTTATGTTGATTTTTAAATTTATAAATTGAACTTGGATTTACTAGCATATAAATTACGGCTATAGAAATAAAAGGAGACTTCCGCACATTGCCTTCTTCTGTCTTCACATGGCATGGGGCTAAAAAAGGCCCTGACCGCTACTATCTATGGACGGATGCTCTCTCCCACCTAAAAAGAATGGTTTTAATTTATTATTAATATTGAAAACGTTGTCAAAAAGTTGTTTCTTTTCTGTAACGAATTGTCCACACTTATATTCGTTATTTACGATGTGAATAGGGTAAAATGTAAATAGAAACGATGCATCTTTTCTTTTCAACAAAAAACGATAAAAAATTGCAATTTCGCTAACTTTTTAAATAAAGTTAGAAGGAGTTTTTAAGCCGGTGTCGAAATTGTATACATAGGCTTGAAAGGAGGAATTCATCTATGAAATTCAACATTCGTGGTGAAAATATTGAAGTAACTCCAGCATTAAAGGAATATGTAGAGAAAAAACTTAGCAAATTAGAGCGTTATTTTGATACATTTCCAGAGATTAAAGTTAATTTGAAAGTATACTCTGACAAGCAACGTGTCGAGGTAACAATTCCATTTACAGATTTATTACTTCGTGCAGAAGAAACTCATAGCGATATGTACGCTGCAATTGACTTAGTAGTTGATAAAATTGAGCGACAAATTCGTAAACATAAAACAAAAGTAAATCGTAAATTACGTGAAAAAGGTTCTCCGAAAACTGCATTCATCCTTACAGAACCAGCGGCAACTCTGGAAGAAGTAAGCGAGGATGAATTAGAACTAGTACGTACAAAACGATTTGACTTAAAACCAATGGACGTTGAAGAAGCCATTTTACAAATGGATATGTTAGGACATAACTTCTTCGTCTTCACAAATGCCGATACAAATGAAACTAATGTTGTATATGGCCGTAAAGATGGAAAATATGGTTTAATTGAAACAAAATAATAAGTAGAAAACGCAGCTGTAAAAGGCTGCGTTTTTTTATTTGGTATAAAATTATTTTATTCTTTACTCCGTTATTATGGGAAAAGGCGACCCTAGTTTATAATTGAGTGAGAATCAAAGCAGTCTATAAAATTCTTATTGAGAAAAGTTTTAGCTAATTTTGACCGTGCATTTGGTCGGTTGTTGTCATAGTTATAAAACAAGTGTTACAATTATCATTAGGTTTATACTTTTTTGTTTTTTAATTAGGAAAAAAATAGTAGAAAATAAATTAGCGTTTTATAACGACTGATTAGTGAGCTGTAATATAGAGCGCGATCAGAAGTTTTATTTTAATAAAAGAGGAGCGTATTTCCTATGATCGGTATTTTAAAAAAGGTGTTTGATGCAAACCAGCGCCAAATTAAACGTATGCAGAAAACTGTGGATCAAATAGAAGCGTTAGAATCATCGATTCAACCGTTAACTGACGAACAATTAAAAGGGAAAACAATTGAATTTAAAGAGCGTCTTACAAAAGGTGAAACAGTAGACGATTTATTACCAGAGGCTTTTGCGGTTGTTCGTGAAGCAGCGACACGCGTTCTTGGTATGCGCCCTTATCCTGTGCAATTAATGGGTGGTATTGCCTTGCATGAAGGGAATATCTCTGAGATGAAAACAGGGGAAGGTAAAACGTTAACTTCTACTTTACCAGTTTATTTGAACGCTTTAACAGGTAAAGGTGTTCATGTTGTTACAGTCAATGAATACTTAGCACAGCGTGATGCGGGTGAAATGGGACAACTACATGAGTTCCTTGGCTTAACAGTAGGAATTAACTTAAATAGTATGTCACGTGAGGAAAAGCAAGCTGCTTATGCTGCTGATATTACATATAGTACAAACAATGAGCTTGGTTTTGACTATTTGCGCGATAACATGGTGCTATATAAGGAGCAACGTGTTCAACGTCCGCTTCATTTTGCGATTATTGATGAAGTCGATTCCATCTTAGTCGATGAAGCGCGTACGCCGCTTATCATTTCTGGACAAGCACAAAAATCAACAGAATTATATATGTTTGCAAATGCGTTTATTCGTACGTTAGAAAATGAGAAAGATTATTCTTTTGACGTAAAAACGAAAAATGTCATGTTAACAGAAGACGGAATTACGAGAGCAGAGAAAGCTTTCCATATTGAAAACTTATTCGACTTAAAACATGTTGCACTTCTTCATCATATTAATCAAGCGCTTCGTGCACACGTTGTTATGCACCGCGATACAGATTATGTTGTACAAGATGGTGAAATCGTAATTGTAGATCAATTCACTGGTCGTCTTATGAAAGGCCGTCGTTATAGTGAAGGTTTACACCAAGCAATTGAAGCAAAAGAAGGCGTAGAAATTCAAAATGAAAGTATGACGCTTGCGACAATTACATTCCAAAACTACTTCCGTATGTACGAAAAGTTATCAGGTATGACGGGTACTGCGAAAACAGAAGAAGAAGAATTCCGTAACATTTACAATATGAATGTTATTGTAATCCCGACAAACAGACCGATTGTTCGTGATGACCGTGCGGATTTAATTTTTAAAACGATGGAAGGTAAATTCAACGCAGTTGTTGAGGATATTGTGAAACGCCATAAACAAGGACAACCAGTTCTTGTTGGTACGGTTGCAATTGAAACGTCTGAACTTATTTCAAACATGTTAACACGTAAAGGTGTACGTCATAATGTCTTGAATGCGAAAAACCATGCGCGTGAAGCGGATATTATTACAGAAGCAGGATTTAAAGGATCTGTAACGATTGCGACGAACATGGCTGGCCGTGGTACAGACATTAAATTAGGCGAAGGTGTAAAAGAAGCTGGTGGCTTAGCGGTTATCGGTACAGAACGCCATGAAAGCCGTCGTATTGATAATCAGTTACGTGGTCGTGCTGGTCGTCAAGGAGACCCTGGTGTGACACAATTCTACTTATCAATGGAAGATGAACTAATGCGCCGTTTTGGTTCTGACAATATGAAAACAATGATGGATCGCCTCGGTATGGATGATTCACAACCAATTGAAAGTAAAATGGTTTCTCGTGCTGTAGAATCTGCACAAAAACGTGTAGAAGGAAATAACTACGATGCGCGTAAACAACTTCTACAATACGACGATGTACTTCGCCAACAACGTGAAGTAATTTATAAACAGCGTCAAGAGGTAATGGAATCAGAAAACTTACGTGGCATTATCGAAGGAATGATGAAATCTACTGTAGAACGTGCCGTTGCTCTTCATACGCAAGAGGAAATTGAAGAAGATTGGAACATTAAAGGTCTAATTGACTACTTAAATACAAACCTTCTTGAAGAAGGGGATGTAAAAGAAGAGGAATTACGCCGCCTTGCGCCAGAGGAAATGAGTGAACCAATCATTGCGAAGTTAATCGAGCGTTACAATGAAAGAGAAAAGGTTCTACCAGAAGAACAAACGCGTGAATTTGAAAAGGTTGTTGTATTCCGCGTTGTTGATACGAAATGGATGGATCATATCGATGCAATGGATCATCTTCGCGAAGGTATTCATTTACGTGCTTACGGTCAAATTGACCCGCTTCGTGAATACCAAATGGAAGGATTCTCAATGTTTGAATCAATGATTGCTGCTATTGAAGAAGAGATTTCTCGTTACATTATGAAAGCAGAAATCGAACAAAACCTAGAGCGTCAAGAAGTAGCTCAAGGTGAGGCAGTTCATCCGAAAGATGATGGTGAAGAAGCGAAAAAGAAACCAGTCGTAAAAGGTGACCAAATCGGACGTAACGACCTATGCAAATGTGGCAGTGGCAAAAAATATAAAAACTGCTGTGGTATTGGACAATAAAGAAAAGCGGAAGCAGCTCGTTCAGAATGTGAGGGGGATGGAGCTCCTGACAGAGAGGCGTAGTTTGCCTCGGAGGAAGGCGCGAAGCCACCGACCATTCTAGCTGCTGGAGCTGGACAATAAAGAAAAGCGGAATCGGCTATGCAACCAATAAAGTTTCACTTCCAAAATGGAAAAACTTTAGGAATATCCATATAATAAAAAGGGACAAACTCTCTCTGTAACAAGCGGAGGGAGTTTCCCTTGTTTTATACAAAAGCGAAAGCAATTACATAGAGGTGAAGAGCATGGAACTAGTGGAAATTAGGCAAGAATTAGAGAAAATGGCTAAGAGATTAGCGGCTTTTAGGGGGTCTCTTTGACCTCCCTGCAAAGGAAAAACGTATTGCAGAGTTAGAAGAAACAATGATGGGCGCTGGTTTTTGGGATGACCAACAAGGTGCGCAAGCTGTAATTAATGAAGCGAATGCACTGAAAGATATGGTTGGAAAGTTTCGCCAGTTAGATGAAACGTTTGAAAACTTAGAAGTAACACACGAGCTTTTAAAAGAAGAATACGATGAGGATTTACATGAAGAGCTAGAATCTGAAGTGAAATCTTTAATTCAAGAAATGAATGAGTATGAGCTTCAGTTATTATTAAGCGATCCTTATGATAAAAATAATGCTATTTTAGAACTGCATCCAGGTGCAGGTGGAACAGAGTCACAAGACTGGGGTTCTATGTTATTACGTATGTATACAAGATGGGCTGAAAAACGTGGATTTAAAGTAGAGACAGTTGACTATCTACCAGGTGATGAAGCTGGAATTAAGAGTGTTACGCTATTAATTAAAGGACATAACGCTTATGGCTACTTGAAAGCTGAGAAAGGTGTGCATCGTCTTGTACGTATTTCACCATTCGATTCTTCAGGTCGCCGTCATACATCGTTCGTATCTTGTGAAGTTGTACCTGAATTCAATGATGAAGTTGAAATTGAAGTGCGTACAGAAGATTTAAAAATAGATACGTATCGTGCGAGTGGTGCAGGTGGACAGCACGTTAATACGACGGATTCAGCGGTTCGTATCACGCATACGCCAACGAATACAGTTGTAACGTGCCAATCAGAACGTTCGCAGATTAAAAACCGTGAGCATGCAATGAAAATGTTGAAGGCGAAACTATATCAAAAGAAATTAGAAGAACAACAAGCTGAGTTAGATGAAATCCGTGGTGAACAAAAAGAAATTGGCTGGGGTAGCCAAATTCGTTCTTACGTATTCCACCCATACTCTCTAGTGAAAGATCATCGTACAAATACGGAAGTTGGGAATGTACAAGCGGTTATGGATGGAGAAATTGATCCATTTATTGATGCTTATTTACGCTCTCGTATTTCCTAAGAAAAAAGCCAACGGACTGTTGGCCTATCGGTGAGGAGATAGAAGGTATAAAGAGGTATACTTTGTCTCTAGTGATAGAAGAAGGAGGAAGAGAAGTTGGGTGACAACTTCTCTTTTTGATGAGATTGGTTTTATCATACAAGATCGCATATTGTTTTGTAAAAAGAAGAAAATAAAAGAACTGAGCTGTAATTGATGAGGAAACTATATAGGATTTTTTTATTCTGTTTTTTAGAAAAAGGTTCTTTGCGGTAATTTGTATCTGTTCACAGAATTGAAACAATTGCTGGAAGCTTTGTATCAGTAGGTTTCTCATCATTTTGTAAAAAATATCCTCTATAGGTTGGTTTTTCTGTAAGAGGATAATTATTATAATGGCTAGTGAGAGCTGTGTAAAAGTATAGCTGCATCCATAATGAGAAGGACATCAATAACGGGGAGCGATATAAGTGAAAAAGAAATTGTTGACTATTGCATTAGGAACAACATTAGTTTTTGCTGTAGGAGCATGCGGGAAGAAAGAGGAAAGTAAGTCTTCTAATCAATCAGCGAGTACGGATAGTGCCGAACAGATTTACAAAAAGAGCTGTGCAGGTTGCCATGCTAATGATTTATCAGGTGCAACTGGACCGGATTTACGAACAGTAGGCGGCAAGTATGATGCGGCAGATATTGAAAAAATTATTGAAAAAGGCCGCGGCATGATGTCTCCAGGAATTATTCAAGGTGAGGATGCTAAAAAAGTATCAGAATGGCTAGCAGAACATAAATAAGAAAAGCGAAAGCGGCTCGTTTAGAATAGGAGGAGGATGGAGCTTCAGACGAAGAGGTGCAGTTTGTCTCATGGGAAGAAGTGAAGCCACCTCCGCTTCTAATTGGTTTTTATACTTATTTTATAGAAAGCATAATAAGATGATTTATATTTTAATAGAGAATATTTGCAAAACATTATAGATTGTTAAATGATTAAATATGGACTTGTTATCGGTAAAATAGGGCTCTAGATAGCTGTTTTTTCGTGTTTCTTTTTATGCTGTAACATAACTGTAACAAAATTGTATCCGAATTGGAAACCGAATGATGTTACAATGTAGTTTGTAGAATTTTGCTGAAACATGTACATAAGCAGCAGTGATAGACTGGAAATGTTTTCACTGTTCATTGAAACAACAGAAATACATCTATAGATTTGCAGTACAACAGAGTGTAAGTAAGGGTGAAAGCTTTTGCTTTCATGTTCAGATAGACAGAGAAAGTATGTCGAAAAAAATCATTAAGTATTGGGTGATAAATAATGATAAAAATGACGAATGTTTATAAGGAGTATCCAAATGGTATGAAAGCCATCGATGGGCTCACAGTTAACATTAAGCAAGGTGAATTTGTATACGTAGTTGGACCGAGTGGAGCCGGGAAATCTACATTTATTAAGATGATGTATCGTGAAGAAAAATCAACAACAGGATCTATCAATGTGAATGGACTTGTAATTGAAACGTTAGCAGAGCGAGATGTACCATATTTCCGTCGTCAGCTAGGCGTAATTTTCCAAGATTTCAAATTGCTACCTAAATTAACAGTATATGAGAATGTAGCGTTTGCTTTAGAAGTAATTGAAGAAGAACCTGATGCGATTCGTGAACGCGTTACTGAAGTGTTAGGTCTTGTAGGTCTTGATGATCGTGCAGATGCACTTCCAAATGAGCTTTCTGGTGGAGAACAACAGCGTGTGGCGATTGCAAGAGCAATTGTAAACAAGCCCAAAGTTGTAATTGCCGATGAGCCAACAGGAAACTTAGATATTGATACAGCGCTTGATATTATGAATATCTTTAAACGTATTAATGAGCGTGGTACAACAATTGTTATGGCGACGCATAATGCAGATATCGTAAATACAATCCGTCATCGTGTAATTGCGATTGAAGGCGGAAAAATTGTTCGAGATGAGATTGAGGGAGGATACGGATATGAAGAATAAAACCCTTAGTCGACATTTACGAGAAGGTGTAAAAAATCTATCACGTAACGGATGGATGACGTTTGCTTCTGTAAGTGCAGTAACTGTTACATTATTACTTGTAGGTGTCTTTTTAACAGCGATTATGAATATGAACCACTTCGCAACGAAAGTGGAGCAAGATGTAGAGATTCGTGTACACATTGATCCAGCAGCGAAAGAAGAGGATCAAAAGAAATTGGATGAAGATCTTAGCAAAATTGCAAAAGTAGATTCTGTTAAATATTCTTCTAAAGAAGAAGAGTTAAAACGTTTGATTAAAAGCTTAGGTGACAGCGGAAAAACGTTCGAGCTATTTGAGCAAGATAATCCACTTAAAAACGTATTTATTGTAAAAGCGAAAGAACCAACAGATACAGCAACAATTGCGAAAAAAATTGAAAAAATGCAGTTTGTAAGTACAGTTCAATATGGTAAAGGCCAAGTTGAAAAATTATTTGATACAGTGAACACAGGCCGTAATATTGGGATCCTGTTAATTGCTGGTCTATTATTCACAGCAATGTTCTTAATCTCTAACACAATCAAAATTACAATTTATGCGCGAAGTACAGAGATTGAAATTATGAAACTTGTAGGTGCGACAAACTGGTTTATCCGTTGGCCGTTCTTACTAGAAGGTTTATTCTTAGGGGTACTCGGTTCAATTCTTCCGATTATCGTGATTTTATCTACTTATAATTCGCTTCAAAATATGTTTAACCAAAAGCTTGGAGGAACGATTTTCGAACTTCTTCCATATAGTCCGTTTGTATTCCAACTTTCCGGTTTATTAGTGTTAATTGGTGCATTAATCGGTATGTGGGGAAGTGTAATGTCAATTCGTCGCTTCTTAAAAGTATAAAAAGTTGCAAACATAATTCGTACAAGCTTATCATATAGTAGAAATAGGTAAAGGCATCACACAATGTGTGATGCCTTTTGCTACACCACCTGTGTGTTTTGGAAAGGGGAATTCCGCATTGAAACGTAGAGTTGCGATTATTGGAATGGTTGTTGCATTTTTAATTGGTGCTGGCGGAATGTTTGCAGGTATGTATATGTTTGGAATCAATCCATCTTATATGACGCAAACAATTTCAAGTGATAGTACTGGCACGAAGCAAGGGGATTTAGCTAAAATTAATGAAGCGTATGCATTGATTGATTCGCGTTATGTGGAAGACGTGAAGGACGGCAAGCTTGTGGAGGGTGCGATACAGGGAATGTTGTCTACGCTGAAAGACCCTTATTCCACGTATATGGATAAAGAAACAGCGAAACAATTTGAGCAATCACTTGATCCGGAGCTCGAAGGTATTGGTGCTGAGGTGAACAAAACGGACGGGAAATTGATCATTGTCTCTCCAATTAAAGGATCACCGGCAGAAAAAGCAGGCATTAAACCAAATGATCAAATTCTATCAGTAGATGGAAACAGTGTAAAAGATTTATCACGTGAAGAAGCAGTCTTAAAGATTCGTGGTAAGAAAGGAACGACTGTTGCCATTGAAATCAAAAGGCCTGGTGTGACGGATCCACTCGAATTTAAAATTAAACGTGAAAAGATTCCGATTTTTACTGTATTTAGTTCTGTAAAGGAAGAGAAGGGGAAAAATATAGGTTATATTCAAATTACATCTTTCTCTGAAAATACAGCGAAAGAATTTAAAGATCAATTAAAAGAACTTGAAAAGAAAGATATAACAGGTCTTATCATTGACGTGCGTGGTAATCCAGGGGGTTACTTAAATAGTGTGCAAGATATTTTAGGATTAATCATGACAGACAAAAAGCCAATGATGCAAGTTGAACAACGAAATGGTGAGAAAAAGAAATTTTCAACTGAATTAAAAGAGAGAAAACCATATCCGATTTCAGTATTAATTGATAAAGGAAGTGCATCTGCTTCTGAAATTTTAGCGGGTGCATTAAAAGAAGGAGAAGGATACGATTTAATTGGTGAAACAACATTTGGAAAAGGCACTGTTCAGCAAGCTGTTCCGTTTAAAGACGGCAGTAACATTAAACTGACAATGTTTAAATGGCTTACACCAGATGGCAATTGGATTCATAAGAAAGGAATTGCCCCAACAGTGGAAGTGAAACAGCCAGGTTATTATCATGCAACACCAATTCAAATTGAGAAAACACTTTCTTATAATGCGAATGACGTGCAAGTAAAACATGCACAAGAAATGTTGAAAAGTTTAGGGTATGTTCCTGGGCGTGAGGATGGATACTTCAGTAAAGAAACTGAGTCGGCTTTAAAAGCTTTCCAAAATGCAAATGAAATGGAAGTAACGGGCCAACTTGATAAAAAGACAGCTGAAGTCCTTCAAAATAAAATTATTGAAAAAATCCGCTCTGGTGAAAATGACTTACAATTACAGGCTGCATTAAAATTAATGGCGAAGTAAGAAAAAATACAGGCATGTTATTGCCTGTATTTTTTTGTATGTATTTGTAATGTAATAACAGCAAGGAAAGCGAATGTTGAAGAAAACCCCACTGATTAAAGTTTCACTTTATGATAAGATAAAAAGAAAGAATGATATAAATGGTGGTGAATCGGTTCGTGGAGGCATGGTCTTTTGAGATAATGCGAGCAGTTGGGCGTTTTTTCTTACATCCTGCTGTTTATGTGTTTTTGATAAGTAGCATCTTTGTTGGATACTTACGTATATTACGAGAACGAAAAGATTTTTCTTTTAAAGTATATGATGTTTGGTTTGAACTACGAACATCTCTGTTTGCAGGAGTTGGATATGGATTTATTGTATCCATCATAACAGTCGGGGCTGGGCTAGTTTTGTCGCAAGCAAGTATATGGATCATTTTGATTTGGACACTTGTATTTGGATTAGCTGCTGGATATAGATATTTATCTGCTGCTTATACATTTGGTGTGGCAATTGTAGCAGCTTTATTGTCTTCTAAGCTCCCAATCTCTTTCTTACAGTTTGGGGAAGGGGAAGAGAGCACGATTGCATCACTTGCCATTTTACTTGGCTTGATGCTAGTTGTAGAAGGACTATTAATTTCGAAAAATGCAGTGCGGTATTCAACGCCAAAAATGCGTAAAGGCAAGCGTGGTTTGAATATTGGATTGCATGAATCAAAGCGTTTATGGCTCGTTCCAATTTTTATTCTTGTGCCAGGAGATGCTGTCACACAATTTGTTTCGTGGTGGCCAGTCGTTTCGGTTGGCTCGCAAACATATTCCTTATTCCTAGTTCCGTTTGTAATTGGCTTTATGCGAACAATTAGAAGTGAGGAACCGACGGAAGCGTTATGGTTTACAGGAAGACGTATATTTGGATTAGCGACTCTTGTTCTTATTTTAGGTGTAGTTAGTTATTGGTGGTCTGTTTTAGCGATTATTGCAATGGGAGTTGCAATGCTTGGTCGCTTTACTATTTCAATGCGAGAGCGGATCGCTGATGAAACGCGTCCAGCGTACTTTGCAGCGCGCGATGATGGATTAGTTGTATTAGGTATTATTCCAAATACAGTCGGTGCAGAATTAGATTTGAAGCCCGGAGAGGTTATTACGAAAGTAAACGGTGTAATTCCTAAAACTGCAGAGGAGTTTTATGATGCGCTTCAGTTTAAGACGACAGGGGCATTTTGTAAATTAGAAGTGCTTGATACAAATGGTGAGCTTCGCCTTGCTCAAACTGCATTATATGCGGGTGGACATCATGAATTAGGTATCGTGTTTGTAGAGCAAGATCATAAGTGGGATACGGAAGCAGTGTAAATGAAAAGACCTTCATTCATGAAGGTCTTTTTTCATTTAGAATAAGAGATTTGTAGACAGATAACTTGAATAAACACTTGATAATGGTTATCATTTAGTAGGGGCTTTGTTATGATGCAAAGTCTTTTTTATTTTGAATGAGGGAGGAACTTTATGCTACGTCGATTTTTTTCTTACTATAAGCCATACAAAGGTTTATTCGTACTCGATTTTTCCTGTGCGGTTATTGCGGGCTTGCTGGAACTTGGGTTTCCGCTTATCGTAAATCAGTTTATTGATAAATTGTTGCCAGGACAAGATTGGACACTTATTTTATGGGCTTGCATCGGGCTATTCGCAATCTATGTGTTAAATGCAGGATTACAATATATTGTTACATATTGGGGACATATGCTTGGTGTTAATATTGAAACAGATATGCGCCAAAAATTATTTGATCATATTCAAAAGCTATCATTCCGATTTTTTGATAATAACAAAACAGGTCATTTAATTTCACGCCTTACAAATGATTTAATGGAAATTGGTGAAATTGCTCACCATGGACCCGAGGACTTATTTATTGCGATTATGACTTTAATTGGGGCCTTTTCATTTATGATGATTATTAACTGGAAGTTAGCCCTACTTACTTTCTTGGTAATTCCATTCTTACTATGGTTAGCACTTTATTTCAATCGTAAGATGACAGGAACGTTTAGACGTTTATTTTCAGATATTGCTGACTTTAATGCGTGCATTGAAAATAATGTTGGGGGAATTCGTGTTGTCCAAGCATTCGGAAACGAAAAGTTTGAGAAGGAGCAGTTTGCGGTAAACAATGCTCGTTTTCGTACGACAAAGCTAATGGCATATAAAATCATGGCTTTAAATTCATCGATTAGTTATATGTTGATGCGCCTTGTAACATTGTTTGTTTTAATTTGCGGAACTTGGTTTGTTCTGCAAGGAGAATTAACATATGGTGGGTTTATCGGATTTGTATTATTAACGAATATTTTCTTCCGTCCAATTGAAAAAATTAATGCGGTGATTGAAAGCTATCCAAAAGGAATTGCAGGTTTTAAAAGATATGTAGAACTTCTTGAAACAGAACCTGACATTGTAGATTCTAAGGATGCAATAGAAGTAAAACAAGTACATGGTGATATTGAATATAAGAACATCACTTTCGGATATGACAAACAAGAGCCGATCTTAAAAAATATTGACTTAAAAATTAATGCGGGAGAAACGGTTGCGTTTGTTGGCGCATCCGGTGCTGGAAAGACAACGCTATGTAGTTTATTGCCACGTTTCTATGAGCTTGCAGATGGCTCTATCACAATTGACGGTATTGATACAAAAGACATGACGTTATCGTCACTTCGTAAGCAAATTGGAATTGTGCAGCAGGATGTGTTCTTATTCTCTGGAACGATTCGAGAGAATATTGCGTATGGAAACTTACAGGCTTCAGAAGCTGAAATTTGGAAAGCGGTTAAGCGTGCACAATTAGAGGACTTAATTTACTCGCAGCCAGACGGATTAGATACTGTCATTGGTGAGCGGGGGGTGAAACTTTCAGGAGGACAAAAACAACGTTTAGCAATTGCTCGTATGTTCCTGAAAAATCCACCAATATTAATCTTAGATGAAGCAACTTCTGCGCTGGATACAGAAACGGAACTTGCGATTCAGAAATCGCTTGCTGAATTATCAGTTGGCCGCACGACATTAGTAATCGCTCATAGACTTGCAACAATTAAAAATGCAGATCGCATCGTTGTTGTAAATAAAGATGGTATCGCTGAGCAAGGATCCCATGAAGAATTAATCGAGCAAGGCGGTGGATATAGCAGATTATACGAAGCGCAGTTTAGTTCTTAAGATATAAGAGAATTTGATATATGTAATTTAAACGGAAGTGGAGTATCATATATGTAGGTAACAAAAAGATACATATATAGGAGGATGTAAAAAATGATTGTAACAACAACTTCTACTATTCAAGGGAAAGAAATTATCGAGTATATTGATATTGTAAACGGCGAGGCAATTATGGGGGCAAATATCGTTCGCGATTTATTCGCTTCTGTTCGTGACGTTGTCGGTGGCCGTTCCGGTGCATATGAAAGTAAATTAAAAGAAGCGCGTGATATTGCGATGGAAGAGATGAAATCTCTTGCGAAGCAAAAAGGTGCGAATGCGATTGTTGGCATTGATGTGGACTATGAAGTAGTTCGCGAAGGAATGTTAATGGTTGCGGTCAGCGGTACAGCTGTCCGTGTATAACATATAAAGAAAAAAGCCGTGCTCATTGCACGGCTTTTTTATGTTCACGAATGTCTTATATTGTAGAAGCGTTGATATATTTGGGTCACCCTAGCATATCGAACCTCCGATATTTCTTGGGAAATGGCGGGAACCTCGTCGATATATAGGGAAGACGCTAGAGTGCTTCCTTGCAACTCCGAATTCTCTTCAATAACTCTTCATATTCTTGCTCAAGAAGTACAATGTCATCGTAGCGATCTGGCATGGAAATACGTCCGATAACTTCTGTTAGTTTTGTTTGTAATCGTAATAGTTCTTGCTCGGTCGTGTTGACAGAAGTTTGTTCTGTTCGTTTCGTATATTGATCATAATTCCCGTGAAAGAGTCGTGGTTCTGTCTCATCGATATGCAAAATATGATCTGCAACGGAGCGAATAAAGGCGCGGTCATGGCTAATGAAAAGGACGGTGCCAGGGTACTCTTGCAAAATGTTCTCTAGTTCTTCTTGCGTTGTTAAATCTAAATAATTCGTTGGTTCATCGAGCAGAAGCATATTATAGTTTCCTAAAAATACTTTTGCGAGTGCAACTTTTGTCCGCTCACCTCCGCTTAATACGTGCACAGGTTTATGCACATCTTCGCGTCGGAAGAGAAGGCGAGCTAATATTGTACGAACGAATGCTTCTGTGTAATTCGTTTCTTCCATCACGTTTTCTAAAATTGTTTTATCTGTTTTTAAAATGGATAACGTCTGTTCAAAGTATCCGATTTTACAACTTTTTGAAAGTTGAATGCCACGCTCTTTTGCGAGGATCATTTTGAATAACGTTGTTTTTCCGCTTCCATTCGCTCCTAAAATAGCAAGTTTTGCCCTAGGAGCAACACCGCCATTCATATTTTGAAACAGTGTGCGGTTTTCAAGCTTTTTCGTTGTTTTATTAAACTGTATAGCCGTTTTACTGTGAATGGGTGCATGATACTGTACATCAAATTGAGCTTGCGAAAACTCTTTTGGTTTTTCTTTCTTTTCTAGTTTTTCCAGTCTCGTTTCTAATGCTTTTGCTGCTTTGCTAACGTTCTCTTGGCTAAGGGCAGCACCTAATTTATAAAGTTTAGACTCAGAAGAACTATACCGAGTTGGAATCTTTGTCATACTAGAAGCGCGCTGCTTTCGGTGTAAAATAGATTGTTCTAATCGCGTCTTTTCTTGTACGTATTGCTCATATTCGGCTTGTTTTTGGATTCGTTCACGCTCTTTTTGTTCACGGTAATTTGAATAGTTCCCTCTATATTCACGAACTGTACCATCTTCAATTTCAATAATCTTTGTACAAATTGCATCTAGAAATGCACGGTCATGAGAGATTAGGACAATTGCGCCTTTATAAGACAAAAGTGCTTGTTCTAGTTGTTCTGTACCATACATATCTAAATGACTCGTCGGTTCATCTGCAAACAAAATAGATGCTTCTTGCTCAAGAGCATGAGCAATCTTTAAGCGCATCCGCTCACCGCCGCTCATTGTCTCTGAAACGCTCGAAATGTTCCACTTTCCCTTTGCGAGAGAGGAAGCAGTTGCTAACGTCTCTTCGCTAAACTGAGGAATGATAGCGATAGAGCCGTGATGCGTAACCGTAACTTCATCAGGTTCTACTTCTTTGCTTAATATTTGTAATAACGTAGACTTTCCAGCACCGTTAATCCCGACGATTCCGATGCGATCATTCGCCTGTATTTCAAGTGATTGTAATGTGAATATAGTGCGGTTACCGAAGCCTTTTTCAATATTGCGTGCAAATAAAATGGTCATAAAAAATCCTCCCTAGTTTCACTAGAGAGGATAGACGACGCCCATATATGTAAAAAAGTGTGCGAAAATAAGCGATGCACATATTTTTACACGATCACGATAAAAGAAAGTATCGACAAATGGACAGACTAATCCTCTTCTAGTTTTCATCATTTTGTTTCACTATTTGTGATGAATGATTAGAAAAGAGAATTAGAACTTCATTGGCCGGGTTACCTTCCTTTCATAATATTATTTTTATTGTATGCGCATACAAACTAATTTGTCAAACCAATTATTGGTCGTTATTTTTAAAGTGTTCATTATATAGTTTTATTTTTGCTAATGCTTCTTTATCCTTTGAAATTTCACCGGGCGCGTTGGCATCACCGATAATATAGCCTTCAAACGAAGAACCGACAAAATCAAAGATGTATTAGAGTTGTGCGATAAGCGGCAATGCTTTTAAATCTGTTTTTGTACAAATGATTGAACGTGATCTAAAAAGACTTGAATCGCTTTAGAGTGGATAAAGTATTTACCACGAACGATAGAGAAAGGACGGATGAGTTTTTCGTTTGGAACTTCGATATGAAAAATCTCCTTTGCTTGCAATTCTTTCCTTACAGTCCAGTCGGAAAGGATTGCGATGCCAAGCCCCGCGGCAACGGCTTCCTTTACACTTTGAATGCTGCTAAAGGTAAAGAAGCGCTTCATTTTTAAATGGTGATGATGGATAAAGCGATCGCTATAGGCACGTGTGCCAGAGCCAGTTTCTCTCAGAACCCATACTTGATCTTGGAGGGAAGCTTCATCGATTGTATGCATGCTCAGAAGAGGGTGATTTGGTGGAACAACAAGTTTCATTTCATCTTCCATAAAAGTCTCTACATCTATGTCGGTGTATACGACTTGACCTTCTACTAAGCCGATATCGATTTGGTTGGAACGAAGGCTTTGGAGAACTTCTTCTGTATTGGAGATGAACGTATGTACCTCTACGTGCGGATTTTCATTGGCATAGCGCGCCAATATTTTCGGAAGTAAGTACTCACCGATCGTAAAGCTCGCTCCGATGCGCAGCGTTCCCGTGACAACGTTATGTAGTTCGTTAATTTCTTGTTTTGCTTCTTCATAAAGAGATAGCATTTGCTTTGCATGGATATATAAAATGTTACCGGCCTCTGTCACTTGAACATGCTTTGGGGAGCGCTGAATAAGAGTAGTACCAAATTCGTTTTCCAAGTTACGGATATGCATGCTGACGCCGGGCTGTGAAAGATTGAGTAGTTCTGCCGCGCGCGAGAAATGCTTTTGTTCTACGACAGTCACAAATATTTTTAAGATATCAACGTTCATTGTATATACTCCCTTACTTTAGATTTGGCTGTGCTCGGTCTCTTCGCGTCTTCCTGCGAGGCAAAGGACGCCTCTACGTCAGAAGCTCCATCCTCCTCCCATTCTGAACGAGCCACTTACGCTTTTCTAGTTTACCATAAGTTTTTCTGATGATTGAGATTGAATATTGGTATTAAACTTATCATTGAAACTCTTCTATAATGTAAATATAAAGAACATGCATGTTCCAATATGATTATTGGAGTGGTACGAAGTGGAACAAACACTTGTTATACAAAAGAAGAAGCGCCTCGGTTTTTCGCAAGGGATTGGAATTACGTTATTAATTGCCATTGCTGCGAAATATTTAGCAACGCTTCCGTTTTTAAATATTATGGGGCAATTAGTGATCGCTATTCTAATTGGGATGATTTGGAGAGCGACAATTAGTGTACCTTATGAAGCAATCGCAGGAACAAATTTCGCTAGTAAGAAGTTACTTCGCTTCGGAATTATTTTACTTGGAATGCGTTTGAATCTAGTTGATATTGCAAAGGCTGGGCCCAAGGTGTTAGTGATTGCAGCTGTTGTTATTGCATTTACACTTGTTGTTGTATACGCATTAACACGCTTTTTTAAAGTAGATAAAAAGCTTGGTATTTTAACGGCGTGCGGGACAGCGATTTGCGGCGCGGCTGCAGTCGTGGCAATTGCGCCACAAGTGAAAGCGAAGGATGATGAAACGGCAGTTGGAGCGGCGATTATTGCTATTTTAGGTACGATTTTCACGCTCATTTATACGTTATTATATCCGGTTCTCGGTTTATCTCCTTACGGTTACGGTGTATTTTCTGGAGCAACACTTCATGAAATTGCCCATGTCATCGCTGCGGCCGCGCCAGGCGGAAGCGCATCTGTTGATATTGCGGTTATTGTGAAATTAACGCGCGTTACGATGCTTGTACCAGTGGCGATTTTAATTGGTTTATGGTTTAAGCGTAATGAAGGGAATGGACAAAAAAGTTCTTGGCGTGATATTCCGATTCCATGGTTTATTTTAGGATTCTTGGCAATGAGTGCGGTGCATTCGTTAGGTATCGTACCAGAGAATATTGCAGGGTCCATTGTAACCGTCGCTTACATGCTTATCGCGATGGCAATGGCTGGGCTTGGCTTAAATGTAGAGTTTACGACGTTTCGTAAGTTAGGAAGTAAAGCGTTTGTTGCGGGATTAGTAGGATCAGTTTGCCTTTCGGCTCTTGGTTATATTCTTGTATATGCGTTAGGATTTATGTAAGGTAAAAAAGGAGGCATAGTGAATATGTCTCTTTTTTTATTTCGTAAAGACCCCTTTACCTATATATGGAAAAATAATATAATTAAAGTAAAGTGTATGGGTGCGAAAAATAGAACTAAAGAGCTAAGAAAGTAAAATCCAATTACGCGAAATGATGAAAATGATACAAGTGACAAGGTAGATAATTGAGGCGATTGAAAATCATCATTATCATTCAGACTTAGAATTGTCACTGAAGATCACGAAATATTTTCGGATGGGTATGGAGGAGATTTTTAAGGTGGAATAACAGATATAAAGATTTGTAAACAGATAAATAAAGGGGAAAACAGAATGGGATTAGCGGTTTTATGTGTGGTAGCGGCGTTATTTGCATTTATATGGGGGATGCAAAATTTTGTTCACAATCCAGTGCCGAGTATGCTCGTTGTTATTGGAGTTGTTGGATTATCGTATTATTTACTAGTATCAGCACACTATCACAAAACAGCAACAAGTGTTCTAGTTGGTGCGATCTTTTTGACATGTGGACGTACAATTCAAAAAATAGTATTTCCGTAAAAGCTGGTTTATTTATGTAATCAGCTTTTTTTCATTTTTTTACAAAAATACTTGAAAGTTACGTTACGTCATCTTTTACAATGAAAGAGGAAAGGGTGATGGGAATGATTTCGATTCAAGAACTTACAAAGGAAACAGGGGTTACAGTAAGAACGCTCCGTTATTACGATCAAATTGATTTATTAAAACCGAGCGGAAAAACTGAGGGTGGGCACCGTTTATATAGTGAAGTGGATGTCATTCGGTTGCAGCAAATTTTGTTTCTAAAAGAAATGGGTTTCTCGTTAAAAGAGATTATGAATATGCTAATGACAGATGAATTAAGTTTGAAAGGATCGTTGGAAAAACAGCTTGCATTTGTACAAGAAGAGCAGAAAAAATTTAACCGAATGGAAAAGATTTTGCAGGCTGTCGTTTATTCGGCAGAACTTGAAGGAGAACTGGATTGGAAAATCATGTTTGAGCTGATTCAACTTTCAAAGCAGTCTCCGCGTATACGCGAAATGTTTCAAAAAAAGATATTTTCAGAGGAAGAACAAAAATTGCTTGGCAATTTGCCGAATATGAGTGAGGAAGATAAAAATGTTCGAGAATGGGTGGATGTATTCAAGCAATTACGCAGCTTTATGAAAGAAGGAAAAGATGCATCTCATGATGAAGTACAAGAGGCTACAAAAAGGCTAATGGAGAAATGTATGGAGATGGCAAATGGCGATGAAGCATTTCTAGATAAATTGTGGGAAGTAAGAAAGTCAAAAGAAGATTCACAGAAGATGAATATGTATCCAATTGAAGAAGAGCTTCTAGCGTATATGGATGAGGCTTTTCGTATATATGATGAGAGGGAGCGGACGAAATGAGTCTACTTGCAGAATATCGTTGGTATTTCTTGATTGGAGCGGAAGTTGTATTTTGGATATCAGCTATTGGATTTTTTTTACTGCGTTATGGGTTTCGATTACGGAAAGCAAGTTTTATCATGGGGATTGTATTGCTGCTTAATGAAGTATTTATTTTGACTTTAGGAGTTATTGACTATTATCACACAGGGAAATTTTCTAACTTTCAAATCATAACTTTAGTGATATTACTTTACGCACTCTTTTATGGGAAAAAAGATTTAAAGAAATTAGATATACGTATCCAGAAGCTTGTTGCCAAATGGCGAAATGAACCGATGCCTATTATTGAAGATCCATTAGAAGTTACTGGATGGGCTCATACGAAGCAGGAAATATGGGAATGGAGCCTACATCTCATTTTATTTACTGTCGTTCATATTGTATTTTTCTTTATGTATGGGCTCGTGCCAATGGAACAGTGGGGAGATTGGCTTGAAAAAGGTATTGTTTTAAATAAGGCGGCAAGTCGAGTGAGCCAGGTATGGGGTGTTGTGTTTTTAGTTGATACGGTAATTACATTTTCATATCTCATTTTTCCTAAAAAAGAAAAAAAGCTGTCGTCCTAATTGGACAACAGCTTTTTTCTATGCAACGTCTTCTGTTTTTTCTTTTCGAAGAGTACTATTTTTGTAACCATAGCTGAAATAGACAACAAGTCCAATTACAAGCCATACGGCAAAGCCAATCCATGTTGTTACTGGTAGTTGCAATGCAAGGTATCCACAGAATAGAACAGCTAAAGCGGGAATCCATGGTACCAATGGCACTTTAAAAGCACGCGGTAGTTCTGGTTGTTTTTTGCGTAAGATGATTACCCCAATTGATACAACTATGAATGCGAATAATGTACCGATATTTGTTAATTCTGCTAGTTTATTTAAAGGAACAAAACCAGCAAAGAAAGCAACCATAGTTGCAGTGACCCAACTATTGATAACAGGTGTTTTTGTTTTTTTATTTACGCGAGAGAGTGCTTTTGGTAGTAAACCATCGCGACTGATTGCGTAAAATAAACGTGTTTGTCCATAGAGCATAACGAGTAATACAGTTGTAATTCCAGTAATTGCTCCTAAAGAAATGAAACCAGCAACCCAATCTTGTTGAATGTATTGTAGTGCAAAGGCAACAGGATTTTTTACACCTAATTGGTCGTATGGAACGATTCCAGTTAATATTAATGAAACGACAATATATAAAATAGTACAGATTGTTAAAGAAGCAATAATGCCGATTGGCATGTTACGCTGTGGATTCTTTACTTCTTCAGCGGCTGTTGATACAGCATCAAATCCAATGTAAGCAAAGAATACAGTTGCTGCTCCAGCTGTTACGCCAGAGAAGCCAAATGGCATAAATGGTGTCCAATTTTCAGGCTTTACATAGAAAGCACCAACGCCGATAAATAGAAGGATGACAAAGAGTTTTATAGCTACCATAATGGCATTGAAACGAGCTGATTTTTTCGCACCTTTTGTTAATAATAATGTCATTAGAAAAATAATACAGATTGCCGGTAAGTCTACGTATGTTCCAGCCTCGGGATTATAAGCGCTTGTTAGAGCGGTAGGTAATGTAATACCGAAACCACTTAATAACCCTTGGAAATATCCTGACCAACCCGACGCAACAGCTGAGGAAGCTAACCCGTATTCCAGGATTAAATCCCATCCTAAAATCCAAGCGATTAATTCTCCAAATGTTGCGTAGCTATAAGTGTACGCACTACCTGAAACCGGTACAGTTGAAGCGAATTCAGAGTAGCATAGTGCCGCAAATATACAGGCTAAACCGGATAAAATAAATGATATAATAAGTGCTGGTCCTGCATGCTCTGCCGCGACAACACCGGTAAGAACGAAAATGCCGGTTCCGATAATAGCGCCGACCCCTAACATAGTAAGGTCAAATGCGCCGAGTTCTTTCTTTAAAGACGCCCCTTTTTGTTCGGACTGTGCTAGTAATGCTGAAATGGATTTTTTTCGAAATAGATTCATATAGTTTCCTCATCTCCTTTTTGTTTAAAAATTCTGAAAAACAACTCCGTTTTGTCGTATAATGTCGAATCCTTGTAGTTTGTATTCTAATGTGGAAAAATAACTTTGTAAATAATTATTTTTTAGAAAATTCTACCTTTTCTTATTTGTGAGTATATATGCATTTTTCTTTTACCAACTGATTTCGTGTTGAATACATAGTATAAAGCCAAAACGAGCTGGAGAGGATTGAATATGAGAAAAGGAATTACTTCATTGTGTTTTCTATTTTGTATTAGCAGTTTAGTAGCATGTTTACACCCTGACAGTAAAATCGATGAGAAAAATGATGTAATTGCAAAAGGGCATGAAATTTCTAATTTACATAAGTTCGAGAAGTTCATTACAAATGTTGAAAAAGGAGACAGAGATAAAATAAGGATTGTGAATTATACAGATGAAGGAGACCCAATCTTTCAAACGTTAGAATATGATGAAAAAGAAATTAGCTATTCTTTAGATAGTTCCTATGATAAATTTGCAGGTAAAGATAAAGGGATTTACTCTGATACTTGTAAAAAGGTAATAAAAGATATTCGTGAAGATATAAGGTATACGCTACATGATTGTAAGAAGGAAACTGGTCATAATGGGTATCACTTGTTCGGTTTGCCAATAAAATAAATGAGATTAAACAGGAAGGGACTTACATAAAGAAGGATCCTTCCTTTTTCTATTTATATTGTCGAAAACTTTACCGAATATCTGTTCGTTTCTTGGTTTTTTTATGGGCATTCGTGGTAAAATGGGAATACAGATTTTTTACGAGGAGGTCGGTTTTGTTTGGAACATCAATTTGAGATTGTCTCAGAATATTCCCCGCAAGGTGATCAGCCGAGGGCGATAAAGCAGCTGGTCGCGGGGATTAATAATGGTAAGAAACATCAAGTATTGCTTGGAGCGACAGGAACGGGTAAGACATTTACGATTTCGAATGTGATTAAAGAAGTGAAGAAGCCAACACTTGTAATGGCTCATAATAAAACGTTAGCGGGACAGTTGTATAGTGAGCTCAAGGATTTCTTTCCGAACAATGCGGTTGAGTATTTTGTGAGTTATTACGATTATTATCAACCGGAAGCGTATGTACCACAAACCGATACGTTTATTGAGAAAGATGCACAAATTAATGATGAGATTGATAAATTGCGCCACTCCGCAACATCAGCTTTATTTGAACGTGATGATGTCATTATTGTGGCAAGTGTTTCTTGTATTTATGGTTTAGGTTCACCAGAAGAATATCGTGAACTTGTCGTTTCTTTGCGCGTTGGTATGGAGAAGGACCGTAATCAGTTGCTTCGTGAACTTGTTGATGTGCAGTATGGCCGTAATGACATTGATTTCCAGCGTGGGACATTTCGTGTACGCGGGGATGTAGTTGAGATTTTTCCAGCATCACTTGATGAACATTGCATTCGGATTGAGTTTTTTGGAGATGAGATTGATCGAATCCGTGAAGTGAATGCCTTAACAGGTGAAGTATTAGCAGAACGTGAACATGTAGCAATCTTCCCGGCATCTCACTTCGTTACACGTGAAGAAAAAATGAAAGTTGCCATTGAAAATATCGAAAAAGAATTAGAAGAACGTTTAAAAGAATTAAATGATAACGGTAAGTTGTTAGAAGCACAGCGGATCGAACAGCGAACTCGTTACGATTTAGAAATGATGCGCGAGATGGGCTTTTGTTCAGGGATTGAGAACTACTCCCGTCATTTGACGCTTCGTCCAGCGGGTTCAACGCCTTATACATTAATAGATTACTTCCCTGATGATTTCTTAATTGTTATGGATGAGTCACATGTAACAGTGCCCCAAGTAAGAGCTATGTATAACGGGGATCAGGCACGTAAACAAGTGCTTGTTGACCATGGGTTCCGTCTGCCATCAGCGATGGATAACAGACCGCTTATGTTTGAAGAGTTTGAAGAGAAAACGAATCAAGTTGTGTATGTATCAGCAACGCCGGGTCCATACGAACTAGAGCATGTACCGGAAGTTGTGGAGCAAATTATCCGTCCAACGGGGCTTTTAGATCCGCAAATTGATGTAAGGCCAATTGAAGGACAAATTGATGATTTATTAGGAGAAATACAAGACCGAATTGCGAAAAATGAGCGCGTATTAATTACGACACTAACAAAGAAAATGTCAGAGGATTTAACAGATTACTTAAAAGATGTGGGGATTAAAGTAAACTATCTGCATTCTGAAATTAAAACGCTAGAGCGGATTGAAATTATTCGTGATCTTCGTCTTGGTAAGTTTGATGTGCTTGTCGGTATTAACTTATTACGAGAAGGACTCGATATTCCGGAAGTGTCACTCGTAGCGATTTTAGATGCGGATAAAGAAGGTTTCTTACGTTCAGAGCGATCTTTGATTCAAACAATTGGTCGTGCAGCGCGTAATGAAAACGGTCATGTAATCATGTACGCAGATCGGATCACGAAATCGATGAATATTGCAATGGAAGAGACGAAACGCCGTCGTCAAAAGCAAGAAGCTTACAATGAGGAACATGGTATTACGCCGAAAACAATTCAAAAAGAAGTGCGTGACGTAATTCGTGCAACAACAGCCGCAGAAGAAACAGAAGTATATGAAACAACGCCGGCTAAGAAAATGACGAAGAAAGAACGGGAAAAAACAATCGCGAAGATGGAAGCAGAAATGAAGGAAGCGGCAAAAGCACTAGATTTTGAGCGTGCAGCTGAGCTGAGAGATTTACTGCTAGAATTAAAAGCGGAAGGGTGAAAAGAGTGAGCAAAGATTTTATCGTTGTAAAAGGTGCGAGAGCGCATAACTTAAAAAATATTGATGTAACCATTCCGAGAAATCAGCTCGTTGTTGTGACAGGTTTGTCTGGTTCAGGGAAATCATCATTAGCATTTGATACGATTTATGCAGAAGGGCAGCGCAGATATGTGGAGTCTTTATCCGCGTATGCGCGCCAATTCTTAGGACAAATGGATAAACCGGATGTGGATACAATTGAAGGTTTGTCTCCAGCCATTTCAATTGATCAAAAAACGACGAGTCGTAATCCTCGTTCAACGGTCGGAACCGTGACGGAGATTTATGACTATTTACGTCTATTATTTGCACGTATTGGGACGCCAATCTGTCCGAATCATGGGATTGAAATTACATCACAAACGGTAGAACAGATGGTAGACCGTGTTTTGGAATACCCAGAGCGTACAAAATTGCAAGTGTTAGCACCGGTTGTGTCAGGACGTAAAGGTGCACACGTGAAAGTATTAGAAGATATAAAGAAACAGGGTTATGTTCGTGTTCGTGTTGATGGAGAAATGCTTGATGTTTCTGAAGAGATTACATTAGATAAAAACAAGAAGCATTCGATTGAAGTTGTAATTGACCGTATCGTTATAAAAGAAGGAATTGCGAGCCGCCTTGCCGACTCCCTTGAGAGCGCACTCAAGCTTGGCGGAGGTCGTGTATTAATTGATGTGATTGGAGAAGAGGAGCTTTTATTTAGTGAGCATCACGCTTGTCCGCATTGCGGTTTCTCGATCGGGGAGTTAGAGCCTCGTATGTTCTCTTTCAATAGTCCATTTGGAGCTTGTCCGTCTTGTGATGGGCTCGGTTCGAAATTAGAGGTAGATTTAGAACTAGTGATTCCAAACTGGGATTTATCTTTAAATGGGCATGCGATTGCCCCTTGGGAACCGACTAGTTCGCAATATTATCCGCAATTATTACAATCGGTATGTAATCATTACGGCATTGATATGGATATGCCTGTAAAGGATATACCGAAAGATTTGTTTGATAAGGTATTGTATGGAAGCGGAGAAGAGAAGGTTTATTTCCGTTATGTGAATGACTTTGGTCAAGTGAAAGAGAGTGAGATTTTATTTGAAGGAGTTATTCCAAATATTGAGCGTCGTTACCGTGAAACGAGTTCGGATTATATTCGTGAGCAAATGGAGAAATATATGGCCGAGCAGGCGTGTCCGAAATGTAAGGGAGGCCGCTTAAAGCCAGAAAGCTTAGCTGTTTTTGTTGACGGAAAAACAATTTCGGATGTAACAAAGTATTCTGTTCAAGAAGTGTATGATTTCTTCGATGCCATTGAACTAACAGAAAAACAGGAAAAGATTGCTCGTTTAATTTTACGTGAAATTAAAGAGCGGGTAAGTTTCTTAATTAACGTAGGACTTGATTATTTAACATTAAGCCGTGCGGCGGGAACATTATCAGGCGGTGAAGCACAGCGTATTCGTCTGGCAACGCAAATTGGTTCTCGTTTAACAGGTGTATTATATATTCTTGATGAACCTTCTATTGGCTTACACCAACGTGATAATGATCGTCTCATTCGTACATTGCAGGAAATGCGCGATTTAGGAAATACATTAATCGTTGTTGAGCATGATGAAGATACAATGATGGCGGCCGATTACTTGCTTGATATCGGTCCTGGTGCAGGGATTCATGGTGGGCAGGTTGTATCAGCTGGATCACCAGATGAAGTGATGAATGATGATGATTCATTAACAGGACAATATTTAAGTGGTAAGAAGTTTATTCCGGTTCCACTTGAAAGGCGTAAAGGGGACGGACGAAAAGTTGAGATTATTGGTGCAAAAGAAAATAACTTAAAAAATGCGAAAATGTCATTCCCGCTTGGTACATTTGTAGCAGTAACAGGTGTATCTGGTTCTGGAAAAAGTACGATGATCAATGAAGTTTTATATAAATCGTTAGCGCAGAAATTATATAAAGCAAAAAGTAAGCCAGGCGCACATAAGGACATTAAAGGCCTTGAACATTTAGATAAAGTTATTGATATTGATCAATCACCAATTGGACGTACGCCACGTTCAAACCCTGCAACATATACAGGTGTGTTTGATGATATTCGCGATGTGTTTGCACAAACGAATGAAGCGAAGGTACGTGGATATCAAAAAGGACGCTTTAGCTTTAACGTCAAAGGTGGCCGCTGCGAAGCTTGTCGTGGTGATGGCATTATAAAAATTGAAATGCACTTCTTACCGGATGTATATGTTCCATGTGAAGTATGTCATGGAAAACGTTATAATCGTGAAACGTTAGAAGTGAAATATAAAGATAAGAACATTTCTGAAGTACTAGGAATGACGATTGAAGATGGGGTAGAATTCTTTGCGAATATCCCGAAAATTAAACGGAAGTTACAGACGCTTGTAGATGTAGGACTAGGTTATATGAAATTAGGACAGCCGGCCACTACATTATCGGGTGGTGAAGCGCAGCGTGTGAAACTTGCCTCTGAATTACACCGCCGTTCTACAGGTCGTACGTTATATATTTTAGATGAGCCAACAACAGGTTTACATGCACATGATATTGCACGTCTTCTAGAAGTATTGCAGCGCCTTGTTGAAAGTGGGGAAACTGTGCTTGTCATTGAGCATAATTTAGATGTAATTAAAACAGCTGATTACATTGTTGACCTTGGCCCAGAAGGTGGAGACAAAGGCGGACAAATCGTTGCTTCAGGGACTCCGGAGCAAGTTGTAAAAGAAGAGCGTTCGTATACAGGAAAGTATTTAAAAGGTATTTTAGAGCGTGATACAGCTCGTATGAAAGAGAAAATGAAAGAAGTTGAAGTAGGGAGCTAAGCCGATTTGGCTAGCTCCTTGCTTTAGTTTTGAGAAAGAACCAGTTTTAGTGTGATAGGTATACAAGTATGAAGAATGGAATAAGCTTTTATATGATTTTATTTTGTTCTTCCGCAATATACGTCGTGGTTATGAAAATACAACCAGATTCCCTACTCACATTCTCCCTATGTTTTCACAAGGCATGGGGTGAAAAAGGGCCCTGACCGCTCCTATGCATGGGCGGACGCTCTCTTCCCACCAAAAAAGAAAGGTTTTCATTCGTTTTATAAATGGTCACTTGGCGTTTGCAACCCATTAGCGTATGATTAAATATATATATCAAAAGGATGTGTAAGAAAATGAGATGGATTCTATCACTTCTTGTGAATAGCGTCGTGTTAATTGTTGTATCAGGTCTTCTGAAGGGAATTGCACCAGACGCATTTTACATAGAAAATATACAAACGGCAATTATTGCGAGCATTATCTTATCGATTTTAAATGTGTTTGTAAAACCGTTATTAATTTTAATTACGTTGCCGATTACGGTACTGACATTTGGATTCTTCCTAATCGTAATTAACGCGATTACGCTGAAAATGACAGATTCTTTATTAGGTGATGCTTTTAATATATCTGGATTTGGTGTAGCGATTGTTGCGGCAATTTGTATTTCTATTTTAAATATGCTGATTGATAAAGTAATTGTAGAGCCATTATCTGAAAAAAAATAGAAAAGTGACAAAAAGAAAAACATTTCATGAACGCCATGAAATGTTTTTTTTTATTTAATAGAAACCACATTTCTTGTTTACAGAAAAAAATGGTACAATATCGGATAGAATGGAATTTTACATCAAATGAGACTGAACCCGCAGCGGAGTGGAGGTTTACATATGCCGAAAGTACGGACAAAAGATTTAATTGAACAATTTCAATTAGAGTTAGTGAGTGGTGAGGAAGGGATTCACCGTCCAATTGATACAAGTGATTTATCGCGACCTGGAATTGAAATGGCAGGATTCTTTACATATTATCCAGCTGATCGCGTCCAGCTTCTTGGAAAAACGGAGCTTACCTTCTGTGAGACGTTAACAAGTGAGCAAAAGCAAGAAAGAATGAAAGTTCTTTGTACAGAAGAAACGCCTTGTATTATTGTAACGCGTAGTCAAGATGTGCCAGAGGAATTATTGCAAGCATCACGTGAATCTGGGGTGCCTCTTTTACGTTCTGCCCAAACGACGACAAGACTATCAAGTCGTTTAACAAACTATTTAGAGAGTAAGTTAGCGCCAACAACTGCTGTTCATGGTGTATTAGTAGATATTTACGGTGTTGGTGTTTTAATTACAGGTCAAAGTGGTGTCGGAAAAAGTGAGACAGCGCTTGAACTTGTAAAACGTGGTCATCGTCTAGTTGCAGATGATAGCGTTGAAATTCGTCAAGAAGATGAAGATACATTAGTAGGAAGTTCACCAGATTTAATTGAGCATTTATTAGAAATTCGCGGTTTAGGTATTATTAACGTAATGACGTTATTTGGTGCAGGTGCTGTACGAAATTATAAGCGTATTACACTTGTGATTAACCTCGAGATTTGGGATCAAAAGAAAAACTATGATCGCCTAGGTCTGGATGAAGAGAAAATGAAGATTATAGATACAGAACTTACGAAGATTACACTTCCAGTGCGACCTGGTCGAAACTTGGCTGTTATTATTGAAGTAGCAGCGATGAACTTTAGGTTAAAACGAATGGGAGTCAATGCAGCCCAACAATTTTCAGAGCGCCTAATGAGTGCGATTGAACTAGGGAATCAGGAGTAATTGAGGAGAGGGAGGTCATCCATATGCTGTTAGGGTCTGTACCACAGTTAGACCGCATAGCCATTCAACTTGGACCATTCCCAGTCTATTGGTATGGACTTATTATCGGGACAGGTGTTTTGCTTGGCCTTTGGCTTGCTACACGCGAGGGTGAACGGTTAGGTATTCCAAAAGATACGTTTGTCGATCTTGTTTTAATTGCGGTGCCAATCGCGATTCTTTGCGCACGCGCATACTATGTTATTTTTGAATGGGAATATTATATGCAAGATCCCAAGCAAATTATTAATATTCGTCAAGGTGGCTTAGCGATTCATGGTGGTTTAATCGGGGCGGTTATTACGGGGATTTTCTTTGCGAAGAGACGCGGGCTTTCTTTCTGGAAGTTAGCTGATATTGCAGCACCGAGTATTTTGCTTGGACAAGCAATCGGACGCTGGGGCAACTTTATGAACCAAGAGGCTCATGGTGGTGAAGTAACGAGACAGTTTTTAGAAGGCTTACATTTACCAGAGTTTATTGTGAACCAAATGTATATTGATGGTGTTTATTATCATCCAACGTTCTTATATGAATCATTATGGAGTTTTGCAGGTGTAATCCTATTGTTGTTATTACGAAAAGCGAATTTACGACGTGGTGAATTATTCTTTACGTATTTAATTTGGTATTCAGTTGGCCGTTTCTTTGTGGAAGGGTTACGTACAGATAGCTTAATGTTAGGGCCACTTCGTATTGCACAAGTGGTGTCTATCGGACTTGTTGTTATTTCAATCATTTTCATTATTGTGAGACGTAAAATGGGGCAAGCTGATAAAAGATATTTAGAAGACTAGAAAAAGTAGCATCTTATATGAGATGCTGCTTCTTTCATATTCAGATAGCGAAAGGACCTTAGCATATGAAAATAAATACAGTGTTATTTGATTTAGATGGGACGTTAATTAATACAAATGAACTCATTATTTCTTCTTTTTTACACACGTTAAACAAGTACTATCCAAATCAGTATAAGCGCGAAGATGTATTGCCGTTTATCGGTCCGTCTTTGCATGAGACGTTTAGTTCAATGAATGAAAGTAAGGTAGATGAGATGATTCAGTGCTATCGCCAGTTTAATCATGACCATCACGATGAACTAGTGGAAGAATATGAAACTGTTTATGAGACAGTCCAAGAGCTAAAGAAGCAAGGATACAAAATTGGAATTGTAACAACGAAGGCAAGACAAACGGTGGAAATGGGTTTAAGGCTTTCTAAATTAAATGAGTTCTTTGATGTGGTTGTTACAATTGATGATGTACAGCATGTGAAACCACATCCAGAACCGATTCAAAAAGCATTAAAGCTACTACATGCAAATCCAGAAGAAACGTTAATGGTTGGTGATAACCATCATGATATAGTGGGCGGACAAAACGCAGGTACGAAAACCGCGGCAGTTGCCTGGACGATTAAAGGTAGAGAGTACTTAGAGTCATATAAGCCGGATTATGTATTAGATAAAATGAGTGACTTGTTATCCATTTTGTCTGAATAGTAGGTAAGGGGAGAGAGTAAAGTGCGACGGACAACGCGCTACCCTGTTTCAGGAGCAAATCCACTATGGAATGTATATAAGACAGTATCTTTCTTTAAGGTGATGAAAAATTTTATTGTCATTCAAATTGCACGTTATACACCATTTTTACGAATGAAAATTTGGCTGTATCGCACATTTTTACGAATGAAAGTAGGAAAGCAAACATCATTTGCGCTTATGGCAATGCCGGATATTATGTTTCCAGAAAAGATTAAAATTGGAACGAATTCAATAATTGGCTATAACACAACGATTTTAGCTCACGAATATTTAATTCATGAATATCGCCTCGGGGAAGTCATTATAGGGAATGAAGTAATGATTGGAGCAAATTCAACTATATTGCCAGGTGTAAAGATTGGGGACGGCGCCATTGTTTCAGCAGGTACACTTGTTCACCGTGATGTACCAAGTGGTGCTTTTGTAGGTGGAAATCCGATGCGTATCATTTATACGCAGAAAGAAATGGCAGAGAAGAGAAGTTCGTTGTTAAAAATGTAACATTTCTCTTCTCTTTTTATGAATAAAAAGGAAATAATTGATTATAATATACTGTTTTGTTTTTTACGGAATCGTTTATACTTATAAATAGAAAATGTATGAGCGAAGAAAACAAAAAACTGGAGGATATATGGGGAAAAATCAACGGATGTATAAGGAGAACGGACAAGTTATCTCTTTTAATCAATTAGCTGATTTCTTTTATAAAAAAGGAATGAAAGCTTATCAAAGTCATAAATTACAAGATGCAATTAAATATTTTCGAAGAGCGGCACAAAGTGAGAAAGAGCCGTTTATTTTATGTCAATTAGCGACGGTATTATCTGAAGTCGGTGAGTATCAAGAATCAAATCAAATTTTCTTGAAATTAATTCGTTCGAATTCTGATATTGAGCAGTGCTATTATTTTATCGCAAATAATTACGCATATCTCGGTTTGTTTCAGCAAGCAAAGAAGTATGCGGAGAAATATTTAGAGGTAGCAACGGAAAAAGAATTTGTAGAAGATACGTTAGAATTACTTGAGATTATGGAAGAAGAATCGTTGGATACGGAAGAGATTGAAGATGAAGATGAATTAATTGTTATGCAGGAAGAGGCGAATCGCTATATTCGTAACGGACAATTGGAGGAAGCGATTGCTACGCTTGAAGTTGTAACGAAGGATTATCCAGAATTTTGGTCGGGTTATAATAACTTAGCAATTGCGCATTTCCAATCAGGAAATGTAGATCAGGCACTAAAGTTAACAGAAATGATTTTAGAGAAAAATCCTGGTAATATGCATGCGCTTTGTAATACGCTTATTTTTCTATATTCAATTGGAGAGCATAAACAAGTAGAAGCGTTAGCGGGGCAACTAGAATCAGTATATCCGATGTCATTTGAGCATCGATTAAAGCTAGGAACAACATTTGCAACAATTGGTTACTTTGCATCAGCATATAAATGGTTAAGGTTATTAAAGCGTCAAGGTTATGAAGGTGATGTCAGCTTTTACTATTGGTTTGCATACTCTGCTTATATGATACAAGATCAACATACAGCCGAAAAAATGTGGCAATCTGTTGTAGAATTACACCCTGATAAAAAAGGGAAAGAGCCGTGGAATGCCCTGCATTTAGCTGATGAAGGGCAGAATGTTTTGTTTGAAGAGCTGCGGAAATCTTTTGGGCAAAGTGAAACGTTAGAAGAGAAAATGCTAGCACTATATTTAATGAATGAACTAACAACACCAGAGAAAATTAGCTTTTTCTTTGAGGTGGCGCAGGCGAAAAATGGTGTGCCGATCGTTTCACAACTGGCAAAATATTTCTTTTTAATGAGTAGTCATAAGAGTATTCCAGGCGAGTTACAAGCGTTTGAACAATGCGTCAGAATTTCGGATGCCTTATATAACTATACAAATAAAGAAGATGAATTGATTGAAGAATGCTTGCATTTTTGGTTTTGTACGTTTATCCGTTTATATACATCTGGTACGGTCTTTACGAATGTGTTTGGGTGGTCTGCGGCAATCGAATATATTGTGCGCGGCCAGCAGAGAAATAAAATGACACAGGCCGAACTTGGAAATATATATAATGTATCTGTAGCAACTGTGAGAAAATATGTGCAAGTAGTAAAGCGTACTCATGCATAGGCAAATCATTGGGAAAAAACAGGTGCTAACAGTATAATGAGGGTAAGTTATGGTAGGAATGAAGAGGAGTGAATAGTGTGTCAGAAGAAAAAATTTATGATGTCATTATTATTGGTGCTGGACCAGCTGGGATGACAGCTGCAGTGTATACGTCTCGTGCAAATTTAAGCACGCTTATGCTTGAACGCGGTATTCCAGGCGGACAGATGGCGAATACAGAAGATGTAGAAAACTATCCAGGTTATGAATCCATTTTAGGACCTGATTTATCAAATAAAATGTTCGAGCATGCAAAGAAATTCGGTGCTGAATATGCGTATGGTGATGTAAAAGAAGTCATCGATGGTAAAGAATATAAAACAGTTGTGGCTGGTAAAAAGGAATATAAAACACGCGCAATCATCGTTGCAAGTGGTGCAGAGTACAAAAAAATCGGTGTGCCAGGTGAAAAAGAACTTGGAGGCCGCGGTGTATCATATTGCGCAGTATGTGATGGTGCATTCTTTAAAGGGAAAGAACTTGTTGTTGTTGGCGGCGGAGATTCTGCTGTTGAGGAAGGTGTGTATTTAACACGTTTCGCATCAAAAGTAACAATCGTTCACCGTCGTGATACACTTCGCGCACAGAAAATCCTGCAAGATCGTGCTTTCCAAAATGAAAAAGTAGACTTCATTTGGAATCATACTGTAAAAGAAATCAATGATGAGAATGGTAAAGTAGGTAGTGTAACACTTGTAGATGTGAACACTGGTGAAGAACAAGAGTTCAAAACAGATGGTGCTTTCATTTATATCGGTATGTTACCACTATCAAAACCATTTACTGAGCTAGGTATTACAAATGAAAATGGTTATATCGAAACAAATGAACGCATGGAAACGAAAGTTCCTGGTATTTTCGCAGCTGGTGATGTTCGCGAAAAAATGCTTCGTCAAATTGTAACAGCAACTGGTGATGGCAGTATCGCAGCACAAAGTGCACAGCACTATGTAGAAGAGCTGTTAGAAGAATTAAAAACTGTAACAGAAAAATAAGGATATGAATCTTTTTTAGAGAAGAAAGCTACCTTCATAGATGGTGGCTTTCTTCTTTTATTTTCTTCCTAAAATGTCAAATGTTTGTCAAAATTTCTTTGGATTACAAGATTCCTTATTGTTATACTAGAATTTATGGGAAAAATGACTATGAGAAATGAGGAGTTTATTCAATATGGAATGGCGTAATATATATCGTGGTTTTTGTATGGGCGTTAGTGATTTAATTCCTGGCGTTAGTGGTGGCACAATTGCTGTTGTATTAGGGATTTATGAAAGGTTGCTTGCGGCAATTAGCGGATTCTTTAGTCGCGAATGGAAAAAGCATTTAGGCTTTTTAATTCCGCTTGCTATGGGCGTAGCGGCTGCGTTTTTAACATTAAGTCATGTGATTAAGTATTTGCTAGAATATCATTATGAGCCAACGCAGTTTTTCTTCCTTGGTTTAATTATAAGTATTTTACCAATGTTGATGAAGGAAGCGAATGCGAAAGAAACATTTAAAGGTGGACATATTGTTATATTAATCGTTGCAGCGGCTCTTGTAGCTGTAACAGCACTTTTTAAGCCAGATAAAGCGGCAGATTCAATTACGACGTTAACTATTTTAAATGCAATTGGGCTATTCCTGGCAGGATGGATGGCTAGTATGGCTATGTTACTTCCAGGGATTAGTGGGTCATTTATTTTATTAATCATCGGTGTATATCCAACAGCGATTAATGCGTTAACAACATTAAATCTGCCACTAATTGCAGTGATTGGCGCAGGGGTTATGGTTGGATTCGTTGTAAGTAGTAAAGGAATTAGTTACTTATTGACACATTTTAAAAGTGCAACATTCGCAGTAATTATCGGACTTGTTATTGGATCGATTGCAGTAGTGTTTCCAGGTATTCCGGCCGGTGGCATGTCGATTGTAAGCTCTATTATTACGTTTATTTTAGGATTTGCGATTGTATCGTATTTCAGTAAAAAATAAGTGGTAAATCTCCTTGACGATAAAATTCGTTAAGGGGATTTTTTTATGTTCTTAGGAAGAATAAGTTTATCTATATCCATTTTATTTTTTTGACATATAAGTCACCGTTATGAAAAGAAAAGAAGGTCTTCGCTCATTTTTTCCTTCTGTTTTCACATGGCATGGGGCGAAAAAAGGAACTAACCGCTTCTATCCATGAGCGGATTCTCTCTCCCACCTAAAAGGAATGATTTTGGTTGTTTAACCCGTATTTGGCTTGTTTAAGGAGCTAGCCTCCTTCATTGTGACAAACTGTTTTTGATAGTATAATGAAATGAGTATGTGATGAAGAAATTCGTCATAAGTAGCTGAGGTGAAGAGGCATGCAAAGAGTAACAAACTGTGTGTTAATTAAAGATAATGAAGTTCTCCTACTACAAAAACCTCGTCGGAACTGGTGGGTTGCACCGGGCGGGAAAATGGAGCGCGGTGAAACAGTGAGGGATTCCGTTGTCCGCGAATATCGTGAAGAAACAGGCATTTATTTAAAGAACCCAGCATTAAAGGGAGTCTTCACTTTTGTCATTCAAGAAGGCGATAAAGTTGTTTCTGAGTGGATGATGTTCTCCTTTTTAGCGACAGATTTTGCAGGAGAAAACAAATTAGAAAGCGAAGAAGGCATCATTGGTTGGCATACATTTGATAAGATTGATGAATTAGCAATGGCGCCGGGAGATTATCACATTATTGATTATTTAATTAAAGGAAATGGAATCATCTACGGTACGTTTGTATATACACCAGATTTTGAATTACTTTCATATCGATTGGATCCAAGCTAAACCGCCGAGGAGGGATACAATGACAGTAAATAATGATATTAAAATGGTAATTATTACAGGGATGTCCGGTGCAGGAAAAACAGTAGCTCTGCAAAGCTTCGAAGATTTAGGATATTTTTGTGTAGATAACTTACCGCCGATGTTATTGCCAAAGTTTGTTGAACTGATGGCAGACTCGAAAGGGAAAATGAACAAGGTGGCACTTGGTATTGATTTACGTGGCCGCGAATTTTTTGAGCATTTATGGGGAGCGCTTGATGATTTATCAGAACGCACTTGGATTATACCTCATATTTTATTTTTAGATGCGAAAGATAGCACGCTTGTAACGCGTTACAAAGAAACGAGACGTTCGCATCCACTTGCGCCAACAGGACTTCCGTTAAAAGGGATTGAGGCCGAGCGTAATTTATTAACAGACATGAAGGCAAGGGCGAATATTGTGCTTGATACGTCTGAGTTAAAACCGAAAGAATTGCGCGAAAAAATTGTTCATCTGTTTTCAACAGAAAACGAGCAAGCATTTCGTGTAAATGTGATGTCATTTGGATTTAAGTACGGCATTCCAATTGATGCAGATTTAGTATTTGATGTTCGTTTTTTACCAAATCCATATTATATTCCACAGATGAAGCCGTTAACAGGACTGGATGAAGAAGTTTCATCATATGTGCTCAAGTTTAATGAGACACATAAATTTTTAGAAAAGTTGACGGATCTTATTAGTTTCATGCTTCCTCATTATAAAAGAGAAGGCAAGAGTCAGCTTGTAATTGCGATTGGATGTACAGGTGGGCAACATCGTTCTGTTACACTTGCAGAATACCTTGGAAAACATTTGAAACCAGAATATATCGTTCATATATCTCATCGTGATGTGGAGAAGAGAAAGGGCCATTAAGGGATGAAAAAAGAGAGGAAACCTAAAATTGTCATCATGGGAGGAGGAACTGGACTATCGGTTTTATTACGAGGATTGAAGAAATATCCTGTTGATATTACAGCGGTTGTTACAGTAGCTGATGATGGTGGCAGTTCAGGTAGATTGCGTGATGAGTTAGAAATTCCACCACCAGGCGACATTCGTAACGTGCTTGTTGCGTTATCAGATGTCGAGCCGCTTGTGGAAGCTTTATTTCAACATCGTTTTACATCCGGAAAAGGTTTAACGGGTCATGCATTAGGTAATTTATTATTAGCTGGTATGACGTCGATTACAGGAGACTTTTTCCATGCCATTACAGAAACGAGTAAAGTGTTAAATGTGAGAGGGCGTGTTTTACCAGCCGCCAATCAAAGTGTTGTTCTTCATGCCGAACTGGAAGATGGGCAAATTGTAACAGGTGAATCTAAAATTCCGTATTTTGGGAAAAAAATCAATCGTGTGTTTTTAACACCAGGCGATGTAGAACCATTGTATGAAACATTGATGGAAATTAAACGAGCAGATTTACTTGTCTTCGGTCCAGGTAGTTTGTACACAAGTATTTTGCCAAACCTAATTGTAGAAAAAATCGGTAAAGCCGTTCTTGCTGCAAGGGCCAAAAAAGTATATGTCTGTAATGTCATGACGCAAGCTGGAGAAACGATGGGGTATACAGCATTTGATCATGTGCAGGCTTTACATGATCATCTTGGGGAACCTTTCATTGATACAGCAATTGTAAATAATCATGATATTCCTGCTGAATTACGTAAATTGTATGAAGAAGAAATGTCTGAACCGGTTGTGGTTGATGAACATCGTTTTGCTCAAAATGACATTCGCTTAATTCAAGATGAATTAGCAAAGTATGATGATCAAGTTGTAAGACATGATACATTAAAATTAGCTTCTATTTTATATTCGTTATTATAAGCATGCGTTATCTCTGTAAGAGATAACGCTACTCATTCATATAGGACAAGATTTTTGTTCCAAAATATCGTATAAGGAGGTGGGGCTGTGTCATTTGCATCAGAAACAAAGAAAGAACTCACGAAGCTTGAAATGAAGGAGTGCTGTGAGAAAGCAGAATTATCAGCATTGCTTCGAATGAACGGATCACTTTCTTTTTCAAACCGTCGTCTTTCGATTGATATTCAAACAGAAAATGCAGCAATCGCAAGAAGAATTTACACATTGCTGAAAAAGGGATATGACGTGACGGTAGAATTGCTTGTTCGTAAAAAAATGCGACTGAAGAAAAATAATGTATATATCGTTCGGCTTGTTGAGAAATCCCGTGAAATATTGGCGGATTTGCATATTGTTAGAGAAGACTTTTCATTTATTCGCAATATCTCACAGGAATTGATTGAAAAGAAATGCTGCAAACGATCGTATTTAAGAGGTGCATTTTTAGCAGGTGGTTCAGTAAATAACCCAGAAACATCATCTTATCATTTAGAGGTCTTTTCGTTATACAAGGAACATAATGATTCTATATGTGAACTGATGAACGGATTTGATTTAAATAGTAAGACGCTGGAAAGGCGTAAAGGGTACATTACGTATTTAAAAGAAGCGGAGAAAATTACGGAGTTTTTAAACATTATCGGTGCACATAATGCATTGTTAAGATTTGAGGATATTCGTATTGTCCGCGATATGCGTAATTCAGTTAATCGATTAGTGAACTGCGAAACAGCCAATTTAAATAAAACAATTGGTGCGGCTTTAAGGCAAATTGAAAATATTCGTTACATTGATGAAACGGTTGGGCTCGATGTTTTACCAGATAAATTAAGAGAGATTGCACAATTACGTATTAATTATCAAGATGTAACATTGAAAGAATTAGGCGAGATGGTATCTGGAGGGAAAATTAGTAAATCAGGTATCAATCATCGCTTGCGTAAGATCGATGAAATTGCAGAGAAATTACGCGCGGGGGAACCGGTAGCAAAAAAATAACGGTAAAGGGGAAATGGGAGCTATGGTCCAGAAACAAGTTGAGGTTGCATTAAAAAACGGCTTACAAGCACGTCCGGCTGCGTTGTTTGTACAAGAGGCAAATCGTTTTCATGCTGATATTTTTATTGAGAAAGATGGAAAAACAGTCAATGCGAAGAGCATAATGGGGATTATGAGCTTAGCGATTGGATCTGGCAGCAACGTAACGATTATAACAGAAGGTTCAGATGAAGAAGCTGCTTTAGAAGCGCTGGCAGCATATGTACAAAATAAACAGTAAAAGCTATCGCATGCAGCGATAGCTTTTTTGATTGGGGCAATTTGTTGTGGCGAATCGCCAATTAAAGGTTCACTTTATCATTCTCATATGAATTATGAAAGAATCCGTTTTTCTCCTTGAAGTTCACGAATCGGTTGAATATTTTGCGTAAATTCAAGAGTACCCATATATTTTCCATCTGTATTTCGCACTGCGAAGTAGCGAATATATACATATTTATCTTGAAATTTAATCCAGAAATCTTCACAATCTTTTTTTCCAGATTTGAAATCTTCTAAGAGTTTTTCAACGACATGAACGCTTTTTGGAGGATGACAGTTTTGCACTGTTCGACCAATGACAGCTTTCGTGCGGGCAAAGATTCGTTCTTTTCCATAGGAGAAGTAGCGCACAACATCATTTTCGTCAATGAACGTAATATCCACAGGTAAGTGATTTAACATCAGTTCTAGCTGTTTCAAAGATAATATACCTGTTTCGAAACGAATCAACCCTTCGGATATAGCTTCTTCTTTGATCATATTTCTTTCTGGTTTCCATGTATTTATAGGACTCGTTAAGCAGTAGCCGATTTCATCACTTTCATGAGCGATTTTTAGCCATTCATCTTCTGTGAGAGTTTGAAGAGCCATTGGAAATAAAATGTTTTCTTCTTTAAAAATCATTTCGGTTACGTCCTGGATGACGAAAGAAATACTGTCTAAGACTGATTTTTTATCTTGATTATAATTTAATAATTGTTGTTTTGCTTTTTTAATAGCGTCACGAATTCTGTCATCAACGCCCCACATAACTTGAGTTGGTCCGTAAATACCGTATTTCTCTAAATAAGGGAAAAGCAGATTTTCTTTCCGGCTATAATGTTTATCAACATCTAGTAATAAATTTAAGTCTTCTAGTAATTTATAAATGTTTTCTTCGCTATCTTCTTTTTCAAAACGTTCATAGTGAAGTTGAAGTTTGAAATTCACAAGTAGGTCGATTTCTTTATTTTCTATTTTAAATGTATGAATCGGATGTCCCGGCTGTTCTTCTTGTTTATTAGATTGATGGATTTCTTCAATAGATCCCTTAAAAACAGCTGTATGCACGGAACATAAACGTTGTACTTCTTCTACAGGAATTCCTTCTTCCTCCATAAGTGCCTGTTCGAGTTTTGAAATTTCTGCGACGGTAATATTTCCGATTGCTTCTTGAAACTGAGCGGTTACATCTTCTACGCTTTTTCCGTTATGAAGATCTTTAATAATAGTCTTTAAGATTGTTTGTCGTTCAGAGCTATTTATATTTTCTTGTTCACGGTTATTAATCATTTCACTCATAAGGATTCTCCTCTACTCGTTAATGTTAAATCCATTATTTTGAAAAGCCTCTTTTACTACGTCGAATGAAATACCTTTCATTCGGCAGCCTTTCGGAATAGTCATTATACGACCGGCTGTTTGCAGCATATTAGGTTTCGTTATATTTTCAAATCCAAGGTTCTTTAAAATGGGGATAATTTCAGGATATTGAGTCGTTAAATCATAAACAGTATGATGAAAATTAATTTGTTTTATCATCATTATCACCTCGAAACAATTGATATGAATTATCAATTACACTGTAACATAAAGATCGGAATAAAATTGTGAGTCAAATCACACATTTGTTTTATTAACAAGTTTGTCACTTTTCGATATGGAATAAATGTGTATGGAGAGGGTGGGGGAGAATGGGTATTTTGTCGAATAGTCGATATGTTGTGTCGAACCGCTGATATATTTCAATTTGCGCCGATATATTATGAGAAACAGCTGATATATTGAAAAAATCGCTGATATATTTTGGGAAGTGGTCAATAAGAAAGGCTATCGCATGTGCGATAGCCTTTTGGGGTAGCGATTCTAAACGAGCCGCTTCCGCTTTTAAGTATATTAACGATTTGTAAAGATTTTATCGATTAAGCCGTATTCTAGTGCTTTTTCTGCTGTCATGAAGTTGTCGCGGTCTGTGTCGCGTTGTAGTACTTCTAACGGTTGACCTGTGCGATCAGCAAGAATTTGGTTTAGTTTTTCACGTAAGAATAGGATACGTTTTGCAGCAATTTCGATTTCAGTTGCTTGTCCTTGTGCACCACCAAGTGGCTGGTGAATCATTACTTCACTGTTTGGAAGAGCAAAACGTTTTCCTTTTTCACCCGCTGCAAGTAGGAAAGCACCCATAGATGCTGCCATACCGATACAAATTGTTGATACGTTTGGTTTAATAAACTGCATTGTATCGTAGATTGCCATACCTGCTGTGATAGAACCACCAGGGCTGTTAATGTATAAGTGAATATCTTTTTCTGGATCTTGAGATTCCAAGAATAAAAGCTGGGAAACGATTGAGTTTGCTACGTTGTCATCAATTGCGCTACCAAGCATAATGATGCGGTCTTTTAATAGTCGAGAGTAAATATCGTAAGCGCGTTCTCCACGGTTTGTTTGTTCAATTACTGTAGGAATTAAATTCATCTGTTATTTCCTCCTTTGAAAGCTTTCTTAGTCTTATAATACAATTATGGTCAATAAAGGTCAAACGAAACCACTTTAAATCAAAAAAATATGTAGTTGTACCATGATTTATTCGCTATGTTTTTGAAATTCCCTGCTTATGCATCTTCAACATGATAACCGAATTATATAAATTTAAACGTATGTAATAGGCTAAATAACAAAAGAACGCCTTTTCTATAGAAGCGTTCTTTTGTGTATTATTCTTTTAGGAGATAAGTTACTCTATTTAAAATATGTTGGATTTGTTTTGCGTTTTTGCTATACATTTGACTTGCCGATTTCGATTTTGTTTCTAATGAGAATAATTCAAGATCAGCTTGACATTTTTTTAGAGAAGCCAACAATAATGGTTTATCCTGAGGGGATGGCATTTGAAGTTTATCATCATATATATCGACAGTAAGTTGTCCGTAAGAATCGACTTGCCCGATAAAGACATTTTCTATCACCACGCCAAGTTTCTCTAACTCGGCGTGAAGCCAAGCACGATTATGACCACTGGCTGAAAGTGGTTCATCTAGTACGTTTCCATCCATAATTACCGTTTGTGTTTCTTTTGCAGGTGCTATTTGTAAGCCGATATCTTTTGGAGTAAGTGGCTGTTTGTCTCTTTTTAACAAGACATTTAGTTCACCGCCCGACTCCAATACAGCATATTCAACATCTGCTATATTAAAAGCATTTTTCTTTCTAAGAAGTTCTAGTAATTCATCAATTGTATAATTTTCTTTCTTTAAATTATCTTCAAGGACTTTCCCGTCTTTTATAAAAATAGTCGCTTTTCCTTCAATGAAATTTCTGAGTCGCTTGTTTTTTAAAGCAACAATACCTGCGAAAAATGGTATGAGCGAAAAAATAAGCATACTAGAAACACCATGCCAAAAGTTGCGCTCTAGTCCCGTTGTAATTTCAGCAGCGATGTTACCGATTGTCAAACCTGCAACGTATTCGAAAAATGACAGCTGTGAAATTTGCCTTTTTCCAAGCAATTTTGTCATTGAAAATAAAATAACTAAAAGAGCTAAGGAGCGTATAATGACAAGCAGCCAATCTGGTACATGAGGCATAGTTAATTCCCTCCTGTTCAGCTAAAATCCTTTATATTGTGGTTCTTCTCGTTCTAATACGGAAATTCTACTGTTAAGGTCAGCGATTACACTGTCCATTTCCATCATACATTCATGGAAGACTCGTTTTGCTTCTTCTTCAGCAGCGTTTTGTGAAAGTGTGCTTAAACCTGCTTGTGCACTTTTTAAACTAGCGAGACATGTTTTTACACTAGCAACAACCGTCATGCAAACACCTCTTATCCTTTTGGTTTAAATAATAATGCTCCGATAAATCCGAAGATAATAGCTGCAGATATACCAGCACTTGTTACTTTAAACATTCCGGTTATAACCCCGACAATACCATGTTTTGCTGCTTCAGCCATGGCTCCATGAACAAGGGCATTTCCGAAACTTGTAATCGGAACCGTTGCTCCAGCACCTGCAAAATCAATTAAAGGCTCGTATAGACCAAATCCATCTAGTATTGCACCAGCAACAACGAGCGTTGACATTGTGTGAGCGGGTGTGAGCTTACCGACGTCAAACATAAGTTGCCCGATTACGCAGATGAGTCCACCGACGACAAAAGCCCAGAAAAAAATCATTGCCTTGCACCTCCAAATTCAATCGATACGGCATGAGCGATACACGGAATAGACTCGTCTTGTTGGAAGGTAAGAGGGGATAGTAAAGCGCCGGTAGCCACGACAAGTATTCGATTGAATTCCCCTTTTTTCATTCTGTTCAATAAATGTCCGTATACGACGGTCGCTGAACAACCTGGACCACTCGCTCCTGCTATTACGGGCTGACCTTCTCTATAAATGAGTAATCCGCAATCTTGAAACTGTTCGCTTGTTACTTTTGTTCCGTGCTTATGCAGTAAATCATAAGCAATTTCCCGTCCGACATGACCGAGATCGCCTGTAACGATTAAGTCATAGTAGGATGCATCAATTTGTCTTTCGCGTAAATGAGCTTCGATTGTATCGACGGCAGCAGGAGCCATCGCACCTCCCATGTTAAAGGGGTCGGTTAAACCCATATCGACAACTCGACCAATTGTCGCTGATGTAACACGTGGCCCTTCTCCTTGATCGCTCAAAAGAGCGGCACCAGCTCCGGTGACGGTCCATTGAGCAGTAGGTGGTTTTTGCCCGCCATATTCAGTAGGATAGCGAAATTGTTTTTCAACAGCGGTATTGTGACTGGATGCTCCTGTTAATAAATATTTTGCTCCTTTTGCATTTACAATACTTGCACCGAGGGCAAGCCCTTCCATAGAAGTAGAACAAGCGCCAAATAATCCAATATAGGGAGCACCGAGCGTACGGCAAGCAAAGCTAGAGGGCGTAATTTGGTTGATAAGATCACCTGCTAAAATGAACTGAATATCTTCTTTTCGAAGCTTTGCTTTTTCCGTGGCGCGACTGCAAGCTTCTTCAAATAACACTTTATGTGCTTTTTCATAAGAATCTTGCCCAAGCCATAAATCTTCATGAAGGGCATCAAAGTCTTCGGGGATTTTTCCTTTTGCTTCGAATGGTCCACCGATAACTCCTGTTGAGATGATAACCGGCTTATTTTCAAATACCCATGTTCGGTGTCCTTGTAACATTTACAGTCCTCCCAATTGGATGAGAATGGTTTTAATAAGACCGATAACAAAAGCAGCGAATACACCAAATAAAATCACGGATCCCGCTAATTTAAACATGTTGCCACCTACTCCAAGGACAAAGCCTTCTGTCTTATGTTCAATACAAGCGGATATAACAGAATTTCCAAATCCGGTAACAGGTACAGCGGTACCAGCACCTCCAAATTGTGCGAGACGGTCATATACGCCAAATCCCGTAAGCAGCATAGAAATAAAAATCAGTGTTGCTACAGTGGGGTTTCCGGCCGACCTTTCACTAAAATCAAAATAGGTAATATAAAAGGTTGAGATGAGTTGACCGATTAAACAAATAAAACCACCTACAAAAAAAGCTTTTATGCAATTTTTTAAAACGGGCCTTTTCGGTTCGCGTTGTTGCTCAAATTTTTTATATTCTTGTTGTACTGGTGTTAAGTCTTTATCTTTACTTGGCATGTGAATCCTTCCTTTTCCTTTAAAGAACGTACAATTAAGTATCAGAGTTCATTTCTGCATGAACTGTCTTTAATTTCTTTTTAATGTATTCTTTATCGGCTTCTTTTTTCTTAATTTTGTTTTCCAGTTTATCTAATAGGATGAAAATCTTTTGATCCGTACTGACATAGACATTGAAAGTAGGGTTCTCTTTTTTTAATTTCTTTTTGATTTTTGACTTTAATGGTTTTAACTGAAACCGTTCATGATGCTCAGGTTTAACAGCTACATAAAGATCTGTGTTAGAGTTAGCAGCTCTAGCTTCTAGTATTTCTTCCATGGCAAGTACCCTTTTTTTCGCGTCATGTGATATAGATTGATTAAAAGATTCTTCCATACTTACCTTCGTTAACTGCGGTTCTTCTTTTTTCTTTGTTTTCTTATGAGTTTCTTGTTGTACTTCTTTATCTAAAGAATGAGTACATCCTGTTGTTAAGCCTAGTAAGAGTATAAATAACACGGCAATTGTGCTAAATTTTCGCATTGCAATCCTTCCATTTCTATTGCTTTATGTAATTTGAGTGAAAAAGGATGATATAGCATCATCCTTTTTCTGTTTCTCAAAAAGTGTGTACCATAAGATAAAACGGCACTTTCATTTATTGTTGTCCGTATTGAGGCTCTTCTTGCTGAACTTCTTCAACACGTGGATTTAAAGTATCAATAACGGATTGTGTTTGCTGCGCAGCTGTTTGGAAAAGTTGTTTTGCTTGTTGGTTGTCCGTATCAAGAGCGAACCCCTCTAAGCTTGCTTGTGCACTTTTTAATCCAGCGACAGTTTGTTTTAATTTTGTAATTACAGTCATCGAATGAAGCCTCCTTATGGAATATGAATTCAAAGGTTATGATTTGTGAATAGGGGTGAAAATATGATTTCCAAATTTAGGTTTGTGACGTTTTTTGAAGAAATGGGAGGGAGCTTTTTTGCGTAATAGTAGTTGCGTACATTGACATAAGGAGATATAATTACCAGTATATTATTCATGCGCCCATAGCTCAGTTGGATAGAGCGGTGGTTTCCGGTACCACGTCTGCCGGGGGTTCGAATCCCTCTGGGCGCGTCAAAAAGTCCTAACTTACATTTGTAAGTTAGGACTTTTTTTATTGAGCGCTTATCAAGATATATCGGTGATTCGGCACACCATATCGACTGTTCGACAATATACACAATGATTATCTCGTCACAAGCGATTCTATCTTGTTATATCTACTTATAAGAGTTAGTATTGGTATTAGGTAATAAAATTTCTGTTTAGTTATTTTGATTTTCAAACGTATACGTCACTTCTATGAAAACAAAAAAAATCTTCGCTCGTTATATCTTTCTGTTTTAACGAGGCATGGGGCGAAATAGGACCCTGACCGCTGCTATGCATGATCGGATCCTCTCTTCCACCCAAAAAAGAAAGGTTTTAGGTCATTTCGTCAATTTATTTCGACTTCCCATCACCTAACTCACGGCCGTGGAAACAAAAAAATCTTCACTCGTTATATCTTTCTGTTTTAACGAGGCATGGGGCGAAATAGGACCCTGACCGCCACTATGCATGATTGGATCATCTATTCCATTCAAAAAAGAAAGGGTTCATGTCTTTTTATCCGTATTTACATACTTTTTATTATTTTCTTTCAATATTATTCAATTTGCAGTTGTAAGATGTAAACGTCATTAATACATATAAATTAATAATATTTTGGAATGGGTATCTGCGCAGGATTCTCCTTTTACCAAACTTATTGTACAATAGAAACAAGGGGGAGATTAGATTGAAGGCAAGTCTTTTACAAGAACAAAGCTTACGTTTGGCCATGACACAAGAATTAAGACAAGCGATTACAATGCTCCAATATAATGTGCAGGAATTATCGGAGTTTTTGTATGAGCAATCGATGGAGAATCCCCTTATTGAGTTAAATGGCTTTGAGCGGGAAAAGAAAAAGAGTTCAAGCAAAAGTAAAAGTACAAGCAAACAAGTCGATAACCAAATGGAGATTTACAGTGTAGATTCTACGTCGATTCAGCAACATTTATTAGATCAATTACAGTATTATAAAATAGATGAAGAACAGCGAAAAACAGCTTCTTTCATCATTATGAACATGGATGGAAATGGTTATTTACAAGAAACGAATGAAGAATTAGCAGAGTTACTAACCGCACCTATTGATGTAGTAGAACGCTCTATGGAGCTCGTTCAGTCGTTAGAGCCAGCAGGGGTGGGAGCGCGTAATATTCAGGAGTGTCTTTCACTTCAATTGAAGCGCTTACAAAAGAGGGATGTATTCTCAGAAATGATCGTGGATGAATATTTTCCGTATTTTGTTAAGAAAGATTGGCGAAAGCTTGCCCATCTTATGAAATGTAGTAATGAGGAATTACAGTCAGCTGTTGATTGTATTACATCGCTTCAGCCAAAACCAGGGCTTGCGTTTTCTTCTGAGAAGCCGCATTATATTGTTCCTGATATGGCTGTGAAAAAAGAAGGCGATGATCGGCTTGTGTTGCAAATGAATGAACGTAACATGCCGAGAATTGAAATTCATTCGGAGTATAGTGCGCTTCTTCATAATAGTGAGAGTGAAGTGGCTACCTATGTATCTGAGAAGTATCAGCATGTACAATGGATTATGCGCAGCTTAAAGCAACGAAAACAAACACTTCTGCAAGTAATGGAAATTATAATGAAGAAACAACGTGATTTCTTTTGGAAAGGTCCTGAGTATTTAAAGCCACTTTCTTTAAAAGAGGTAGCAGAGGAACTCGGCGTACATGAATCTACTATTAGTCGTGCTACACGTAATAAATATGTGCAGACGCCACATGGTTTGTTTGAAATGAAGTCATTCTTTAGTAACGCAGTGGTTACAACAGAAGATGAGGCGGTTTCTACAAAGCGTGTCAAACAATTAATTCAAACGCTTGTAGAGCAAGAAAATAAGAAAAAACCACTTTCAGATCAAAAAATTTCGAAATTGTTAGAAGAAGAGCATGAAATCGTTATTTCACGAAGAACGGTTGCGAAATATCGAGAGCAAATGAACATTCCTGCTTCTTCTTTAAGAAAAACAATTGGATAGGTGAAGAAGATGAAAGTTGTTTTATATACGAAAACAGACTGTGGTCTTTGCGAAAAAGCAAAACAGCTTTTGAAAGAAGTGCAACATGAATATTCCTTTGAAATTGAGGAAATAGATATATATGAAGATGATGAGCTTTTAGAAAAGTATCAAATTATGATTCCTGTTGTGGAAATTGACGGAAAACAGGCATTGTGCGGTGTCATTCACAAAGATGTCATAATAAACTATATAAAGAATGTAGTTAAGAGTTGAATAAGTTTCTATCTCCTGTTACAATAATACACGTAGCAGGGATTATTTTTTTAAACCTAGTGGGACACAAAATGTCACTACGGGACATAAAATGACCACAGGGGAAAATGAACCGATGCAGTGAGGAGAAAAGATATGCGCTCATGGATTCAAAATACAAAAAAATTATTACCTGATCTGCTACCTGTTATGCAAACAAGAATGCAAATTCTTCAGCACATTCGTCTTATGCAGCCGATTGGAAGAAGAAACTTATCTGCAAGTCTTGGTATGACAGAACGAGTATTGCGAAGTGAAGTGCAAGTTTTGAAAGAACAAAACTTAGTTCACGTCGCCTCTTCTGGAATGACTTTAACAGAAGAAGGAACAACTGTGGTTCTTGCTTTGGAAGACTTTATGAAAGAAATTTCCGGGTTAAAGGTTTTAGAAAAACAGCTTAAGGAAACATTAGACTTGGATGAAGTTTTCGTTGTCCCTGGTGATAGTGATGAATCACCTTGGGTCAAATTGGAGATGGGCCGTGCTTGTGTAACTTGTATAAAAGACCGTCTGACAGCGAATAATATCGTTGCTGTGGCTGGAGGAACAACGCTAGCTGCCGTTGCGGACATGATGCAACTAGATTGCAAAGATTTACATATGCTATTTGTCCCAGCGCGTGGTGGAATTGGAGAAGGCGTCGAATTAGAAGCCAATACCATTTGTGCGAAAATGGCACAGAATACGATGAGCAATTACCGCTTATTGTATGTTCCAGACCATGTTAGTAGCGAAGCATATGCGTCCATTGTGACTGAGCCTTCCGTGAAAGAAGTTCTTGAGTTGATTCGATCTTCCAATATCGTCATTCATGGAATAGGCGATGCGTTAACAATGGCACGTCGCAGAAATACTTCAGAAGCAGATTGGATGAAAATTAAAGCAAGTGAAGCAGTCGGCGAAGCTTTCGGTTATTACTTCAATGAACAAGGTAATGTCGTTCATAAAGTACAAACGGTTGGCATGCAACTAAGAGATTTACAAAATGTATCTAACGTTGTTGCAGTCGCTGGAGGTTCTTCAAAAGCAAAAGCAATACAGGCTGTAATTAAACAAGGGCACACTTCGATTCTAATTACAGATGAAGGTGCAGCAAAACAATTAACAAAGGGTATTACCCTTTAATATAATCCCCCAAGGAGGAAATTCAAATGACTAAAATTGGTATTAATGGATTTGGACGTATCGGACGTAACGTATTCCGCGCAGCTCTTAACAACTCTGAGGTAGAAGTAGTAGCAATCAACGACTTAACAGATGCTAAAACATTAGCTCACCTTTTAAAATATGACACAGTTCACGGAACTTTAAATGCAGAAGTATCTGCTAACGAAAACAGCATCGTTGTTAACGGTAAAGAAATTAAAGTTATCGCTGAGCGTGACCCAGCTCAATTACCATGGAGCGACTACGGAGTAGAAATCGTAGTAGAATCTACTGGACGTTTCACTAAAAAAGCAGACGCTGAAAAACACTTAGGTGGATCAGTTAAGAAAGTTATCATCTCTGCACCAGCTTCTGACGAAGACATCACTGTAGTTATGGGTGTTAACCACGAAGAATATGATGCAGCTAACCACAACGTAGTATCTAACGCTTCTTGTACTACAAACTGCTTAGCTCCATTCGCTAAAGTATTAAACGAAAAATTCGGCGTAAAACGCGGAATGATGACAACAATTCACTCTTACACTAACGACCAACAAATCTTAGACTTACCACACAAAGATTTACGTCGTGCTCGTGCAGCAGCTGAAAACATGATCCCAACATCTACTGGTGCTGCTAAAGCTGTAGCATTAGTATTACCAGAACTTAAAGGTAAATTAAACGGTGGCGCAGTACGTGTTCCAACTGCTAACGTTTCTCTTGTTGACTTAGTTGTTGAACTTGATAAAGAAGTAACAGTTGAAGAAGTAAACGCAGCATTCAAAGCAGCTGCTGAAGGCGAATTAAAAGATATCCTTGGATACAGCGAAGAGCCATTAGTATCTATCGACTATAACGGATGCACAGCTTCTTCTACAATCGATGCATTATCTACAATGGTAATGGAAGGTAACATGGTTAAAGTACTTTCTTGGTACGATAACGAAACTGGTTACTCTAACCGTGTAGTAGACTTAGCTGCATACATGACTGCTAAAGGTCTTTAATTCTTAAGTTTATAAGTTATCAATGACAAAACGAGGGAGAGGGTTTGTTCCCTCTCTCTTCTTTCGTTTTAGAAGCAAATGTGATAAGCTTTTGAATGGGTTTTGTCAATCCTAACTAGTCGGAGGGAAATCCAATGAACAAAAAATCAATTCGTGACGTAGATTTAAAAGGTAAAAGAGTATTTTGCCGCGTTGACTTCAACGTACCTATGAAAGATGGCAAAGTAACAGACGAGACTCGTATTCGTGCAGCTCTTCCTACAATTCAATATTTAGTAGAGCAAGGTGCGAAAGTTATTTTAGCTAGTCACTTAGGTCGTCCAAAAGGCCAAGTAGTAGAAGAAATGCGTCTTACTCCAGTAGCTGCACGTTTAGGTGAGCTTCTCGGTAAAGATGTGAAAAAAGCAGACGAAGCATTCGGACCAGCTGTACAAGAAATGGTTACAGCAATGAACGAAGGCGACGTATTAGTTCTTGAAAACGTACGTTTCTATGCGGGCGAAGAAAAGAACGATGCAGAACTAGCAAAAGAATTTGCAGCTCTTGCTGATCTTTTTGTTAACGATGCATTCGGTGCAGCTCACCGTGCTCATGCTTCTACAGCAGGTATCGCAGACTACCTACCAGCAGTATCTGGTTTCTTAATGGAAAAAGAGTTAGAAGTATTAGGTAAAGCACTTTCTAACCCAGAACGCCCATTTACAGCAATCATCGGTGGCGCGAAAGTAAAAGATAAAATCGGTGTAATTCGTCATCTACTTGACAAAGTTGATAATCTAATCATTGGTGGTGGCCTTGCTTACACATTCGTTAAAGCATTAGGACATGAAATCGGACAATCTCTATGTGAAAATGACAAAATTGACTTAGCAAAAGAGTTTATGGAACTTGCGAAAGAAAAAGGCGTAAACTTCTACATGCCAGTTGATGTTGTAATCACAGAAGAATTCTCTGAAACTGCAACAACAAAAGTTGTAAGTATTGATGCAATTCCTGAAACTTGGGAAGGCGTAGATATCGGACCAAAGACACGTGAAATTTATGCTGATGTAATTAAAAATTCTAAGCTTGTTGTATGGAACGGACCAATGGGTGTGTTTGAAATGACTCCATTTGCAGAAGGTACAAAAGCAGTAGGACAAGCATTAGCAGATGCAGAAGGTACATACTCTGTTATCGGCGGCGGTGACTCTGCAGCAGCTGTTGAAAAATTCGGTATGGCTGATAAAATGAGCCACATTTCTACTGGCGGCGGTGCGTCATTAGAATTCATGGAAGGTAAAGAACTTCCAGGTGTAGTTTGTCTTAACGACAAATAAGTAGCAGCCAAAGAAAAAGGACGGTGCAAAGCATGCGTAAACCAATTATCGCAGGTAACTGGAAAATGAATAAAACTCTATCTGAAGCAGTTAGCTTCGTAGAGGAAGTAAAAGGTCAAATCCCAGCAGCTTCAGCTGTTGATGCAGTAGTTTGCTCTCCAGCTCTTTTCTTAGAGCGCTTAGTAGCGGCAACTGAAGGAACTGACTTAAAAGTAGGTGCACAAAACATGCACTTCGAAAAAAATGGTGCATTTACTGGCGAAATTAGCCCAGTAGCACTTAGCGACTTAAAAGTGAGCTACGTAGTACTTGGCCACTCTGAGCGTCGTGAAATGTTTGCTGAAACAGACGAAACAGTAAACAAAAAGACTCTTGCAGCATTTGAACATGGTTTAACACCAATCGTTTGCTGTGGTGAGACTTTAGAAGAGCGCGAAAGCGGAAAAACATTTGATCTAGTAGCAGGTCAAGTGACAAAAGCACTTGCAGGTTTAACAGAAGAGCAAGTTAAAGAAACTGTTATCGCTTATGAGCCAATCTGGGCAATCGGTACAGGTAAATCTTCTTCTTCTGCAGATGCAAACGAAGTATGTGCGCATATCCGTAAAGTTGTTGCAGAAGCTGTTTCTCCAGCAGCTGCAGAAGCTGTTCGTATTCAATACGGCGGTAGCGTAAAACCAGAAAACATTAAAGAATACATGGCACAATCTGACATCGACGGCGCTTTAGTTGGCGGTGCTAGCTTAGAGCCTGCTTCCTTCTTAGGTCTTCTGGGGGCGGTAAAATGAGAAAGCCAACAGCTTTAATCATTCTTGATGGTTTCGGACTACGTGAAGAAACTTACGGGAATGCTGTAGCACAAGCTAAGAAACCTAATTTCGACGGTTACTGGAACAAGTTCCCTCACACAACGCTTACAGCATGTGGTGAGGCAGTAGGTCTTCCAGAAGGTCAAATGGGTAACTCTGAGGTTGGTCACTTAAATATCGGTGCTGGCCGCGTAGTATATCAAAGCTTAACACGTGTGAACGTTGCAATTCGTGAAGGTGAGTTCGATAAGAACGAAACTTTCCAAAATGCAATTAAAAGCGTAAAAGAAAAAGGTACTGCTCTTCATTTATTCGGTTTACTTTCTGATGGTGGTGTGCACAGTCACATGAACCACATGTTTGCTCTTCTTCGCTTAGCTGCAAAAGAAGGCGTGGAGAAAGTATACATCCATGCATTCTTAGATGGCCGCGATGTTGGACCACAAACAGCAAAAGGTTATATCGATGCAACAAATGAAGTAATTAAAGAAACAGGAGTAGGACAATTCGCGACTATCTCCGGTCGTTATTACTCCATGGACCGTGACAAGCGTTGGGATCGCGTAGAAAAATGTTACCGTGCTATGGTGAATGGCGAAGGACCTACTTATAAATCAGCACATGAATGCGTAGAGGATTCTTATGCAAATGGTATCTATGATGAATTCGTATTGCCATCTGTAATTGTGAATGAAGATGAAACGCCAGTTGCAACAATCAATGATGATGATGCAGTTATCTTCTATAACTTCCGTCCAGACCGCGCAATTCAAATTGCACGTGTATTTACAAACGAAGACTTCCGTGAGTTCGATCGTGGTGAAAAAGTACCTCGCATTCCAGAATTCGTTTGTATGACACACTTTAGTGAAACTGTAGATGGTTACGTGGCATTCAAGCCAATGAACCTTGATAACACATTAGGTGAAGTTGTTGCGCAAGCGGGATTAAAGCAACTTCGCATCGCGGAAACTGAAAAGTATCCGCACGTTACATTCTTCTTTAGCGGTGGTCGTGAGGCTGAATTCCCAGGAGAAGAGCGTATCTTAATTAACTCACCGAAGGTTGCAACGTATGACTTGAAACCTGAAATGAGCATTTACGAAGTAACCGACGCTTTAGTAAATGAAATCGAAAATGATAAACATGACGTGATCATTCTTAACTTTGCAAACTGTGATATGGTTGGCCATTCTGGGATGATGGAACCAACAATTAAAGCAGTAGAAGCAACTGACGAATGTTTAGGAAAAGTTGTAGAAGCGATTCTTGCAAAAGATGGTGTAGCACTTATTACTGCTGACCATGGTAATGCTGACCAGGAGCTAACTTCTGACGGACAACCAATGACAGCTCATACAACGAACCCGGTTCCTTTCATCGTTACGAAAAATGATGTTGAATTACGTGAAGGTGGCATCTTAGGAGATATCGCTCCAACAATGCTTACACTTCTTGGTGTTGAACAACCGAAAGAAATGACAGGTAAAACAATTATTAAATAATTAAATTGTATATATAAAAGGAGAGAAAATATTATGTCAACAATTATTGATGTTTATGCTCGCGAAGTCCTTGATTCTCGTGGTAACCCAACTGTAGAAGTAGAAGTTTACACAGAAAGCGGCGCATTCGGACGCGCTATCGTACCAAGTGGTGCATCTACTGGTGAGCACGAAGCAGTAGAATTACGTGACGGTGACAAATCTCGTTACCTTGGTAAAGGTGTTGTTAACGCAGTAAACAACGTTAACGAAATTATCGCTCCAGAAATCGTTGGTTTCGACGTAACTGACCAAGCTGGTATCGACAACGCTATGATCGAATTAGATGGTACTCCAAACAAAGGTAAATTAGGCGCTAACGCTATCCTTGGTGTATCTATGGCAGTAGCTCACGCAGCAGCTGACTTCGTAGGTCTTCCATTATACCGTTACCTTGGTGGATTCAATGCAAAACAATTACCAACTCCAATGATGAACATCATCAACGGTGGTTCTCACGCTGATAACAACGTGGACTTCCAAGAGTTCATGATCTTACCAGTTGGTGCTCCAACATTCAAAGAATCAATCCGTATGGGTGCTGAAGTATTCCATGCATTAAAAGCTGTATTACACGAAAAAGGTCTTAACACTGCAGTAGGTGACGAAGGTGGATTCGCTCCAAATCTTGGTTCTAACCGTGAAGCATTAGAAGTAATCATCGAAGCAATCGAAAAAGCTGGTTACAAAGCTGGCGAGAACGTATTCTTAGGAATGGACGTTGCTTCTTCTGAGTTCTACAATAAAGAAACTGGTAAATATGACCTTGCAGGCGAAGGCCGTACTGGCTTAACTTCTGCAGAAATGGTTGATTTCTACGAAGAGCTTTGCAAAGACTTCCCAATCATCTCTATCGAAGATGGTTTAGACGAAAACGACTGGGATGGTCACAAATTATTAACTGAGCGTATTGGCAGCAAAGTTCAATTAGTTGGTGACGACTTATTCGTAACTAACACTCAAAAACTTGCTGAAGGTATCGAAAAAGGTATCTCTAACTCAATCTTAATTAAAGTTAACCAAATCGGTACTTTAACTGAGACTTTCGAAGCAATCGAAATGGCTAAACGTGCTGGTTACACAGCAGTTGTATCTCACCGTTCTGGTGAAACTGAAGATGCTACAATCGCTGACATCGCAGTTGCAACTAACGCTGGCCAAATCAAAACTGGTTCTATGAGCCGTACTGACCGTATTGCTAAGTACAACCAATTATTACGCATCGAAGACGAACTAGGCGAAATCGCTGTTTACGATGGTTTAAAATCTTTCTACAACTTAAAAAAATAATTGTAGAAAATAATGACAGGCCGTGAGAAATCACGGCCTGTTTTTTATTAAAATTGTTCATCAGTCATAATCGTCATAAAGTGTTTAAAGAACTGGTTGTAATCAAAGTCAATTGCAATTCGCTGTTTAGGCCTATTGGTGAAAGGTTTGGAATTGGACAATGAACGGAAATCGGCAACACTTTGTCCACGAGCGAATTGTTCATTCATAACGTAAACTGGTGATTCATAATAGGTAAACATTGAATCATTAAGGAGTGCCATAATAGGCATCGTGTCATGAAAAGGACAACCTTTTAATTGTGGCAATGCTTTTTGATAATACCCATAATAGTAGTGATCGAATAGAGGTTTGATGAGAGGTGCTTTTCCTTTTGCATCAATATATTCAGCCATTTCAGGTGTAACGATAGAGTATTGTGTAACATTCAGTGGGTATATAGACATGTTAGGAATGGATTGTAATACAATATTGGCAGCGACAGGATCACCATAAAAGTTTGCTTCAGATACAGGTGTTACATTTCCGGGATGTAAAAAGGCACCACCCATTATGTAATAAGATTTAATTTGTTTCATCAAGCTTCCGTACGAAATAATTAGAAGTGCAAGTGAAGTCAAACGTCCTATACTAACAATAATTAATTCATCTTTATAGTTATTAATCAAATTGATAACTTCAAGAAAATTCTCTATTTGTTCATTTGTAAGAGATTCCTCCGGTACAATAGGACCTAATCCATGTATGCCATGCACATCTGTGAAGAAATCAGGATTCCCACTAGTAAGAGGTCTTGCAGCACCACCGAATATTTTAATATTCGCATCTCCTACTTTATCTTGAAGGAATAAGGTATTTTCCACCGCCATTTTTTTGGGGACATTTCCATAATCTGCAATAATGCCAACGATTTCGATTTCATCTGCAAAGTATGCGAGTATGAGAGCGATTGTATCATCGATACCAGGATCAGCAAAAATCAAAACCTTTTTGGTCATATATTCACCACCCGTAGCTTTTAATAAAATGGGAATGACGTTTTATAGACATGTATTGCCTATCTATATAGACAATACATGCTGTGCAGTTGAAAGTATTTTGGAGGGTATGAGTAAATATATGTCATTTCAGAGCGAATAGAATCCATTTCAATGGATTCTATTCGCAAGTAGTAAGCTTGGCATATTTCTGACGGAATATTTATTTTATTGAAATAATAACATAAAAATTCAGAAAATATAAACTTTTCGTTTTAGGTCAATGTTTTTGACGTAAATTTCGCTCGAAAATACAGTCATATCAAGGGTGTAAGCGTATAACATATGTCATTTTTGTTGTCAAGTTGGTAAATTGCAGGTTTTTACAATTTATACTATGATAAAGATATAAAGCGAAGATCGTATAAACATGAGGGATGATGAACATGAAGTTTACAAAGATTATTGTCCAAGTTGCAGCTCTTTACGTGTTTTACATGATAGGAACATGGGTGCAAGAAATGTTGGATATTCCAATTCCAGGAAGTTTGATTGGGATGTTTCTACTACTTGTTTTACTAAGCCTTAAGGTTCTTCCTGTGAAATGGTTTGATTTAGGAGCAGAAACACTCGTTGCTATTATGCCGTTTTTATTGATTCCACCAACGATTGGTTTAATGAATTACGGTGCTTTTTTTATGAGTAAAGGAATTTCTCTTTTCATTACTGTTGTAGCGAGTACATTTTTAATTATTATTGTCGCAGGACATACAGGGCAATATCTTGCGAATAGAAAGGAAAAAGAAACGCGATGAGCCAAATATTAATCGGAATTGGTTGGGTTATTCTTACATTGTTATTATATCAATTATCTAAAAAGATTTATAAAGTATTACCAACACCATTTACCATTCCAATGCTTGTAGCAACAGCATTAATGATTGTTTTATTACTTGTGCTGGATATACCATATCAACAGTACATGCAAAGTGGTGGTGGCTGGATTTCCAAACTGCTTGGACCAGGTGTTGTAGCATTTGCCATTCCACTTTATAAACAGCGTCACGTATTGCAAAAGTATGTTGTACCAATTGCTGGTGGTGTACTAGTCGGAACAACAGTGGCGATTGCAAGTGACTTCGTTATTGCGTCGCTTATGGGAACAGATAAAAGTTTAATTTTATCTTCTTTACCAAAATCAGTAACAATGCCAGTTGCAATGAGTGTATCAGAGCAAGTTGGCGGTGTTCCATCATTAACAGCAGCGTTCGTTGTTGTAGCTGGGATTACGGGGACAATTACAGGTCCAATTCTATTAAAATGGAGCCGCGTTACAAACTCTGTTGGTAAAGGAATCGGTTTTGGATGTGCATCTCATATTATGGGAGTAATGAGAGCCATGAAAAATAATGAACATGAAGGTGTTATTGGATCGGTAACAATGACATTAACAGCGATTTTAACTTGTTTGCTTGGACCGTTATTTGCAACGATGTTTATGTAATAGATGAAAGCGAGAGCGATAGGAACAGCTCTCGCTTTTCTATAGAATTTATGCTAACATTTAAACTAACTGAATCTATGTAGGAGGTACGCCAGGTGCATACGTTATTATCAGTTTTACTTATTATTGTATCGATTTTAATGATTGTTTTAGTACTTATGCAGTCTAGCAATAGCTCAGGCCTTTCAGGTGCTATTTCAGGTGGTGCAGAACAATTATTTGGTAAGCAAAAAGCACGCGGAATTGAAGCTGTATTAAGCCGTATTACTGTGGTTTTAGCTGTACTATTTTTCGCACTAACAATTGGTGTTACGTACTTGAATTTATAGTAAAGGCTTTGCTTTTAAAAGATATGGAAAAAGAAGAAGCGTTAGCGGATTCGTGCTAAAGGTTCTTCTTTTTTTGTGCTCATTTGTATTTCATTATTCGAAAAAAGTTTCTAATTAGATTATGGAAATGGAACTATGGTAAACTAAGTGTAGAAACAATACGACTAGATTACAGAAGAGAAAGAGGAGAAGAAGATGATGAAATTAGCATCTCCGAAACCATTTACATTTGAAGGTGGAGACCGTGCTGTTTTATTACTGCATGGATTCACGGGGAATTCAGCTGATGTACGTATGCTTGGACGTTTCTTAGAGAAAAAAGGCTATACTTGCCACGCTCCAATTTATAAAGGCCATGGTGTACCACCAGAGCAGCTTGTTCATACAGGTCCTGAAGATTGGTGGAAAGATGTTATGGCTGCTTATCAACATTTGAAAGATCAAGGATATGAGAAAATCGCCGCTGTTGGACTATCACTTGGCGGTGTATTCTCATTAAAACTTTCTTATACATTACCGATTTTAGGTGTTGTTCCAATGTGCGCGCCAATGTACATTAAGAGCGAAGAAATTATGTACCAAGGTATATTGGCATATGCACGTGAATATAAAAAACGTGAGCAAAAATCACCAGAACAAATTGCAGAAGAAATGATGGAATTTAAAAAGACGCCTATGAATACATTGAAAGCACTGCAAGACTTAATTCGTGACGTACGCAACAATGTTGATATGATTTATGCTCCAACATTTGTTGTACAAGCACGCCATGATGAAATGATTAATACAGACAGTGCAAACATTATCTATAACGGGGTAGAATCCACTTTAAAAGACATAAAGTGGTATGAAGACTCTACACATGTCATTACGCTTGATAAACAGCGTGATGAGCTACACGAAGATGTATATAACTTCTTGGAGCAACTAGATTGGTAAGATCTAGTTGCCTCTTTTTTTCATGGGGTATTAAAAGCATTAAAAAAACCATTCTTTTTAGGGTGGAAGAGAGGATCCACCCGTGGATAGAAGCGGTCAGTACCTATTTTATCCCCATGCCATGTGAGAACAGAAGGAGGAAACAAGAGGAGGTCTTCTTTAGTTTTCGAGGCCGTGACTTAGGTGCTTAAAAAATAATATATAAATTAAAATAGAGATATAAAACCTTTCTTTTTGGGGTGGAAGAGAGGATCCGCCCGTGGATAGAAGCGGTCAGTACCTATTTTATCCCCATGCCATGTGAGAACAGAAGGAGGAAACAAGAGGAGGTCTTCTTTAGTTTTCAAAGCCGTGACTTAGATGCCGTTAAATCAAAATGTATTTATATAGAAATAAACTTTTAAGATAAGAATTTTACTGTACATAAGTAGCAGAATAAATGGTGAAAAACGAGTGTTTATAGAAGTTTCACTTTATACATAGTGTGTATTTCGGATACACTAAATAATATGAGGGTTTAAAGGAGGTATTTTTGCTTGGAAGAGATTATTCAAGAACATATTGATAAGTTATTGTTATTTATGAAAGAAGAAGCGTATAAGCCGTTAACGATACAAGAATTAGAAGAGGCATTTGGTATTGTAGATTCCGTTGGCTTTAAAGACTTTGTAAAGGCACTAGTTATGATGGAAGAGAAAGGGCTTGTTGTTCGAACTCGCAGCAATCGCTACGGTCTTCCAGAAAAGATGAATTTAGTGCGCGGTAAGTTAATTGGTCATGCGCGTGGGTTTGCTTTTGTTGTCCCAGAAGAGAAGAAGACAGGGGATGACGATATTTTTATTCCACCTACAGAACTAAATGGTGCACTTCATGGTGATACAGTACTAGCACGTATTAGTTCGCAATCTAGTGGGTCACGCCAAGAAGGGACAATCATTCGTATTGTAGAACGTGGTACGAAGGAGTTAGTTGGTACATATACAGAGTCGAAAAATTTTGGATTTGTACTTCCAGATAATAAGCGCTGGACAAGTGACATTTTTATTCCGAAAAGTGCATCTATGGGTGCAGTAGAAGGGCATAAAGTTGTTGTGAAAATTACAAGCTATCCGCAGGAGCGTTTAAGTGCGGAAGGTGAAGTGATTCAAATTCTGGGTCATAAAAATGACCCAGGGGTAGATATCTTATCTGTTATTCATAAACATCATTTGCCATTAGCATTCCCAGAAGATGTGATGGAACATGCTAACAGTGTACCAGAAACGATTTCAGAAGAAGATTTAAAAGATCGCCGTGATTTACGCGATCAAATGATCGTTACAATTGACGGTGCAGATGCAAAAGATTTAGATGATGCGGTTACAGTAACAAAACTTGAGAACGGTAATTATAAACTTGGCGTTCATATCGCGGATGTAAGCCATTATGTCCATGAAGGATCTCCAATTGATGTGGAAGCAGCGGAGAGAGCAACGAGTGTATATCTTGTTGACCGTGTAATTCCAATGATTCCGCATCGTTTATCAAACGGAATTTGTTCACTAAATCCGAAAGTGGATCGTCTTACACTTTCTTGTGAAATGGAAATTAACAATCTTGGTGACGTTGTTAGCCATGAAATCTTCCAAAGTGTTATTAAAACAACAGAACGTATGACGTATGCTGATGTAAGAAGTATTTTAGAAGATGAAGACGAAGCGTTAATTGAGCGTTATGAAACGTTAGTACCAATGTTCAAAGAAATGGGGCAGTTAGCACAAATCTTACGTGAAAAACGCATGAGACGCGGTGCGATTGACTTTGACTTCAAAGAAGCAAAAGTATTAGTAGATGAAGAAGGTAAACCAACGGATGTTGTCATGCGTGATCGTTCTGTATCAGAAAAACTAATTGAAGAGTTCATGCTTGTTGCGAATGAAACAGTAGCAGAGCATTTCCATTGGATGAACGTACCGTTTATGTACCGTGTCCATGAAGATCCGAAAGAAGATAAATTAGAACGTTTCTTCGAGTTTGTCACAAACTTTGGCTATGCAGTAAAAGGGCGTGCGAATGAAGTACATCCTCGTGCTCTACAACAAATTCTTGAAATGGTACAAGGACAACCTGAAGAAGTCGTGATTTCAACAGTTATGCTTCGTTCGATGAAACAAGCTCGTTACGATGCAGATAGCTTAGGTCATTTCGGTTTATCAACAGAGTTCTATACACACTTCACATCACCAATTCGCCGTTACCCAGATACAATTGTTCATCGATTAATTCGTGAATATATCATTAACGGTAAAATTGATAACGAAACACAAGCAAAATGGCGTGAAAAGTTACCGGAGATTGCAGAGCATTCTTCTAATATGGAACGCCGCGCTGTTGAAGCAGAACGTGAAACAGATGAACTGAAAAAAGCTGAGTATATGCTTGATAAGATCGGTGAAGAGTACGATGGTATGATTAGCTCTGTAACTAACTTCGGTTTATTCGTAGAGCTTCCGAATACAATTGAAGGTCTTGTTCACGTTAGTTATTTAACAGATGACTACTATCGTTATGATGAACAGCATTTTGCGATGATTGGTGAGCGTACAGGTAACGTCTTCCGCATCGGTGATGAAATTACAATTCGCGTTATTAACGTAAACAAAGATGAGCGTGCGATTGATTTTGAAATCGTCGGTATGAAAGGCACGCCAAGACGTAAGTTTAAAGATCGTCCAGTTGTGATTGAACAGCCAAAAGGTGGTAGAAAGAGACGGAGCGGACCTGGTGAGGAACGTGGTAACGGCCGTAAGCAAGAACGAGGTGGTCGTGGCGAACGTAATAACGAGCGTGGCGGTCGCGGAAAAGGAGCATCCGGTCGTCCAGGACAAAAAGATGGCAATGGTAAAAAGAAAAAGCCATTCTTTGAAAATGTTCCAGGTTTTAAGAAGAAAAAGAAAAAGCGTAAGTAAGAGAGGGGGTGGCTTCGCTTAGTATATAAGTGAAGCCACTTCCACTTTTTAATAACTTTTGTTAAAATAGTACAAATAGAGGAGGGACAGATGATGCCAAAAGGTAGTGGTAAGGTTATTGCACAAAATAAAAAAGCATTTCATGATTATTTCATCGACGAAACATACGAAGCAGGGCTTGTCCTTCAAGGAACGGAAATTAAGTCTATTCGCGCTGGGCGCGTTAACTTAAAGGATGCTTTCGCTCGTGTACATAATGGTGAAGTTTGGGTACATAATATGCACATTAGTCCGTATGAGCAAGGGAACCGTTTCAATCATGATCCGCTTCGCACAAGAAAATTGCTTCTTCATAAGAAGGAAATTCAAAAACTGATCGGTTATTCAAAAGAAACAGGCTATACACTTGTTCCGGTTAAAATCTATTTGAAAAATGGATTTGCGAAAATGGCACTTGGATTAGCTCGAGGTAAGAAACAATATGATAAGCGCCATGATTTAAAAGAGAAAGAAGCAAAACGTGAAATTGCTCGCGCATTCCGTGATCGTCAAAAGATGTAATACAGAAATTTACATTTGTAAAATGTCGAACGTATGATATAATGATTCATGTAAGGCCAGTGAACATTGAAAAACAGCTCATTAAGTAGCTATCACGAATATACTTCGTATGCTCCATTTCTTATATGGGGACGTTACGGATTCGACAGGGGTAGTTTGAGCTTAAGTTGCGAGTCGAGGGGATCGGCCTCGTTAAAACGTCAAAGCCAATAACTGGCAAACAACAAAACAACTTCGCTTTAGCTGCTTAATACAGCTTAGCGGTTCCTCCCTCCATCGTCCATGTGGTAGGGTAAGGGACTCAAACTAAGTGGACTACGCCGGAGTTCGCCGTCTGAGGGCAAAGGAAGAGAACAATCAGACTAGCAACTTGGAAGCCTGTCGATAGGCTGAAGAGTTTGCGAAATGCCAATATATCGACTACACTCGTAGAAGCTTAAGTGCCAATATCTTTGGACGTGGGTTCGACTCCCACCGTCTCCACCAATACATATTTGGTGGTTTTTTTATTTTGTGTGATATGAACCATAACTTTGCCGTTTCGGCAAGGTTATGGTTCTTTTTATTTGTGGAAAAGTTATAGTTCTCGAGAAATATAAGGAAGAGTATTTGTAGCTTTGAAATAAATTCGTGCCGTTCTAAAGAAAGTTATACTGTTTGCAAAAAGATGTATCGTCGTATCTTTAAAGGTTACAGGTATAAAAGAACCTAGGATGGAAGGGTTTAAAGACTTATTGATTTAAATCTAAATTTCTTTCGTTACATCATACTGTAACAATTGTCGTTGGTCATAAAATTTCTCAAAAATGATGCCCATTAAATAGAAAAATAATAGACCGAAGCAAATATGAATGAGTGTAAATGTAGCTCCAAACGAAGAGAATTCATACACTATGATCGGTAATTTTGCAGTTGTCCAAACGCCTAAGAAAAATACGATGTACCTAATACTTGCCCCTTTTTTTAATAAAAGTGCTGCAATCGGAAATGCGACGTAGAGGGGACCGGCTGCAATTCCTCCTAATAATAGAGAAAATAAGATTCCATAGATACCGGATTTTTCTCCCATATATTTAATTAATATTTCTTTCTTTACCCATTGGTCCAGTAATCCTACGAATATTAAGACAGGAGGAAGTAGAAACAGCATATCTAAAATGCTTTTTCCTGTTAATTGAAATGCGTTCCATCCCAACGATTGGTTTATAAAAGTCAATATAATGAGCCCGAGTAGTAAAATGAAAACGAAACGATACCTTCTTAATTCATTCATACCATCACCAACCAAATAATATATGAGAATATGAGAGACATTAACAATGCGGAGGCATTACGAGAATAAGCAAAACTTCGCCCAAATATCTTTTGTTCCATCGGTAAAGTTGTGATTCCTACGGACATCAACGTAGACATTAATGCTGCAACTTGAGGGAGGCCCGCACCATTTTGGACTAATGTATTTCCAAGAGGGAACACAACAAAGCTTGGAACGAGTGCAACAGAACCAATTATTGCTGAATAAACAATACCGATGAATCCAGATTTCCCACCAATTATAGAAGAAATGAAGGAAGGCGTTAACATTGATAGTGATAGTCCAACGAAAAGCATAATTGATAGCATGGAAGGTATAAGATTACGAAACATTTTCCATGACTTTAATAGAGCGTCTTTTGTTTTATTCCGATCCTTTACAAAAGAAATACTGATAAGAATAATGGCTAAAGAGTAAAGGAGAGCGCCATTAATCATGATTAGACTCTTTCCAGTCTTTATATTTGTCTAAGAAAAATGATAAGTTTTTAATTTTTTCTTCAATATCTATTTGAAACTCTTCTAATTGTTTTTTCCCCATTGTAGTAATGTTGTACATCTTTCTCGGCGTATCTTGATCAGATGTGTCCAAATAAGATTCAACAGCACCTTCTTTTTCTAATTTTTTTAGGGTACGGTATATGATGGCACTGTCAATTGGATTGACGGGAAGCTCTTCTTCACATTTCTGTAGAAGTTTCCCTCCATAGCTAGGTCCTTCTGTTAAAAACAGCAAAAGAAATGCACCTGTATGTCTTCCTGTATGTTTCATACAATATCTAACCTCCTGAATTAAATGTAAAAAATATTTTTTGTCATCATAACATTAAAATTATTACTGTTAGTAATAGTATACTGTTGTTAACAGTGATATGTTACTGACAGTATAAATTTAATATAATATCATGTCAATTCTAAAAATAAATAACATGTTTTTTATCACACAAAAGCCCAATTGGTGAGGGCTAATAATCAGTGGGGATGAAGAAAAACCCACTAATTAAATTTTCACTTTATCTTTCTGATAACATGAATTCAATTGCAAATACTACGGAAGGATTAACAAAGTCAACAGAAATGAAGGTGATGTTACCTATAGATGGTGTCGAGGTGAAAAAGTCTCAAGAAAAGCAAGAGTGATTTAACATCTACGGAATAGAAAGAAAATCCCTCTCAATTAGAAGAGATTGTGAAGGTTTCTACTTAAAATAAGAATATGTTAAAATAATTATTAGGAATAAAGAGAGAAAATAGTTTGAAACGAGGAATGAGATGAATACAATTAAAAAACGTAGGCCTAATAAACTAAAAGTCGTTTTAAAAGTGTTAGCAATTATTATTGGAGCATTTATAACAGCGTATGGACTAGAAGCAGTATTAATTCCAAATAACGTGTCAGATGGTGGTGTGACAGGTTTAAGCATTGTTAGTTCAAAATTATTTGGATTACCATTAGGAGTTCTAATTGCAATCTTTAATATTCCTTTTGTTTGGTTAGGATATAAGCAAATTGGTAGAAACTTTGCTATTTACTCAATTATTGGTATTGCTTCACTAGCAATCGGCACTGTTCTTATGCATGACGTACCGACTATTATTCACGGTGATACATTGTTAATTACCGTTGTTGGTGGTATTATCATCGGTTTTGGTATGGGACTAGCATTGCGTAACGGTGGCGCATTAGATGGAATCGATATGTTAGCTGTATTACTTTCGCGAAAATTACCTTTTGGGACAAGTGATCTCATCTTATTTTTAAACATGTTTGTTTTTATTGTTGTTTCAACAGTATTTGGTCTACAAGGGGCTATTCTTTCTGCAATTGCTTACTTTATTGCTTCTAAAGTCATTCATATCGTTGAAGTAGGTTTAAGTGGTTCTAAAACATTTAAAATTATTACAAAAGAGCCTGAATTAATGGTAGAGACCATTCGAGAGCGTTTAGGTCGAAGTGCAACATATAATGAAGTGTACGGTGGTTATTCAAGAGAGAAATTTAAAGAAATCACTTGTGTGATTAACCGTTTAGAAGAAAGTAAAATGAAAGAAATCATTCATGAGATTGATGAAAGTGCCTTTATTACGGTATATGACGTAGCAGAAGTAAAGGGCGGTAATTTCAAGAAGCATGATATTCACTAAGTATAACTTAGAAAATTTTAATATAGTTTGACTAAAAATGTGATTTATAAAAGGAAGCATAACTTTGCATCGAATGCAGGTTTATGTTTCCTTTTTCATTATGAAGGATATTACTCCCTTGGGTGTATATCTTTTTATTTAACTAAAAAATATATTCAAGAAAAAACTTACTATTGGAGACATCAGAAGAAGGTATAGCCCTATTTTGTGCCTGTTATAGTTCTATCATCGCTATTCGATTATCTGAAATAACTGATGAATACCACCTTGTTCAACTAAATGTGGAGCATTTTTTTCTGCAACAACAAATGCTTCGCTAGGATAAGTACGTATAATAGAAAGCCTATCGATTTTATCATCAGCGTCTTCATATAACCGAAATAATATCGCTTTTGTATGATTTGTTTCCTTTAATACTGCGTATTCTATCCGTGCCTTTTCTATTGAAGATTTAGTTACTTTTATCATTGTAGCACCTCTTTTAAACTAGCCTATAAATATCTAATTTTTTAAAGAGCATATATTTAAATCAACATTACAGGCTGTTTTATTTACTGCTATACCTATATTCAAGAGAACGTAATGTTCATTTAGTAAAGACATCTTTAACAAGTAAAGATGTCTTTTTTAGGCTCCTTTAATTTTCATTGTGTAAGAGCTGTGTCGTTTTTGCTTTCTTTTTCTGTCCTTTTAAGAAAAACGATACGACGAGGGCAACAATTACAAAGATCAATCCAAGCTTAAATGCCTCTTGGAAGCCGGATGTTAAGCCGTTTAATTTTTCTACTGAATCCATTGGATTTGCTGAGTTTTCCATATATTGAGTTGTGCCTGAAGACATTTTCGATATAAATATAGCTGTGCCAATCGCGCCAGCTACCTGCTGTAATGTATTAAAGAGCGCTGTACCGTGTGGATAAAGCTCTGGTGTCAATTGATTTAAACCATATGTTTGTGCTGTCATCACAAACATGAGTCCAATCATTAATAAGCTGTGCATTAAAATAATTTGTGTCGATGTTGTTTCAGGGTTAATGCCTGCGAATAGCCACATTGCAAAGGCTACTAACACAATGCCAGGGATGATAATAACCTTTGGACTAAATTTATCAAATAATTTACCTGCAACTGGTCCCATTATGCCACTAACAATACTCCCTGGTAGCATGATTAGCCCCGATTTAAAGGCTGAAACAAGTAAAACGGTTTGTAAGAACATTGGTAATAATGTCATTGATGCGAACAGCGACATCATGACGATGAACATTAACACAACGGTTAAAGTGAACATTGGAAATTTAAATGCACGTAACTCTAAAATTGGATTATCGATCTTTAATTGACGAACAATAAAAATGAATAACGATATGGCTCCAATAATTAAAGAGAAATAAACTTTAGAATCTGACCATCCTAAATCACCTGAAGCACTAAAGCTATACACGATACCACCGAAACCTAATGTTGATAAAAGGATTGACAAATAATCAACTTTTGGTCGTGTTAACTCGGTGACATTTTGAATGTACTTCATTCCAATTAAAATAGAAATGATTACGATAGGAATAACAGCGTAGAATAACCATCTCCAATTAAGTGAATCGACAATCAATCCGGATAATGTAGGACCAACTGCTGGAGCAAACATCATAACAAGTCCGATTAAGCCCATTGTGGCACCACGTTTTTCAGGTGGACAAATAATTAAAATCGTATTCATTAGTAGTGGTGAAATTAACCCTGTAGCGATTGCTTGGACAATCCGACCGATTAATAAAACGGTAAATGTCGGTGCGAATCCAGCAATCAATGTACCGACTAAAAATGTTAACATGGCGGTTAAGAACATTTGTCTTGTTGTGAACCATTGTTGAAGCAAAGCTGTAATCGGTACTAAAATCCCAACAACTAACATGTAGGCTGTAGAAAGCCATTGAATTGTTGAAGCTGTTACATCAAATTCTCTCATTAATACGGTTAAAGCATTACCAAGTAATGTTTCATTTAAAAAAGCAACCATTGCACCTAAAATTAGTGCAATTAAAATTGGTGTATGTTTAATATTAGAAATATCAACCTTGCTACTTGTAGAACTCGTGGTTGTCATATTCATGTATTGAATTTCCTCCTACTTTTTGTCTTTCTTTTTAATACATTTGTATACAAAGGATCACCTGCAATATAATATACATGTGTAGATTAAAAAAAGGGAGAATCAATTTTCAGTAGTTGTATAATTAATCTACAGAAAAGGAGAAATGTAGATGAAAAAGAATGAGGGGCAGCTGGATTTACGTATTAGACGTACACATAAATTATTGTGGGAGTCTTTATTTGAATTAATGACGCAATCAAAACAGAAATATAGCTCTATTACTATCAACCAAATCTGTGATCGTGCAATGGTACATCGAACAACATTCTATAAACATTTTGAAGATAAAGATGCGTTATTGGCATTTGGATTTGAAAAATATCAAGAGGAAGTTTTTAAAATACCACTTTTAGATCGATTAAGTAAGCCATTTCAAGTAATGGAACAATTCTTATACCATGAAGAGATTGGTAAAATATTAGAGTCACAAATGGATGATGAACAATTTATTAGCCGTATACATTATCAGACTCATGAAATAAGAAAACAGGAGAATCAAGAACTTAATCGGATTTGTAAAAATCATACGATACCAAATGAGTTAATTATCGAATTCCATTCTGGTGTAATTACAACGTTAAGTGCATGGTGGTTACAAAATGGAAAAAGTGTTTCAGCAGAAGAAATGGATAGGTATTTTCATGAAATGATTAATCAAGATATTTTTCAATTCAAAGGGAATGATTAGAGAGGTTTCTGGGATAGGAGATGTATGGAATTTGAGCATAGTTGTATGTAGTATTCACTTGAAACACTCATCTCCTAAAGAAGCAAGGTGACTAATGTCAGTGGAATCTTTGCTAAAAGAGGGAGAGTCTATTTATGATATCGCTGTATGTCGTAGGATTTATTTATGGAAATGAATTTGTTACTTAAAAAATTTTTGAATATCGAATTGAGTTCAGTAGTGATAAGGGAAGAGTAGTGCAAATGATGGAGATACCTTATACATGCGGAGAATAAGGGTAACGTCTATGGAATAGGAGAAAACCACTCCTTAAGTATTGGAAGTGGCTTTTCCTTTCTTGTAGAAATAGATGATTAGCAAAATACCTATGACCACACTAATGATAACCGCTAGTGTAATATACATCGGGTCTTTGTTTATTTCAGGTGGAATAACGTGTTCTAAAAGTGGGCCGATACAAATTACGAATGCAGCTAAAATTGTAGCCCATGATTTTGTATACAATGCGAATAAAATAAAAATAAGAAGACATACACTAGCGATGGCATAATTTTGCATAGTCGTTGCTACAAAGTAATCTGTATCAAGGCGTCCATCTAGCCAAAAATAAAAGCCAACCCATCCTCCGATAGTAATGAATTGCGTTAGGATTAAAAGAATCATTGAGCTTTTCTTAGATGGGTATACTCTCGGAAGTCCTTTAAAAAATACAACTGCAAATAGCGCCAGCGTTAAGAATACTGGTAGTGATCCAAATAATAATATGTTTTGTGAAATTTTGAATTCCCCTCTAATGGCTGGAGCTACGCACATATAAGCAATAATCACTAAAATCGCAGCGGGAATTATTATGAGTAACCCTTCTTTGTCTGTTGGAAGTTCTTTCCCGATATTTTTCATATGCTGTTTACGGCTTTTTCCAATGATATGATCTACACTTTGTCCTCTTGATTCGGCTTCTGTTAAATGAACTTCTAACTCTTCCACTATTGCATTTATATCTTCATCTTTTTTTCCGCGCTGCAGTAAATACATTCTGAGTTCGATTAAAAATTGTTCGGATTTTGTTGATAACATTCTATTCGCCACCTTTATTCATCACTTTTTCCACAGATAGCTTTAAATCGGTCCAGCGCTCTTTAAAGCTAGTTAATTCTTTCTCTCCTAATTCTGATAACTGATAGTACTTTCGCTTAGGCCCAGCGGTTGATTCTCTTAATTCGCTTGTAAGCAAGCCTTCTTTTTGCATGCGTAATAGTAATGGATAGATTGTGCCTTCACTAAAAGAGTGAAAGCCGTATCTATGCAATTTCTCTGTTAATTCGTAACCGTATACTTCACCTTCTTGAATGATAGCTAAAATACAGCCATCTAGAATTCCTTTAAGCATTTGCGTTGAGTCCGCCATTTTAGCCTCCTACTCGTATATCTCTTTTAATGACTTGTAATACAAGGTAAAGGATTATAACAATACCTTGCAATGCAAGTATTATAATCAAGATAACATGGAAATAACTTGTAATGCAAGGTATAAGGATGAAATGATATGTTAATTCTGAAAAATCTCATATCAAAATAACTTTGTTATAATAAATAAGTGTAATCACCTATAGAGGAGTGCTAGAAAATGCGATCATTTAATGTCGATGAATTTATTGCAAGTGTTTTACAATGGATATTAAATACAGCTCTTATTATCCTATCCATTGTTCTATCTATCTTTCTAATTAATGAAACAATCACATTTATACAATATATATTCTCCACAAAAAAATACACATCGTATAAATTAGTTGAAAGTATTATCGTTTACTTTTTATACTTTGAATTTATCGCATTAATTATTAAGTACTTCAAATCGAATTATCACTTTCCGCTACGGTATTTTATTTATATAGGAATTACAGCGCTTATTCGATTAATTATCGTTTCTCATGAGGAACCACTTGAAACATTATTATATGCAGGGGCTATTCTTATTTTAGTTATTGCTTTATATATATCTAATATGAGGGATTTGAAGAAACATTAAATAAAGAAGTAGTGCAGACCAGGCTGTTGGTTCGCACTACTTTTTTTGGTATTATGAATCCAAATACGAAAAGGGAGAAAATGCAATGGAAACATATAAAGAGATTGTAGCGGAACGCCGAATGTATACAGCTGCTAAAGATACACATTCCCATAGTTATGCCCAGCTCATTTTACCCCTTCAAGGAGAACTTGTTATAAAGGCTGGGGCACAAAACCTCCTTATAGACCAGAAAACATTATTTTTTGTTCCTTCCGAGTGTGATCATACTTTTCATTCTTCTGTGCGTAATGAATTTTTGGTTCTGGATATTCCCCATTTTATGATTCCAGCGGGTGAGTTACAAAATAGGGGGATTTCTTATCAATTTACGAATCAGTGGAAAGGGATTCGCTATCTGATCCTGAATGAAATAGAACAGGGAGGATCTGCGCTTAAAGAGCTCTATCCGTATATTTCACATTGTTTACGACAAGAGCAACAACCTAAGTCGATTCAATATATTCATGAACATTATCATGAGAATATAACGGTGCAAAAACTTGCGCAACTTGAGCATTATAATCGTTCCTATTATTCAGATTGGTTTTTTAAAGAAACAGGAAAATCTCCATCAGCATATATACAAGAAGTGCGCTTGAATAAGGCGAAATACTTATTACGAAGTACCAATTTATCTATTTTGCACATCGCAATTCAAGTAGGATTAGAACACCAATCTTCCTTAACACGTTTATTCCAAAAATATGAGGGGATTACACCAAGTCAATATCGGAAAGGTAACGTTTCATTTGTACTGAATACATGACATATGGTTAAAAATTACTGATTTTCGGTAAAAAAAATCTCATTATATGTGTCTAAAATGTAAATATGGATATTGTAAAAACGGGAGGTAATACATGTGGCAAGCATTGAGGATTTTATGAAATTAGATATTCGTGTTGGGACTGTAATAGAAGCAGAGCCGTTTCCAGAAGCGCGGAAACCAGCTATAAAGTTAAAAATTGATTTCGGTGAGATCGGTTTGAAACAATCTTCAGCTCAAATTACGAGAAGATATGAACCGGAACAGCTTATTGGTCAGCAAGTAATTGCAGTTGTGAATTTTCCCCCAAGACGTATCGCAGGTTTTAAATCTGAGGTATTAGTAGTAGGTGGTGTACCAGAAGAAGGGGATGTTGTGCTGTTAAAGCCGGATGATCCTGTTGCAAATGGAACGCCAATCGCATAAGAGTGTAAAAAATCGAATAGAAGTATGTAGCTGTTGATTACAGTATCTGGTTATTTCTTGACCTTTTGCAGAAATATATGCTAAAATCCCCTTTAAGAATAAGGAAGGTGCTTGAAATGCTTTATATAAAATTTGTAAAACTCGTTAGAAAACTTTGCTCCGCACAAATGTATACGGTGAAGCGTTGTACGGAGCTTAATCTGGGAGCATAATGTCTCTCATATTCATCGGCTGAATAGTCTTCGAAAAAAGTGTAGTTTTGCTATGCTTATTTAGTTATGACTATTCAGCTGATGAATAATAGATGAAAGGGCCATAGACAATGCTTTGTCTATGGCCCTTTGTGTATAGTATTCCAATGAGCTTTTACAAATTGGAGTAATATAGCGAAAATTACGAAGCAGAGGGCTAGTGTCGGATGACGCTATCCCTCTGCTTTTTTTATTCTTAGGAAAAGAGGAATTATTATGAGCTTACTTAAAGTTGAAAATGTATTACATTGTTTTATAGATAAAATCTTATATGAAAATGCTACTTTTGATTTATACAAAGGAGAACATATGGGAGTAGTAGGACAAAATGGATCAGGAAAAAGTACGTTAATAAAAATATTGATGGGAGAAGTTATTCCCGATGCCGGCGATATAAAATGGCAATCTAATATTCAAATTGGACATTTGGATCAATATGCTGAAATTGATGGGAATCATACGGTTTTAGCATATTTAAAAACGACTTTTATAGATTTATTTGAAATGGAAAAAAGAATGAGTAAGTTATATGAGGAGAGTGCGATAACTGGCGGTGAAGAACAATTGTTACAAGCAGCTGAGTATCAAGAACAGCTTGAAGCACAGGAATTTTACTCGATAGATAGCACAATAAATAAAATTGCTGCTGGTTTAGGAATTGATGCGATTGGTATGGATCGTAGAATCGAAGAATTAAGCGGTGGACAAAGAGCGAAAGTGATTTTGGCAAAGTTGCTACTTGAAAAACCGAATGTTCTGTTGCTAGATGAGCCAACGAACTTTTTGGATAAAGAACATGTTGAATGGCTTGCTGGTTATTTAGTAGGGTTTGAGGGGGCTTTTATTGTTGTTTCTCATGATTTTGATTTCTTAGAAGAAGTGTCTTCTTGTATATGTGATATAGAGTTTGGAACAATCAAGAAGTACTACGGTAAATACTCAGATTTTTTAAGACAAAAGGAGCATTTACGAAAGGATTATATTCGTCAGTACCACGCACAACAAAAACAAATTGAAAAGACGGAAGAATATATTCGAAGAAATATGGCTGGAGTTAATTCTAAAATTGCGCAAGGGCGCAGAAAACAGCTCGAAAGGATGGAGCGAATTGCCCCACCTGCTTTTACTCATAAACCATCTATTCGTTTTCGTGAATTTGATCTTTCAAAACAGACGGTTCTTACGATAAATGACCTTGAGGTGGGTTATGACTCAGCTCTTTTGCCAAAATTGAATTTCTCAGTTATAGGCGGCCAAAAGCTTGTTATTACAGGATTTAATGGCATTGGAAAATCTACATTATTAAAAACTTTAGTTGGACGCATTCCGAGCATTTCAGGAGATTTTGATTTTGCAGACCCAATAAAAATTGGTTATTATGAGCAAGATTTGAAATGGGAAAACGGGGAAATGACACCAATTCAGATTATTTCAGAACAGTTTTCAAAACTGAATATGAAAGAAATTCGTCATCATTTAGCGCAGTGCGGTGTAAAAGACACGAATGTAACACAAGAGATTCGTACATTAAGTGGTGGTGAACAGTCAAAAGTAAAATTATGCAGACTATTACTAACTCCTTGTAACTTTTTAGTTTTAGATGAGCCAACGAATCATTTGGATGCGGAAGCAAAGAAAGCTTTACAAAACGCTTTAGTACGGTTTAAGGGAAGTGTATTACTCGTTTCTCATGAAGGGAATTTTTATCGTGAGTGGGCAGATAGCATTTTCAATATAGAAAATGGCGTAATGTAAATCCTATTCAAAATACTTGAGATGAAACAAGGGGTGTAAATAAATTTATGTATGATAACAATTGGAAAACAAAAATCGTTCTATTCCTAACAGCACAAACCATTTCGTTGTTTGGTTCGTCATTGGTTCAGTACGCAATTATATGGTATATCACACTTACAACATCATCTGGAATGATGTTGACCATTTCTACTGTTTGTGGTTTCTTTCCACAAATTGCGATTTCTTTATTCGCCGGCGTGTGGATAGACCGTTATAACCGTAAGAAAATGATTATGTTATCCGATGGGATAATTGCGTTTGCGACATTCATTTTAGCAATTTTATTTGTAGCGGGTTATAAGAGCATTTGGTTACTTTTCATTGTATTGCTAATTCGGTCGGCTGGGACTGGGATACAAACTCCAGCTGTTAATGCTTTGATTCCACAGATTGTTCCCAAAGATAATCTTATGAAAGTAAATGGAGTAAACAGTAGCATTACATCTTTAATCATGTTTCTTTCACCGGCAGCAAGCGGAGCAATTCTCTCTATAGCAAGTATTGAGGCTACATTTTTTATTGATGTTATGACTGCAGTCATCGGGATTGGCATCATGTTTATGATTCAGGTACCAGCGTATATAAACAAGGAAAATCAGCAAAAGTCTAACGTACAAGGCATAAAAGAAGGATTTGCTTATTTAAAAGAAAATGTGTTCATTAAGCGATTGCTCGTGTTATTGATTATCGTAATGATTTTAGCAAGTCCTGCCGCATTTTTAACACCTTTAATGGTGAGTCGTTCCTTTGGTGCGGAAATGTGGAGGTTAACAGCAAGTGAAATGACCTTCAGCGCTGGAGCTGCTGTGGGAGGGATTTTAATCGCTGCGTGGGGTGGCTTTAGAAATCGCATGCACACGACAGCTCTTGCATGTGCTTTATACGGCTTGATAATGGTCGGATTAGGTATCGCGCCAAAATTTGTCGTATATTTGTTGTTTAACTTCTTGATTGGAATAACGATGCCTTGTTTCAACACTCCAATTACAGTCTTATTGCAGGAGGAAGTTGAACCTTCCATGCACGGTAGGGTGTTTAGTCTTGTACAAATTTCTAACTCATGTGCTTTGCCATTAGGGATGATTATATTCGGACCACTGGCTGATATTGTACAAGTAGAAAGTTTATTAATATATGCAGGGACATTCGTTTTACTTTGTGCTTTTTATATTTTCTTTAGTAAACGATTGATTGTATAAAACAGTATGATTCAAGTGGAAAAGTTTGCGGAACAGTAAATGTTTCGCAAACTTTTTTATTTAAAGTGATAATAATTTATTGTTTTACGATAAAATTTCGTTGATTTATAATTTGCTTTGGATTATATGGTTAGTAATTGAAGGATGTTTTTTTTATGAAACAGAAAAAATTATCCGTATGATTAAAGTTAATCATTATTTTTTGCGGATGTTTTGGTTTGCTGTTTTGCGTTTATATAATTCTTTCAATGTATTTGTTTGGATTACTGGAATCCCATTTTTTATTGCTTGAGTTCTAGAATGCCAACCATGTGACATTTTAGAATATGAAAAAAATGAATCTTAATTATTTAAAACGAGGAGAATATATGATGAAAAAGAAATTATTATTAGCTATTACACCAATATTATTAGGGATTATCTGTATCAGTATCCATGCCTCAAATAGTAGCGTGGCACCAGATGGTTTGCTTGTAGAATCTTATTTCTTCTTAGTTCCAGTAAGTTATGTATTATTTTTAACTGGTATTATTTCTGTGTTGTTTGTGGCGATTGTTTCGATGTTTAAAAAAGGAAAACTTAATTAATTCAATTGATATACTCTTTTAAATATATATAAGGAAGCATAACTTAGGGTTATGCTTCTTTTTTGATTGTGCAAGGGCATGCTTCATCGTTAGTAATAAACTGTATTTTTTGTCTAATCATTCATCTAATTATTAGAGCGCTAATATCAACCAGAAAGTGAGGGTTAATTCCTTAAATAGATTAAATTTCCTCATATCAGACATAATAATTCTTAAGAAATTCCAATTAGGATAAAAAATCGCAGTGTCAACTGCTGATATTGGGTGATTAAAATGTGGAAACCGCTTATTTCGTATCTTCCAGATTGGAAAGTGTTTGTGCAAGCTTTTATCGTATTTTTCGTTCCTTATGTGGCCTCACGAGTTTTTAGCCGGATCCGTACAGTAGAGAAAGAGTGATGAGGATGAAAGAACAGGAATCAAAGATGAAGCAGATAGAAAAACAAGCTGACACATATAAGGAGCAAAGTGCAACAGGTCATTTTACAGGCAATTTCACCGTGGATTTAGCGAGTGTAAAGGAAGAAATTCGTTATAACTCCGATGTACATTTTCGAGAGTTTAACATAGGATGTACAAATGTTAGAGCGGCACTTGTTTTTGTTGAAGGACTGTCGGATAAAGAGCTCATTGATATGTATATTTTGAAGTCACTGATGTCTAATTTTTATGAAGAATATAAGGGTGCACCATCTTATGTGGAAGGTACCATTTCAAAAGAGTTTATTAAGAATCGAGTCCTTACTGTTAGTGGTATAGAAGAAGTGCATTCTATAAAAGGATTGATGTCGAAAGTCTTGATGGGCTCAACGGCACTTTTGATTGATGGATTATCAGAGGTATTTATTCTAAATACAAGAAAAGGAAAAACGCGTAATATTGAAGAGCCTATATCAGAAGTGTCAGTTAGAGGGCCGCGGATAGGATTCACAGAAGTTTTATATGATAACACCGCTCTGCTGCGGCTACATGGTGAAAATGAGGATTTATCATTAATAAAATTCCAGGTAGGAACGCGAGCGAAAAAAGAGTTGGTTATTGCCTATATGAAAGAGATTGCTGATCCAGAATTAGTAGAAGAGGTTAAGAAAAGAATTCAGAAAATCAATATTGATAATGTACCGGAATCCGGATATGTAGAGCAGCTCATCGAAGATAATTACCTCAGTCCTTTTCCGCAAGTGCAGAGTACCGAGCGCCCAGATCGGGTCATCGCTGCCTTAATGGAAGGGCGGGTTGCCATTTTATTAGATGGAACGCCTTTTGCTTTAATAGTTCCCGTTACATTTAGCATGCTGATGCAATCACCTGAAGATTATTATGAACGTTGGATTCCAGGCACATTTATCCGTTTATTGCGTTTTGGAGCAGCTATAATTTCTCTTTTTGTACCTGCTTTATATATTTCTTTTATCTCATTTCACCCTGGATTGATTCCAACTAAGTTAGCTATTTCAATCATAGGAGGACGAGTAGGGGTTCCCTTTCCTGCACTTATAGAAGCGCTGTTTATGGAAATAGCCATCGAAATTTTACGGGAAGCAGGATTGCGTCTGCCTAAACCGATTGGTTCAGCGATGGGGATTGTAGGTGGATTAATCATTGGAGAGGCTTCAGTACAGGCAGGGATTGTTAGTCCAGTTATGGTCATCGTAGTAGCAGCAACCGCTATTTCCTCGTTTGCTCTTTCACATTATAGTGCAGCAATTCCACTGCGTATTCTTCGTTTTGTAGCTATGTTTTGTGCTGCCATATTTGGATTATATGGGGTCATTTTGTTTTTTCTTTTCATATGCAGTCATGTAGCGAGATTGAAGAGTTTTGGTGTGCCCTATACCAGTCCGGCGGTTGTTTATCGATTTAGTGATTGGAAAGATTTCGTGATTCGCATGCCACTTCAGATGATGAAACGTCGTCCGAAAATGTTGAATCCGAAAGATTCAATACGAAAAGGAAGTGAAGAGTGATGATTACCGGCCCGAAAGATCGAATTCCTACTTCGCAAGCAGTTGTCATTCTTATTAATTACATACTTGCAGTAGGAATTCTCACTCTGCCTAGAACAGCTGCTGAGAAAGTCAAGACACCAGATGTTTGGATAACTGTTATTGTCGGGGGACTAATTGCGATGATTGTAGGGGTAATCATCGTTAAATTAAGTCAAAAGTTTCCTGGAAAAACTTTTTATCAATATAGTCAAGACATTGTAGGGAAATGGGTGGGGGCGTTACTTAGTCTACTCATTGTAGGCTACTTTGTTACGCTTTCCTCGTTTGAAGTTAGAGTGCTAGGAGAAGTAACAAGTTTTTTTTTATTGGAAGGTACTCCAAGGTGGGCTATTATCATGCCATTTATGTGGGTGAGTATTTATTTGAACTTAGGCGGTATCAACTCTATTGCTCGTCTGTTTGAAATAATATTTCCAATTACAGTCTTCATTTTTTTGCTGACTTCCTTTATGAGTATAGGAATATTTGAGTTGGATAATCTCCGTCCTGTATTAGGGTTAGGAGTTATCCCTATATTAAAAGGCATAAAAACAACAACAATCGCATATTCAGGAGTCGAAATCATGTTGCTTCTTTTGGCATTTATGAAACAGCCGTGCCAAGCTGTAAAAGTTGTTCTCATCGGAACTACTATTTCTTTAATCTTTTATGTCATTACAGTTGTCATGGTGATAGGAGCGTTTTCAGTTGATGGGGTGTTAATGAGAACCTGGCCTGCAATTGATCTTATGCGAAGTTTTGAAATCCCCGGTTTAGTATTTGAACGGTTTGAGTCTTTATTACTTGTGATATGGATTATGCAAATCTTTGCAACGTATACAATCTGCTACTATGCTGCTTCTTTGGGATTGGCACAGCTTTTTAACAAGGATAGTCACTCATTTATGTATGGGCTTCTTCCGATTATTTACATCATTGCTGATATGCCGAAAAACATTAATGATTTATTTAAATTTGGGGATATGATTGGCAATGCAGCGCTTGTATTATTCGGTATCTTGCCACTGCTTCTCCTTGTAATTTCGAGATGGAGGAAGAGGAAGAATGAACCGAAGTGTGAATAATATACGGCTTCTTTTCGTTGTATCATCAGTTTTTTTGCTTCTAGCTCTTACAGGATGTTGGAGCAGTCATGAAATTGAAGAGCTAGGTTTTACAGTAGGTTTGGCATTTGATAAAGGGAAGGAGACGGATGTTGAGAAGGAGATAGAAGCAAAAGGTGGGGGATATCGGAAAAAGAATCTTGTAACATCAACCTATCAATTTGTTAAACCGCAATCATCATCAAGCGGGGGAAAAGGTGGAGTGTCACAACAAAAACCTTACACGAATATTTCTGAAACTGGAGATTCCCTTCATCAATCGATTCGTGAAGTTGCACTAAGAAGGGACCTTCCTATAAAATTCAATCACACGAAAGTGATTGTTGTTAGTGCAAACCTTGCACGTACGTATAGTTTGAAACAATTACTGGATATATATATTCGTGATAATGAGATGAGACCAAGTTGTCTCGTGCTAATTAGTAAGGGGCGAGCGAGCGAGACATTGAAATCGAAAGAAGAAGGAGAAATTCCAGCGTTCCGTTTAAGTGGAATTACAGATAATCAATATAGATCATCGCGGATTTTACCGCCTATGTCACTTGCTAAATTGCCAGGAAAGATACAGTCAGGAGCTAGTTTTCTTTTGCAAAATGTCATTTCGATAAATGGAGAAGTGAAATTTGCGGGAGCTGCCGTAATCAAAGGGAAGACAAAAAAGCTACGTGGTTTTTTGAATGAAAATGAATTAGATGGCTTAATGTGGATAACCGGGAAAGGGAAAAGCAGTTTGGTAAGAAGTTTTGATGAAGAGACAAGAAAGCCTATCATGTATGAAGTGAAATCTATAAAAAGTAAAATTCAGCCCCACGTTAAAGGGGATAATATCTCTTTTAATGTAGACGTTCAATCAGAGGGACGTCTATCTGAAAAGCGGACTGTCTCGGGAGAACCTTTTGAAAATAAATTTCTAAAAAGTGTAGAAAAAGCTACGGAACAAGAAGTGAAGCGACTGGTGAAACAGACGTTAAAAAAAACGCAAAAGGAATATAAGACCGATGTAGCTGGATTTGGTAACAGGTTAAGAATTAAGTATCCTAAAGTATGGAAAAAGGTTGAAAAAGATTGGGATAAAACATTTAGTAAGGTTCCAATCAAATATAACGTAAAGGTAACGATCCAGGACTATGGTACGCAAGGATCTTAGAAGTGAGATTCCTTATCCAGTATTGTTTTATAGCATAAGAAAAATAAAACCAATTGCTTTTCTTCTCATTATCTGCCAAGCTTAAGAAGAAAAAATACTTCAGAGAAAGAAATGTATAGGTGAAGAATATGATTGAAATCAAGACTTCCACACTTAGCGATGGAGAATTTAATAGAGGAGTATTTGCAACACGCGATATAAAAAAGGGTGAGCTTCTACATGAAGCACCAGTTATCTCTTATCCGAATGAACAGCATGAGTTTATAGAGAAAACGTTACTTGCTGATTACGCATTTGAGTATGGAGTGAATCATACGGCAATTCTTTTAGGTTACGGTATGTTATTTAATCATTCTTATACGCCGAATGCGACGTATGAGATCGTTTTTGAGAATCATACGTTTAAATTCTTTGCTTACAAGGATATAAAAGCAGGAGAAGAGATTCTAATCAACTATAATGGTGACGTTGATGATGATGAGTTGTTATGGTTTGATAGAGAAAAAGAAGAAAATGATAAGTAATCAAGCGCAAAAAGGGCACATTCGATTGGATGTGCTCTTTTGTATGGAATAAAAATCAATTTTTTTGAAACCAAATCGTCCGTTCATCTATCTAATAAGTGAAAGGAGGGATACGATGGATGAAATCAAATTAGTCAAAAAGGCCAGAAAAGGCGATGATGCAGCTTTTGAACAGCTCATTGGCCTATATCAGGATCAGTTGTACCGCACTGCTTATTTGTATGTGCAATATAAAGAAGATGCACTGGACGTTGTACAAGAAACTGTATATAAAGCATATTTATCCATAGACCAATTAAAGAAACCAAATTATTTTTTAACATGGTTGACACGTATTCTAATTAATTATGCATATCAGTTGTTAGCTGAGAAGAAAAAAGTAAAAGAAATGAAAGAGAATACATATGGAGCAATCCCTTATAAATTGCATCAAGTCGAGCAAAGTCTTGATTTACAAGAAGCAATTCAAAAATTGGATGAAAATTATCAAACAGTAATCATTTTATATTATTATCATGATCTTTCAATTCAGAAAATTGCTTGGCAAATGGACGTGCCAGAAGGGACAGTAAAAACATATTTGCACCGGGCAAGAAAATCTTTGAAAAAATTGTTAGGGGGGAGTGAAGAGAATTGGATAAACAGTGGTTTAATGACGAGGTAAATAAAATTGATGTTCCAAATGAAGAATTGAATCTGGCTATACAAAAGGGGATTGCTAAGGCAAAGGCAGAAAAGCCAGTTAAAAAGATACATAAGAAAAGAAGAATCGCTTTGCTAACTGCTGCTTCGATTTGTATAGGCGTATTAGGGTCCGGGTTTGTATTTCCGCAAATGACGCGTGTGTTAGCTGATGTTCCGATTGTTGGAAAGGTCTATTCGTATTTCCACGATTCAATTGGCCAAAATTTATCGGCAAGTAAGCTTGTAACAGAGCTGAATCAGCAAGCAGTGAGCAATGGAATTAGCGTAACGATGAATAGTATATATTATGATGGTGGTAGAATTGGGATTACATTTAAAGTGGATAATCCAGATGAAGTAAAGATAAAGGATACTGTGGCCAATCGCTTTTACTATGATTTTAAACTAGCTGATGGAAGCCAAAAGTGGGGGAGTTCAGCTTCATGGGATGGAAGAATAACAAAAGACGGTTGGTTTGGGAATATTCACATTAATTATCCAGAAAAAGAGCTTCCTCAAAATACTACATTACCAATTACGATTACGTCGATTGGAGACACAAAAGGGATTTGGAAATTTGATATTCCTGTACAACAATTGGAAAATAAAATGATTCATCCTCAAGCATCCGTAAGTAGTGAAGATAAAGAACATACATTGAACTTTGAAAAGATTACAGTTGGGAAAAGCTCAATTGCAATCGACTATAAAGCCATTTATCCGCTTGCCGGAGAAAATGATTTAGCGAGAATTGAGAAGGTGACGGATGATAAGGGAAAAGAAATCGATTTTAAAACATCAGGGATTGAATTTGGAAGAGAAAAGGATGGAAATCAGATAAAATCTGATGAAAGATCTATTTTTGGGAAAATTCCAGAGGACGCGGAATTTATTACGCTACATCCAAATGTGAGATTGTCTGAAAAGCCGTCTATTCAGGATTTAGATCAAAAGACACCATTTGAAATATAAAGTACTCGTAGCGATTTCAAGATTGTTGTTAATAGCATTCAGCGCAAAAAACAACGATTAATTGTGCAGTATACATTGCACAATGTCGATACAAAACATATTTCTATGGATGAGTTAATCAATTACGGAGAGGTTATGAATTTAAAAGATTCCTCATATTTAGATAAAGAATTTGCACCGATTGGTCATGTGATAAAGGGTAGCGATGTGAAAGTATTGGATAAGGAAAAATTACAATTCCAAGCAACGTTTCAGCTAGATGGGAAGTATGGTGTGAAGAATTTTAGTTTGAAGAATTATGTATTAGAAGTAGAAATGTCACCATATCACCCTGAAAAGCCATTACCGCTAGTCAAAATTCAATTAAAATAATATGAAAAAAAGGGTGCCTTTAACATATAAAGAGGCATCCTTTTATATTACAAGAGCCTTACACTTTTGCAATATCTATTGTTGATGTGACAAAATATAGACATTTTTATCAGTTTGAAAAGTTCCTTCTTTAACCATATTTTTTCACATTGACATGCGATATAATAGAGTTTTGTAAAGGAAGAGATTAGATTTTAAATTTTTCTATCTTAAACTTGGTTATATCGGAAAATTTTTGAAGGTAAAGTTTTCTTCTCGATTTTTTGATAAGATAGAGACGGAAGCTATCTTACTAAACTATTTAGGTAATCTATGTGGTGGCCGATTACCTACTTATTTTCAGCATGGCATTACATGTAGTGTAGTAAATGAACTTGTAAGCGGAATGGAAGAGAATAAGAGAAATGGTTTTAAGAATGCTGGAACTATCGAGAGGATAGGCCATTAATTATTAATAGAAATAGAGGAATCATAGAATGGATATGCAGAAAGTATATGAATATTTAAATACAGTTTTACCAGAAGAACATGTAAAACAAGATGAGATGTTAAAAAATCATACGCATATTAAAGTAGGAGGAAAAGCAGATGTATTTGTTGCTCCTACTACTTATGATGAAATTCAAAAAGTTGTAAAGTATGCAAACCAATATAATGTTCCGATTACGTTTTTAGGAAATGGTTCTAATGTTATTATAAAAGATGGTGGTATTCGCGGGATTACAGTAAGTTTAATTCATATTACAGATGTGACTGTGACAGGAACATCGATTGTAGCGCAATGTGGTGCAGCGATTATTGATGTATCACGAATTGCGTTAGATCACTGTTTAACCGGACTTGAATTTGCTTGTGGTATACCTGGTTCAGTTGGTGGAGCGTTATACATGAATGCCGGTGCATACGGCGGTGAGATTGCATATGTGTTAACAGAAGCTATCGTAATGACAGGTGATGGAGAGTTACGTACTTTAACGAAAGATGACTTTGAGTTTGGTTATCGTAAAAGTACGTTTGCTAACAATCATTACATTATACTTGAAGCGAAATTTGAACTTGCAGAAGGTGTACGTGAAGAGATTAAAGAAAAGATGGATGATTTAACGTTTAAACGTGAATCAAAACAGCCTTTAGAGTACCCTTCATGTGGTAGTGTATTTAAGCGTCCGCCAAATAACTTTGCTGGTAAGCTTATTCAAGAATCAGGACTGCAAGGAAAGCGAATTGGCGGCGTAGAAGTCTCAATAAAACATGCTGGATTTATGGTAAACGTTGATAATGGGACGGCGCAAGATTACATCGATTTAATTCATTTTGTACAAAAAACAGTTGAAGAAAAATTCGGTGTGAAGTTAGAGAGAGAAGTAAGGATTATTGGAGAGGATATACAATAATCTTTGAAATTAAGGCGTATAAAAATGTGAATTATTTCAAAATAATGATTGGTTATTATTGACAATGAATTTTAAATTCAATATAATGGCTAATAATTTAACATATGAAATACGTTGAAAGAGCCCAGTAGCAGTTTGTCACTGTTATCGAGAAAGCTAGGGGTTGATGAAACCTAGCACAAACAAACTTGTGAATTACACTCTGGAGTATCTTAGGTAATGCTAAGCGGAGTAGCAAACGATATGATTGCTAAGAGTGGTATGAATAGCTATGCTTTTTATACAAACTGGGTGGTAACACGGTGAATAATCGTCCCTATGTCTAATGTAGACATGGGGACTTTTTGTTTTTTTTACATGAGAAATTCAAATATTAAAGGGGATGGAAGACATGAATATTATTGATGAATTAGAATGGCGCGATGCTGTGAATCAACAAACAGATGAAGAGGGGTTACGCAAGTTAGTAGAGGAGAAGAAGATTTCATTGTACTGCGGCGTAGATCCAACTGGTGACAGTATGCATATTGGACATTTAATTCCGTTTATGATGATGAAACGTTTTCAGTTAGCTGGACATCATCCAGTTATTCTAATTGGAGGAGCAACAGGAACAATTGGTGATCCAAGCGGGCGACAAACAGAGCGTCAATTGCAAACGTTGGAACAAGTGCAACATAATGTGGATGCATTAACAGGGCAAATGAAAAAGCTATTCGACTTTGGTGGTAATAGTGAAGTGAAAATGGTAAATAACTACGAATGGACACATCAAATCAATATTATCGAGTTTTTACGTGACTATGGTAAAAACTTTAGTATAAACAGTATGTTAGCGAAAGATATCGTAGCAAGTCGTCTAGATACAGGTATTTCATTTACAGAATTCACATACCAAATTTTACAAGCAATGGATTTCCATCACTTATACAAAGAAGAAGGCGTTCAATTACAGATTGGCGGTAGTGACCAGTGGGGAAATATTACGAGTGGCTTAGATTTAATTCGTAAATTAGAAGGGCATGAAGCAAAAGTATTTGGATTAACAATTCCATTATTATTAAAATCAGACGGTACGAAGTTTGGTAAATCAGCAGGTGGAGCTGTATGGTTAGATCCTGAAAAAACGACGCCATTTGAATTCTACCAATTCTGGGTGAATACAGATGACCGTGATGTGGTTAAGTACTTGAAATACTTTACGTTCTTAACGAAAGAGAGAATTGATGAATTAGCAGTTAAAGTTCAAACAGAGCCACATAAACGTGAAGCACAAAAAGTGTTAGCGGAGGAAATGACGAAATTTGTTCATGGTGAAGAAGCGTTACTGCAAGCAGTAAAAATTACAGCAGCGTTATTTAGTGGCGATATTAAATCGTTAACAGCTAATGAAATTGAACAAGGTTTTAAAGATATGCCAACTTTCCATGCTTCAAAAGAAACAAAAAATATCGTTGAGTGGTTAGTTGATTTAGGAATTGAACCTTCTAGACGTCAAGCGCGTGAAGATATTAATAATGGAGCGATTTTGATGAATGGAGATAAAGTAACGAATGTGAATACAGATGTTACCGCGGAAAATTCATTCGATGGAAGATTTATTATTATCCGTAAAGGTAAAAAGAATTACAGCTTGGTGAAATTAGGAGAATAAAGCTTGTTGAAGGGTAGAAGGGAGGATTGCTCCTTCTACTCTTTTCATGTACACAATTTCGACATGAAAAGTCAGTATATTGAGATTATTTTGGAGGTTTATCTAGCTTTCGTGCCGAATAAATAATATATAAATCGTTGTCACGAAGAAAAAAAGAGCCTTGTACTCATTATCTCTTTTTGTTTGAAACATGGCATGGGGCAAAAAAAGGCCCTGACCGCTACTACGCAAGGGCGGATACTCTCTTCCACCCAAAAAGAAATGGTTTTGAATTTAAAAAAGCCCGAATCATGATGAATCATGATTCGGGCCAGTAATCGGATTAGTAAGCTAAGCTGAATAATCCTTTAATGTGTGATAAGTAACGAACGTTACTTGCTTCTTTCATTAATGATGCTGGTAGGCCTTTAAGTGGAGTATTGCTTGCTCCGATTGTAGCAACAGCATCTTTGCGTCCTAGACTTGCAAGTGTTCCAGAGTTTACAGGTGCGAACTCTTCGAATGCTTTGCCTTCTAGTGCTGCGTATAAGTTGTATCCAATTAACTCACCCATTTGCCAAGCTATTTGTGCAGTTGGTGGGTATGGACGTCCGTCTGGAGCGAAGACAACAGCGCTGTCTCCAGCAACGAATACGTCTTTGTGAGAAGTAGATTGTAGGTATGCATCAACTGTTGCACGACCACGGTTTACTTCAAGACCTGATTCGCCGATTAATGGGTTACCTTGTACGCCGCCTGTCCAAACGAATGTGTTAGCAACAAGTTTTTGACCGTCTTTTAAGTCGATTTCATTGCCAGCAACGTTTGTTACAGGAAGACCTGTTAAGAATGTAACGCCGCGTGCTTCTAAGCTAGTAGTTGCACGTTCGATTAAGTGGTCTGGTAATACTGGGAGGATTTTTGGACCTGCTTCAACAAGAAGAAGTTTAACTTCTTTTGGATTTACGCCGTGGCTTTTTGCAAGTTTAGGCATAATGTCAGCAAGCTCACCAACTAGCTCAACGCCAGTTAATCCGCCACCACCGATTACGATTGTAGCATCAGCTTCGTTTTTCGTTTTAGCGTATTCGCGAATACGGTCTTCAACGTGTTTGTAGATTTTGTTTGCATCAGCAGCAGATTTTAATACCATGCTGTTTTCTTCTAGTCCTGGAATACCGAAGTAAGCAGTTTTACTTCCTAAAGCAACTACAAGTGCATCGTAAGATAAAGTAGTGCCGCCAGCTAGTTTGATTTCTTTGCTATCAACTGAGAATGACTCAACTGTTGCGATTTTAAGATCGATATCTTTACCTTTGAAAAGCTTTGTAAGTGGCATTGCAATTGCTTGCTCAGACACGTTACCAGCTGCAAGGCGGTGTAGTTCAGTGATGATTTGGTGTGTTGGGTATTGGTTAATCACTGTAACTTGTGCTTCTGATTTGCTGTAATATTTACGTACGTTTAAAGCGGCAAGAAGGCCGCCATAACCAGCGCCTAAGATGACAATTTGTTTTGACATAGTATGATATCCCCCGTCTTTACTAATTGTTGTTATAAGTTAAATTATTTATTGTTACGTTCTGCACTAATTTGAAGATAAGCATTTACAAAGCGGAACATTTTTTGTGCTTGTGGGTCTTTTAGTAATTTTAATAGACCGAATAGGCCGATAACTTCGTTGCTTTCGTCAGCACGATCTTTCGCTTCGATTGCAGTTGCAGCCATGCTTTTCACTGTATCTTTTACAGGTTCTACAAGCTCTTGGATTGCACCAACAGTGTCGCTTTTTAATACTTCATCAGTAGCAACAGTTTGAGCGAAGTCATAAGACTTAGTTAAAATGTTAACAAGCTCAGTTAATTTTGGAAGCTGTTCCACTAGTGTTGTTAATGATTCTTGTACCTCAGGCTTTAACAACTGATCAAGTACATCAAGTTGTCCTTGGCTAGCAGAAATTTGTACAGTTTCTTGTTCTGGCTTTGTTTGAGTCATAGTTTCTGGCATCTCCAATTCTCCTTTACGATAGCAATACTCTTATTTTTGATAAGTAAGATAGTAAACGTTTGCGAAACTTTATACAAAGTTTCACAAAACACAATAAAATGCCTTTAAATTTATGACAGCAAGTAAGCTGAGAACATAAATCTAAAACCATAATGTCTTACCTATTATTTATGAACTGTCCGATACATGGCTTGTCCGCATAATGGAAAGTTCCCTTATCGGAAAGTGTATATAATATATATCCTATATTATATACTATATACACCTATGTTAACATAAAAATGATTCCTAATTATTTGATATTGAGCGTATAACCTAGTACTGACAAGGCATGAAAGCGCATAAATTATTTTGTTTAGATAAGAAATGTACATATATATAAAGAGAAAAAGGAAAAAATGGACAAATTTATGTTCGTTTTTTCCTTTTTCTTATTGTTCATCCTCTGTAATTAGCATCGATGTGTTACCGCTTTTTTCAAGATGGCACTCTCCCCATGTGCAAAGGGAATCGAGAATTGCTTCTAAGGACCAACCATAGTCAGTAAGCGAGTACTCAACTTTTGGTGGTACTTGATTATATACCTTTCTTTGAATAACTCCATCTTCTTCTAATTCACGCAATTGTTGCGTGAGCATCTTTTGTGTAATGCCAGGCATTAAACGTTTTAATTCGCTTGTTCGTTTCGTTCCTTTTGTTAAGTGACAAAGAATAACGACCTTCCATTTTCCGCCGATTACTTCTAAGGTTGCTTCTACAGGAATGTTATATTTCTTCATATATTACAATCCCCTTTAATGAGTTTTATAGTTATATGTTACTTTTTAGTGCCTATAGCACTTGAAAGTACGTACTGTTTTTCATTTTGAATATGTTCCATAATAGCATACGTAAGAGGCAAATGAGTAGTACGTTACTAAAAGGTGCCTATGTTACTTTTAGGTGCCTAGCGTACTTTTAAGTGCGTTCTTTCAAAAAAGAATGAAACCATTCATAATAGTAATTATGAGTAGTAAAACTATTTTTATTAGAAGATAAAAAGGCCTTTTTATCGGACTATTATGATTGGATTTCTCGAATTAAGGAGGAGTTCAATTGAGTGCATATACAGTATCTTCTTCAGATATTCAAACGAATAGAAGGAGTATGTTTGCTTTATTAGCATTGGCAATCAGTGCGTTCGGCATTGGTACAACTGAATTTATTAGCGTTGGTTTATTGCCGTCTATTTCGAATGATTTACATGTTTCTGTTACAACAGCTGGTTTAACCGTTTCTTTATATGCGCTAGGAGTAGCATTTGGTGCGCCGGTCTTAACATCATTAACAGCTAGTATCTCACGGAAAACGTTATTAATGTGGATTATGATTGTCTTTATTATTGGTAATAGTATTGCAGGGATGGCAACAAGTTTTGGTGTACTTCTTGTTGCGAGGGTTATATCTGCATTTGCTCACGGTGTATTTATGTCGATCGGTTCAACGATTGCGGCAGCTCTTGTATCGGAAGATAAACGTGCTAGTGCGATTGCTTTTATGTTCACAGGTTTAACAGTTGCAACCATTACAGGTGTACCGATTGGAACATTTATTGGTCAACAGTTTGGCTGGAGAGCTTCGTTTATGGTTATTGTGGCAATTGGAGTTGTTGCTTTAGTAGCTAACGGTATGCTCATTCCATCGAATTTACGAAAAGGTGCATCCGTATCTTTTCGCGATCAATTAAAGCTTGTAACAAATGGAAGACTGTTACTTGTTTTCGTTATTACTGCATTAGGATACGGTGGAACATTTGTGACGTTTACGTATTTGTCCCCATTATTGCAAGAGGTAACAGGCTTTAAAGCAAGTACAGTTACAGTCATTTTGTTAGTGTATGGGATTGCGATTGCAATTGGGAATATGATTGGTGGTAAGCTATCTAATCGCAATCCAATTCGCGCATTGTTTTTTATGTTTTTCATTCAGGCAATTGTGTTATCTGTGTTCACATTTACAGCGTCATTTAAGGTGGCAGGGTTAATTACAATTATTTTAATGGGATTATTTGCATTTATGAATGTTCCGGGATTACAAGTATATGTCGTGATATTAGCTGAGCGCTTTGTGCCGAGTGCTGTAGATATTGCATCTGCTATGAATATTGCGGCTTTTAATGCAGGAATCGCTCTTGGGGCGTACTTAGGCGGTATTGTAACAAATTCACTAGGACTCATTCATACAGCGTGGGTAGGTGCAATTATGGTAGTCGGTGCGGTTATTTTAACGGCATGGAGTATGAGTTTAGAAAAGAGAGATCAAATGAAACGTGTAGAGGAGAGAAGAGTATAATGAACAATTTACAAAGTACAACAACATTGCATAATGGGGTAGAGATGCCTTGGTTTGGTTTAGGTGTATTTAAAGTAGAGGATGGACCAGAACTCGTAGAGGCTGTAAAAACAGCAATTAAAGAAGGGTACCGCAGCATTGATACAGCTGCGATTTATGGAAATGAAAAAGCTGTAGGAGAAGGTATTCGTGCGGGGATAAAAGAAGCGGGAATTTCTAGAGAAGATTTATTCATTACTTCAAAAGTTTGGAATAGTGATCAAGGGTTTGAGACAACATTAGCTGCATATGAAGAAAGTCTAAAGAAGTTAGAACTTGATTATTTAGATTTATATCTTGTTCATTGGCCTGTAGATGGAAAATATAAAGATACATGGAGAGCATTAGAAAAGTTATATAAAGAAGGGCGCGTACGTGCAATTGGTGTGAGTAACTTCCAAATTCATCATTTGAAAGACGTAATGGAAGGGGCAGAAGTGAAACCAATGATTAACCAAGTCGAATACCATCCTCGTTTAACGCAAAAAGAATTGCAGGGCTTCTGTCGTGAACAAGGTATTCAAATGGAGGCGTGGTCACCTCTTATGCAAGGGCAGTTACTAGATAACCCTACATTACAAGAAATTGCAGATAAATATGGAAAAACAACTGCGCAAATTATCTTGCGTTGGGACCTGCAAAATGAAGTTGTAACAATTCCAAAATCAACAAAAGAGCACCGTATTACCAAAAATGCGGACATTTTCAATTTTGAATTAACAAAAGAAGATATGGAACAAATTGATGCATTAAACGAAAATCATCGCGTTGGTCCAGATCCGGATAACTTTGATTTTTAATAGAGAATAGAAAAGAAGAGTGCAAAAAAGATTTGCGCTCTTCTTTTATGTTCTTAGAAAACTAAATATTCAAACAAAAAAGTATTTACTCCTTATATTGAATAGGATATCTTAAATTTATAATGTGAAACTTTTCTAGGGAGGCGCTTATGAGTAATGATCGTACAAATCATTTTCGCATGTTAATTGTTACTGCACTATTTGCTGCTATTATTGGTATTTTGGCCCAAGTTACAATTCCTTTGCCGCTCGTTCCGATAACAGGACAGACGCTAGCAATTGGTCTTACTGCTACAATTTTAGGTTCGCGTTATGGCACTTTATCTGTATTATTATATGTTTTAATTGGTGCAACTGGAATTCCTGTTTATGCTGGATTTAGTGGTGGTTTATCTGTTTTATTCGGTCCTACAGGCGGTTTCCTATTAGCCTTTATCCCGACGGCTTTTTTAATTGGTTTGTTAACTGAAAAAACAAAACTAACATTTTGGAATTCATTAATGGCAAATATTTTAGGGATGCTTGTGACATTAACGATTGGAACTGTATTTTTAAAGTATGTGGCATCACTAGGGTGGCAAGCAGCTTTCCTGGGCGGTTTTGTTCCTTTCCTGATTGTAGGTGTAATAAAAGCTGCGTTAGCTGCATGGATTGGAATAAAAGTGCGAGGAGCATTAGTACGTTCGAAATTACTCCTTCAAGAAAGTTAAATAATTTTGAAATAAAAAAGCATAGGATAGCCTGTGCTTTTTTTATTTTGCAGGAATCTAAGTGAAAATGCATAAAAAAATTTTCTAACTAAATAATATACAGTAGTAAATTTGTTATTTTATAAGGGGTTGTAAACATGAATATGAAACAATCGTATAAGTTATTGGTTGCTTTTTTGAGTGTTTTATTTGTATTTGCGAACTTATTATTTCCGCTCCAAAAAGCATCCGCAGAAGTTATGGATCATACAAAGTATCAAATGGATTGGAGTTATAGTAAATCATTAAAGAAACCAATCCGAACGGAACTCATTAAAACAGCAGATAGAAAAATAGCGTACTGCTTAGATGTTTTTTTGAAATCACCAAGTGGTCAAGATTTACCTGAAATAGGTAAGGTGGATATTGGTGTGTACCGTGTGTTGTTAAATGGTTATCCACAAAAAAGTCCGCAAGAATTAGGTGTATCTGATTGGAGAGAGGCGCATTATGCGACGCAACTTGCTGTATGGAATGCGCTTGGACAAGTGAGTATCGATGATTTAGATTTTCGTAATAAAAATGTAGAGAAATTAACGAAAGACATTGTTGCGAAAGCGGCTAGCAGTGAAGAAGTACAAGAAATCACGATGAGCGTTACGCCGTCGGAAAAACAAGAAGCAGTATTAAAAGATGAGTTTTTCGAAACAGGTTTATATACAGTGGAAACAAATGCAAAGAGTGGAACATACAAAGTGCAAGCAACTGGTGCGCCACAAGGAGTTAAGTTTGTGAATGAAAAAGGCGAAACAAAAACAGAATTTAATGTAGGAGAAAAATTCCGCGTGTTAATTCCGAAAGAAGCGCCCTCTGGTGAATTTAGCTTTAAAGTATCTGGTAATTTAACAAAATTACAAGGTATTGAACATAAGGGAACGGAAACGATTCAAGACGCAGTAGTTTTATTAGAGCGTAGTGAAGAGAAAACAAGCCCGGATTTAGCGGTAAGTTGGAAAAAAGCTGAAGTTCCTCAGAAACCGAATCAACCGAATCAACCTTCTACACCGTACAAAAGATAAAAAGTGCTGGCGTTTGCCAGCACTTTTTTATTATTACTCAGCTTCAGAAACAACTGTAAAGCGTTCGTTCACATGTTTTGGATTTTCAATTTCATCGAGTGCTGCTACAGCAAAGTCTTCGTAGCTTACGTAGCTATCTCCTTTTTCGTTAACAAGAAGGTGATCTTTACCTGCTTTGTAGGAACCAGTACGTTTTCCTAATGCGAATAGGGCAGAAGGGCTAATGAATGTCCAAGTGATATCATTTGTTTGCTGTAAGATTTCTAAGTTTTTACCTTGGTTTTGAGCAGTTGCAAGATATTCTTTAGGGAAACCTGGTGTGTCAAATACACGTGTTGTTTTTGCTTCATCGACAAATAAGCTTCCAGCGCCTCCGACAACAAGTAATTTTGTGTTAGGTGCACCTTTCATTACTTCAATTAATACGTTTCCTGCCTCTACATGAAGGTGTTCACTTCCAGCAGGAGCGCCAAATGCGTTCACGACTACGGCAAATGTTTGTAAATCATTAGCAGTAAGATCGAAAACATCTTTTTCTAAAACTTTTACATTATCTTCTGTAATTTTTGCTGCGTTTCTTACAATTGCAGTGACTTCATGCCCGCGATCAAGTGCTTCTTTTAGAATGCGACTTCCGGCTTTTCCGCTTGCTCCAATAATTCCGATTTTCATAAGGGATCCCTCCAAATAATTGTTATAAGTGTATATCTGAAAAATGAATGAATGTCTTTTAAGTAGGTTTGTAACTACTCGTCGTAACTATTGTAGTTACAAGTTTGTTTTTTGTCAATTTCTTTATCTATGAAAAATATTGCTTCGTATAGTATGTGCGTTTCTAAAAATAATGAGTTATATTTTCTTCCATATAACATTTCTATGTAAGGAAATCTAACATATGGAAGTAATATCCTGTCGAAAAATGTTGATTTTTGAATATTTTTTGAATATAATTCAATTTGTGAAGAAAAATGGGAGGGGATTAATAGGATGAACATTTTAGAACAGTTCGTTTCATCAACCAATACTATTCTTTGGTCATATATTTTGATTGCAATGTTAATAGGCCTAGGGCTTTATTTTTCTATCAAATTAAAATTTGTACAAATTAGCCATTTAGGGGAAATGGTACGATTGATGAGTGACGGATTAACTGGAAAGACACGTAAAAAGGGCAGCGTATCTTCTTTCCAAGCTTTCTGTATGAGTTCAGCAGCTCGTATTGGGATTGGTAACTTAGCTGGTGTAGCGTTAGCGATTTCTATGGGAGGACCTGGCGCAGTATTTTGGATGTGGGTAATCGCAATTATTGGGGCATCTTCCAGTTTCGTAGAAAGTACACTGGCACAAATTTATAAAATAAAAGATGGCAGTGGATTCCGTGGTGGCCCTGCTTATTATATGGAAAAAGGTTTAAATAAACGTTGGATGGGAATTTGGTTCTCTATTCTTATCACAATTAGTTATGGTTTAATTTTCAACTCAGTACAAGCAAATACAGTTACGTTAGCATTTAAAAATGCATTTGGTATAGAGCGTTATGTTGTTGGAATTGTATTAGCTGTATTAGTCGCGGTTATTATTTTTGGCGGTGTTAAAAGCATTGCACGTATGTCGGAAATGATTGTTCCGCCAATGGCAATTCTTTATATTGCAGTAGCTATTTTCGTTGTTATTAAAAACTTCTATTTACTACCAGATGTATTTACAGAAATCTTTAAAGGCGCATTTGGTTTAGATTCAGCTGTAGGCGGCGGTATTGGTGCGGCAATGAAATATGGTATTCAGCGTGGATTATTTGCGAACGAAGCAGGTATGGGTAGTGCACCAAACGCTGCAGCAACAGCAGATGTAACGCATCCAGCGAAACAAGGGTTTATTCAAACAATCGGAGTTTTAGTAGATACATTCTTAGTATGTACATCAACAGCATTTATCGTACTATGTTCTGGTGCATATAAGGCAACGAATTTAGAAGGTATTGAATTAACACAAATGGCGCTAAGTTCACAAATCGGTTCGTGGGCAAGTAGCTTCTTAGCAATCATTATTTTCTTATTTGCTTTCAGTTCACTTCTAGGAAACTATTATTATGGTGAAACGAATATTGAATTCATTAAACAAAGTAAAACTTGGTTAACAATCTACCGTATTGCGGTAGTTGGAATGGTACTATTCGGCTCTGTTGCGACGCTTCAAGTTGTATGGAATATGGCAGACTTATTTATGGGGCTAATGGTAATCACAAACTTAATTGCGATTACACTTCTTGGTCGATTTGCGTATGCTGCATTGGCAGACTATGTAAAGCAAAAGAAACAAGGAAAAGATCCAGTCTTCAGTGCAGATTCTATTCCAGGTTTAACAAATACAGAGTGCTGGGACAAGCCAGTAGTAGAAAAAGAAAAAGCTGTATAATGAAATGGGAAACGAGCATCAAGTCAAACTTGATGCTCGTTTTTTTATGAGTAAAATCAAGGAGGAGAAAAGACGAACATTAATAGAGATTTTCTAAGAAAATGTAACTTTTTTAGGAAATATGAAGATGTGAATTAGAATTTGTGTTAGAATGGATAAGGTCTTTCTAGATAAGAGATAGAACGATTTTAAACGATAATATACATATTTTTACGTGTTAGGTGAAAGTTCGGATTATTTCTTGTTTAATATGGTCAGACGTTCAACGTTAAATAATTTTCTAAAGCGTTGAATAAGGTTTAAATGGAGGATTTTATATATGAAATTTGTTATGTTTCTTGTAGGATTACTCGTTGTATTTATACTCGGTTTTCTTATAAGTGCGGATCGAAAGAAAATTAAGTATAAGCCGATTGTGGTTATGCTTGCTATTCAGTTGGCATTATCGTATTTCTTATTAAATACACAAATTGGTTATATTTTGGTGAAAGGAATTTCTGACGGATTTGGAGCATTGCTTGCATATGCTGAATCTGGAATCGTTTTCGTATTTGGTGGCCTTGTTAATAAAGGAGAGGTTTCATTCTTCTTAACAGCATTATTACCAATCGTTTTCTTTGCCGTATTAATTGGAATTCTACAACACTTTAAAATTTTACCGATATTTATTCGTTCAATTGGTACCCTGTTAAGTAAAGTGAATGGTCTAGGAAAACTAGAATCATATAATGCAGTAGCAGCGGCAATCGTTGGTCAGGCAGAAGTATTTATTACAGTAAAAGATCAATTAAGCAAGATTCCGAAACATCGTTTATATACGCTTTGTGCATCTTCAATGTCAACGGTATCGATGTCAATCGTTGGTTCTTATATGAAAATGATTGATCCAAAATATGTAGTAACAGCACTTGTATTAAATTTATTTAGTGGTTTCATCATCATTCATATTATTAACCCGTATGATATTACGGAAGAAGAGGATACACTTAAGTTAGAAACCAAACAAAAGCAATCATTCTTCGAAATGCTTAGCGAATATATTATGCTTGGATTTACAATTGCGGTAACAGTAGCAGCGATGTTACTTGGTTTCGTAGCATTAATTACAGCGATTAACAGTTTGTTTGATTCTGTATTCGGTATTACATTCCAAGCTATTTTAGGATACATTTTCTCACCATTAGCATTTGTAATGGGCATCCCACAAGCAGAGATGGTAACAGCAGGACAAATTATGGCGACAAAATTAGTATCAAACGAATTTGTTGCGATGCTGGACCTTGGAATAGTAGGAGGAGAATTATCAGCTCGTACAGTTGGGATTCTATCCGTATTCCTTGTATCATTTGCGAACTTCTCATCTATTGGAATTATCGCAGGTGCAACGAAAGGGATTGATGAAAATCAATCAAACGTTGTGTCTTCATTCGGGCTAAGACTTGTATATGGTGCAACGTTAGTAAGTATTTTATCAGCAATTATTGTTGGAGTTATGTTATAGAAATGAAAAAGCAGTGAGTATGAGCTTACTGCTTTTTTGTATGGAGAAGATGATAAGAAGAAATACATTGAGATGGCGAGTGTGCTGAGGTGGGAAAATAGTAAATGAAATTTTATCCCGCATTAACGGACAGTAAGACCCCCACCTCAATATTCAGAGAGAAACGAGGAAGATAGGTGGGGGATCAACTGTCCGTAAAAGCCCGATTGGTTCAACTAATGATCAGTGGGGGATGAAGAAAACCCCCACTGATTAAAGTTTCACTTTATCAGCGATTTTTCAAATATATCGACTGTTTCTCAGCATATATCGGCGCAAATTAAAATATATCAGCGATTCGACAAATAACGACAAAAAATATATAGCATCGAGAGAGAGGAAAGGGATAAATTAACATATAATTTATTTGAAAAATTATATTGCATTTCATTTGGATAACGCTTACAATCTGTTTATGGGTGGTATCAGTTTCATACTTTAAATCGAGTAGAGAAGAAGAGGCTACCAATTATAAATTGCAATTTATGTAAACGCTTACTGGTTTTACGTTACAGTTTAAAGTAAATAGTATTTTAAGGGTTCTTATTTTTTAAATATCAATGGTCAGACGTCATTCGTTGAACGACAGATAACTTATGGAAGTGGAGGATTAACATATGAAACTAGTTATGTTTCTAGTTGGTTTACTTGTTGTATTTGTACTAGGTTTCCTTGTAAGTTCAGATCGAAAGAAAATTAAGTATAGACCAATCGCAATTATGCTTGTGATTCAATTGGCATTGGCATACTTCTTATTAAATACAAAGATTGGATTTGTATTAGTAAAAGGAATTTCAGATGGTTTTGGTGCTATTTTAAAATATGCAGAGGCAGGGGTTAACTTCGTATTTGGCGGCCTAGCGAATGATGGACAAGCACCGTTCTTCTTAACAGTATTATTACCAATTATTTTCTTAGCAGTATTAATTGGAATTTTGCAACACATTAAAGTTTTACCGATTATTATTAAAGCAGTCGGTTTCGTATTAAGTAAAGTGAATGGTCTAGGGAGATTAGAATCATATAATGCAGTAGCAGCAGCAATCGTTGGTCAAGGTGAAGTGTTTATTACAGTAAAAGACCAATTAAGTAAGTTACCAAAAAATCGTTTATATACACTTTGTGCATCTTCTATGTCAACAGTATCAATGTCAATCGTCGGTTCTTATATGAAAATGATTGATCCAAAATATGTAGTAACAGCACTTGTATTAAACTTATTTAGCGGATTCATTATTGTTCATATCATTAATCCTTATGATATTAGTGAAGAAGAGGACATTTTAGAATTACAAGAAGATAAGAAGCAAACGTTCTTCGAAATGTTAGGCGAGTACATCATGCTTGGGTTCTCGATTGCAGTAACAGTAGCGGCGATGTTAATCGGATTCGTTGCATTGATTACAGCAATTAACGGCGTATTTGATTCTATTTTCGGCATTACATTCCAAAGCATTTTAGGATATGTATTCTCACCACTAGCATTCGTTCTAGGTATTCCAGCATCAGAAATGCTACAAGCAGGACAAATTATGGCAACAAAATTAGTAACAAACGAATTTGTTGCGATGCTTGATTTAGGAAAAGTAGCTGGCGATTTATCAGATCGTACAGTAGGTATCTTATCAATCTTCCTTGTATCTTTCGCAAACTTCTCATCTATTGGAATTATCGCAGGTGCAACGAAGAGTATCGATGGAAAACAAGCGAATGTTGTATCTTCTTTCGGATTAAAACTTGTGTATGGTGCAACGTTAGTAAGTATATTATCAGCGGTTATCGTTGGGGTTATGCTTTAAAAATAGGAAAAGCAATGAGCTTATGCTCATTGCTTTTTTTATTTAACTTACTTTCTTTAATTTTCGCTTAAAGGCAGGCCTTTTTAAATAAGTGCCAAGTCTCCATACATATTCAACTGGACCTATGCGATATCTTTGTAACCAATAGGTACTAGCGTATAATTGAACGCTATAAATTCCAATCGTCAATACGGCGCCAAAGAAGTAACCGATTTTTCCATATAATCCGAAACCGTACGCATAAAAAATCGTAGTAGCAATGATAGTCTGTGCTAAATAGTTACTAACTGACATTTTACCCATATTAGCCACATACTCAAGTAAGCGTAATGCCTTTTTGTAATGGAATAAGAGAATAATTGAGCTTCCGTAAAAAAGGGCCATGCCTAATGGTGAAACACTGTCTTTTAGCATAATGAGAATCGGTTGCTGTGTTAATAATGCTAAAATTTTTACTGTGAAAGAAAAGATACCACTGATAAGCCAAAGTTTTTTGAGGGAAGATACATGTTTATCTATTTCAAACAGCCATCCTTTTTTCCCGACATATATTCCTAGCAAGAACAGCGGGGCCATTAGAATGATCATCAAAAAGGTTAGGAGGAATCCCCCGGAAAATCCAGTGATTCCAATATCTTCGAATGGATTTTCGTATAGGCGGAATTTTATATGATCTGTATAACTCCCGGTTTTGTGGACTGTTTGTTCTTTTCCAATGTAGGAGGAAAAATCCTCTACATTTGCATTGGACTCAAATGGGTAAGAAATAAACATAGTAAATGCTAGTAAGATAAAGGCCCAAATAAGCAATGTTTTTGGTTTTCGATTGATAAACATCATTAAGAAAATCCCTACAATCCCATATGCAAATAAAATGTCTCCGCTCCAAATAAATATACCGTGAATATATCCAAGAATTAGTAAAATAATAATTCGTCGTATATAAACCGGAAAGAAACGTTTTTCTTTTGCGAGAATGCTCTTTTGCAGCAGAATAATACTAAGACCAAATAGAAAAGAGAATAGGGAAATGAAGTTGTGTGTACCAAAAAATTCAATAAACCAATTGGCTCCTTCATCGATCTTTCCGAATACATAAGTAGGTTGTTCACCGCTAAACATTCCAAATTGAATTAATGTTATATTAACAAGTAAAATACCGAATAAAGCAAAACCACGAACGGCATCGATTGCTTCTACACGTTGTTTCATTGAGATAATCTCCCTCCCGCTTGCACTCTATATTGAAAATAATACCATTTATAATAGTAGTCCTATGTAGAATAAGTGAAGATTTAAGCTGATTTTAATCCGATGTTAAGGTAAGAGGGAGAGATTAGAAAATAAAAATCACCTTAACAAATTCGTTAAGGTGATAAAGATATTACTCAGCAGGAGGAGTAAACGTACGTTTCTCTAATTCTGCATCTAACATAAATAGAGCGTTAGAATCGCTTGTAATACGTTTTAGTTTCTGAATGATGCTATCGAAAGAAGCTTCTTCTTCAACTTGTTCATCAACGAACCATTTCAAGAAAGTAATCGTAGCGTGTTCACGCTCGTCCCATGCGATATCAGATAAGTTATAAATACGTTTTGTTACTTCGCGTTCGTGTTCTAATGCAATTTCAAATGCACTTAAAACGGACTCGTAGTCATTGTTTGGATTTTCAAATCCAGTAATAATCGCACGCTCTCCGCGGTCATTAATATAATTGTAAAGTTTCATTGCATGGAAACGTTCTTCTTCTGCTTGAACAAGAAAGAAGTTTGCAAATCCATCATAGCTTTCTGCTGTGCAGTAAGCGGCCATTGCCATATAAACATGGGCAGAATAAAATTCAAAGTTCATTTGATCATTAAGTGCATCGTGTAGTTTAGTAGATAACATAAAAATCCTCCCTTGTATAATATCGGTAATATTATATCATGAATGATAATATTCTTATTTCGTTTCTCCCGCATTAACGGGCAGTAATACTCCTATCTCAATATTCAGTGAAAAAGAAGGAGACGGTTAGGGGGGAAACTGCCCGTAAAAGCCCGATTGGTGAGGGCTAACCATCAGTGAGGATGAAAGAAATCCCCACTGATGGAAGTTTCACTTTATTGGAAACGTTTAGATAGTTTTTCTACATGTGCCTCCATAATATCTTGTAAGTCTAAATCATATTTTTGAGAAAGAATAATAAGATTAGCAAGTACATCCCCAAGTTCTTCTTTTAATTCTATTTTCAATTCTTCTTCTTGTTTTTCCTGCTCATCCGGGCGATCGCGTCCAATTTCAATCGCGCGCACAACGCGTGAAACTTCACCTACTTCTTCCACTAAGAAATTTAAGCGAATAAAAGAGTTATATTGTGACCAGCTTCGTTTTTCGTAAAAATCCTCGATCCATCTTTGAAATTCAGCTATATTCATTTCTTTCTCATCCCCTCAATATGTTGTACAATGTTCATTGTATCATAACAATATATAGTTTTGGGGTGTAGGTATGAGAAAGGTTTGTGTGTTTGCAGGTTCTAATCTAGGAGAGAGACCTGAGTTTAAGGAGCAAGCAATTAAGCTTGGAGAAGTACTTGTTCAAAATAATTGTGAATTAGTATATGGCGGTTCATGTGTCGGTTTAATGGGAGAAGTAGCCAATGAAGTGCTTCGTTTAGGTGGTCGTGTCACAGGTGTTATGCCTCGCGGGTTATTTCGCGGAGAAATTGTTCATGAAGGATTAACTGAGCTAATTGAAGTGGAAACAATGCATGAACGTAAAGCGAAAATGGGAGAGCTTGCGGATGCATTTATTGCATTGCCAGGTGGCTATGGAACATTTGAAGAATTGTTCGAAGTAGTATGTTGGTCACAAATCGGAATTCATGACAAACCAGTTGGTTTATTAAATATTATGGGGTTTTATGAGCCAATTTTGCAAATGGTTGATCGCGCAGCAAAAGAAGGATTTATGAATCCATCGAATAAAGAGTTAATTGTTTCGGCGGATCATGCAGAAGAATTATTGCTTCGCATGAAAAATTATAAACGACCTGTTATGGGGAATAAGTGGAAGCAATTGTCATAATACGAATATATAGGTAATTGATTATAGAACACATGTCATTTTTATTAAAACGACATGTGTTTTTATTTTGGGAATTATGTTAGCGTTTTTTGTGTATCGAGATTATAGAACGTTAAGTTTTGACGAGTGGAGGAGAGAGTGGAAAAGGTCATGTTTCCGGAGTTTACATTTTTACGGCCTATCTTTATAAGCTGTATAGCTATTTTAGTTCTCGTCATGTTAATTATTACATATCAAAGAAAAGTGCTTATTAATGGATTTTCTTTATGGCTTATTATACTAACTTGTATTGTTGTTTCAGGAATAACTCTCTTTATGTCGGGATTTATCGTGGATGAGTATAATTTAGGTGGAGATGAACAATCTTTTTATATGTTCTTAGGAATTATTGTTATTAGTATTTTGAATGTAATCATCCATTATATAAAAAAGGAAAGAAAATAATAAATATTAAAAGGCATTCCATATTATTTCGGAATGCCTTTATCTGTTTTATTATTTTGCTTCTTATATAAGTACCAACCGCTCCAACCACCAGCGATGGCAAGGACAATGAGGAAAGGATAACTTCTTGTGTCTACGGTCAGATTGAAAATATTTGCTATACTTAAAGCAATTCCAACAGTTAATAAGGCGAAAAATGCTCGAATCAAATAGTCTTTCAACTGAACCACTCCCGTCATTTGATGGTGATACTAGAATGCTTTATATAAATCCACGTTGAAAAGTTGATATAAAACCTAATCTTTTTAGGTGGGAGAGAGCGTCCGGCTATGCATAGTAGCGGTCAGACCCTTTTTAGGCCCATGCCGAATGAAAACAAATGTAGAAAGCGAATGGAAATCCCTTTTTGTTTTCAGAGCCGCAATGTAGATGTCAGCAAATCAAAATGGATATATACCTAAATGATGAATAGTTGTTTAGACTAGACTGTATTTTCTATATTTTAACATAAAAATTATTGAAATATGGCAGTAAATAACTAAATCCCCCAAAATGAATTGGGGGATTTAGTTAGCGAGCCGCTTTCGCTTTTAGTGGTATCCAGCTTCAGCGGCTAGAATATTCGGTGGCTGCGCTTTTTCCTGCGAGGCAAAGAGCGCCTCTACGTCAAAAGCTCCATCCCCTCACATTCTGAGCGAGCCACTTTCGCTTTTAGTTTAAGAATGCGCGTAGCATCCAAGCGTGTTTTTCTAATTCTGTGTAGATGCCAAGTAGTAAGTCAGATGTCATTTCATCGTCAGCGTCTTGTGCGATTTCCATGCCTTTTTTCAATTCAACTAACATCATTTCGTAGTCCTTCATAATCGCTTCTACCATCCCTTCTGCAGTTTCTCCGTAAGCTGCTTCTTGAATAGAAGATAGTTCTAAGTATTCTTTCATTGTCGCTACTGGTTTGCCGCCAATTGCTAAAATACGCTCTGCAATTTCATCGATGTGTCCAGCTGCTTCTGTATAAAATTGTTCAAATTTCTCATGTAGTGTAAAGAATTGAGGTCCTTTTACATACCAATGGAAGTTGTGTAGTTTTGTAAATAATACGTTCCAGTCTGCTACTTGTTTGTTTAATACTTCGATTACTTGTGTGTTCATATGATCAATCTCCTTTTGAGTTATTGTATTGTTTACTAATTTATAATTATTATAATCTAGTAATTGATATAAATCAACCTTTTCCAAACAGTATTTTTGAACATTTTTTGAACTAGGTGTAATGTGATATTGCAATATGTGTTTATTTTTTATCATATTGTGGCATATGTATAGGAAAAGGGATTTTAGAAAGGAGAATGGAGGCCAATGGAACTCCAGTTTCAAAACGTATATCAGCAAGCTGGGAATTGGTACGTGCTGGATTCAGAGTTTCCATGGGATATTCAGCAGGTGAAAAATGATGTATTTTCACTTATTGAGCAGCGTGAAATTCCGGTTATTTTTTGCGATACGTGTGATACAAATGATGTGCTTGTAAAATTAGGAGAAGAAGAAGAAGAGTTTTTATTTCCTTTAAGCGGTTTTTATCATAAAGAAAGACAAATGATTTTTGTTTGCATGTGGGAACAGTATGAACAAGTGCTTAAAACTTTACTGCATGAGTTTCGGCATTCGATGCAGCATGAAAACAATGTATTGTATATAGAAAAAGAAGTATATGAGGCACGTTGGATTGAAAGGGATGCTAGGGCATTTGCTGAACGTAAAATAAATGAATATATGAGAAGGAATATAAACTAATGTATAGTGGTGGGAACATCACTATCTTTTTGTTTTTAACTTACCAAAATAAAGTAGTTGACAATTAAAAAGTTTAGTTCTAAACTATGTATATCAAGCAAGCGAGGTGATGGAATGAAAGCAGAAGAAAGACTTGGACTATTATTATGGTTCCGTTTATCACGTTTTTATAACAGAAGCGTTCGCGAGACAAATCAACATTTGAAAGAGTGGGGTTTATCTGCTGCTCAGTTTGATGTGTTAGCTCAAATCGGCGGACATGATCGATTAACACAGCAGGAGCTTGGGAAAAAGTTATTTGTTACAAAAGGGAACATCACGCAGCTTTTAAATAAGATGGAGCAACTAGGGTGGATTAAGCGAGAACAAGAAGGGACTACGAAATATCTTTCGTTAACAGAAGCTGGGAAAGTTTTATATGGAGAAACTGTCCCGCCCCAAGAAACGTTTCAAGCGGAACAATTTAATAAATTAGATTACAACGAACAAAAACAATTATTAGAATTACTGAGAAAGTTACAATAAAAAATTTTAAATAAATATCTCGAATTCGAGATAATATGAGGTGAAGGATATGTTTAAAAAAATTGATCATAAAAATATGGGAAGAGCGAATCATGGGTGGTTAAATACGCATTTTCATTTTTCATTTGCAGATTATTACAATCCAGATAATATGCACTTCGGAGCACTTCGTGTTATTAATGATGATCTAGTAGCAGCACAAACAGGATTTGATATGCATCCACATCGTGATATGGAGATTATTTCTTACGTTGTAGATGGTGAGTTAACACACCAAGATAGCATGGAGAACCGCGGTACAATTGAGCGTGGACATGTACAATATATGAGCGCTGGTACAGGTGTATTTCATAGTGAACATAATTTAGGAAATGAGACATTACGTTTATTACAAATTTGGATTTTACCAGATCGTGCTGGACACACGCCGAACTACGGTGAGTTTAAGTTTGATTGGAACAAACGTGAAAATACATGGTTCCATATGGTATCTCCAGTTGATGGGGGTGCACCAATTGCGATTCATCAAGACGCAAATTTATATTCGCTATCATTAGAAGCAGGAAAAGAAATTAGTTTACCTGTTAGTGAAGGGCGTCAAGTGTACCTTGTACAAATTGAAGGAAGCGGCGAAGTAAATGGTAAGACACTTGTGATGCGAGATGCGGCAGAAGCAGTTGAAGAAGATATTCGTATCCGAGCAACAGAACAATCACATTATTTAGCGATTGAGATGAAAAAGCAATAAGAGACAATATGAATAAAAAAGAAATAGTGCAGTGAAAATAATGCGCTATTTCTTTTTTTGTTTTTTTAAATTTCTCATACGAAACATCTTGAATACTTTTAAGATTAGAATGAAAAATAGATTTGCTAACGCGGTACCGATAAAGAAAATGGCGAGAACAAATTCATTTAGCCCATTATTGAACAAAAACTGAGCATAGAAGAGGACAGCAAATATTGTTGAAACGATAGCAGGTAGAAAATATGTGATTGTTTTGTGCTGTAGTTTGATGAACAGGAAGAAAGTCGCTAATAATGTTATCGGACAGAAGGAATACATAATTATTTGCGGTAACATTATCTCACCACCTTTTAAAGATAAAGTGAAACTTTAATCAGTGGGGGTTTCCTCATCCCCCATTGATTATTAGCCCTCACTAATCGGGCCTTTACGGGCAGTTTATCTCCCACCTAACTTTTTTAGAAAAGCGGAAGCGGCTCATTCAGAATCGCAGGACGTTGGAGCTCCCGACAGAGAGGCGCTTTTTGCCTCGTCCGAGGGAGCGAAACGACCGGAGATTCTAGCCGCTAGAGCTGGACATTGTTTACACTGAATTTTGAGGTGGGAGTATTACTGCCCGTTAGTGCGGGATAAAGTATGAGTCAAGTTAATATGCAATGTTAACTTGACTTTTTACATGTAGATTTCTTTAAATATACTAAAAGTGTAATTTTTTAGGGAAAATTGCGAGGAAATTCTTTCTCAATATTTTTTAAAAGGATATATTTCCCTTTTTCCGAAATGTATAAGAGTGTCAAAAAATTTTTGGGGAATGGGGAGTGTTAGATTGAAAAAGCAAGTCGTTTCATCAGCATTAGCTTTATCCGTTATCGCAGCAGGTTTTGGGGCATTTGGAGCAACAAAAACACAAGCGGAAGAACAAAAAGTGCAATACCACCAAGAATTTAAAACACCAGCTTACATAGGTGAGGAATGGAAAGCTCCAAAAGGATTAGATAAAAAAGAAACAGTATTTCAGTACTTAGAGAGTAAGAAGGACATGTTTAAATTAGCAGGAAATATTGATAAACACTTTAACATTGTTGGGGAAGAAAAAGATGCAGAATCGGGTACAACACATGTGAAGTTAGTTGAGAAACATAATAATATTCCTGTGTATGGTTCAGATCAAACGGTGGCAATCGATAAAGACAATAATGTAAAAGCGTTCTTCGGGCAAGTTATCCCGAATTTAGAAGATAAAAATATTCCGGCTGCAGCGAGCATTACTGATGAGAAAGCGGTAGAAATTGCGAAAGCTGATATTGAGAAAGAAATTGGCAAAGTAAATCAATATGATGGTGTGAAAAAAGATTTATATGTGTATGAAAAGGATGGACAATATTATCTTTCATACCTTGTAAAAGCATCTGTTTCAAAACCAGCTCCAGGTTACTGGCATTACTTTGTTGATGCAACAAATGGAAATGTGATTGAGAAATATAACGCAATCGATCATATTACTGGTTTTGGATATGGCGTGTTAGGACAGAGAGAATCATTTGAAATTGCTCAAGATGCAAAAACGGGAGCATTTAATTTATTTGATGGCAAACGTGGAAAGGGTGTTCATACGTTTGATGCACAAAATATGGATGAGAACTGGTTTAATCTCTTCTCACAATGGCTTGGATATACAGGTGAAGAAATAGAAAGTAAATCGAAGTTCTTTGAAGATAAAGCTGCTGTTGATGCGCATGTAAACGCAGGAAAAGTATATGACTATTATAAAAAGGTATTCCAACGTAATTCTTTTGATAATCAAGGTGCGAAGTTAATTTCTACTGTTCACGTAGGTGAAAGTTGGAATAATGCTGCGTGGAACGGGATACAAATGATGTATGGAGATGGGGATGGAAAAACATTTATTCCATTATCTGCAGGCTTAGATGTTATTGCTCATGAGTTAACGCATGCTGTAACAGAGCATACAGCAAATCTTGTATATAAAGATGAGTCTGGTGCATTAAACGAATCGCTATCTGATATTTTCGGTGCGATGGTAGACCGTGATGATTGGGAGCTTGGGGAAGATATTTACACACCAGGTAAACCAGGAGATGCGCTACGTTCCTTGAGTGACCCTGCTTCTATTAAAAACCCATTAAAACCAACTGAGGGCTATCCAGATCATTACGACAAACGTTATAAAGGAACAGCTGATAATGGCGGTGTTCATATTAACAGTAGTATTAATAACAAGGCAGCATATTTAGTGTCTGAAGGTGGCACTCATTATGGTGTGAAAATAAATGGCGTTGGCCGCGAAGCAACAGAAAAAATTTACTATCGTGCTCTTTCCAAATATTTAACTGCAAACTCTAACTTTAAAATGATGCGCCAAGCTGCAATTCAATCTGCGACAGATTTATATGGTACAAATTCTAAAGAAGTACAAGCTGTAACGAAAGCTTATGACGCAGTTGGTGTAAAATAGAAGAATAGTATGTGTATCGTTCTTTAATGGATAAGCTACCTTGTTTCCCCCTGTAAAAGCTACAGGGGATTTTTTTATCCAGCATTAACGAGCCGTAGTATCCCCACCTCAAAACTTAAGAAAATGCGAAGAAGTTTAGGTGGGTCCTATTAGGTTATTATGGGATAAAAACTAAGAAGGATGTTTAAATAGAAAACATCCTTCTTAGTTTTTTATGTTTATGTGATGTTAATCGCGAATGCCTAGTGCGATTTTCGCCATACGTGACATACGCTCTTTTGACCAAGGTGGATTCCAAACTACATTGACCTCTATTTCATTTACCTCTGGTACATTTGTCGATAATACTTTTTTGACATCTGATACGATTTGTCCCGCCATTGGGCAACCGATTGAAGTCATTGTCATTGTAATAACAGCATTATTATTTTCATCTGCTGTCACATCATAGACTAAACCAAGATTGATAATATCAACACCTAATTCAGGATCAATAACAGCCTCTAAATTGGCATATAATTTCTCTTCGAATTCTTGCGACATGCACAACACTCCTAATATTAATGATATCCATTCTCATTATAAAGGAAATAAGATAAAGATGCAGTGAAATAGCTCACAGTGTTTTTTTACAATCTTTCCTATACTGATTATAAGTATGTAGGGAGGAGCGAGATGGAAAATGAATTATGATGAAAATCCTTTTATTGTAATATGGGAAGTAACGCGTGCTTGTGAATTAAAATGTCTGCATTGCCGAGCGGAAGCGCAGTATAGGAGAGACCCGAGGGAACTAACTTTCCTTGAAGGGAAAAGATTAATTGATGAAATATATGAAATGGATCAGCCAATGCTAGTTTTTTCAGGCGGGGATCCGCTTATGAGAGAAGATATTTATGAGTTAGCAGATTATGCAGTGCAAAAAGGATTACGTGTTTCGATGACGCCGAGTGCAACTCCGAATGTAACGAAAAGGGCGATTCAAAAAGCAAAAGAGGTTGGACTTGCACGATGGGCCTTTAGTATCGATGGTGCTACAGCTGAGACACATGACCGTTTTCGTGGCGTGGCAGGGTCTTTTCAGCTTACGATGGATGCGATTCAATATTTAAATGAGTTACAGATTCCAGTCCAAGTGAATACAACTATTTCTAAGTACAATGTTCATGAAATAGAGAAGATGGCAGCGCTTGTTGAAAAATTAGGCGGTGTGCTATGGAGCGTATTTTTCCTTGTTCCAACCGGAAGGGGAAATGTAGATGATATGATTTCGCCAGTAGAACATGAACTTGTATTTCGTAAATTATATGAAATAGGTAAAACGGCATCGTTTGATATAAAGACAACAGCTGCCCAACATTACCGCCGCGTTGTGATGCAACAAAAAAATAAGGAAGTACAAAGCAAGAAAAGAATGTGTTATGAAGATGCACTTCAAAATGGCTTAACCGGAAAAATTGATGGCTTAGGACGAGCGCCAAAAGGCGTGAATGATGGCAACGGTTTTGTTTTTATTTCACATATTGGCGATGTGTATCCAAGCGGGCTATTACCAATTCAAACTGGAAATGTGAGAGAAAAACAATTACGGGATATTTATCGTCACTCCCCAATTTTTCAAGCATTACGTAATCCAGATGGCTATAAAGGGAAGTGTGGGAAGTGTGAATACCGCTATATATGTGGGGGTTCTCGTTCTAGAGCATATGCAATAACCGGTGATTATTTAGAGAGCGAGCCATATTGCGTATATGTACCGAAAGTTTTAAGAAGAAAAATGTGAAAATCCTATTGTCTTTTTAGTATACATCATGTATACTTCTAATTAGTTGATAACGATTATCAATATCAAATAAAATATCACTCTTCGTTATGTTGGTCATACCCCTTTTGACTGCGTAAGTCAGAGACAAAATGTTGAAATACCTTGTGTCCTATTCTACAGAATTATGGTAATCTCCAACCTCAACTTATATGCGTTAAGCATGCAAATAGGATCCTATCCGTGAAGGGATCCTTTTTTGCATGATATCGTTGCGATTAATGTATAAAGTTCTGGGATACGTTCTTCCATTCCTTCTGGGGCTGAAGAAGGGAAGACCCATCGTTGGTGTGGACCTCGCTCTTCAATGAGCTTTTCGATGCATAGGTTTGCCCCCGCGACTTCTGTAATAATTTCTCCTAACGTCCAGCGGCGAATCATCGTTTTAGGCAGTAGCTCTTGCTGCGCTTTATCTAGTAGAATGCTATAAGCAACGTTATCTTCAATTACTTCTTCAGAAAAATAATCTCCGCTTGCCTTAAACTTTTGATCATCTATCGCTAATAACTTTGTATAAAGAGGATGATAGTCACGAAGTATAAAAATACCCCCGTCTTTTAGAAGCCCTGAGATTAATTTGAAAAGTGGTTTGAGATCTAAAAAGTAATGAAGTACACCGAGTTCTAGTAATACAACATCGAATGATGGAGAAGGTGTTATTTCTAGTACATCTGAAACAATATATTCAATCGAAACCTTCGCAGCATCTGCTAGCTCATCTGCATACTTTGCGTTACTCTCAGAAATATCTACAACGGTTACATCGGCTCCTAATAATGCGAGGGCTACAGCTTTATTTCCTTTCGAGCCGAGTAAATTGATGATTCGTTTCCCTTGTGGATTTTGTATATAAGGTAAGTAGTGGGCTACTTCATGAGCAGGATCTTGCATAAGTTTTTTTGCGTATTCCTTTGGAGTACCGTGCCGATTCGTCCACGCTTCATAAGCTGCTGCACTCCAGCCTTTTTTATTTATGGCGCTTACTTGTTGTTGATTCAATGAAATCACTCCTTTTCTGAACATATAGATATTCGGAAAGGATTTTGAATTTCCTATTTTTAAAAATAAAAATTTGATTTTTCTGTATTTTATCCGTAAAATACGTGTTATATATGAAAAGCATTGAAAAGGAAAAGTAGAATGAAACCATTCTTTCCAGAGAGCTTTGGAAGCTGAGAAGAAGCAAGAATATTCATTTGAAAAATGGCCTTTGAGCTGCGTCCCGAACTTATCAAATGATAATAGTAGGCGGCGACGAGAGTTGGTTCTCGTTATCAAAACCACAGTATAAGAGCATGAGTATTGCTCCGTACTTGACGAGGTCAGCTATGTGAATAGTTGACGAAATAAGGTGGTACCGCGACTGTTTATACAGCCCCGCCCTTATCTTTTCTGAAGATAGGGGCGGGGCTTTTTATATTTTAAAGGAGGAATAGAAGATGAGCATTTTTATTGGTGGAGCTTGGCCGTATGCGAATGGATCGTTACATCTTGGTCATGTTGCGAGTTTATTACCAGGAGATATTTTAGCGCGTTACTATAGAGCAAAAGGAGAGAAAGTTCTTTACGTATCAGGAAGTGATTGTAATGGAACGCCAATTGCCATTCGGGCAAAACAAGAAGGGGTTACCGCAAAAGAAATTGCAGACCATTATCATGAAGAATTCCAGCGATGTTTTAAGGAGCTTGGGTTTACGTATGATTGTTATACACGTACAGATACAGAGCACCATCATGAAACGGTACAGAAGATTTTCTTACGTTTATTAGAAGAAGGATTCATTTATAAAAAAACAGTTGAACAAGCATATTGCGAAACATGTACACAATTTTTGCCGGATCGATATGTAGAAGGAATTTGTCCACATTGTCATGAACCAGCTCGTGGTGATCAATGTGATGCATGCTCAGCAATTTTAGATCCGCTCGATTTATTAGAAAAGAAATGTAAATTATGTGGAAATACCCCAGCGGTGAAGGAAACAGAGCATTTCTACTTTGCATTGCATAAATTTCAGGAGCAGATGAAAGATGAAGTAACAGCTGCAAAACAAGAAGGCGCATGGCGTGATAATGCGGTTCAACTAACAGAGCGTTACTTACAAGAAGGATTGCAAGACAGGGCGGTATCACGCGATTTACCAATTGGAGTACCCATCCCAGTTAAGGGATATGAGGATAAGAAAATCTATGTATGGATTGAAGCAGTGTCAGGCTATTATTCAGCAAGTAAACGATGGGCTGAAGAAACAGGCAAAGATGACGGGGAGTTTTGGAGTCGTAGTGCAAAGACTTATTATGTGCATGGAAAGGACAATATCCCATTTCATTCGATCATTTGGCCAGCTGTATTGCTTGGAGTCGGAGAAGAGGCCATTCCGCATCATATCGTTTCCAATGAATATTTAACAGTCGAGAAACGAAAATTATCGACAAGTAAAAACTGGGCGGTATGGGTACCAGATATATTAGAGCGGTACGAACCAGATTCGATTCGTTATTTCTTAACGACTAATGCACCAGAAAATCGTGATACCGATTTTTCTTGGCGGGAATTTATTTATAGTCACAACAGTGAGCTTTTAGGTGCATATGGGAATTTTGTGAATCGTACACTGAAATTCATTGAGAAGTATTATGACGGTGTAGTACCAAAGAGAAATGTAAATGTAGAACTGAAAGAAAGAATAGAGGAATTATATCTAAAAGTAGGAGAAGCAATTGAGCAGGCTCATTTTAAAGTAGCGTTGGAAACAATTTTTGAAACGGTGCGCTTTGCGAATAAGTATTTTGATGAGCAGGCGCCTTGGAAGCAAAGAGAAGAAGATCCTGCAGCTTGTGAAAAGACGATTTACACCTGTGTATATTTTATTGTGAATCTTGCTCAGTTACTTGAGCCGTTTTTACCGTTTTCTAGTGAAAGAGTGCGGAATATGCTATCGATTACGAATACGAGTTGGAAATGTGAAAGTACATTGCCAGAGCGGGTGAGTGATGTGCAACCATTGTTTGAAAGAATTGATCTAAAAGAAATTGAAAAAGAGGTAGAAAAGCTATACGCGGCATTAAAGTAGAAAGGGGAATGTTACAAAACTACAAGAAGAAATATAGCAAACTGCCGAGAGTTGGATGGCTCAAAATAGTAAATGAAATTTTATCGGCGATTTCCTAAATATATCGACCGTTTCTCACAATATATCAGCGATTCGACAAAGGATATCAATGCTTTGGCAAATAACGACAAAAAACAAGAGTTTCCCGAATCTTGTTTCTCAACACTCTATGAAAAAGAGCACACAATGTGCTCTTTTTTTAGGCGCTTTGTTCTATATTACGTTTCTTCTCTTTTCGTACAGTAAGAAATTGCGGTGTGAAAATACCGATTAATATACAAAGGATACCAAGCCATTGTAATAGCGATACGACTTCATGAACAAGTGTAATGGAAGCGATGATTGCTGTTGGTAATTCAACTGCTCCTAAAATCGTTCCAAGTCCTATTCCTACTTTTGGTACGCCAATGGAGAAACAAATGACCGGTACAACAACACCGAAGAATCCAAGGAAGAATGCATATTTCCATAATCCAGCTTGCAAGGCACCATCAGTTAAGAAGGTTGGCGGGAAAATTAAGCAAACGATAAGCGTAGCACTGGTTGTCATCAGAAAGCTTTTCGTATACGGTGGTACATTTGTAGCAACGCGTCCGCTTGCAAAAATATAAAAGGAAAAAGAAACAGCGGCTAATAGTCCAAAAATAATGCCTTTTGTAGAGAAGTTTTGGCCAAGACCTTCGAACACACCACCTGCAAGTAATGTTCCGGCAAATAAAATGATAATCGAGATCACTTTTTCGCGACTTGGTAATGTTTTGTTTGCAATTGCTTCAATGACTACCCCAATCCATGTAAATTGAAAGAGTAAGACAACAGCAATAGATGCTGGTAATTCTTCTACAGAAATGGCATAGAAAATTCCGGTCATACTCATTGTTGTTCCGACAGCCAATAGGGAAAATGCTTGTTTTTTTGAGATTTTATGACGTGAAAAGAAAAGAACGAGTAATAAAAGTCCAACCCAGCCAAATACATATTGTCCACCTAATAGCTCATGCGCAGAAAAACCATTCATAAAGCCGAGCTTGAAAATTGTCGAAAGTACGCCATAGCTGCAGGCGCCAAATAAAACTAATAGCGAAAACTTAAATTTCTCCATAAAAAGCCTCCTTTTTCAAATAAAAAACGCCCGCTATCCAATGAAGGACAACGGGCGAACGAAACAGAGTAAAAACTCTACAAAATTCCGCCACTCACAAAAGCGTGTGAGTTTGGTGATAGAAAAATAAGAAATAAAACAATTGCTAGTTATTATGATTCTAGTTTATAGCAATCTCATTTATATTTTCAATACAAATGAGATTTTTTGAAGTAAACTATACGAAAATAAGAGAAAAACGTAATTTTTTCGTATATAATAAAGGAGAAATGAAAAAAATTGCAAATATATAATAGATATTAGGGGAATTTGCATGAATATGGGTTATTTTAGTATTAACCTTACGAAAATGTAATCTAAATGTAAGTTATTGTGATAGTTATTTCGACAATTTTTTTATACAATAATAGTAACAGTTTGTACGTGATAGACGCTGTAGATTAAAGAGAAAAGGAGAGATCGACATGGAATGGATTCATGAATTATTTCAACAATACGGTTATTATGTAGTCCTTGTGGGATTGCTGTTAGAATATATTGCACTTCCGTTTCCAGGAGAACCAACATTAGCGTACGCTGGTTTCTTGGCGCATAATGGAGACTTACAATTATCACTTTTAATTATTTTATCATTTATTGGTACAAGTGTTGGGATGACAGTTCAGTACTTTTTAGGTAATAAACTTGGTATGCCTTTTGTGCAAAAATACGGTAAATATGTGTTTTTAACACAGAAAAAGATTGATTTAACGAGAATGTGGTTTGATAAATATGGATATTTTCTTATTTTCATCGGCTTCTTTATTCCAGGCGTACGTCACTTTACTGGATACTTTGCGGGGATTATTAATTTACCGTTCCGTCGCTTTGCGATAACGATCTACTCTGGCGCTCTATTCTGGGTATCTTTCTTCTTAATCGGTGGTTATTGGTTAGGTGGAAACTTACATGATATATTTGGAGTACTTGGACAGCACATCGGGAAAATTATTTTCGGAGTGATTGTCATTGTAGCCATTGCGTTAGGGGTTCGTTTCCGCAAGCAATTAAAACGCGTATTTGTACAAAGTGTAAATTAATATGGAATCCATTCTATGTCGAAATTTGGAAGAGACAGTGTTAATAGGCACTGTCTCTTTTTATTTTCCAGCTCCAGCGGCAAGAATGTTCGAAGATAAGAAAAAATCGACTTTTTCTCCATATTTCACCTCGTATATTATGTATTTTAAATGTATTATATAAAATTTCTTAATATGAATGTATAGTTGATTTTGACATATATTAGTGTCGAAATGACAATGATAATTGACAAGTATAAGGATATTATTTACAATTTTATTTAAATGAAGGGAAAAGAGGTTACATATGAAGCTTCAAAATCGAGTGAGAGAATTTCGGGCGAAGCACCGAATGTCACAAGGTGAGTTAGGGAAAGCAATTGATTCATCGCGGCAGACGATTAGCTTAATTGAGCGAGGTGATTATGCGCCATCGATTGTTTTGTCGCTTAAGATTGCGCAAGTTTTTGGGGTGCCGGTAGAGGACATATTTACGTTAGTTGAGGGGGAAGAAGATGGAGAATAGGGTAAAAGGTACAATGTTTTTTATTATAAAATTCTTAATGTCTATGCTAGTGGGGGCAATCGTTGGATACATACTAGTTCATTATTTTGATGTTAGGTCAACTAAAGATGATTCTTATGTCGCGATAGCTGCGCTGTTTATGTTTTGTGCAGCGGGGTTATTCTTGTTTGGAAAGAATGTGCGAACATTAGCAAAGTTACGTGATGAAGAAGAAAATATACAAGGACGTAGACTAGGAACTATGCTCATTTATTTACGTATAAGTGAAGTTATTGTGTGGTCTTGGGCGAGTTGTGCTGCCATTATGTATTATCGATCATTTACAGCCGGAACTCCTGTGTTATTTGAAATTGTAAACTTTGTTATAGCTACTGTATGTTTGATTCTTGTCATATGGAGTGGCTTTATGATGAAGAATCGATATAACAAGTTATACCCAGAACAATCCGTTACATATTCACAGTCTATGGAAATGTGGGCGAGAAATGCAGATGAGGGACAAAAGCATATCGTTCATGAAGCGGGTTACAAGGCATATCAATTTACAAATGGTGTGCTTGCATGGGCATGGATTCTGTCAATTGGTTATACAGTTGTAAGGGAAGCGGATTTCTTTCTAATCGGTATCATTTCATTTGTTTGGATATTACATATTGGGAAATACATGTATGAAATGCATAAAAAAATGATTTATTAATGTTAAAGATTACAGAGGAGAGAAAAACGGTGGATATTTTGAAAAGGCCAGCTTTTTCTATAGTGATTGCTTTTGCCTGTTCAGTTATATATGGATGGATTAGACCGGAAAAAATACAAGGCTTATTGGAACTGTGGGGAGCACTGGTTATTTTAGTGCTTGTTCTTGCCATTCATGAACTAGGGCATGTTATTTTTGGTTTGTTAAACGGTCTGAAGTTTAAATTTATGGTAGCAGGCCCTATTATTGTTCAAAAAGAGGGCGAGAAAATACGGATAAGGGAAAATAAAATGTGGATGTATTTTGGAGGCTTATCTACGTTATTACCTCCGTCTATATATACAGCAAACCTTTCAAAAAAGTGGGCATGGATGACGCTAGGTGGACCGATAACAAGTTTAGTTTTCGGTATTGTGTCAGGATACATATATATGGTGAGTTACTATCAATTTCTTTTATATTTTTCTGTATTACATTTAGCCATCTTTTTAGCTACAGCGATTCCAATGAAGGGAATTATGCTTAGTGATGGGAAACAGTTTTTAATCTTAATTAAAGGTGATGAAAAGGCAAAGCAACATTTACATAGTATTCAAGTATCTAGTGAGTTGTGGAGCTGCAAACGACCAAAAGAGTGGGATGAAAAGTTAGTAGAAATAAGTGAAGAAAAAATAAAGGGCGATGAAGAGGTAAGAGAAATGCTGAGTGATCTGATGCTTACGTTTTATTCACGATGTGATAGAAAAGGAATGGCGACAGGAATCACTTGCTTAGAACAGGTTTTACAAATACCTGTTACAAAAGAAAATAAATATTTTGTTGGTGGTTTTCATAGTTGGTATATGCTATATAAAGTGCTATATGATATGGATGATGTTTCTTTACAAAATATGAAGCAGCACGTGGAAGCTATAACAAAATTGGACCCGCATGGGTATTACCGCACACACGCGATTTTAAAATATTTAGAGAAGGATGCGGAATCCTTTCATACGTATATGAAAAAGGCTGAAAGTGAGCTGAAGTATGCCGAAAAGAGTGGAGCCGGTTATTTACAACTAGAACGAGAATGGTTCCATCTTTTGCAACAGAAACTAGTAATCTAAGGATATCTTACGCCAGGTGAGATATCCTTTTTTCTGTATGTAATTTTATTCGGTTCCATAAATGTAAGGGGGAGAGTAGAATGAAAGGACTTCCTTCAGCAGGAAGAAGAGAACGTTGTGGAGGCAGTACATATGGGTATTTTGACGCTTATTTTACTATTATTGCTCATTTACGTGTTCTGTAAAGTGACATATGTAGCACTGAAGCTGTTAGCGATTGTGTTAATGATTGTATTTATCGTTCAGTTTGGAGAGAAGTTACTGGGACTCTGAGGAGTGACGGCGTGTCAAACTTTGGCGAACGGTCGATATGTTGTGTCGAATCGCCGATATATCTCAGTAAATACATACTGGGGTATACAGATTGAAATAAAAAAGAGACTGGAAGATTTATCTCCCAGCCTCTTTTTTATTAAGAATTACTTTCGACTCCGCGGCCATTCTCTTCTTCATGGTCTTGCAATAGGTTAAATACATCTGCTAAGCAAAATGCAATAAACCAAGTCCAAAGACCGTGGAAGAAAGCTGAGCTTAATTGAAATGGTAATGTATAATTTGTCATTGAGTAGGAAATACATCCCCCGACGATTCCGATCATTGTTAATAGCATTGTTTTTTGAGCATTTTCTTCTGGATTAAAGAGGAAGAAAATGTATCCACCTAATATTGAAGCGCTTACAAGTGATTCGATTCCATTAAAAACGATATGTTCTCCAAGCTGAATGTTTGTCCAGAAGCAAATCGTACCACCGATGATAGCAAACAGTACAGCCACTATATAGCGTATATTTTGATTCATATGTTCATCTCCTTATGTAATAAGATGATTTGGAAGTCAAAAAGGTAGGTATAATAAATAGAAGTGAGTGTTAGTTGTACGTATCTTTTTTAATAAAAAGATTAAAGAAGAATAACTAAGATGATCGGCTTTTTTTAAACCGTTTCTTGTATGATGTGATAATAATTAGTTATTACGTAAACTTGCATTGAGATATACCCGACTTCTCGTTTCTTTTTGCTTATAAAAGTAAGAGAAACTCCCAAGTCTATACATTCTTTTTTGTAAGTCTTATTGTATTATAACATATTTAACGAGAGAATAATAGAATTATCTGATTTTGTAATAAGTGTAAAAGTAAAAGCGCAAGGAATTTTAGTTCCTTGCGCTTTCTTATATACGTTTGAAACGTCCAACGATTTCAACGGTTTCTGTAATATTCATAAATGCATGATTGTCTACCTGACGAATAATGCGTTTCATTTCTCCTAATTCGTAACGGGTTACGACGGTGTAAATCATTTTTTTCTTATGGTTGGTATAGCCGCCGACAGCGTCTACCATCGTCACACCACGTATGCCGTGATGCAGTAGTGCGCTTTTAATTTCCTCGCCTTTTTCTGTAATTGTCATGATCGTTAATTTAATGTGTTTTGTATGGACAGCATCGATTACTTTGCTGACAACAAAACGGCTAATTAACGTGTACAGTGTAATGTCCCATCCGAAAATAAAGCCAGCGACAACAAGTAAGATTAAGTTGAAGCCGAAAATAATAGCGCCAATCGAAATGTCTTTATATTTCGCTACAATCAATCCAACAATATCAAATCCACCAGTCGAAGATGCAAATCGGAATATAATCCCTGAGGCTGCACCACAGATAACACCACCAAATACAGAAGAAAGTAAAATATCATCTGATACTTGATGCACTGGGATGATATTCATGGCAAGTGATGATACTGCCACGAAATAAGCTGTTAAAAAGGTTGTCTTCTTTCCTAAGTAAAAGTGACTTAAAATGAGAAGCGGGATGTTTAGTAAAAAGATAAGTGCGCCGATATTATAGTGCATTAAATAACCGATAATCATCCCCACACCAGCGAAACCACCGCTAATCATATTATGCGGGATAAAAAACATGTTCATTGAAATAGCATACAAAATGGAAGCTATAAAAATAACAATCAACTGTATTATAAATTCTAAATGAAATGTTCTAGCTGCTGGGAAGGATAAAAAGGCAGTGTCGGGAACGTAATCGGCGTCTCCTAATTGACCCATAGTATGTTTCATCTCCATATTCATTTTTGATTACAAGAAGAGAATAATGCTTTTTTCAAAAACTGGCAATAGTTTTATTATAATGCAAAAATTTTATAAATTTCTAAAAAATCAAGCCTATTCAGTTATATGTGTGAATATACTAAAGAAAGCGAATACAATGATTTTCTATATTATTTTTGTGAGAGAATATGCAAAACTTTTTTTGAAAATAAAAGGAAATAGAGAATGTTTAGAGAATGTGCTAGAATGAACATATTAAGGATGTGAAGCGATGGAATTTTTATTGCAAGATGCAATTCTATATATAACGTTTGTAACGACAGCGCTTTGTTTATTAGAAGTCTTTTTTCTCGCTAATATTTCTCGCTTTGTACGGCAGCAAACATCAAGCGGTAGACAAAGAGCTTTCGCATTTGTTGATACATGTGAAGAACATATAGGAAATACTCCGCTTTTTTCCATCTTCTATAAATATGGAATGGTTCGATCGGTTCGTAGACAAGAATCAAGCGGAGAGAGTGACGAGGTTGGTCCGTATACACCAATGTTTCGCTAATTAATTACGAAACATTGGAGGAATGAACATGTTAAAATCATACCGAGCTGTGCTCGTTAGTTTATCATTATTACTTGTTTTTGTTGTATCTGGGTGTAGCAGTACGGCACCAATTGATGCAAATAGTACCGGGATTTGGGATCACTATTTCGTTTATCCAATTTCACTTATGCTTCAATTTGTGGCTCATCATGTACCTGGCGAAAGCTTCGGGATTGCTATTATTATCATTACGCTTTTGGTTCGCTTAGCGATAATTCCATTAGCTATCTCGCAATATCGAAGTCAAATGAAAATGAAAAAGATGCAGCCAGAGATGCAGAAATTGAAAGAAAAACATGGTGATGTAAGCAAGGATATTGAAAAGCAAAAACAATATCAAAAAGAAATGTCAGAACTAATGAAAACAGGCGGTTGGAATCCATTAGCTGGTTGCTTACCACTTTTGATACAAATGCCAATTTTCTCGGCATTGTACTATGCGATTAGCCGAACGGAAGAGATTCGTACATCTTCGTTTTTATGGGTAAACTTAGGACATGCAGATCCGTATTATATTTTACCGATTCTTGCAGCACTAACTACGTTTATTCAAATGAAAATTATACAGTCAAATACATCGGCAGGAGAGCAAGTCCCAATGCTTAAAATGCAGCAGTTTATGATGCCGGTGATGATTTTATTTATGGGGTTTGCCGCACCATCAGGACTTGTGTTGTACTGGGTTACAGGTAACATATTTACAATGGTGCAAATGATTGTATTACGAAAAGTAATGGAACGTGAAGAGGTACAATTACAAAATGCATAGAAGAAAGCCACTCTAATTT